>JAUXTH010000048.1 GCA_030679035.1 Methylobacter sp. | reverse complement strand
TCAACACGAAGCCAACAGCGGTTTTGGGTATCTTTTTGACCACAGCGATATTGCCGCAGAACTGGCTAACAAAGCAGGGGCTGATTATGTATTGGTTGGCAGACTGCATAAACCAAGTTATTTATTCGCTTATATCATGGGGCATTTAGTCAGGGCGAAAGACGGTCAATTAATCGGTAATTATATTTCAGAGACAAAAGGCGGCGATAAAAAACTAACGCTAAAAGGTGTCGAAAGTCTTGCCGTTAAAATCGACAAGGATTTAGATAATATCTATACACCGCCGCCCCCTTCTAAGACAATCAGTCTCTCCAATACCTCTGCGGGGGCAGAAGTACCATCCGAAAAGCCGCACACCCTTGCCTTTGACGATGCTCAGCTCAAGTGGGGTTCATGCCCACCACTCTTTCCCAAGGGGTGCGAGATCGCCGTCCTTCACGGCGACCCTGCCAAACCCAACGCGGATGTATTCCTCAAGGTACCGGCGAACTACACCATTCCGTCCCATTGGCATTCTTCAGCTGAGCGCATGATCCTTGTTTCTGGAGAGCTTCGCATCGAATATAGTGGACACAGCCCTTCAGTTCTCAAGCCCGGTACTTACGCGTATGGGCCGATTAAAGCTCCGCACAAGGCTTCATGCACCGACTCCGGGCCGTGTGTTCTTTTCATTGCATTCGAATCTCCCGTTGATGCCCACTTAGCCGAGGGCTCTCAGAAGTGAAAAAGTAGCCTATGAAAGTCTCGGAAGCTTTAGCAAAGCGTAAATCCACGCGTGCTTTTCTAAACAAAACTGTCGATGTAGAGAAAATAAAACGTATTTTAAATGCCGCCAAACAGGCGTCTTCTGGAGTGAATACCCAGCCTTGGCAAGTTGCCGTGGTTATGGGTGAAAAAAAGAAACTCTTGGAGCAACGTTTGGAAAATGCATATCGAAGCGGCATAAAGGCGCAAATGGATTATCAATATTATCCGTGTGAATGGCATGAGCCTTACAAGACAAGACGTAAGGCTTGCGGCCTCCAGCTTTATACCGCACTCGAAATCAATCGAGATGACAAAGAAAAACAGATAGAGCAATGGGTTGCAAATTACAGGGCATTTGATGCGCCTATCATGCTGCTTTTCTTTATGGATTCCGATATGGCAACAGGCTCGTTTTTGGATTATGGCATGTTTTTGCAATCAGTCATGCTGGCAGCCATTGAAGAGGGGTTAGCAACTTGCCCACAAGCGTCATTAGCTGAATATCCGAAGATCATCAAAGAAATACTGGGGTATCCTGACAAGGTTATTCTCATTTGCGGCATGGCAATGGGTTATGAAGATTCTCATGCTCCTGTTAATAACTATCGAACGTCTCGCGAGGAAATTGACACGTTTTCCCGTTTCTTTTAAATGTATTTAGCTTTAGTCATTCAGCCGTCGAGGCCGTCAGGGCCAGCGGCTTTTTATGTCGGCAATTTTTCAAAAAAGTTTAAAAGAACTTGATAGGATGCTGGAGTTGCTCAACCGCGCCTGGTTAGCTTCACGTTAAATTTCGTCCGTCTGCCATTTCGTTTGTTGTTGCCCACTGAATGACCGCTTTGAAGGCCGACCTGCCGCTCATTGTAAACCGATGTCTGTCTCTTATTGGCCGAACTGAGACAGTCAGTGTCAGGTTCAATCCAAACGAATGTTTTGAAACTGTCAGATCAAGTTCAAAGTTTTACACATTATCCCTGGTTTTCCAATGCCCACTGGATTCATCCTTCTCATATTTCTTTTTGACCGCACTCCAAGCCACCCGGTGTGCCCGTTCTTCATCTTGTGCGTATTCGTCCCAAGCACTGTTGTAAACTGCTCGGTAAATCTCCTGGGCGTGTTTCGGTAAATGTTCCCGCACACTTTTAGGTAAATCGATTAAATCTTTATAGGGCACGCCCTACCTCCGACCGTATGATTGTCATTTATCAATAAATCAAATCGCCATTGGCCGTGCTTAGCCCCAATTCTTACGGTGCGACCAGTTCTAGTCGCACCGAGCAGCATGTTGAACGCGTTCAGCGCACGAACAACGCAATCAGAATAATGATGGGGATGGGGATGCCGAGTAAGTATAAAAGTATTGAGCGCATTGTTTTGTCTCCTGAGTAAGTTAGTTGTAGGTGTAATTACATGTCACGCTGCCGACCGCCATAAGTAGCCGCAAAGCTGGCGACGAATGCACCGATGAGCAACGAGATAAAGAGCCACAGCGACGCATAGACAAAAGCTTTGCGTGCAGAGTCGGCAGCTTCTTTAGCCGCGGTTTCCGCTTCACGTAGTTTGGACTGTACGCGGGCATAGGTATCAAGCACTCGCTTCTCTGCGTCCAGCTGTGTCAGGCCTGTGCGCTGCGCGACAATCTGACCGACATACCGAGTGTCTTCAGAGGGCAGAGGGCCCGTGCGTATGCTGTTCATGAAGATGCGGGTAACTTCGGACCTGGATACGGCAGTGATTGGTTCCAGATTTTCCAGATTATATCTTGGCATAGCGCCGCTTTCATCGGGAGCCGAGGCAGTTGCGGCCGCGTTGATGTCCTTTCGGAACAGAGAGTCCACGAAGTACCCCATTGGTTCACTGTTGTGGTACTTTGTTATATCGGGGCCGGCCGTCGTCGTATTGCTCGTCGTGGCGGCCGCCGCAGTAGCAGCGACGCCCCCGGCCTGAATTCCACCACTGACAATCGATCCAATCACCGATGTCAGTAGCGCGGCGGTTGCAAGCGCCGCAACTGCCCAGGCCAGAAAACCGTGAGCAGTGTCGCGGAAGTAGACCTCGTCCGTATGCACAGAAACCCATTTTGTTCTCAGCCTGCCGGCGAGGTAGCCACCTAACCCGGAAGCAATAAGTTGCGTAAAGGTCAGCCACAGTATGGACGATACGCCGAAAGTGGTTGCACTTACGCCACTGTATGCCCAGGGTGATACCGAGGACAGACCTAAACCTGTTCCCAACATCAAAAGAATCAACGCCAGGGCTGCTGTCGCCGCGGCACCCGCCAATATGGCACTCCACGACACAGCACTTGCATGCATGGATTGGTGGTAGACACCTGGCAAGGTATGTTCGCAGCCGAGTTCGTTTGCGGCTGAGTTATTAGGAAAGGTCATGATGAGTCTCCAGTAAAGTTGCGTTTAAAACAGTATTGCGCGAGTCGACGCCACGCATCTGTACGCCATCGTACATAGCGATGAATAAATTACTGCGTTAGACGCCGAGCGGCAGGGTGTATTTCTTCTTGGCCAACGTCAGGCCCTGATAAATGCGAGCAGGTCGGCATTGAGCTGGTTTTTGTGCGTGTCGGCGAGGCCGTGCGGTCCACCCGGGTAGATCTTCAGGGTTGCGTTCTTGATAAGCTTGAACGAGGCGTGAGCCGAGGCGTCGATCGGCACAATCTGGTCGTTGTCGCCGTGGATGATTAGGGTTGGCACATCAAACTTTTTGAGGTCCTTGGTGAAGTCCGTCTCGGAAAACGCCTTGACACAGTCGAGCTGGTTCTTGAGGCCGCCCTGCATGCCCTGTAACCAGAATGCGTCGCGGACGCCTTGGCTGACTTTCGCGCCCGGATTGCCTGACTTATTGGTTCCGTAGAACGGCGTTGTAAGATCCTTGAAGAACTGCGAACGGTCAGCGGCGACGTCGGCGCGGATGGCGTCGAACGCCTCAATCGGCAGGCCGCCGGGATTGGCGTCCGTCTTGAGCATCAGCGGCGACACCGAGCCCATCAGTACGACCTTGGCGACGCGCTGGGTGCCGTGGCGCCCGATGTAGCGGGCGACCTCTCCACCGCCGGTCGAATGGCCGATCAGGGTGGTGCCGTTCAGGTCGAGCGTTTCGATGAGCTCCGACAGGTCGTCGGCGTAGGTGTCCATGTCGTTGCCGTTCCAGGGCTGGCTCGAACGGCCGTGGCCGCGACGATCATGGGCGATGCAACGATAGCCGTTGGATGCCAGGTAGACCATCTGGCTTTCCCACGCATCGCCGTTAAGCGGCCAGCCGTGACTGAAGACGACGGGTTGTCCCGAGCCCCAGTCCTTGTAATAAATTTCTGTACCGTCTTTGGTGGTGATCGTGCTCATGGTTTGATTTCCTTCGTTGCTCGGGATAGGTTGTATGATTGCATGGGCGACTGGGTTCGCTCTATCGTTCTGTCGGCTCCGCCAGAGTTGGACTGAGGGGGAGGGCCGACGCCGTCACGCGCCAGATGACATTGCCTACATCATCGGCGACCAGTAACGCCGAATGCTTGTCGAGTACGACACCCACGGGCCTTCCGAACGCATCGCCATCGGCGCTAACCAAGCCTGTCAGCACATCGATCGGATCACCGAAGGGCTTGCCTTTTTTGAAAGGTACAAAGATTACCCGGTAGCCGCTACGTGGCTTGCGGTTCCACGAGCCGTGCTGGCCGATGAAAACTCCGTTGTCGAATGGCGCAGGCCATAAGGCGCTCTTGGAAAAAGCCAAGCCGAGCGAAGCGGTGTGCGGACCGAGAGCATAATCAGGTACCCTTGCTTTGGCGACCAGATCGGGCCGCTGAGGCTGAACGCGTTCGTCAAGATGCTGTCCATAGTAGCTGTAAGGCCAGCCGAAGAAACTGTCGTCGGGCACCGAAGTCAGGTAATCAGGAACCAGGTCGCTACCGAGTTCATCGCGCTCGTTAACCACGGTCCAAAGAGCCCCGCCATCCGGTTCCCAAGCTAGTCCATTGGGGTTGCGCAAACCGGATGCGTAGATGCGGTAGCTTCCTAGTTTTGTATCCACCTCCCAGATGGCGGCGCGGCCGACCTCTTGGTCGATGCCGTTCTCGGCTGCATTGCTGTTCGAGCCCACCGTTACATAAAGTCGCGTCCCGTCCCGACTCGCCAGGAGGTTCTTGGTCCAGTGATGATTGATCGGCCCCGCCGGAAGATCCAGTACCTTGGTTCCCGGCTGAGCGATCCGAGTTTCGCCTTCGGTATAGGGAAACCTCATCACCGCATCCGAGTTGGCCACGAAGAAATCGTTGCCTACCAACGCCATGCCGAAGGGCGAGTTTAACCCTTCGATGAACACCGACCGTGTTTCCGCCACGCCGTCACCATCGGTGTCACGCAGCAGTGTGATGCGATTGGCGCTGGGTACGCCTGCACCAGCCTTGCTCAAGACCCGCTTCATGAGCCAGCCTTTGATACCCTTTCCATCCTCTGGCTTCGGCGGTGCATTGGTTTCGGCGACTAATACGTCGCCGTTGGGCAACACATAAAGCCAGCGCGGGTGATCGAGTCCTGCGGCAAAGGCATTCACGGTCATTCCTGGCGCCGCCACTGGTTTTCCATTTTCAGGCCAGCCCTTGGCTGGAGCAATGTTCACCGTGGGAATCAAGGTCGGGTTGGGCGGCGGCAGTTGTGGATGAGGGCCTACGCCCGCCGTGATCGGCAATTGCGCCATCTCGCCACATGCTGTTAGAGCTATTACAGCCGCCGCAAACAACAATGAGTGTCTTGGATACATAACCACAGAATCCAATTCACGCTTAGTGCTTGGCGCTCGCCATTTTTCGGCAACTCTCGGCACATTTCTCGCATGCCTCTACGCATTCATCCATACCACCAATTTTCTCGCAATCAGCGGCGCATGCCTCACAGACTTCGGCACAGATCTCGCAAAGACGATGCGAAAAATTAGAACTACTGAGCTGAAAGTTGGCCGATGTTTGGCAGATCTCGGCGCAGTTCATCATCAAACGGAAGTGTTCTGCCTCGACGTGTTTTCCGCCGGTATTGAGGCAGTGGTTCATGGCGGTTTGCAGGCAGACCTGGTGGCAATGGCTGCAAGCCTCTATACAGGCCTGCATGAGGTGTTCAGTGTGAGTTGGCTGTTTCATGAAATTCTCCTACAGTTAAAGAACACGCGTGACCAAAGATAAGCAAGTCATCTCGACCAAGAACCAAGCTTCGAAGCACTAGGGCGTGTCAAAACATTGAAAAGACTTTAGCCGTAAAACTAGCCGCAGTCGGTACGGTAGAGCACATATAGGCAGAGTAGGTTTCTGTGATCTTCGGCGGGGTAAAAGTTAGGTGGAGCTTGTAAGATATGGCGAACCCGCATGAATCGTCATACAAGATGTCTAAACAAAGTGGCATTCAGTCGTGAACATCGTAAGGCGACCGCACCTAAGATGGCTGGCGTCAGACGTGGAACACGTCACAGTGTAGGAATAGTGCGTGATGGACTTTTTACTAGCTGATGTTACGCAGTCAGTCGAATTTCGATCGCTTTAACATTAAAGTGTCGCTAGCGCGACAGTTGATTGAAGCGGGTTCTCGCACCCGAAGGCGAGTTACTTTCTTTTGCTTCGCCTCGGCAACTGTTCCTGCGTTGCTCTACCTCCTGCATCCATGCAGTCGAAAAGAAAGTAACCAAAGAAAAGGCGACCCGGTTGCCGCTTGCTTCCTGCGCTCCTCGCTTTTATCGAGGGTCAGCAGAAGGGGCTCCAGCCCCACTGCTGACGCGCGGCATCCCTGCCGCGCCCCTAGCGGGCTAGTCTCGATAAAAGCTCCGGTGCTCGGCGCGGCAAACGGGAGAAATACCATCCGTGCGTAACATCAGGTACATAAGATCAATACAATACAATACCTTACTTTCTCCTGCTGGACGACTTAGGAGCTATTGCGACGCGGGTTGGGGTGAGGGAATTTTAAAAAACCGAATTTTGAACTGTAAGCAGTATAAAACCATCGTCCGTCGCCTGAGCTCTTCCAGCTTGCTCAGAGTAGAGCCCAATTCATGCTCGCTGAGCGTAGCTCGAAGGACTCAGCACAGATCGGATTAAGTCAACAGTATTGCCCCATCAATAGCACTCCTCACTGTTTGTGCTCTAATTTGCCGCCGGTTTCCTGACAATTGTTTTTTGACCACCTTGGCCTCCCCATTTTTATCCGCCCATGCGATAAATACCGTACCGACCGGTTTCTCCGGCGTTCCGCCATCGGGGCCTGCTATGCCGGTCACAGCAACCGCAACATCGGCATCGCTGTGCGTTAATGCACCCGCCGCCATTTCCATTGCTGTCTCGGCGCTGACAGCACCGTATTCCGCTAATGTTTGCGGACTAACGCACAACATTTGCACTTTTGCGGCATTGCTGTAGGTGACAAAACCCCGATCAAACCAGGCTGAACTGCCCGGCACATCGGTAATCGTTTGGGCAATCCAGCCGCCGGTGCAGGATTCGGCTGTGGCTATTGTTTTGCCGCTGGCTTTTAATAAGCGGCCCAGTTGTTCGGCTAGCTCAAATAATTCAGACTCCATGATGTGACCTCGTGCGACTTCGGATAAAATAGGCTCATGAGTATAAAACAAAAAACCACCGACCAGCACACGCCGATGATGCAGCAATTTATGCGCATCAAATCCGAACACCCCGATACCTTGTTGTTCTACCGTATGGGGGATTTTTATGAACTGTTTTTCGATGACGCCAAAAAGGCCTCGCAACTGCTGGATATTACGCTGACCAGCCGGGGGCAATCGGGGGGACTTCCGATCCCTATGGCGGGCATTCCTTATCACGCGGCCGAAGGCTATCTTGCCAAGCTGTTAAAGCACGGCGAATCCATCGCGATATGCGAACAAATCGGCGACCC
The DNA here is from genome assembly GCA_030679035.1 of Methylobacter sp. Taxonomy (GTDB): domain Bacteria; phylum Pseudomonadota; class Gammaproteobacteria; order Methylococcales; family Methylomonadaceae; genus Methylobacter_A. Next base: position 47,541 of record JAUXTH010000048.1, on the reverse strand, counting down.
TGCAACGTCCAAAGGCCCGGTCGAGCGCAAGGTGGTACGCATCGTAACCCCAGGCACCGTCACCGACGAAGCTTTGTTGGAAGACCGCAAAGATAATCTGCTGGTCGCCGTGTGCTCGTTCCCAAGCTCGCAACACGGCATCGCCGGCCTGGATTTAACCAGCGGCCGTTTCGTGTTGCAACAGGTTGAATCCATTGATCAGTTATTAAGCGAGATCGGTCGCCTTAACCCTGCCGAACTGTTATTTAGCGAAGACTGGCCGTTGCCTGCCAGCTTAAAACAGCGTGGCGGTTTGTGCAGAAGGCCGCCCTGGCATTTTGAAGCGGAAAGCGCTAAGCAACTGGTGTTAAAGCAATTCAACACGCTTGACATGAAAGGCTATGGCTGCGAGAACATGCCCGCCGCCATCGCTGCCGCGGGCGGTTTATTGCAATATGTTAAAGACACCCAGCAAAGCGCGCTGCCGCATATCCAAGGCATCCGCACCGAAAGCAGCAACGACAGCATTTTGCTGGATGCGTCCAGCCGCCGCAATCTGGAACTGGATTTTCACCCTTCCGGGCAACTGCAATACACGCTGTTCGGAGTGCTGGATAAAACCGCAACCGCGATGGGCAGCCGCTGTTTGCGGCGCTGGATCAACCGGCCTCTGCGCGATCACGATATTCTGAACAACCGCTATGCCTGTATCGATACCCTGCTTAATGTCTTGCTGTATCGCGAGATTCAAGGCCATCTGCGGCAGGTCGGCGATATTGAGAGAATCAGCTCGCGTATCGCGTTAAAGTCGGCACGTCCCCGAGACTTGCTGGTGTTGCGCAATACCCTGGCGGTTCTACCTGCGCTGCAACATGCTCTTTCCGGCGGCGATAATCCGCAGCTTACAGCTTTATGTGAGCAAATCGGCGAGCATCCCGAGATGTTAAAGCTGCTGCAATCGGCCATTATCGACAACCCGCCGGTGCTGATTCGGGACGGCGGCGTGATTGCGCCGGGCTATCATCCTGAACTCGATGAGCTGCGCAACTTAAGCCAGAACGCCGACCAGTTCCTGATCGACATGGAAAACCGCGAAAAAGCGGCGACCGGCATCAGTACGTTGAAGGTCAATTACAACCGGGTGCATGGCTACTATATCGAGATTTCCAATCTGCATGCGGAAAAAGTCCCCGCGCATTACACCCGGAAGCAAACCTTAAAAGGCGCGGAACGCTACATCACCGAGGAATTGAAATCGTTTGAAGACAAGGTGCTGAGCGCCAAGGAAAAATCGCTGTCTTTTGAAAAAGCCTTGTACGAGGAATTGCTGAACATCATCGGCGCTTCGTTAATCCCGTTGCAACAGTGCGCCGCCGCGCTGGCTGAGCTGGATGTGTTGGTCGATTTTGCCGAACGCGCCGAAACTTTGAATTTATCGCAACCGACGCTGGTCGATAAGCCCGGCATAGCGATTGAAGCCGGTCGGCATCTGGTCGTTGAACAGGTTTCGGATATTCCGTTTGTGCCCAATGACTTGTCGTTTTCTAACAATCGTCGGATGCTGGTGATTACCGGCCCGAATATGGGAGGTAAATCGACTTACATGCGCCAGGCCGCGCTGATTGTGTTAATCGCCCATATCGGCTGTTATGTCCCGGCCAAGTCGCTGACCTGCGGCCCTGTCGACAAGATTTTCACCCGCATCGGCGCGTCCGACGACCTGTCCAGCGGACGTTCCACGTTCATGGTGGAAATGTCGGAAACCGCCAACATTCTGCATAACGCGACCTCGAAAAGTCTGATCCTGATGGACGAGATCGGCCGCGGCACCAGCACCTTCGACGGCCTGTCGCTGGCTTGGGCCTGCGCCGACCATCTGGCCAAACAAACCCAGGCGTTCACGCTGTTTGCGACGCATTATTTCGAATTGACCACCCTGCCCGACGAACAAAAAACCATCCATAACGTGCATCTGGATGCGATGGAGCATGGCGACAAGATTATTTTTTTGCATGCGGTAAAGGATGGCCCGGCCAGCCAAAGTTACGGCTTGCAGGTGGCCTCTCTTGCCGGTGTGCCGCGTTCGGTGATTGATAAAGCCAAGACTAAATTACGTCATCTGGAAGACCACGCCTATATTGAACAGCAGGCGGAAACCGGGGTTAATCAGCTGGATTTGTTTTCATCGAAGGAATGTCATCCTGCGGTGGGTTTACTGGAAGACATGAACCCGGATGAGCTTAGCCCGAGACAGGCTTTGGAGTTGCTTTATCGGCTTAAGGGGATGGTGTAGCTTTGGATTACAGGGGCGACTGAAACGCCGCCCCGCAATCAATCTGATTATTTTTTACCTTTCTCGTCCGCCAGCGCTTCAACCAGCTGTTTTGCAGGCAGATAACCGGGGAAGATATTACCTTTTTCGGTAACCATCATCGGCGTTCCTTTCACTTCAAATTCCTCTGCCAATTGCATGTGCTCATCAACCGGGTTAGCGCAGGTTTTAGACGGAGGTGTCTCGCCTTTTTTGGCTGCCGTTAAAGCCGCCTTGCGATCTTCGGCACACCAGACCGATACGGCTTTGTGATAAGAATCGGAACCTTTACCTGCTCTGGGGAAAAACAAATACTGGATGGTAATGCCTTCAGCCATGTACTGGTCGATTTCCGAATGCAATTTACGGCAATAGCCGCAGTCAATATCGGTAAAGATGCTGACCGTATATTTACTGGTTTTTGGTTTGAACACGATCATTTTATCCACACCAAGCTTCTCGAGGGCCTGCTTGCGGGTACCGCTCAACTTCTCTTCGGTTAAGTCCGTGCGCGCAGCAACATCAACCAAGTGCCCTTGAATCAGATACTTACCATCACCGGAAACATAAACGATATTGCCACCCACGGTAACTTCAAAAAGACCGCTGATTTCAGAAGGCTTAACCGTGCCCACTTTTACCGATGGCATGGATTTAGCCAGGGCTTGCCTGATAGCATCTTCATCTGCATGCGCGACGGATAAAGTCAGGCCGAATGATATCGCGGCAATCGTAATAATTTTTTTCATAATATTCCTTTGTAGGGGCAATCCCTTGTGGTTGCCCTAATTCGAGCTATAGAAATAAAAGGGCAACCACAAGGGATTGCCCCTACGCCTGTTAAAACAAACGATCAACATCCAAAAACATAGCCAAGGCCATCAATGACACGAGCAATGCAATGCCGATTTGTTGAAAGAAAATCTGTACCTTTTCCGAAACAGGACGGCCTTTAATGCCTTCTATCGCAAAAAACAGCAAATGACCGCCGTCCAGCACCGGTATCGGCAATAAATTCAATACGCCTAAACTGACGCTGACCAAGGCCATGTATTTCAAAAAGGGCACCAAGCCCATCGTGGCGGACTGTCCCGCATACTGGGCAATGCTGATGGGGCCGCTTAAGTTATCTACGGATGCTTTGCCGATCAGCATCTTGCCCATCATTTTTAAGCTGGTCACCGAATAATAATAGGTGGTTTCCAGTGCAACCGGTATCGCGGACAAGGGCGACAACGAATATTCAACGCTCACCAACTTGATCAGTTCTTCGGGTATATGAACCGAGGCGCCGACTTTACCCTCAGTCTGGTCGCCTATTTTCACGCTTTTCGGGGTAATGGTTGCAGGCAACCGCGCGCCATCGCGCTCAATCACCAACTTGATTGCAACATCGGGGTGGCTTTTTACCGTGGCCACCCATTGCATCCAGTCTTCAATAACCGTACCGTCTGCGCTCACAAGCAGGTCGCCTTGTTTTAAACCGGCAGCAAGTGCTGCGCTATCGGGCAACACTTTTCCTATGACGGGCTGCAATTTCGGAGACCAGGGTTTTAAGCCTAGGCGTTGATACAGCACGTCGGGATTTTCGGTATCTTTATCGCTAAGCTTCAGCGTCCTGACAGTTTGCAAATCATCAAAACTTTTTACCGCGACCTTGATGCTCTGTTCACCATCCAGCGCCGAGGATACTAAGACGGTCATCGCCTCAGTCCAGGTTGGCGTTGCCTTGTCGTTTACCGAGACGATCTCATCGCCTTCAACAAAGCCTGCGGCAGCGGCCAAAGTGCCCTGCTCCACCGCGCCGAGTATCGGTTTGATGCCGGTCTCGCCGATCACCAGCACGCTCCAGAACAACGCAACGGCAAGCACCAGATTAAACACGGGGCCTGCGGCTACTATGGCCGTTCTGGCCAATACGGATTGGCGGTTAAAAGCATACGGCAAGTCCGCTTCCTTGACTTCGCCTTCCCGCTCGTCGACCATCTTGACATAGCCGCCCAGCGGGATTGCCGATATTACATACTCTGTCGCATCAGGACTTTTTTGATAGGCCCATAAAACTTTGCCGAAACCGACCGAAAACCGGAGTACTTTTACCCCGGCTTTGCGAGCGACCCAGAAATGCCCGAATTCATGAATTGAAACCAGGACACTTATCGCAACTACAAAATAAAATAGCGTATGCAGCAAATCCATCAATTAGTCAGTTCTCCAATAATCTGCGCAGATACCAGTCTGGCCTGTTGATCCGCATCTAAAACAATTTCCAGCGTATCGGCGGTCTTGGCCTCGAATTTCTTCATACAACGCTCAATAATAAACGGAATGTCGGTAAACCGAACCTGTTCATTTAAAAATGCCTCGACTGCAATTTCATTAGCCGCGTTCAAAATAGTCGGCATGGTGCCGCCTGCGGCAATAGCCTCATAGGCCAGTCGTAAGCAAGGAAATCGCTCCAGGCTAGGCTCCTGGAAATCCATACGCCCGACATCAAAAATATTCAGTGGCTCAACACCCGAATCAAACCGCTCCGGCCAAGCCATTGAATAGGCGATAGGTATGCGCATATCGGGATTGCCCATTTGCGCCAAAACCGTCCCGTCCACATAATCCACCATCGAATGAATAACGCTTTGCGGATGGATGACCACTTGAATTTGATCTGGGGTCATATCGAATAAAATACAAGCTTCGATCATCTCCAGGCCCTTATTCATCATCGTCGCCGAATCCACGGAAATCTTTCGGCCCATGTCCCATTTAGGGTGAGCCACGGCCTGTTCCGGCGTGACACTGTCCAGTTGATCAACGGGAGTTTCCCGAAACGGGCCGCCCGATGCGGTCAATAAAATACGTCTGGCTTGCTTTGCCTGCATCCCGGTTTTATAACCGGCGGGCATGCACTGGAATATCGCATTATGCTCGCTGTCAATCGGCAGCAATTGCGCGCCCGAATCGGTGACGGCTTGCATGAAAATCGAACCCGACATTACCAGGGCTTCCTTATTGGCCAGCAATATGGTCTTTCCCGCCTTCGCTGCCGCCAGACTCGGCAACAAGCCCGCCGCGCCGACGATGGCTGCCATCACCGAATCAACGTTGTCCAATGTTGCAACATGTTCCAGCGACTTAGCGCCGGACATGACTTTTATATCGGCTATCGGCGAGTTTTTAAGTTTTTCGGCAAAAACTTGCGCCTTCTGCTCATCCACTACGACGACAACCTCTGGATGGTGTTCCAGGCATTGTTCATAGAGGGCGTCGATATTGGTATTGGCCGTTAACGCGATGACTTTATACAGACTGGAATGTCTGGCTACAACATCTAAAGTGCTGACACCGATTGAGCCTGTGGCTCCGAGTATGCAAATGCCTTTCATGGGTGAATTAAATAGATGCCGGCGTAAAAAAATGGAATGGCGGCAATCATGCTATCAATCCTATCCAGAATGCCACCGTGACCTGGCAGCAATGAACCGGTGTCCTTGACGCCGCGCTGGCGTTTGACCACACTGAAAAACAAATCACCATAAATAGAAATCAATACGGTCAATACGGATAGCATGAAAAAATCCGATGCGATCATTAAGGGAAAACCATAAATCAAACTTAAAACGACTGCACAAACGCCTCCGGCTATTAATGCGCCGTACATACCTTGAACCGTCTTGCCTGGGCTGATTTCGAGGGCTAATTTGGTTTTGCCGTATTTCTTTCCGGTAAAATAAGCAGCAATATCGGCAGCCCAAACTAAGACCAAAAAATATAGGGTCAGTTCCACAGGATAAAAAGTTCTTAATCGTACTAAAAACATCCAGGTTGATAATAAAATAAACCAACCGATTAATGCTTTATAGCGAATTCTCATTTCCAATTTTAAAACAGCCGCTGGGGTGTTTCTGATTAATATCATCACCAATATCCAGAATAACACCGGCGGTATAACAAACCACTCCAGCATCCCCGAATAAACCCTTATATCGGGCACATCGACTGTTTCCAAATAAGAACTGATAGTGGTTAAATCCGCTTCTTTGGTGAAGGCAGCCAAACGCTGCACACTTAACTCAAGCACTTGCGCCAATATTTCAAGAAACTGCGTCCAAAAATGCAGCCAAACCATCGGCAGAATCAACGCCAATAAAAACAATCCGCGTTTAGCCAGCGAATTAATGCCGACCAGATTAGTCCACTCCCATGCCGCCAAAAGCACGATTAGCCCTACAAGCAATGAAAAATACTCCGACGGCAGCTGAAAAACAGCCAGCACAACCAGAGGAACCAGAATTAATGCAGTAATAATTCGTTGTAGTAACATTTTTATAATTATTAGATGAAGTTGGAAGTAAGTATTAGTTTTCAGTAAAAAACCAGCCGGTTATTTTAAGGTAATTGATTTCAATTGATCTCCGGTATGACCAAAGCGCCTTTGCCTGCTTTTAAAACTGTTGATAGCCTCTTCAAGTGAGTTCTGGTCGAAATCAGGCCATAGCGTTGAGGTAAAGTACTGTTCTGTATAGGCAAGTTGCCATAGCAGAAAATTACTGACGCGTTGTTCGCCACCGGTTCTGATAAACAAGTCGGGTTCGGGCAGGTCTGCGGTTGATAAATGCTGATTGATCAGCTGTTCGTTGATGTCCTGCTGTTTCAATTCTCCGGCGGCTATTTTTTCCGCCATTGTACGAAACGCCTGACATAAATCCCAGCGCCCCCCATAATTTGCCGCAATAACCAGCGTCAAGGCGGTGTTGTCTTTGGTTTGCGCCTCACCTTCGGCCATTTTAGTTTGCAACTTGTCAGAAAATGCTGTTCTGTCGCCAATAAATCGCAAACGGATATTATTGCGGTCAAGCTTGTTAATTTCTCTTTGCAGAGTCGCCATAAACAGCCCCATCAACAGTGACACTTCTTCTTCCGGGCGACGCCAGTTTTCACTGCTGAACGCGAACAAGGTCAAGACCTCTACCTCTTGTTTAGCGCAGTACTCTACAATTTTCCGAACCGCTTTAACCCCGGCCTGATGGCCGATCGCACGCGGCATAAAGCGCTTTTGCGCCCATCGCCCGTTACCATCCATGATAATGGCAATATGGCGCGGACTGTTATTTGTGCCCATAAGGGCGCTTGCTGATTCCAAACTGTTACCGTCATCCGTAGGCATTATTTAAATTCCAATTACATTGACAGTAAATCGGCTTCTTTTGCTTCCAGCAATTTCTCAACGTCTTTGACATACTGATCGGTCAATTTTTGAATTTTTTCTTCAGCACCATGCGCATCATCTTCGGAAATCATTTTTTCCTTTAAAGCTTCTTTGATGGCTGAGTTTGCATCGCGACGAATATTCCTGATCGCAACCCGACCATTCTCGGCTTCATTCTTGACGACTTTAACCAAAGTGCGGCGACGCTCTTCGGTCAGCGGCGGCAACGGAATGCGAATAGTCATGCCGTTGGTAGCGGGATTCAAGCCCAAATCCGATTTCATAATGGCTTTTTCAATAGCCTGCACCATGCCCTTTTCCCAAGGTGTAATCGTCAAAGTACGCGCGTCTTCGACGGCGATATTGGCGACCTGGGATAATGAAGACTCGGTACCGTAGTATGAAACGTTAATTTGATCCAACAAGCTGGGATGGGCCCGACCCGTTCTTATTTTTGAGAATTCATGCTTTAAGGCTTCAATACTTTTACTCATGCGAGTTGAAGCGTCCTGTTGAATATCACTAATCATTATCTGTTCCTCGTTCAATAAGGGAGCCTATCTCTTCACCCATCATAAGTCTCATTATCGCGCCTTTCTCAAAAATATCCATCACCCGCATCGGCACATTATTATCCCGGCACAATACTAGTGCCGTCGTGTCCATGACATTGAGACGCTGATCAAGTGCTTCATCATAGGTTAATCGAGGATAGAATTTAGCATTCTTGTCTTTTTGAGGGTCGGCAGAATAAACGCCTTTAACTTTAGTAGCCTTAATCATCAGCTGGGCATTGATTTCAATCGCTCGGAGACTGGCCGCCGAATCGGTGGTGAAAAAAGGGTTTCCGGTTCCCGCGGCAAAAATGACAACCCGACCTTTTTCCAAATGCCTGACCGCCCGGCGACGAATATAATCCTCACAGACCTGATTGATTTTCAGCGCGGACATCACCCTGACCGGCTGACCACAAGCTTCCAGTGCATCTTGCATGGCCAAGGCATTGATGACCGTAGCCAGCATGCCCATCTGGTCGCTGGTCACTCTATCCAGGCCTTCGGAGGCTTTTTCCGCACCACGCAATATGTTACCGCCACCGATAACCAAACCGACCTGAAGACCAACATCGCACAACTCTTTAATTTCAGTTGCAAGACGCTTAACAATATCTGCATCAATACTGCCACCGGTCTCACTCATTAAAGCTTCACCGCTTAACTTAAGTAAAATTCTCTGGCAAATTGTTTTAGTCATTTTAATTATCGGGGCTGGTATTTGTTATTGATGAATAAAGAGCTGCTAAGCGAAAAGTTCAAGGTTTTTCTACCTTGAATCTTTCGCCTTTCGCCTAAATTAATTGCCTCTAACTTGAGCCATAACTTCTTCGGCAAAGTTTTCTTCTTTCTTCTCTATTCCCTCGCCCACTTCCAAACGGGCGAAACGGATAACGCTGTTGCCTTTTGATGCAAGCAATTTGCCGACAGTCACTTTATCGTCCTTAATAAAAGGCTGACCCAATAGAGTGATTTCAGCTAAAAACTTACTGATTTGGCCTCCGATCATTTTCTCAATGATGTCGGCAGGTTTTCCGCTCTCGGCCGCTTTAGCAGAAAAAATTTCCTTCTCTTTTTCAATCAATTCAGGAGATACCTGATCATCAGACACACAGGTCGGTTTGCTTGCTGCGATATGCATAGCAATGTCTTTGCCTAATTCTGCATCAGCCTTGGCCAATTCAACGATCACGCCGATTTTTTTGCCGTGCAAATAGCAGGCTGTTCCGCCCGTAGCAGTCTGGTATTTTTGAAACCGTCTGACGGTAATGTTTTCGCCCAGCTTGGCAATCAGTCCACGACGAACCTCATCCACAATCGTGCCGTCAGCCAATTTCATTGCCAGCAGTTGCTCATCTGTTTCAACATTGGAGTTCAACAAAGCAGCAGTGACGTTATCGACGAAACTGACGAAATCATCAGCTTTGGCAACAAAGTCAGTCTCGCAATTAATATCGGCAATCGCCACAGTTTTTCCGTCATCACTGACTTTAGCGCCGATAATGCCTTCAGCAGCAATACGATCAGATTTTTTATCGGCCTTGGCTAGACCGGATTTGCGCATATTTTCAATAGCCAATTCCATGTCGCCGTTTGCTTCAACCAAGGCTTTTTTGCATTCCATCATGCCCGAGGCAGTTCGTTCACGCAGTTCCTTAACCATCGCTGCACTTATATTAATACTCATTCTTTATTTTTCCTCATTATTCATCACTGTAAAAACGCCCCCGTGAGGAGGCGTTTTTTGCCTAACTTCAAGCATTCAAGGAACGCCTGTAAAAATAAGTCTGCGCCTTATTTTGCTGCTGCTTCTTCAACAAAATCATCAGCTTTTGCAGACATACCCAAACCTGCTGATTTAGCTTCCATAACTGCCGCAGAAACGCTTTCGCAATAGAGTTTAACAGCACGAATCGAGTCGTCATTGCCTGGGATAATGTAATCGATTTTTTCCGGTGAATTATTGGAATCCACGATGCCGACAACAGGAATGCCTAATTTTTTAGCTTCACTGATCGCATTTTTTTCATAACCGACATCTAATATAAAAATTACGTCAGGAACGCCTTTCATATCTTTAATTCCGCCCAAGCTGCGTTCCAGCTTTTCCAGTTCGCGCTCCATACCTAACGCTTCTTTCTTGGCGAAACGTTGATAAAGCGTACCGTCAGCTTTCATCGCTTCCAATTCTTTAAGGCGATTGATAGATTTCTTGATGGTTTTAAAGTTTGTCAGCATGCCGCCTAACCAGCGATGGTTGACATAAGGCATGCCGCAACGTGCGGCTTCTTCAGCAACCACTTTACGTGCTGCTTTCTTGGTGCCAACAAACAGGACGGTGCCTTTGTTTGCTGTCATCTGACCCAGATAATTCATTGCGTCGTTAAACATTGGAAGCGTTTTTTCCAAATCGATGATATGGATTTTGTTACGTGCACCGAAAAGGTAGGTAGCCATTTTCGGGTTCCAATAACGAGTTTGATGTCCAAAATGGACACCCGCTTCAAGCATTTGACGCATTGATACTGCTGACATGTGTTCTCCTAAGATAAAAAATTCGGAACCTGTGTTCCGAGTTGGGTTACGCCTCCACCTATCCCGTTTGGAAACCAGTTACAATCATTACTTAAAATTAAAGCTGTAAACCAGCACCCTTCCAAACGTGACGATAGGCGTGAGTATTAGTTCGAAAACGAACTTCCCTTTATACCATATTTACTTTTTCACAACAAGCTGAACTCTGTTAAAATGAATGTATTACACGGGCGCAAAACCAAAGACACACTGCTAAAAACCTGTCTTTTTGCGCCTTTAGCCTTTAACCTTTAACCTGTTTTTCATGAGCATAATTATTAAAACCGAAACTGAAATTGAAAAAATGCGTGTTGCCGGAAAACTGGCGGCCGAAGTTTTAGAAATGATTGAACCCTATGTTGTTCCCGGCGTTACCACAGACGAACTCAATCAGATTTGCCACGACTACATTGTCGATGTGCAACAAGCTATCCCCGCGCCACTCAATTATCACGGCTTTCCAAAATCAATTTGCACGTCAATTAACCAGCAAATCTGCCACGGCATTCCCAGCGATAAAAAACTTAAATCCGGTGATATTGTCAACATTGACATCACCATCATTAAAGACGACTACCATGGCGACACCAGCAAAATGTTTTGCGTTGGCGAAGTCAGCCAACACGCAAAACGCCTGATTAAAATAACCCAGGAAGCCATGTTTCTGGGTATCGAACAAGTCAAACCGGGCGCCACATTAGGCGATGTCGGCCATGCCATACAAAAACACGCAGAATCCAATCGCTATTCCGTAGTCAGGGAATTTTGCGGGCACGGTATCGGCAAAGGTTTCCACGAAGAACCGCAAGTCCTACATTATGGCAAAGCCGGTGACGGAGAAGTCCTTGAAGCAGGCATGATATTAACTATCGAGCCCATGATCAATCTCGGCAAACGCCACATGAAGGTGCTGACCGATGGCTGGACTGCCGTCACAAAAGATCGTAGCTTATCTGCGCAATGGGAACACACCATTCTGGTCACCCAAAGTGGCTATGAAATTCTGACCTTGCGCCAAGAAGAAAAGCTCACACCCCTTACCTACGTCCTGTAGGCAATGTGACCGCCTTGAACAAGCACATCAATGCCACGATTTTTGCCGAAAAGGACAGCTTGCAGCAATTTAAGCAACGGCTAAAACAAAAAGACGCCGAGCTGCGCCAAAAATTCAACCCACACAAATCGGTTGCCAAGCTGCTTAATGAGAAATCCGATTTTATTGACGAAATCCTAAATTGCTGTTGGCAACATTTTCTCGGCGACTACGCCAGCCAACTTACGCTGTGCGCCGTTGGCGGCTACGGCAGAAGAGAACTGTTCCCCTATTCCGACATTGACTTGGTTGTCCTGCTGAATTCCGAGGACACCAACCCATACCAGGAGGGCCTATCAAACTTCTTTACCTTCCTCTGGGATATCGGCTTAAAGCTGGGGCAAAGCGCCCGCACCATCAAGCAATGCGTAGAAGCCGCGATAGACGACCAAACCATTATGACCAGCCTAATGGAAATTCGACTAATTTCCGGCAGCACCACACTATACAAAGCGTTAAAACAACAAACCACCCCGGATAAAATCTGGCCCTCGGACCAGTTTTTCGCCGCCAAAATGGAAGAACAGCGGCAGCGGTATGCCAAATTCCATGACACCGCTTACAATCTTGAACCCAACATCAAAGAAGGGCCAGGAGGGCTTCGGGACAGACACGTCATCGCCTGGGTATTTAAACGCCATTACAATTCTTCGACACTCAGGGAGCTGATTAAATACGGCTTCCTGCCCGAGTCCGAATATATGGAACTGGTCGCCGCTCTTGAAGTGCTCTGGCGAATTCGTTACGCCCTGCATTTGTTAACCAACCGCTGCGAAGACCGGCTGATTTTCGATTATCAGCGCGATCTTGCCCAACAATTCGGCTTCAGCACCGAGCATCAGGAATACAACCAAGATGTCGAACGGTTCATGCAGTTTTATTTTAAAACGGTACTAGGACTTGAGCGCCTTAATGAAATGCTGCTGCAATTATTTAACGAACGCTTCGTTTCCGGGGAAGTTGTTTACAAAACCATCCCGCTTAACGACAAATTCGTCGTCATCAACGGCTACCTTGAGGCCAGTGATGACACCCTTTTCGAGCGGCACCCGCTGGCCCTGCTGGAACTCTTTCTAGTTCTGGAACAAAACTCATCAATCAAAGGCGTCAGGGCGACCACCATACGCCTGGTTCGTAAAAACCTGCATTTGATCGACGACGAGTTTCGCCAAAATAAAGCCGCCAACCGGCTTTTTATCGAGGCATTCCGCCAACCGCGAGGCATTACCGATCAATTAAGGCGTATGAACCGCTACGGGGTTTTAGCCGCCTATATCCCCTGCTTTGCCAATATTGTCGCCCGCATGCAGTATGACTTGTTTCACATTTACACGGTGGACGAACACACGCTGTTTGTTATCCGCAACTTGCGCCGCTTTGCCTTGGAAAAACATCTTGATGAGCTGCCTTTCTGCAATGATGTTTTTCTGCTAATCTCAAAACCGGAACTGCTGTATCTTGCGGGTCTGTTTCATGACATAGCCAAGGGCAGAAACGGCGACCATTCCGCCATAGGTGAAGAAATCACCAGGGAGTTCTGCGTCCAACACGACCTTTCCCCGCACGACACCAACCTGATCGGCTGGCTGGTGCGCAATCACCTAGTCATGTCGATGACGGCACAGCGAAAGGACATCAGCGACCCGGACGTTATTCATCAATTCGCACAAACCGTCGGCAGCATAGAATACCTGAATTACCTGTACCTGCTGACCGTCGCTGACATTCGCGCCACCAATCCTGAATTATGGAACGCATGGAAAGACGCCCTGTTAAAAGAGCTGTATTCGGTGACCTACAGCACCTTGCACAGAGGCTTGCAGAACCCCGTGACATTGGCCGACCGCCTGCTCGAAAACAAAAAAGAAGCCAAAGACGAACTGCTTAAACTCGGCATATCCGAACCGGCCATCCTCAGCTCCTGGCAACACGCCAGTGATGATTATTTTTTAAGATATTCCGCTGATGAAATAGCCTGGCATACCATTGCCATCGCCTCATCCAAAGAAGAGGAACTGCCTCTGGTTCTGCTGCGCCCGCAAACCCAACGCGGCAGTGCCGAAGTGTTTGTTTATACAAAAAATGAAGAGGCTATTTTTTCGCTGAGCACAGCCACTCTCGACCAACTGGGACTGACCATTCTTGATGCCAGAATCATGACCACGACCGATGACTATGTGCTTAACAGCTTCCTGGTTCTTGAACAGTCAGGGGAACCCATCAATGAACTATTCAGGGAAGTGCATATTTGTACCGTGCTGCGTAGCAACCTGTTGCATCACGAAGTCAAAAAACACAAAAACATTCATCGCCAATCAAGACAGGCCAAACATTTCCCGATCCCTACCAGCATTCAATTTCATGCCGATCCTTTAAACAGGCACACTATCATTGAACTGATCACCACCGATCGTGCCGGGCTTTTATCAAAAATAGGCCGCGCATTCGTGCAAAAAAATATTCATCTGCACAATGCAAAAATCACCACCATCGGCAGCCGGGCTGAAGACATGTTTTACATCACCGACAACCGGTCGCAGCCCATCACAGACCCCGCCAGACAAGAACAAATACGCGAAGAAATTTTGAAAATGTTGGATAGTGCCAGCTGAGGCTGGCACATAGGCAGGCACACTTCCCGCGAAAGCGCCTAAAATCGAGACTTATCCGTTATTTAGACACCAACATTTTCTCAATAAACCGAACCAGCCATTCATGGCTGTTATTTTCGATATCAGCGTAGCGCAATCCGATTTTGCATTGATCGCTGGATACGCGCCGCGAAAAAACCACGTGGCATCGCGCTACTATTTTGGATGACATCCCTTCTTCATCATTCAGATTCATGTCCACATGCACAGAAACCGGCCTACCATCACGAACAAAACACCCCCCCGGCGTGATCATGTTCCGCTGCCGGGTATGACATTCAATACCCAACCCATCACTGGACACATCCACAGCAATCACCTTAATGCGCACACCATCCTCGGTAGTAACAATAGCAGAAACCTGCACTGGAATCCTTTGATGAAGCCTTCTTTCCATCACCCTCTACACCCGCAATCAAAATTACTTAAAACCTTTAGATTCTAGTCTAAAAAATTAATTATTCCAATGCAATATCCTACGTTTCGAGACAGGAGTCGAGTAATCCTCAGTAGCGATAGTACAAGTGTACGACAACGGCTCCTTCATTTTTGAACCATAAGGTCGTGTCACCACGAATTGTCGCCTTTGAAGCCGTTGCCCGCGGCAACCTGGGTTACTCTAAGTGGTACCGCAGTGATATGGCTCGTGAATATGCATACCACAAAACTCAATTCGCGCCGCAAGTTTGATACTTCGATTTCGTAGATAAGTTTTCTGATACGTCAAATGGCGCCAAATCGGTTCAATACAGGCTTTTCTGACGTGGCGTAAGCAATCCCCAAAAAACGGTCGTTTTTTCGAACAGAGCACATAGACTGCCGTGCAGCCTTATGGCTCAAAAATGAAGGAACGTTGCAAGCCCCCTAATGGATTAAGCTGCTGGTAGAGTGAAATAAAAAGTTGTGCCTTTTCCAAGGTGGCTATTGAAATGAAAAGTTCCTTCATGAGCTTCGATAAGTGAGCGACTGATGGATAGCCCCATGCCCATGCCATCTGCCTTGGTGGTGTAAAAAGGCATCAATATTTTTTGTTGCTGGTCTTCATCAAGCCCCGACCCATTGTCTTTCACCCTGATCTGTATGCCATTATTGGGAGTCAATTGGCTATGAAGGGTTAACTGGCGTTGCTGTTCTACGGGTAGGTTTTTTAAGGCATCAACGCTGTTTCGAATCAGGTTTATGAGGATCTGTTCAATTTGTATCTGATCGACATAGATAGGCGGCAGATTGTTTTCCAGCTCAAACTTTAGCTTTATGCCGTTTTGTTTAAGTTCGACAATACACAAGCTAACAGCTTCATGAATCAAACTATTAACATCGACAGTTGAACGATTTTTTGCATGGGATTTGATAAGCTCTCTCATGCCCTGAATGATTTGTCCCGCTCTTAAAGCCTGTTGTTGGGTTTTGAATAAGATTTCGGTGAGTTTTGTCAGGTCAGGATTTTCAGTGTTAATAAGATTTAAACTGGCTTGCGTATAGCTTGAAATTGCAACCAGAGGTTGGTTGACCTCATGAGCAATGCCTGAAGCCATTTCACCCATCATCCCAAGGCGAGTGACATGAGCGAGCTCATCCAGATGTTCCTTGTCTTGCTGTTCCCGGTGTTTGCGCAGACTCACATCACGCACAATATGGGTAAAATAGTGCGCATCATCAATTGAATACTTCGCTATGGACAGATCCAGAGGCACCACAGAACCGTTTTTGTGAATACCTTCAATCTCCCGAATTTGACCGCCAAATTTTTCTGTCTGGAGCAAGCTACAACTTGGTGATGACGGCATGAGTTTGCAAATACTACAACCCACCAACTCTTCCGGCTTATAGCCGAAAATAGTTCCTACTGCGGCATTAGCGGATACGATAATGTCGGACATATCAATAGTGATAAAACCTTCCACTGACGCATTAAAAATGGCGTTGAGTTTGGCGGTCCGTTCCAGCACCGTTTGTTCCAGCGCCTTATTGTAATTCTCAAGTTTTCTGTACAACAACCGCACTTCCAGCATGTTATAGATACGCGTCTGTATTTCGACCAGATCAAACGGTTTGCTGATAAAATCTTTCGCGCCGGAGGCAAGTGCACGCAGCTTTTGGCTCGGTTGAGCCGTGATCACGAGTACCGGAAGGTACCCATTCGTTTCGATATTCTTAAGGCCTTTCATCACCTGAAAGCCATCCATGTCAGGCATCAGCAGATCGAGCAAGATCAGGTCGTAGCGGTTTTTTTTGTGAAGCGGATAAACCTCATTGGGATTATTTGTCGACGCAATGCAAGCATATCCGGCATCACGCAGCATTTCCTCCAGCAGAAGCACATTGGATTGCTGATCATCAACGATCAGAATGCTGGCGTTAAGAATTTCTTGTTTGTTAATCATCGTATTTGTCCTTTTCATTCATGTCGTCCAATCCCGTTTCAGAAAATTTCAATGCACCGTCCAAGGCCTCCATAAATTCATTGACCTTGATGGGTTTGGTGAGATACCTGAAGAATCCAGCCTCCAGTCCCTTCTCGATATCTCGTGGCATGGCATTGGCACTGATGGCAAGAACCGGGATGTGCGCCGTTGCCGGATCTTCACGCAGGAGTTTCAGCACTTGGAAACCGCTGAGGCCGGGCAGATTGATGTCCATCAGGATCACATCCGGAAGATGGGTATACGCCAGCGCTATGCCTTGTTTGCCATCACGTGCGCTCAGCATGTGTATATGTGGGTGGTCCTCAATGATTTGCTCGACCAGCATCAGGTTGGCCGGATTGTCTTCTACATAGAGCAGAGTGTGCGGCGTCGCGTCTTCCTGATATTGCAGTGCAGGTTCTGCGGGCAGTGTATTTTCAGCGACAAATTGTGGCGTAAGATCCCGGATCAGTTCTATCCAGAATTCGCTGCCCACTCCGACAGTGCTTTCCATGCCGATTGTGCCTCCCATCAGTTCGATTAGTTGCTTGGTTACCACCAAGCCAATGCCCGTACCTTCCTCTCCGCTAGACTCTTGCCCGAGACGATTGAACGGCTGAAAGAGCAGTGCCAGCTTTTCCGGAGCCAATCCCTCACCGCTGTCTTTGACGCTGATGCGTAGGCGTTCCGGCGTGCTCTCGGTGCATTTTACCTCGACCGTCCCATGCTCGCGGTTGTATTTGATCGCATTGGAAAGCAGGTTGATCAGAACCTGCTTTACTCGGGTTCGATCGGCACTGGCAAACCAGGTTTCGTCGAATGGGAGAAAGGTCAGTTTGATGTCACGCTGCTGCGCCTGCGGTTCGATCATGGCTTGGCATTCAGTGATGACATCGATCAGCGCCACCGGTTCTCGCGACAGCGATATCTTGCCGGACTCGATCAACGCGAGATCGAGGATTTCGTTAATCAGCTCCAGCAGATACCACCCTGCTTTGATAATCTGGTGCAGCCTTACAGCCTGGGTGGCCGTTGGCGGCGGTAAACCGCCCTCCAGCAACTGGGCGAAGCCGAGGATGGCGTTCAGGGGCGTGCGCAATTCATGGCTCATGCTGGAAAGGAAATCCGATTTGGCGAGGTTGGCTTTTTCCGCTACAGACTTGGCATTCTCCAGTTCCTGATCCAGGCGTTTGCGTTCGGTGACGTCGCGCGCGGCGGCGAACACGCCCTGCAGCTTCCTGTCCCGATCGTAGAAGGTGGTCGCGTTGAGGGACACCACCGTTTCATTACCGTCCCTGGCGCGCGCGGTCAACTCGTAGTTGGTGACCTTCTTTTCGCTCAGTACCAGTTTGATGCTCTCCTCGGCCTGCTCAGGATCGGTGAAGTTATTTTTGAACGGTGCGCCGATCAACTCGTCGCGCGTGCAGCCGGTGAGCACCTCCATCTGCTTGTTGACGTCGGAAATGATGCCGGACGGATCGGTAGTCATGATCGCATCGATGTTGGACTCGATCAGTGACCTGGTGTAGAACTGCTGATCGCGCAGGCGCTGATCGAGCTTCTTCTGCTCTTCTTCAATCTGCTTGCGCGCAGTATTGTCGGTGCCGATCAACAGGTAACCGATGATGACTTCCTGCGCGTCGCGTAGCGCCGTAACCGACACGACCGCCGGTAGGCGGCTGCCGTCCTTGCGGATATAGGTCAACTCGTAAATATCTTCGATGCCGCGTGAGGCCTTGAACACCAAGGCCTCGAAGCCCGGCGTAATCGGGGTTTCAAGTTCGGCGCTCAACGCCTTGGCGCGCGCGATCACTTCCTGAGGATCAGAAATTTCAGCCGGGGTGATCTTGTTCATCACGTCGGCGGCGGAGTAGCCCAGCATCCGTTCCGCGCCGACGTTGAAAATCTGAATCACGCCCTTCGCGTCGGTGGCGATGCTTGAGAAGTTGGCACTGTTGAAAATAGCGTTCTGCAACGCACCTGCCTTGAGCAGCGCCTCTTCGGCCTGCTTACGTGCGGTGTTATCGGTGCCGATTAATAAGTAGCCGATGATGGCATTCTGAGCGTCGCGCAACGCCGTGACCGACACGACCGCCGGGAGGCGGCTGCCGTCCTTGCGGATATAGGTCAATTCGTAGATGTCCTCGATGCCGCGTGAGGCTTTGAACACCAAGGCCTCGAAGCCCGGCTCAATCGGGGTGTCGAGCTCGACGCTCAACGCCTTGGCCCGCGCGATCACTTCCTGAGGATCGGAAATTTCAGCCGGGGTAATCTTATTCATCACGTCGGCGGCGGAGTAGCCCAGCATCCGTTCCGCGCCGACGTTGAAAATCTGAATCACGCCCTTCGCGTCGGTGGCGATACTTGAGAAGTTGGCGCTGTTAAAAATCGCATTCTGCAACGCACCCGCCTTGAGCAGCGCCTCTTCGGCCTGCTTGCGCGCGGTGATATCACGTAAAATGCCGGTGAAGTAACGCTGTCCACCCAGCCACATCTCGCTTACCGCCATCTCCAACGGAAAAATGCTGCCATCCTTGCGTCGGCCCACAACCTCGCGTCCGAGGCCGTTGGCGCGTGCCTCATCGCTCGCACTGTAATACGCGAGGGAACCATTACCATTGTGCTGGTTCCGATCAAGCTCGGGTATCAGCATGCTGAAGTTTTGTCCGTTGAGTTCTGTTGCGGTATAGCCAAACATTCGCTCGGCGGCCGGGTTAATTGTCTCGACGCCGCCGCCGATGGCATGGATGGTGATGATACCGTCCACCACGGTATTGAGTATCGTCTGGATCTGCGCGACACCGTCGCGCAAGGCTTGCTGTATCGCGTATTCCCCGGTGACATCGCGGAACACCAGCACGGCACCGATCACCTGTCCGTCACGGTCGCGAATCGGTGCGCAACTGTCGGCGATATCGCACTCGCTACCATCGCGTGCAATCAGTACGGTGTGGTTGGCCAGGCCCTGTATCGTGCCATGCGCCAAGGTTTCCATTACCGGGATAACGGCGGGGTGACGGGTGTCTTTGTTGATGATGGGAAAAATCTCGTCCACCGGGCGACCGTTGGCTTGCGCCTGCGTCCAACCGGTGAGCTGTTCGGCAAGGGGGTTCAGGAGCGTTATACGCGCTTCGGCATCGGTGGCTATCACCGCATCGCCGATGGAGTTGAGCGTAACTGCGAGCTTTTCCTCGCTGATCTGCAAGGTGACGTTGGCCTGCTGCAGCTGTTTATTCGTCTCCTCCTGAATCTCAAGCAAATGCTGTTGCTCTGCTTCAACCTGCTTGCGCGCGGTATTGTCCGTGCCGATCAATAGATAGCCGATGATTGCATCGTGAGCATCGCGCAACGCGGTGACCGACACGATGGCCGGAAAGCGGCTGCCGTCCTTGCGGATGTAGGTCAATTCGTAGATGTCCTCGATGCCGCGTGAGGCTTTGAACACCAATGCCTCGAAGCCCGGCGCAATCGGAGTTCCGAGTTCGACGCTTAGTGCTTCCGCACGCGCGATCACTTCCTGCGGATCGGAAATGTCGGCCGGGGTGATCTTGTTCAGCACATCGGCGGCGCTGTAGCCCAGCATGCGCTCGGCGCCGACGTTGAATATTTGAATGACGCCCTTCTCGTCGGTGGCGATACTCGAAAAGTTGGCGCTGTTGAGAATCGCGTTCTGCAAGGCTCCGGTTTTAAGCAATGCCTTCTGGCGTCGGACCTCGGTGATGCCCTCCGCCGAGCCAGCGGTGGGGTTGATAATAGAGGGATCTGGATTTTTTTGGGACATGCTTTACCTTTGTGTAAATCGTAAAATGGTTTGGAGACGGATTACGCCATGGTAGCGAAAGGCGTGCAGGCAAACCAACTGAATTAATACCGGACTTCGCGTCAGAGACAGCGCGTATCGCTTGATATTTGCCAACTAAAGTTTCGGAGTTGGGTAATGTTGACTAAAATCCCGACATGTCAATTAACGGGTAAATCGGATAGGTAACGCAAGATGTGCTACAGCTTGCGTTTTTTGATGACAGTTTCGTTTTTAGTTTGGGGGCTTTGGGCCTTGCCTTACGCTAAACTGTACTTTTTGGCCTTCATCCAGTGATGAAGTAGCCATCAGAGTTATTAATTTGTTGAAAGTGTTCGAAAATATCGGTTACTGGTCTATAAAGCCAAAGCCTTTGTCAGAATCAAACCATTAACGATGCCAGTAGTGATTGTAAACTTAATGAGCCCTATAAATATTTGGGCATATAAAGCCTAAAGGCGGGTAAATCTGGTAAATTTGGAGATCAAGAGGAACCACAGAAAGATAGATCTAATTGGTAAGCAATGCTGCCGACCTCCTGTCAGCACACTGCGTATTGCCGGAATAAAATTATATTTAAATAATCGGCTCCCCCCGTGCAAGTTTGGGCAAGTTACCTTCCAGTCCCATTGCGCTGCGCATCACTTTGTTTTTAGCGGGTAAAATACGCTCAGCCAAGCCCAGTCCCAAATTACGTAAAAACTTGACCGGCAACACCTGATTGCTGAATACCCGATAAAAAACATCCATGACCGTCATCATTTTCAGGTTTTCATTACGACGCATTTTTTCATAGCGTCTTAAAACCGCTAAATCGCCCAGTTCACGACCTTGCTTGCTGGCCTCAACCAGCACTTCGCTCAATGCCGCTGCATCCAGCAAGCCGATATTAACCCCCTGCCCCGCCAACGGATTGATCATGTGCGCCGCATCGCCAACCAGAACCACCCCGAGTTTAACATAGCTTTGCGCATGCTGGCGTTTCAACGGAAAACTCGCCGTACCCAAAATGGCATTGACCTTGCCCAGGCAATCGGGAAAAGTCGCGGTCAATTCGCGCAGCAAATCTGCATTGGACAAGGATTTCAAGCGGCATACTTCATCTGGTGAATTATACCAGACTATTGAACCGTAATGTCCGGTTAATGGCAAAAACGCCTGTGGCCCGCTGGGCATAAAGCGCTGCCAAGTTATATCCTGCTGCCCGTAATCTGTTTCGATATAAATCACTAGAGCATGCTGCTGATAATCCCAGCTGGTTACACCCAAACCTACGGTTTGCCTGACTCTGGATTGGCCGCCATCTGCGGCAACCAGCACTTTGGCAGACAAAACCCTGCCGTCACTCAGCTCCACTTCGGGGGAGGCTTCAGACGAATAGTTGATTTTATTAATGGTCGCCGGACAGATCAGCTCGACATTGGCAAAATCCTGCAAACGCTCTAATAACGCGAGCTGGGTCACCCGATTTTCAACGATATAGCCTAATTCTGGATAATTAATGTCATCACTGCAAAATTCAGTGTCGCCCGCCGTTTCCCAAACCCGCATCCTGCGAAACGGGCACAGCCTGCGTTTGACCACACCATCCCAGGCGCCCACGGTTTCAAGTATATTTTTTGATGCAATGCTGAGAGCGGAAACTCTTAAATCATGCGGCTGCTCTGGCGCAAAATCTTCTGGCGGCGTACTTTCTATTACCGCCACTTTCAATGAACTTCCGCCCAGACTACAGGCAACGGCAGCTCCCACCATGCCTCCGCCCACAACTACAACATCAAAATTTTCTTTCATAGATTAACCGATCACATAACTAAATAATTGCAATACTTCTTGAAAATTGAAGATATATTCAATGAAAACATTCAACCATCAAAATAAAGCAGAAAGATACCACATCTATTTAAAGAATAAGCAAAATACCTCTGCTGCAAAGCCAATGTTTGCAAACAACATACCAATTACCTGCTAAAGACTGCGTGACAGAATTACCTCCCATCCGTATAATTAACTGGTTTTGCCGTACCGTGGCCTCTGATGCACACATCAGAACAGGTACGCAACGAGGGTTCTTAAGTTAGAGGTTAGCAACCCTTTTGTAATATTTTTTAGAGGTGACAATGAGTCAAAGTACGCTACCGACCAGACAGGGTTTATATGATCCGCGCAATGAACATGATGCTTGCGGCGTGGGTTTTATCGTTCATATAAAGGGTCAAAAAAGCCATGAAATCGTACGTCAGGGTTTGGAATTACTTAAAAACCTGACCCACCGTGGCGCGGTCGGTGCTGATATCTATGCAGGCGACGGTGCCGGCATTTTGATTCAAATGCCCGATGTTTTCTTGCGCGCAGAGTGCGGCAAATTAAATATCACCCTCCCGAAAGCGGGCGATTATGCAGCAGGCATGGTGTTTTTGCCGCGCGACGCCTCCAATCGAGCAACTTGCGAGAAATTGTTAACCGACATCATTGCACGGGAAAAAGGCGTGCTGTTAGGTTGGCGCGATGTTCCCGTCGATAATCACACCTTAGGTGAATCGGTAAAACTGGTAGAACCGTTTATTCGGCAGATCTTTATTGGTCGCAGTGCAGACTGCGCAGATCAGGACGCTTTCGAGCGCAAACTGTTTGTGATCCGCAAGCAAGTTGAAAACGCTGTCCGCGATTTGAAGCTGGATCATGGTCACGCTTTTTATATCCCTTCCCTTTCGTCACGCACCATCGTTTACAAAGGCATGTTGCTGGCTGACCAGGTCGGGGCATTTTATGCGGACTTAAGCGATGAGCGTATGGTCAGCGCTTTGGCGTTAGTACATCAGCGCTTTTCCACCAACACCTTCCCTACATGGGATCTGGCGCATCCTTTTAGACTGATCGCCCATAACGGCGAAATCAACACCTTGCGCGGCAATGTCAACGGCATGGCGGCACGTCGCCATTCCATCGCATCCCAAGTACTGGGCGACGACATGCATAAACTGTGGCCGTTGATCGACGAAGCGCAATCGGATTCGGCATGTTTCGACAATGCGCTTGAATTATTGGTAGCGGGCGGCTATTCGCTGGCCCACGCGATGATGTTGCTGATCCCTGAAGCCTGGGCCGGCAACGTGTTAATGGATGAAAAACTGCGCGCATTTTATGAATATAACGCCGCCCTGATGGAACCTTGGGACGGCCCTGCAGCAATCGCCTTTACCGATGGTCGTCAAATCGGCGCAACTTTGGATCGCAACGGCTTGCGTCCGGCGCGTTATCTGGTCACCGATGACGATTTCGTGATCATGGCATCGGAAATGGGCGTACTGGAAGTCCCCCAGCACAAGATTATCAAGAAATGGCGCTTGCAACCGGGCAAAATGCTGCTGATCGACACCGAACAAGGCCGCATTATTGATGACGCGGAATTGAAATCCAATTTGTCGGAGTGCCATCCTTATGCTGAATGGCTGAGCAAAACTCAGATTCTGCTGTCCGAACTGCCGCCCGAAGTTTCTGCAATGGCACCGGATGCGCATACTCTTTTGGACAGACAACAAGCTTTCGGTTATACCCGCGAAGATCTTGAGTTTATCCTGAAACCGATTGCGCAAACCGGACAGGAACCGATCAGCTCGATGGGTATTGATGCAGCGTTGGCTGTGTTATCGCAACGTTCGCGCATGTTGTACGATTATTTCAAACAAGGCTTTGCCCAGGTCACCAACCCGGCTATCGACCCTATTCGCGAAGAATTGGTCATGTCACTGGTTTCGCTGATCGGCCCGCGCCCCAACTTATTGGGCCTGGACGAAGGCGGCACCCACATGCGTCTGGAAGTGGAACAGCCTATTTTGACCAACCAGGATTTGGAAAAAATCCGCCGCATCGAAACACGCACCGGCGGTGTATTCAAGACCAAAACCCTGACGCTTTGCTACCCCTCCGATTTGGGAGCCGGCGGCATGGAAGCGGCGCTCGACAAACTGTGTCTTGCAGCAAAACAGGCTGTTGAAGAAGGCAATAATATCCTGGCATTGTCCGACCGTGACCTGGATATTGCGCATATCGCCATCCCTGCCCTGCTCGCGACTTCCGCTGTGCATCATTACCTGACCCGCGAAGGTCTGCGCACCGAAGTCGGCTTGGTTGTTGAAACCGGCGAAGCGCGCGAAGTCCATCATTTTGCATTGTTGGCGGCTTATGGCGCGGAAGCGGTTAACCCCTATCTGGCGTTCGACACGATCTCCGGGCTATGCGAAGACATCGCGGATCTCAGCGAATATGAAGCGCACAAGCGTTATATCAAGGCGATCTCCAAAGGCCTGCTCAAAGTCATGTCCAAAATGGGCATCTCGACTTATCAGTCCTATTGCGGTGCGCAGATTTTTAATGCGATCGGCTTGTCAGAACCCTTCCTGGACCGCTATTTCACCGGCACAACCAGCACTGTCGAAGGCGCCGGTTTAGCGGAAATCAGCGAAGAAACCACTCGCCGTCACCGTATCGCTTTCGGCAATGCGCCGTTATACCGCGATGCTTTGGATATTGGCGGGGAATACGCATACCGTGTACGCGGCGAAGCGCATACCTGGACGCCAGCAACCATCAGCGCCTTGCAACATGCAACACGCAGCAACAGCTTTGAGAAATATGCCGAATTTTGTCGCCTAATTGATGAGCAAAACGAAGCCTTGTTGACCTTGCGCGGCTTAATGTCGTTTAAGGAAAGTGCTACGCCGGTACCGTTGGACGAAGTCGAATCCGCAGCGGAAATCGTCAAACGTTTCGCAACCGGCGCGATGTCGTTCGGCTCTATTTCTTACGAAGCGCATACCAATCTGGCTATCGCGATGAACCGCATCGGCGGCAAATCCAATACCGGCGAAGGCGGAGAGCTTCCTGAGCGTTTCAAACCTCTGCCCAACGGCGATTCGATGCGCTCGGCGATTAAGCAAGTCGCTTCCGGCCGTTTCGGCGTGACCACTGAATACCTGGTCAATGCCGACGACATTCAGATCAAAATCAGCCAGGGCGCAAAACCCGGCGAAGGCGGACAGCTGCCCGGACATAAAGTAGATGCGGTTATCGCCAGAGTGCGTCATTCAACACGCGGCGTAGGCTTGATTTCACCGCCACCGCACCATGACATTTATTCGATTGAAGATTTGGCGCAGCTGATCCATGACTTGAAAAACGTCAATCCCGAAGCGCGAATCAGCGTCAAGCTGGTATCGGAAGTCGGTGTCGGCACCGTTGCGGCGGGCGTTTCCAAAGCCCATGCCGATCATGTGACCATTTCCGGTTATGACGGCGGCACCGGTGCAAGCCCAATGACTTCGATTAAACACGCAGGCTTGCCATGGGAAATCGGCCTTGCCGAAACCCACCAAACGCTGGTGCTGAACAAACTGCGCGGGCGTATTGCCGTACAAGTCGATGGCGGTCTGCGTACAGGACGCGATGTCGTCATAGGCGCATTATTAGGCGCGGACGAATTCGGTTTCGCTACAGCGCCCTTGATCGTGTCAGGTTGCTTAATGATGCGCAAATGCCATTTGAACACCTGCCCCGTCGGTGTGGCGACGCAAGACCCTGAACTGCGCAAACGTTTTACCGGACAGCCTGAACATGTGGTCAATTATTTCTTCATGGTCGCAGAAGATGTGCGTCAGTGGATGGCTAAACTGGGTTTCCGTAACATCAATGAAATGATTGGTCGTTCGGACATGCTGGACATGCAGCGTTCATTGAACCATTGGAAAACACAGGGACTGGATTTTGGCCGGGTTTTCTATAAGCCCGAAGTTGACGGACAAACCGCTGTTTATAACACCGAACGCCAAGATCACGGCTTGGATCAGGCACTGGATCACACCTTGATTGCGGCAGCTCAACCTGCGCTGCAAAACGGCCAGCCGGTCGTCATCGATACGCCGATCCGCAACATTAACCGCACTTTCGGCGCGATGTTGTCCGGTGAAGTGGCTAAACGTTACGGACACAAAGGCTTGCCTGACGATACCATTGCGATTCGTGTCAAAGGTACCGCAGGTCAAAGTTTCGGCGCGTTTTTGGCGCAAGGCATCAGCATCGAGCTTGAAGGCGAAGGCAACGATTATGTCGGCAAAGGCATGAGCGGCGGACGTATCGCCATTTACCAGCCTAAAGACTGCCCTATTACGCCTGCGGAAAACATTATCGTCGGCAATACCGTATTGTACGGCGCGATCAGCGGCGAATGTTATTTCAGCGGCGTTGCGGGTGAACGATTTGCGGTTCGTAATTCGGGCGCTGTCGCGGTTGTCGAAGGCGTGGGCGACCATGGCTGCGAATACATGACCGGCGGCGTTGTGGTCGTACTCGGACAAACCGGCCGTAACTTTGCGGCGGGCATGTCAGGCGGTGTGGCTTATGTGCTGGATGAAGACCGCAGCTTCGAAAAGCGTTGCAATTTGGCGATGGTGGAACTCGAACCCGTACCGGAAGAAGACGACACGCTGGAAGCCATCGCGCATCAAGGCGGCGACATGGAAACACACGGACGCGTCCATATCATGTCCGACATGACCCGTTATGATGCGCAACGCTTAAAGCACTTCATTGAAAATCATAAGCGTTATACCAACAGCGCCAGAGCGCAGCATATTTTAGATAACTGGCAGGATTATTTGCCGCGTTTTGTTAAAGTCATGCCGGTCGATTACCGCGAAGCGCTCAAACAAATCCAGGCAGAACAAGCTACCGCGTCCTGCTAACGCCCCTCGCCTACGTCCTGTAGGCGAAGCATCTGCGACCATATAAACGTTGTGACACTATTTAAGTAGAAGGTATTAAAGATGGGTAAACCAACCGGGTTTATGGAACTACCACGCACTGAGCGGCATTACGCATCGCCGAGTGATCGTATCCAACATTATCGCGAATTCACGCTATCCCCCAGCGAAACCGAAATCGCCGAGCAAGGGTCAAGATGCATGGATTGCGGCATCCCTTTTTGCCATAACGGCTGCCCTGTCAATAACATCATCCCGGATTGGAATGACGGTGTTTATCGAGGCGATTGGCAACAGGCGCTGGAAATTTTACACAGCACCAACAATTTCCCTGAATTTACCGGACGCATCTGCCCTGCGCCCTGCGAAGCGGCTTGCACACTCAATCTGCAAGATCAGCCCGTAACCATTAAATCGATAGAATGCGCGATCATCGACAAAGGCTGGGAAATGGGCTGGGTAAAACCGCAAATTCCGGAACTTCGTACCGGCAAGCGCGTTGCGGTAATAGGTTCAGGGCCTTCCGGACTGGCTTGCGCTCAGCAGTTGGCGCGCGCAGGACATGAAGTCACGGTCTATGAAAAAAATGACCGTATCGGTGGCTTAATGCGCTACGGCATTCCCGATTTTAAGATGGAAAAGCACTTAATCGACCGGCGTATTGCGCAAATGCAAGCGGAAGGCGTCAGATTCAGACCCAACAGCCATATCGGCACCGATATTCCCGCGCAAAAGATACTCGCCGAGTACGATGCGGTAGTTTTAGCGGTAGGCTCAGAAAAGCCGCGCGACCTGGAAGTTGCAGGGCGCAACGAATTTCAAGGCGTTTATTACGCGATGGACTTTTTACGCCAACAAAACAAGCGCAACGCTGGCGACACTATAGCCGATGACATTGCTATTACCGCAACCGACAAGCATGTCGTCGTGATCGGCGGCGGCGATACCGGCTCCGATTGTATCGGCACATCTATTCGCCAAGGCGCAGCATCCGTGGTGCAGCTTGAAATCCTGCCGCAACCGCCTGAGAAAGAAAACAAGTTGCTGACTTGGCCGCTTTGGCCCAACAAGTTGCGCACCACGTCTTCTCACGACGAAGGCATCAAAAAACGTTACTTTAGCGTCAACACCCAAAGCGTTACCGGCAAAGATGGCAAAATAACTCATCTGAACGCGGTCGAAGTGGAGTGGAAGCAAGAAGGCGGACAGTGGAAAATGAGCGAGAAGCCAGACAGTGCTTTCACGCTGGAAGCGGATATCGTGTTTTTGGCGATGGGTTTTGTTCACCCGGTACATGAAGGCTTATTAAAAGAGCTGGGCGTGGAACTGGAACGCAACAACATCAAAGCCACCGATAAACAGTATCAAACGTCGGTCGATAAAGTGTTTGCCGCAGGTGACGGACGACGCGGGCAATCGCTGGTGGTATGGGCGATACGCGAAGGCAGGCAAGCTGCCAGAGCGGTCGATGAGTTCCTGATGGGATCATCGGAACTGCCGAGATAATGACTTAGCGCTTTAGCAACGACAATCGTGGCTAAAGCGCTTTAGATTTTGTTTTTCCACACCGTTTACACTGATAGACGGTGATCAGTTTCCCCTGTTTCACATCAAACTGCTTTTCGTTTAGAACTTCCCATTTATGAAAGCCGCTACGGCATAAGGTATTACCTTTATGCCGCTCCGACGTTTTGGGTCGTTTAAATTGAACTACCTCACCCATATTTCACCCCAAGAATAAATATACGACCAAAGCCAGCTTTGGATTCCAACAGTCGTCCGTACCGAAGTTCAAAGCTAGCTTTGAACTTTAAGTGGCACACGTTGCATAGTGTGATTACCGAATACAGGCGAACAGAGAGTCACCAAGGGTGTGAGCAGTTACAAAAACTTCGTGTCTTCGTGCTGACACATCAACTCACCTCACTTTTTGGCAATAGTATTCCACGCCGCAAGCCAGGCTTGCGATTGATAAAAATCGGCTTTTTTGTCAAAGAAGCCGGTCAGCGCCAGTCGCAGGGTGTTGTCGATAATGCCGAAGAACTCGGCGTAGCCCAGCTGCGGGCTGATATTGCGAATTTCGCCTGCCTTAATACCTGCATCAATGATATTGATGATTTTTTTAAAGGGTGCAGTCTCATGCTGCGGCCTTGCTTCCGGCAAAAACTCTTTGACGTTCAAAATCAACAAAAACCGCAGCACATCGGGTGCTTCATCGGTCAACTTGAACAACAAATCGACAATGCCGCGTAACTGCTCGGATGGTTTTTCGTTGGTACGCCTTATGTCATCAATGGAGACGCTTAGACTTTCGAGAATATTGGCCTGCAACTGCGCAGCAATTGTTTGTTTGGTTTTGAAGTGCTGATAGATTGCACCGGTGTCTTTTAGACCGGCCGCTTCTTTAATGTCGATTAACGATGTATTGAAATAACCTTTTTCTGAGAACAGTTTCAAGGCCGCCACTAATATTTCATCCTGCACCTCAGATTGTGTCTGAATTTCTTCTATTTCCTGGTCCATGTTCTTCTTTCACAGCTGATTCAATGCGCTGTATTGTGTGTTAGTGAAAATCCAATCGATTCGTTATACCGTTCGCACTTCAAAATTCAGTTTTTTGAATCTCCTCACCCCAACCCTCTCCAGCAGGAGAGGGCGTAAAGGCGCCGAATTTTGATGTGTGTTGAGTATATAAATCGATTGTATAGCTATTTATTTTGCGGTCAGCACTGCCAGTGCTGCCCTCAAGTAATTAATCATCGACCATAAGGTCAATGCCGCCGCGATATACAGCAAGCCGTAGCCGCAATAATTTATCGGTATGCCCAGCAAATCATCACGATACAACAACATGCCGATCGCCAGCATTTGCGCAGTGGTTTTCCATTTGCCTAATTGGGAAACTTTAACATGCGCCCGCTGGCCGATCTCCGCCATCCATTCCCGCAATGAAGCGATAGTGATTTCCCTGCCGATAATGACGGCGGCAGGAATCGCCAGATAAGGGCTTCCTTGCTGCTGGACGATCAGCACCAAAACCATAGCCACCATCAGCTTGTCGGCCACCGGGTCTAAAAAAGCCCCGAACGGCGTTTCCAGCTGCATTTTCCTGGCAAGATAGCCGTCCAGCCAGTCGGTAATCCCCGCCGCTAAAAAAATCAGCATGCAGGCAACATTGGAATAGGCCCAAGGCAGATAAAAAACCACGGTTAATAACGGGATTAACGCGATCCTTAGCAGCGTGAGATTTGTCGGTAAGTTAAATTCAATTGTCATCTTGATGATGAAATAGTTCGTAAATCCGTTGTGCCAGTTGACGGCTTATGCCGTCCACACTGCAAAGTGCATCCACGCCAGCTTGTGAAATACCTTGCAGCCCCCCAAATTGTTTCAATAAAATCTGTCGCCGTTTTGGCCCCAATCCCGGAATGGCTTCCATAGCCGATTGCTTTTTGGCCTTGCCCCGGCGCTGCCTGTGTCCTGTTATCGCAAACCGGTGCGCTTCATCGCGAATATGCTGAATCAACAACAAACCACTGGCTCCCGGTTTTATATCTATCGGCTGATCCTGATCCACCAGTATCAGCTTCTCCATGCCGGGTTTTCTGTCCGGCCCCTTGGAAACGCCGACTATCATAACATTGTTTATGTCTAATTCCGCCAGTGCCTTTTGCGCTTCATGCACCTGACCTTTACCACCGTCTATCAGCAATATATCCGGTGCGGCATGTTCGCCCTGTTTTAGCCGCTTAAATCGCCTGAACACCGCCTGATGTATGGCCGCATAATCATCGCCGCCGGTGATGCCTTCGATATTAAACCGGCGATAAGCCGATTTTACCGGCCCTTCCCGGTCGAAAACCACGCAGGATGCAACCGTCTGGTCGCCCTGGGTATGGCTGATATCGAAACATTCCAGGCGTTTCGGCAGTTCCTTGCAGCCCAATTCTTCCTGCAAACTGAGGAAACGGGCGTAAATCCCCTGTTTATCGGACAATTTGCTCAGCAGTGAATTTTCGGCATTGGTGCAGGCCATTTGCAGCCACTTTAAGCGTTCGCCCCTGACATTGTGAGAAATAGCCACCGCGTGTTTTGCCTGAGCCGCCAACACTTCCATCAACAACTCGGCTTCTTCCGGCTGATGGCTGACGATCAACTCATGAGGCGCCTGTTTATCCAGATAATATTGCGGAATAAACGCCTGAACGATAGCCGCCGGATCATGCTCATCGGTTATCTTGGGGAAAAACACCTTGTTACCCAAATGCTGACCGTTGCGGATAAAAAACACCTGCACACAGGCCACGCCGGCTTTGGTCGCGCAGGCGATAATATCGACATCGCCCCGCTCGCCATGCACAAAATGCTTTTCCAGCACCGAACGCAATTTTGCGATCTGATCCCTGAAACCGGCGGCCTGCTCATATTCAAGATTGGCCGCCGCCTGCTCCATCTTGACAATCAGCTGATCGATCAGCAGACCGCCCTTGCCTTCCAGAAACAGCACCGTGCTGTCCACATCCTGCGCATATCCGGCTTTATCGATCAAGCCGACGCACGGCGCGGTGCAGCGCTCTATCTGGTACTGCAAACAGGGCCGGGAACGGTTGTTGTAAATGGAATCGTCGCACTGCCTGATCGGGAAAATCCGTTGCAGCAATTTCAAGCTTTCCTTGATTGCGCCGATGCCCGGATAAGGGCCGAAATATTTGCCCTTACGCTTTTTTGCGCCGCGATGCAGGGTAATCTGTGGAAAATCCTGCTCACTGGACAGGAAGATATACGGATAGGATTTGTCATCCCTTAAGCAGATATTGTAGCGGGGCTTGTGGCGTTTGATCTGCTGGCATTCCAGCAACAACGCCTCGCCTTCGGTATGCGTGACGGTGACTTCAATGTTCGCAATCTTGGCGACCATCGTCTGTTGCTTAGTCGAGGCCGTTTGCTTTTTAAAATAACTGGAAACGCGGTTTTTAAGGTTCTTGGCCTTGCCAATATAAATAATCTCGCCTTGGTCATTCAGCATCTTGTAAATGCCGGGGCGCGTGGTCAGGCTTTTTAAAAACGCTTTTACGTCAAAACTGTTTTCTGATAATTCGGTCGGCACACTTTATCCTGTAACATACGGCGCAGTTCAATAAGCCCGCTGTACGTGTATTTTAACAGCAACGGGAGATGTGTCTATGAGGCCGCTCTTAAAGACACGGCGCATGACACCGGTTTTGCTGCATGGAATGCCTGTTATTTGCACTCTATTTTCTCAACTGCCGAGTAGTCACGAATCAGGCTAACTCCCAGTCCGCTCAAACAAATGATAGCCGACTTCGCCCGCGCTTTTGCTCTTCAGCTGCCGCCAGTTTTCGGGCATGTCTATAAAATCAAAATGCCGCTCCGTTTCAACATAAATCTTGGCCTGTTTAGCCAGCCAGCCGTAAGCTTCCAGCTGTTTGCAGGTTTGAACAGCCAGATTCAGCCCGAAAGGCGGATCGAGAAACACCACGTCAAAAGCTTGCGCCTCCCCAGCCAGATAGCGCAATACATCGCTTTGCACGACTGTTATCCGGTCGGCGGCAGCCAGAACAAGCGCATTGTCCTTTAAGCAGCGGCAAGCTAGGGCATTGCTTTCTACCTGGACGACCGACTTGGCGCCTCGGGAAGCGGCTTCAAAACCCAACGCGCCGCTTCCCGCATACAAATCCAGACACTGTTTGCCGACAATTTCATACTGCAACCAGTTGAACAAGGTTTCCCTGACTCTTGCGGGCGTGGGCCTCAATCCCGGCGCATCGACAAAACTTAACTGCCGACTGCGCCAGTCCCCGCCGATAATCCTGAGCTTATTTTTCACTCTTCTTATCGCTCCCGCCTAGGGTGATGGTTTGCATTAACTGCGGGTCGACACGACGCTTGAAAGCGTCTTTTACCGATGCTGCCGTCACCTTCTCGACGTTCTGTTGGAACGTATCCAGATAATCCAGCGGCATTTGATAAAAGCCGATCATCGACACGTAACTGGCCAGTTTCTTATTGGTATCAAAACGCATCGCAAATCCGCCGGTGATATTTTTCTTGGCGGCAATCAGCTCGGCTTCCGTCGGTCCTTGCGCAATAAAACCGGCCAGGGTTTTATTCAGCACGTCCAGCGCCTGCCCGGTTTGATCGTTGCGGGTTTGCAAGCTGACCGTAAACGGCCCTTTCCTGAACATCGGCGCAAACGAACTGCTTGCGCTATAGGCCAGCCCGCGTTTTTCCCTGACTTCTTCAAAAAGCTTGGACACCAGTCCGCCGCCGCCCAGAATATGGTTGCCGACATACAAAGCAAAGTAATCGGGATCTTTACGGTAGGTGCCGGGCATCCCGACCAGGACATGGGTTTGTGTGGAGGGGAAGTCAATATGCTGCTTGCCTGATTTCACCGGCATGACCACTTCCGGCAAAGGTTCCGGCTTTTGACCTACCGGCAATCCTGAAACCAAAGTCTCGGCGGTTTGTTCCGCCTGTTGCCTGGACAAATCGCCGACAATCACCACCATCGCGTTAGCGGCGACATAATATTTCTGATAGAAGCTGCGCAAATCTGCCGCCTCAAAGCCGGAGACCGTGACGATCTCACCGGAAGCCGAATGCCCATAGGGATGATCGCCGTACAAGGCCTTATAGAAAGCAATGCTGGCCAGCTCGGCAGGCGATTCTTCCTGTTGCTTTAATCCGGCCAATGTCCGATTTTTTTCCCGCTGGAAATCGGCCTCATTAAAGCTTGGGCTGGTCAAAATGACTTGCATGGTTTCCAGTGCTTTATCGAATAAAGGCTTATCCGTTAAGGTGCGTAGCGAAACGGAAGCCATATCGATGGAAATACTGGAGCCGAACTGCGCGCCGACGCTTTCAAAGCGTTGGGCGATTTGATCGGCATTCCACTGCCCCGCCCCGGTATCCAGCATTCCGGACGTCAATGCCGACAGGCCGAACTGGTAGCCGTCACGCGCGCTGCCCGCATCGAAAGCCACCTGTATATCCACCATCGGCAGGCCTTCTGTATGCACATAATAAACCCGGCTGCCCTGCGGGGTTTGCCAGTGTTCGATTTTTGCCGCGGCCTGCGCCGGGTTGCAAAAAAACCAAGCAACCAACATAAAACTTAACAAATGAATACGCATTATCTAACTCCTTTGGTTGTTTTAGTCTCGGTAATGTTGCCGGTGATCGGCAAAGGTTCCAGATAAGCGACACTCAATTTGTCTTCGATTAAGTATTTGCGCGCCACTTCACGCACCTGTTCAGCCGTGACTTGATTGACCTTCTCAACATATTCATCGACAACCTTCCAGCTTAAGCCCACGGTTTCCAACATGCCCAACTGCATGGCCTGATAAAAACCGGAATCCCGCTCGTACACGGCCTTGGCTAGTACCTGCGCCTTGATGCGCTGCAACTCATCGTCTTCGACCAGGTTGATTTGCAACTTAGTAATCTCATCCTTTAATGCGCTTTCCAGGTTCCAGACGGTTTTGCCTTCGGCGGGCGTCGCTTCCAGCGTAAACAATGTCGGCAATCTTGAAGTCAGGCTATAACTGGCTCCGACGGAAACGGCGATCTGCTTGCCGCGCACCAGTCCCGACTCCAATCTGGCGCTGCTGCCTCCGTCCAGCACACCGGCCAAGACTTCCAGCGCATACGCTTCCGATTCATGTTGTACCGTTTTCAATACCGGCACCTTGTAGCCCATGACCAGATAGGGCAGTTTTGCCGGTAATTTGACCGTCATCTTCCGAACACCTACCTGCTCAACTTCGGCCTGCGGCTTTAACGGTTTAAGCTCGCTGGGCTTGAGACCGGCAAAGTATTTTTCCGCCAGCGCGAATACGGCTTTGGGTTGCACATCGCCAACCACGACCAGCGTCGCATTATTGGGCGCATACCAACGCTGATACCAGGCCTGAAGGTCTTCAACCTTATAATTCTCAATATCGGAAGGCCAGCCGATCACAGGATTTCTATAAGGACTGTTGGTATAAGCCATTGCATTAAAATGTTCCTGCATTTTCGCCTGCGGATTATCATCCGTGCGCATACGCCGCTCTTCGGTCACCACCTGCAACTCTTTTTTCAACTCATCGGCCAGCAGATGCAGATTGCGCATCCTGTCGGCTTCCAGCTCAAAACTGACCGCCAGCCTTGAAGCTTCCATGGTTTGGAAATAGGCCGTGTAATCCTCGCCGGTAAAGGCATTTTCCTCGCCGCCGTTTTCGGCGACGATACGGGAAAACTCGCCGGCGGCGTGCTTGTCGGTACCTTTAAACATCATATGCTCAAGCATGTGCGAAATACCGGTAATGCCGCCCGGCTCATAACTTGACCCTACCTTATACCAGACCTGGGACACGGCTACAGGAGACCGGTGATCTTCCTTAACCAGCACTTTCAACCCGTTTCCCAGCACATGCTCAGACACCTTAGTCGCTGCCGCGCTGCTTGCAAAAACCGGTAGCCACAATAATGCAGCACATAGTAATCGATTGTTCATAAACTCCCTCTTGAATAATTGTTAAGGTATTTTTTAATAGGCTGATTGATAGCAACTCTTTAGCAGAAGCTAATTTTATGAGAACACTAATGACACGGATTAGACAAATTTAAACGGTTTTTTTTATCCGTGATTATCAGTCAAATCCGTGACGCCTTGAAGCGCCTACTTTTGGCATCCGTGTTCTATTTTTCTATCGACTGAGCTGATACGATTAATGATTGATGACAGTATCAACTGTCAAAATTTTATCTACGCGGATATTTTCTTCAGTACGGACTTGAACATTCTGTTGAATTTTTCCTAACCGCCAATACCAAAAAATCAACTGATAGCTGCCTGGGTCAAGATTGTCGAATTGATAGCTGTCGCCGCTGGACACTCGCTTAGTCACCATATTTTTTTTAGATAATATTGCCGTTTTAAGGGCTTCATTGTCTTCAGACAACAGCTCTAAATCGCCTTCCAAGTCAATTTTATAACTTGCAGTGGCTCCGGCCGCCAAGCTGGGAAATGTTTGAATATTTCCACCTGCAGATGATGTTTCGGCCACGAAAAAATTTTGGCTTCGACCGGTGTTGTTACGAAGCTGTATCATATCGCCTGTTGCCAATGCGATTGACTTTTGCGACATGCCTTCAGCATTAGCGGTCAATTGATGTTGCTGGGGGGGTAAGTTTGCTTGAACCAGACCGACATATAACTCATCAAGCTTGGCGTAATTAACCATATTGTCTTGATATTTAACACCGGTCACCTTCGATTCACCATAGATAGAGCTGGAGCCGGAATCGCTTTCCAACTTCTTGTTAAAAGCGGGATGGGAATCGGCAGACACCATACCGTAAACACCGCCTTTACCTTTTATAACCTTAGGCGCATCGGCACAAGCGGAAACAAGGAGGACACTCAATAAAAATAAGTATTTCATTTTTTTACAATTTTTAAAGTCAGGTTATTAACAGGGACTTTGCCGATGGCAAACTTAATGGGCTCGGCTTTGTAGCGCAAATGTAAAACGACCGCATTTAAAGTCCAGTTACCTTCCGGCAGGTTGTCGATTAAAAAATCTCCAGGCTGGTCTAAAACCTGATAATAACGGTTAGGTAAAATTATTATTTTGCCTTCCATATTCTTATGAACCGAACAGTAATAATTAACAACGCCGGTATTTTTAAAAGCTTGCTCCAATTTAGAGTCTTTTTCTCCGAGACCTAAATCAAAGCTCGTCAACGAACTTAGAGAAAAAACATTATGGTCTATTTCTTTGCTTTCATCGTTGCTCCACTGCACTTTATCCCCAACAGCAATAACAGTTAGCGGCGAATGAAACTCGGTCTCTTTTTGTGAAATTACATGCGTTTTTTGAGCTTGACCCTGTTTAATGGAGCCCGCCGCCTGCAAATAAACAACAAGCTGTTTAACTTGCACAGGCGCGTCAACATGCCCCGAAATGGATTGGGCTGCTACGGGCGACAGCGCTATGAAATAAGTTAAACCGGCCAATAAAAAATAAAAACTGATTTTTTTCATCTTGGTGTTATTCTCGTCAAAGTCAGTAAATGAGCTTACTTTATGAACCTTAATAAAAAGATTTTTATCACCTTCTTTATTTCAGTTACAGGTTTATTATGCACCACTCTATACCTAATTGATACGCAAGCCGAACAGCATGAAATAAAACGGATTATAGCCGATTTGAACGCCGCTCAATTCCAGTTTCAGCATGATTTGGAAGTCGAGCAAAAACAAATTCAAACGCTGACGCATGTGATAACCGCAGACCAAAAATTCCGTTCATTTTTAGCACAAATAAAAGATAATTTTTATCCGTTTGTTGAAGAAATCGGCAAAGATACCGAGGCGGATTTTGTTTTTATGCTGGATGATGAACCGACTATCCGAGCTGTTTATTCGTTAAACGACCGCAGCAAACCGCCGCTGGAAAACAACTTTTCAAGTTTTGATGTCAAAAGCAGCCTGGATTCGGCGCTGATGTCGTCAAAAATGGTCAGCTTAAATGAAGGCTTGTACAGCAGCCATTTTATTCCGTTGAAAGAAAACCTGAGCGATGATTATGCGGTGGGCTTAATCGTCGTTTGCAACCAAATAAATGATGCCTGGATAGCCAAATTATTAAATAAAAACAATACACTTCAAGCTGTCTTCTTCAATAAAAACCAGGTTGTCGCCAAAAATACCCGCCCGGAAATGGCCGCCGACATATTGAGTCACCAACTCAATATCCGGGAAAACGGTATGTTTAGCTGGAACAATGAACGCTACATCGCCAAACAAATACTGTTCGAAGCGCAAAACCAACAGGCAGGCTACATACTTAGCGCAAACCTGGATCAGGCGCTGCAAACTTTTAAGCAGCTGCAACAGCAGGTTTTGCTGATAGGCGGCGGTATTTTGTTACTCGGGGCGTTATTGTTTATGCTGATTTCGCAACGTATCACCCGCCCGTTACGCTTGATCACCAAAGGGACTTTAGAAATAAAACACGGCAACTATCAGCATCGTATTGATTATCGAAGCTCCGATGAAGTTGGACAATTAGCCTCTGCGTTTAATGTGATGGCCAGCGATTTACAAGACAAAGAACTGATTCGCAGCACCTTTAACAAATATGTCGATCCCGCTATTGTCAGCGAATTGCTCAGTCAA
The DNA here is from genome assembly GCA_030679035.1 of Methylobacter sp. GTDB lineage: Bacteria > Pseudomonadota > Gammaproteobacteria > Methylococcales > Methylomonadaceae > Methylobacter_A. The sequence goes on along the minus strand of JAUXTH010000048.1, from coordinate 9,017 downwards.
CCGGATAAGTTAAGGTTAGGCGGCGAACGGAAAGAACAATCGGTTTTATTCAGCGACATTGCGGGCTTTACAAATTTCAGCGAAAAATTGCCCGCCGAAGAATTAATTAAGATTCTCAATGATTATTTATCGGCCATGACGTTAGAAATCAGCCGACAGCACGGCATACTGGACAAATTTATCGGCGATGCGATCATGGCTTTCTGGAGTCCGCAGCTTTGTGATGAAAATCATGCGAACTACGCCTGTCATACAGCTTTAGCTATGCAAAAAAAATTACAGCAATTACGCCCTGTTTGGATTGCTAACGGAGCGCCTGAAATTAATATCCGCATAGGTATCGCTACCGGAGAAATGATCGTCGGCAACATTGGTTCGGAACAGGCTCGCAGTTATACTTGTATCGGCGACAAAGTAAATTACAGTTCCCGTCTTGAAAGTCTGAATAAACACTACGGAACACAGATTATGATCGACCGGCAAACGGCAAGCGAAATAACGGGATTTGTTATTAGGGAGCTTGATACAGTACGGGTTAAAGGTCGGGAAGCCGGTGAAGCCATTTACGAATTGGTCGCTGAGACCCATGAAGTCGATGAGTCGCTACTCGAAAAAATAAACCGTTATCAACAAGCGCTGGCTTTATACAGAAATGCCGACTTTACCGAAGCGGCACAAATCTTTTCAACATTAAGCACTGATGCCCCAAGCAATACGATGTTAAAACGCTGTATCACTCTACAACAAAATACACCTAAAAGCTGGGATGGCATTCATTCCATGCTGGATAAATAACCTTATACATCAACCGAACTCAAGGATTAGCCCATGTCAGAGCTTAAAATTTATGACATAAAGCCGGAAATAGCGGCCAAGGCGCATATTACCGCTGAAGCCTATAAGACCCTGTATCAGCGCTCGATAGCCGAACCGGAAGCTTTCTGGGCCGAGCAGGCCGAACAGTTTCTGGACTGGAGCAAGCCTTGGGACAAGGTCATGGACTGCGATTTTTTGACCGGCCATATCCGCTGGTTTGAAGGCGGAAAACTCAACGTCAGCGTCAACTGCCTGGATCGCCATCTTGCCGCACGAGGCGACCAGGTCGCGATTATCTGGGAAGGCGACAACCAGGCGCAGGACAAAAAAATCACTTACCGGCAATTGCACGAACAAGTCTGCAAGTTTGCCAATGTTTTAAAAGCCCAAGGCGTCAAAAAAGGCGACCGCGTTTGCATCTACCTGCCGATGATCAGCGAGGCGGCTGCGGTGATGTTGGCCTGCACCCGCATCGGCGCGGTGCATTCAATCGTGTTCGGCGGCTTTTCCGCCGAGGCGCTAAAAGACAGGATTCTGGATGCCGACTGCCGGTTTCTGGTCTGCGCCGATGAAGGCCACCGTGGCGGCAAGACCGTATCCATCAAGGTCAATGCCGATGAAGCCGCGGCCGCCTGCCCTTGTCTTGAAAAAGTCATCGTCATAAAAAACACCGGCAATCCTGTCGACTGGCACGAACAACGCGATATCTGGTATCACGAAGCGATGGCAACTGCTTCGGCCGATTGCCCTGCCGAAGCCATGGATGCCGAAGACCCGCTATTCATCCTGTACACCTCAGGCTCCACCGGCAAACCCAAAGGGGTTTTGCACAGCACCGGCGGTTATTTGCTGTACACGGCCATGACCCACAAATACGTGTTCGACTACCAAGACGGCGACATTTACTGGTGCACCGCCGATATAGGCTGGGTGACCGGCCATTCCTATATGATCTACGGCCCGTTGTGCAACGGCGCCACTACTCTAATGTTTGAAGGCGTGCCGACCTATCCCGATGCCAGCCGCTTTTGGCAGGTGATAGACAAACATCAGGTCAATATCTTCTACACCGCGCCGACCGCGATCCGCGCGCTGATGGCGCAGGGAGATGAATTTGTTGAACGCTGCTCGCGCCGCAGCTTAAGAATTCTCGGCAGCGTCGGCGAACCGATTAACCCGGAAGCCTGGGAATGGTATTACCATACAGTCGGCGATGCTCGCTGCCCGGTCGTCGATACCTGGTGGCAAACCGAAACCGGCGGCATTTTAATCACCCCATTGCCCGGCGCGATAACCTTAAAACCGGGTTCAGCCACCCTGCCCTTCTTCGGCATCAAGCCTGAAATCATGGACAACTCCGGTCAGCTTATGGAAGGTGTAGCCGAAGGCATTTTAGTCATCAGCCGCTCCTGGCCGGGACAGGCCCGTTCCGTTTTCGGCGACCATCAACGATTCATCGACACCTATTTTAAGAACTATCCCGGCTATTATTTTACCGGCGACGGCGCGCGCCGCGACAGCGACGGCTATTTCTGGATTACCGGGCGGGTTGACGATGTGATCAATGTCTCCGGGCACCGCATGGGTACCGCGGAAATAGAAAGCGCCCTGGTGCTGCACGAGCATGTCGCCGAAGCGGCGGTAGTCGGTTATCCGCATGACATTAAGGGACAAGGCATCTACGCCTATGTGACCTTGAATGTCGGCATCGAACCGACTGAAGAACTGCGCCAGGAACTGATCGATCTGGTCAGGAAAGAAATCGGCCCGATAGCCAACCCGGATGTGATCCAGTGGGCACCGGGCTTACCCAAAACCCGTTCCGGTAAAATCATGCGCCGTATTTTACGCAAAGTGGCGTCCAACGAGATCGGCAGCCTGGGCGATACTTCAACGCTGGCCGATCCCGCCGTGGTTGACGATATTATTGCGCATCGGGCTAATAAATAAATCCCTATGACGAGTTAGCTGATAACCGGCTAATCCAAGCGCATGGTTATGGATGCCGGATTTTGTCTGCAATCGAGCACTGCCACGATGGTCGCAACGTCATTTGCCACGTCGTAATAAATAGCAAAAGGGAAGCGTTTGGCTAGAATGCGGTGAAAGCGTCCGGTCGGCTTTGGGTGAACACCCGCATACAGCATCAGTGAATCGATGTCTGCGTACAAGCTATCTAAGAAATAGGCCCCCAATCCTGCTTGCTGCCGCTCATAAAACATAAAGCCAGTTAGCAAGTCGGCTTCGGCGGATTGGGTCAAACAGATTTGCATTGACGCTAACCGTTTGGCTTTTCAGTTTGTTCTCGAATGCGTTGCTTAACATCGGACCAAGAGCTTATAGACTCCAGGCCCGCATCTAAACGCTGGGCACGCTGCGCCAAAACTTCTTCGTGCCAAGCGGGTATTGCCGTTGCAATATTCGCATCGTTGGTCAGCGAATCCCACAAGGATTCCATCATTTGCAGACGTTGCGCTAAGGACAATGTGGCAATGTTATCGGTATGCATATGATTTTACCGTTAAGCTTGAAAATGAAAGAAGTTTGGTCTTTCTTTTTGATTTTTTCAACTTAATTAAATTACTGTTGAGCACTGATCATTAGCATATCCACTCTACTTGCTATACAGCCGACAACAGACTTTCATAGGGAATGTGCAGTCCGTCGTGTAATCGTTTAACCATTTTCAGGCTCAGTCGGCGTCTACGGTTCAAGACTTCGGAGACGCGTCCACTTGAACCAATGTAAGGTTCAAGATCTTTTGGAGTCAGTCCCTGTTGCTCCATCCTGAATCTGATTGCTTCAACTGGGTCTGATACACTTATCGGATAATGCTTGTTTTCATAGGCTTCAATGAGCGTCACAAGAATTTCCATCTCATCAGCATCTTGAGTTCCCTCTTGTGCATGGTACACCAGCTCCAGCTGCTTGAAGGCAGCGTGCAAATCTTCATCGTTTCGGATTGGCTTAATATTCATTGACTGTGTCCACGTTAATTTGATCATACTGCGCATGGGTTCCAACGAACTTTACCCATGCAATTCCGGCTCGATATTGCATTTCCACTACTAAACGGTATTTGTTTCCTGCGACATTGAATACCACACGATTGTTACCGCAAATGCTCGCGCTCCTGTACTGTTCTTTTATTGCCTGCGGAGTTTTCCAACTCGCTTTGCTCGCCTCGTCGTACCAGCTTTGCAAAGCCCCTTTTGAATCCGCACATTCAGGCTGATTCCAAAAATTCACCAATGTACTCTTGGCAATTACCCTCACCTTTATCCTCCCGTTTCGGGAGATAATAGATCGATCCATTAAGCTAGTCAATAATTAAAGTGATCTACAGAGCTCTTCACTCTGCATACCTATTGATTTACGCATCCTTCGAGTTCAGCACTAATTAAACATTTCAAACTCATTTTTATTTTCTCGCTTAACCACTATATATTGTGTTATTCTTAAAACAAATCACTATATATCGATCATCAGCCCCAACCGGCTGGTTTTCAAATTTACTCACACATCCACTATTAATAAGGACATCACTATGCCGGCAAAGCTACATGTCATCCCAAACACCGTGACTGAAATACCTTTTCAGGACGCGTCAATGGACATTTGGGATACCAAATACCGTTTAAAAACCAAAGATGGCGCGGCGATTGACGGCACCATCGACGAAACCTACCAGCGGGTTGCCAGGGCGATTGCCGAGGTCGAAAAAGGCAAAACCAAACAGGAACAGTGTTACAAAGACTTTCTGTGGGCATTGCGCCAGGGCGCTATTCCGGCCGGACGCATTGTTTCCAATGCAGGCGCACTGGAACACAAACCGTCCACCTCTACGATCAACTGCACGGTATCCGGCACTATCGCCGATTCCATGGATGACATTCTGGGCAAAGTGCATGAAGCGGGGCTTACCTTAAAAGCCGGTTGCGGCATCGGCTATGAATTTTCCACCCTACGGCCCAAAAATGCTTATGTCTCCGGTGCAGGCGCTTATACCTCAGGGCCGCTGTCGTTCATGGACATCTACGACAAGATGTGTTTTACCGTGTCGTCCGCAGGCGGCAGACGCGGCGCGCAAATGGCGACATTCGATGTCGGCCATCCCGATGTCGTCGAGTTTATCCGCGCCAAACGCGAAGACGGTCGGCTGCGCCAGTTCAACCTGTCGCTGCTGATTACCTCTGAATTCGTCGAGGCGGTCAAAAACGACAAGCCTTGGTCGCTGTCGTTTCCGGTCACCGAAAAAGAAGTCAAACTCGACAGCCTGGATTTGACCGACAGCAAACAAATCATCTGGCGCGACTTGCCTTACATAGAGGGCTACATTCTTAACGATGACGGCCGGGTTGCCTGCAAAATAAGCAAAACCATGCCCGCCCGCCGTTTGTGGGACATCATCATGAGCTCGACGTATGACTATGCCGAACCCGGATTCATCCTGATCGACAAAGTCAACGAGATGAACAACAACTGGTTTTGCGAGAAAATCCGCGCGACCAACCCCTGCGGCGAGCAGCCATTACCGCCTTACGGTTCATGTCTTTTAGGCTCGATCAACCTGACCCGCTTCGTCAAAAAACCGTTCACCAACGACGCGCAGTTCGACTGGGACAATTACCGCAAAACCATCAAAATTTTCAGCCGCATGCTGGACAACGTGGTTGAGATCAACGGCCTGCCCTTGCCCCAACAGCGCGAAGAAATCTTCAGCAAGCGCCGCCACGGCATGGGCTATCTGGGCCTTGGCTCGACCGTCACCATGATGGGCATGAAATACGGCGATGCGCAATCGCTGGAATTTACCGAAGAAGTGACCAAAGTGCTGGCAGTGGAAGGCTGGAAAGCGGGACTTGCACTTGCCAAAGAAAAAGGCCCTGCACCGATGATGGAGCAAATGTTTACCGTTACCGGCGAAATGCTGCACAAACGCCCGGAAATGATAGCCGATGGTCATAAAATCGGTGACCGGGTGCCCGGAAAACTGCTGCACACCAAATACAGCCGCTACATGCAGCAACTGGCCCAGGAAGAGCCCGAACTGGTCGCCGAGCTGATCGAAACCGGCGCCCGCTTTACCCATCACAGCTCCATTGCCCCGACCGGCACCATTTCCCTGTCGCTGGCCAATAACGCCAGCAACGGCATCGAGCCGAGCTTTGCGCATCATTATTCGCGCAACGTGATCCGCGCCGGTAAAAAGTCCAAAGAAAAAATCGACGTGTTTTCGTTTGAGCTGCTGGCTTACCGCGAAATGGTCAATGCCGATGCGATGCCGTACAGCGAAGATCCTGCCCAGCAACTACCGGATTATTTCATCGCGGCCGATGACGTGACCCCGAGACAGCATGTCGATATACAGGCGGCGGCGCAAAAATGGATCGACTCGTCAATCTCCAAAACCGCCAACGTGCCGACCGATTACCCGTATGAAGATTTCAAGTCCATTTACGAGTACGCCTACGACAAAGGCCTGAAAGGCTGCACCACGTTCCGCTTTAATCCCGAAGTATTCCAGGGCGTATTGGTCAAAGAATCCGACCTGGAAAACACCACCTACCAGTTCACGCTGGAAGACGGCCATGTCGTGGAATTCAAAGGCAACGAGGACGTCGAATATGACGGCGAAATCCACAGCGCCGCTAACTTGTTCGATGCCTTGAAAGAAGGCTATTACGGCAAATTTTGATGGGAGCGCTAAAACATGACACCGAACATCAGCAGAAAAACGCTGACATCAAAACAATGATCGAGACCACAGACATGATACATAAAATCAGCAAAAAAATCGTCGACTACAAAGTCGTGACCAAAGACGATGTCGAAGCGGCTAAACAGGAACCAGAACAGCCTTCCGTGGAAAGCATGCACGAAAACGTCGCGCGCCCGGAAGTGCTGCTCGGCTCCACCTACAAAATCAAAACCCCGCAGTCGGAACATGCGCTGTACATCACCATCAACGACATGATCCTGAACGCCGGCACGCCCCACGAAGAGCGCCGTCCTTACGAGATTTTCATCAACTCCAAGAACATGGAGCATTTCCAGTGGGTACTGGCGCTGACCCGATTGATCTCGGCGGTATTCCGCAAAGGTGGCGACGCCTGCTTCCTGATTGAAGAAATGAAATCGGTATTCGACCCGCGCGGCGGCTACTTCAAAAAAGGCGGCGTGTTCATGCCGTCGCTGGTCGCCGAAATCGGCCACGCGATCGAGTCGCATTTGAAGCATATCGGCATGATCAAGCCGGAAGCGATGAGCGATCACCAAAAGAATTTTCTTGATGAAAAGCGCAAAGAGTTTGAAGCACAGCATGGTGAGTCGGAGGGGCAGTCGTTCCCTGAAAAAGCCCTGTTGTGCAATAAGTGCAGCACCAAGGCTATGGTGTTGATGGATGGGTGTATGACTTGTTTGAATTGTGGGGAGAGTAAGTGCGGGTGATTTTTGTATGGCGTACGTGCAAAAATTGTAGGTGGATTTGCCGTTAAGTAGTCCACCTCAATCGTGCCAAGTTGTTATGGTGTTGTGTGGTACTAATGGAGTAATCTACCTTACAGATATATCATTGAACGCGTGGCCTCAATCCAAAAAGCAGGAGGGGTAGGTTCTTGTTCGCAGTACAAATTCAACTTTTCAATAAGCATTTGCGGATTTGCTGTTTCTAAACCTGACTTTTTGGCGATATGATCAGACAAAGGCAGATTGCTTGAAACCCAATTAATACAATTACCGGCGTCACCATTTAGCTCAACCCCTTCTGGTAAACCAAGCTTTGCCAAATTATCATCAAGTATCAGAACTGCTCCCTTTTGTGTGTCAGATAGCTTATGAGCCTTAGTCAAAGCAGTACCCATAACAGAAATTATGGTCATTAATCCCATGCCTAAATAAACTATTCCACTCTCCGCATCTCGCACAGACTTTGGGTAATATCCTTTTATATCCAGCATATCGCCAGCAGAAATTGCGGCCTTTGTAGCGTAACCCTTAATAATCATATGCCGCATTATCGCGACAGCTATTGATATTGCACGTGAGGCATCTGGTTCAGGAAAGTCTGAGCAGATAATAAAACCGTCGCCAAATTGATGTGCAAAAAGCCTTTCAGAGGAGTTTTTATCAGAATCACCTGGAAAGCTAAGCGTTCCAATTTTAACGATAGAATCCATTAGCTCACTTAGAGCCAATATCGCGAATGTTTTTCGATCCTCACTATGTTCATAGTTCTTCGAAAAACCTTCAATATCTATGTTAATTGCCCACCTACCATTCATAATTATATTTTCACTGGAAACAACGCTCGAATCAACCAAAATTCTGTCGACAACTCAAGCAATGTAGTGCAAATTGACGCTTTAGGAATTCAACATATTGAAGAACTTCGCACCGAAATCAGCAGACTCCGGCTCTCAGAAGAAGTCAAAGCGGATGCCCTTGACATCGTAAGTACAGTTGAAGATCAGTTCAAATCAGGCAACCCAAAAAAATCAGTAGTTTCTGCATTACTAAGCTCTCTGCCGAATGTTGAACGCATCACATCGATAGTTACTGCCATATCGAATCTTCTATGAAACCTATCTGGTCTGATTATCGACACCAAGGCTAGGCGAGCTTTGCGCGTTCCCTCGCGCTGCGTGGGTACGCGGTATGGGACGCGCTGCGTCCTGTTTACATGGTCTGTATTTCCGCGACTCGCGGCGCAGCGCGCCCTGACTGCATTCCCACGCAGCGCGTGGGAACGAGAATAAATTAATTACTTCGCACAGTCACTTTTGCGGTATTTAATAAGTCATGAAAGGCTTATTGTCTATAGGATGCTGGTAATTTTACGCTGGTTCCCAAGCTCCAGCTTGGGAACCCAGTTGACGAAGCTCCAGCTTCGCGAGACGGGAAGCTGGAGCTTCCCGCACCGAATTCCCAAGCTGGAGCTTGGGAACTAGCACTGTAGACAAAAATAAGCCGGTTCCCACTCCAACGTGGAAATGCAATTCCCAGACGCTCTGCGTCATCCTGGCCGGAATGACGTGCTTTCTTCGCTCCCTCGCGCTAAGTTATACCAATCCCAACAAGTTTTCATATTAATAGCATAAGGTTATAATCTCACTTTAAAGTAAAACATAAAGACTGGAGGCGGTCATCGCACGCCCAAGACGATTACCCGAAGCACTACAGGCGTATGATTTTCACGCGCT
>JAUXTH010000037.1 GCA_030679035.1 Methylobacter sp. | reverse complement strand
GCAAAGTCGTGGAACATTTTCGAATTGGGGAATACCGTGGTGTAAGTCGGCAAAAATGTCAGTTCGAGCTCCCGGCAAAACTCGATGGTCTCGGCAATCGTTTCCTGCGTTTCCCCTGGGTGACCGACCATGAAGTTGGCAATAAAATGCATGCCGGAAGCGCGGGCGCTACGAATGCCATCGGCCATTTTCTCTTTGCGGCCGCTCTTGTGCATCAGATCCATCATCTTCTGGCTACCGGTTTCAACGCCGAGTAAAACATAACGGCAGCCGGCAGCCCGCATCGCCGTCAGTTTATCCTCGCTTGCCCAGTCGGCCCGGCCGGACGTTGACCAAGTCACGCCAAGCGGTTCAATAGCCGAACATACCTCAAAGACCCTTTCGCGATTGGTGACGAATTCTTCATCGGCAAAATGAAAGTCGGTTATGCCATAGGTATCGCGCAGGAACGTCAATTCGGCGACGAGGTTTTGCGGTGAACGGAAACGCTGCTTCGCAGCCTTGCGCTCGCCGATGACTTCGCCGTGAAGATCGCGAAGGAATTTGTTGTCATTCAGGATAGAGTTGATGCAGAAGCTGCACCGAAATGGGCAGCCGCGCGAGGATAGAACATGGATAGAACGGAAGCCCTCGCCGTTATAGGAGTGTTGGCTGATGTAGTCGACATCGAACAGGTGATAGGCAGGCATGGGGATGGTGTCCAGATTCTCGACCAGCGGCCCTTTGGGATTTTTAACAATCAGCCCCGAGGGAGAGCGGTATACAAAAGTCGGAACCCCTTCGAACGCAGCGTTGGCAATGATCGACTCGAACATCTGTCCAAGAGTGGCTTCGCATTCACCGATGGCGACAGCATCGGCGCCAATGTAATTAAGTGCAATCTCCGGAATATCACTGACACCTACCCCCCCGACAACCACTTTGGTTCGCGGTGACAACCGCCGGACTGTTTCCGTCACCAGTCGCATATGTGCGACTTGCATGGCGAAACCACCCATCAGGCAAAGATCGAAATCGCCGCGCCGCAATTCGACCTCCAGCGCTGATTGTGGCAGGCGAAGGTTGTGCATATCAAGAACGCGAACCTGATGACCAAGTTGTTCAGCGATAGCAGCGATATAGCCGAGGCCAAGCGGGAGGTAGACGATTTCTTTCTTGCCTGGATAGGCTGGATGAATAACAAGAATGTTCAGCATAATAAGGTATTCCTTTAGGAAGAAGTTTTTTCCAGCTGCGGAGCTTGGAGTAAAACCAGTCCCCCAGGAAGGACGCATATGATAGAGATCAGACGGACGGAGAGGAATGTTTCGACATAAGGAAGGCTGGCGTCCCTTGTTACCGCAAAACAGAATAACGCGAACACCGCTTCGCCTACGCCTATCCCGCCCGGCGTTATGCCAATGCTATTAATCAAAATGGTTATTGATAAAATCATGAGACTGGATGGGAAATCAAAAGCATTTGGCAAGAAGACATTGATAACTTCCGACAAACCGATCAATGGAAGGAAGGACGCCATAACTGAAAAGCTGACCAGCTTAAAAAGCGTCATTGGGTTGGACATAATGTGCTTGGAAGTGCGGAAGATGCGTCCCAACTGAGATAATATTTTATATAGACTTGGTGCGTGTTGCCTTATTAACTCCTTGGCGGCCTGTTTTTTTCTCGTGGGGAGATATTTATGGGCCATAAACAACAGCACCAACGCCGCGAAGAAAAGCAGGAAAGCAGCAATCATGTAATGGTGGTAAGGAATGCGCGCCGATACCTGATCGGCAACAAGCGACATAAAAAATACAATGCACACAAGCCCTGAAAGCCCAAAAACACGGTCAAGCAACAGGACAGCAGTAAGTTCGGCGTAGCGATGTTCGCATTTTTTAATGAGCATACCGAATCTGGTCGCCTCAGTTCCGAGGGGGCCGATTAAGAGGGTTCCAGAAAATAGTGAAAGCATCGTGACTTTAAAGCAATCCGAATAGGAAATAGGGACATTAATCAATTTGAGCAATGCCGCCAGTCTCAAGGCCACACAGGCAAAACTAAGTGCAGTAAGAATAAAACATTCAATCACTATTTGCGGGTGAGCGGCCAGCGTATGTGAAATGGCTGCGAAATCGATCAGGCCTAAAGTGTCCGCAAGCGCAAGCACAAAAATTAAAATAAACAAGCCAGCCAGCTTCATAGAAACCGCTGGGCAGGACAGCCGCCTTATCAAAGGTTTATTCATTAGGTTAGTTGCTTGATAGCATTAACAACCTGATGTGCATACTCCATCGGCATCGCCGGATAAAACGGCAGCGACAACACAGAACAGCCTATCTTTTCTGCAATAGGGAAGCTATTTTCGGTATAACCATATTCATTGACAAAGTAGCTTAGCAAGTGAATTGCGCGATAATTGACAACAGTTTCGATACCCATATTATTTAGACTCTCCACTACCCTGTCTCGAATTCCAGCGTCGACCAGAATGGGAAAAAGGTGCCTTGCATGCTGCGTATTCTCGCGCACTGCGAACAACTTAACGTTCTGTAGTTCAGAGAGTTGTTCTTCGTAATACTTCGCAAGTATTTGACGCCTAGTGGAATTATCGTTAATCCGCTTCATCTGGGGGAGCAACATTGCTGCCTGAATGTTATCCATATTGTACTTCCAGCCAAGCAACACCATATCCCAGTGCTTATATCCTTCCCGATGCCTATCGACCGCCATTTTGGTCATACCGTGCAAACGCAATAGTCTAAGTTTTTCTATCAGGTCATCCCGGTTGGTTACAAGTGCGCCACCTTCGCCGCATGTCAGGTTTTTGGTGGCGTAAAAGCTAAAACACGCGGCATCCGATAGCTGTCCTGGTTTGACTCCGTCGCGTTCACCTTCAACGCAGTGGGCGCAATCTTCAACAATATATAGACGGTTCCGGTCGGCAATGGTTTTTATGGCCTTCATGTCGCACATGTGACCATATAGGTGAACCGGCAAAATTGCGCGAGTTCTCTCTGTGATAGCAGCCTCAATCTTGCTGGCATCAATATTGCCGGTATCAAGCTCTACATCGACAAAAACCGGCTTTGCCCCCGCCTCCATTATTGCCGTTGCCGTCGCAATAAAAGTCATCGGCGTTGTAATCACCTCATCCCCTGAACCTACGCCAAGTGCCAACAATGCCATGTGCATTGCACCGGTACAACTGGTTACGCCTAAAGCATGTTTGCATCCAAGATAAGAAGCAAATTCGCTTTCAAATCGTGCTACGGTATCGCCTGTTGTTAGGATTGGCCCTGCAATAACTTCTGCAATTGCATCTAGCTCGAGCTTGCCCAAGTCATGCTGAAAAAAAGGTATCTTTTGAATCAATGTAGCTCCCTCTTTCCTTTAGCGGTAATAATCGGTATATGACGCATCCACTTTTGAGGCTCCCACCATGCCTGATTTGCAAGATACCATTTAATAGTTTTTTCCAATCCCTCTTCAAAAGAGGCACGGGGTTCCCACCCTAATAGATTTTTCATCTTCGTGTAATCGCAGGTATGACGGAACACTTGTCCAGGTCTATCACCAATAAATTCTATTCCACCATTTGAAGGTTTCATAATTTCTTCGACTGCCTGAGCAATTTCCAGAACACTGATGTCCCTACCCGTACCCAAGTTGATTACTTGACCAACCACTTTGCTACTATCACAATGAATGATAGTATCCAAAGCCTCACAGTGATCATCTATATAAAGGAAATCGCGCCGCGCCGAGCCATCTCCATGAACAGTCATAGGCTCATTCAAAATGCAGCTCGTAATAAACCGGGGAACCACCTTTTCTAGATGTTGATGTCCTCCGAAGTTATTGAAAGGTCTGACGATGACTGCGGGAATATCGTATGTTGCCCAATAGGAATAAACCAATCTGTCTGCACCGCATTTAGCAGCCGCATATGGACTCATAGGATTAAGCGGATGATCTTCAGATATATTTTCCTCCAATGCCGTTCCATAGACTTCTGAGGATGAAATATGAATAAATAATTTAACCTTTTCTTTATGGCGTAAAACAGAATTTGTAATGACTTGAGTCCCTAAAACATCGGTTTCGAAAAATAGCCTGTTATCAAAAATTGAACGGGTCACATGCGTTTCGGCTGCAAAATGCACCACAATATCCGAACGCACAACAAGCGAATCTACTAAATCCGCATTCAAAACATTCCCATACCAAAATTCGAAACTACCTGAATCAAACCCATTGTCAGGAAAATTGCTTACGCTGCCCGCATAAGTAAGAGCATCAAGAACAATTATTTTATAATCTGGATATTTGTTGTATATGTATCGTACGAAATTGCTTCCAATGAAACCTGCACCACCTGTTATTAATATAGTTTTCACTTTTTTACTTTCACCTTAGTTAATAGAAGTGGTTTTGTGATATTTCACTGACTCTTTGCTAAGAGAGCATTTTAATCTTCAGGACTGAGATAGCCTAATTTTGAGTGAAGCATTATGTAATTGTAAAACACTTCAATATATTCGAATACATGATGTTTTATATCTGGGTAAATCAACATCGCGGAAAGATCAACCTTAGCCCACCCCAAACTGCGCCCCCAAGAATGACAAAGCTGTATACCAAATGAAGAATTACTAGCTTAACTCCTAACAACAGAGACTTCTGAAATGCCATTGAGAAGAACATTCGGTTTATTGCTACAAACAGAAAAAAAGCGGCCCCAGAATACAACAAAAAAACATTCTGTCCCAGCATAGCCATCAACAGGAAGAAACCAGCCAATACCCCAAACAAATGTCCAAACGCATTCAGCATAGACGTTCCACCTACGCTCCCTCCATTATCAAATTGCTTGTGCTTGAAAAACAATTCAGTCCACTTGGCCGATCTCTTCCAATAGACCTTGATGGTGTTTATAAAATCAGGGAAATCATGTCGTACCTTGAGATCCGGGCAAAGCATAAATCGAGTACCTTTTGGCAGCCTGTAGCTGAATTCATGCTCCTCTAGTTCGGTTCCACGAATTGCCACATCAAACCCGCCTGTCTGTTCGAAAACAGCTTTTCTTATCGCCCCAACTCGACTATTAAAAATCGTCGGTATCGTACCTTTCTCCAGGGCGTCGAGATGCCAAGAATACTCAACCAATCCTTTATAAAAGCTTCCTAATGTCATATTTATCGGTTCTGGGCAGCATAGACCATTGACTATATCAACTTCAAAACCCGGATCACTAAAACACCGTCTAACCGCATCAAGCGATCCAGACTCAAGCAAAGTGTCGGAATCCAAAAACAGCAGAATTTCGTTTTTTGCGCTCGCCACGCCTAGATTTCGCGCTGCTGCAGGGCCGCTGTTTTCTGCAAGACAAACCACATGAGCGCCTGCTTTTGCTGCCGCTTCCCGGCTGCCGTCCGTCGAACAGTCGTCCGCGATGATGATTTCGTCTCGTCCTTTTACAAACCCGCTACTGTTTATTACCGAATCCACCAATGAACCGATATTACGCTCTTCATTAAAGCAAGGAACGATGACTGATATTTGCTGCATGATTTATAGCCTTAAATAGGGCATTCATGACGATGTGATCGCCAGGAACATCTGTTTTCAAAAAAATGCTGTCTGATAATCAAAGCGGTTTACCGTTTAATACGCTTAAACTCTTCTCGCCTAAATTCATTACGAGGTCGATAATCGATAAGTAAGGAATAAACTCACCGTGCAGTTGTCGATAAACAGGATGTTGATACGATTGCCACTCAACCTGCACACCTTGCTGCGCGAACGCTTCGATATCCAAGTAATTCTGCGCCGAATCGCCAGATAAATAACGGTCGGCTTTAAAATGACGACAGATGTCCAACAAGCGCCCGCTTTGCTCGCCCTCAATTCCAAGTTTCGATGAACGTTCGACTTTTCTATGAATTCCGATCCAGTCGCAAATCATTTCTACGCTGGCTATGTCCAGCTCCGCAAGCGAATCCCAGCGGCGCATCAGCAGCTCTTCCAACTGCGGCAGGAAGCGCCGGACATAAGGCGCCTTCGAGTAATTCTGGCCGATTGCTGTGATGTGTTTGCGCGCCCACGAGGAACGATTGTCTATTTCCACTTCGTGGATTTTTTGCCCGAACCTGCCGCCGTTAAGCACCGGCACCGTCAACCAAATCGGGCCGGTTGGCGATTTGATCCTATTCCTGTTGCGCCAGCCATGCTTGTCGTACTGAACATCGTCATAATAGACAAACACATCGCTTCGTATAAGCTGATCGAAAAAACCTAGCCAAGGCAAGTAACCCGGCTGAAGTACAACAACTACACTCATATATTTATTAACACGGGTTAATGGATGGAAAAGGTAATTTCCGCATCGGCCACTTTCACTCTAGTGGTCGTTTGGTTTACTGAAAGTATCGTGCCTGGGCGAGCGTCTGACGTTGTATTGTAATCAACCAGAATCACCTTTTGAACGGAGCAGCCAAGTTCTTGAAGCACGGCTTGCGGCCATGGAGTGAGCGCGCGTACCTGGCGACAAATCAGTTCGGCAGTGTTGCTTAGCTCGACGATGCGCTGATGATCTTTAACTTGGCCAAAAACGCTTTCAGCTGAGGTCTGTTTAACTTGCGGCTTAACTAATGTTGGCGAGTCTATTTGGGCAAAAAACGCCTTGGTTGCCTCGCCTGCTAGTTGGGCCAACGCATATCTAAGGGAACCCTGGGTTTCATCGGGCCTGATTTTCAGGTTTTTTTGATAAACGATTTCGCCTTCATCGAATTTTTCAGTCAACTGATGGATGCTCACGCCACTGATAGGTTCATTGTTGATCAAAGCGCCGTAGAATGGATTTTTTCCGGGATATAGTGGCAGTAAGGATGGATGGAGGTTGTATGCATGCTTCGCCGAAGCGATGACCTCGTTTGAGATCAAGCGATGATAGGTCGCTGAAAATATAACATCCGGCTTTAAGCGTAGGGTTTCTTTTTCGCCATCTTCGCCGTACATGACCGGAATACCCAACTTACGCGCTTCTTCACAAATTTGTGTTTCTTCATAGTACGGATATTCAGCGCTCTCTTGCCTGGAAACCAACAAAACAGGCTTACAGCCGATTTCCGTAAGCGCTCTTAGAACCGTGTTGCCAATACCTGTTAATGCAAAAAGGACAACACTCTTTGCCGCATTATTCAAAATATGTTTCCCACCAGCGTTGAAACATCATCAGGTTCCAGATGCGCGGCCCGTGATTCACAGACCTTGAGTAGTGCTCCGTCATGATTTTTTCAACAGCGCTGCCTTGAAACAACCCATGCAAGGCGAGCCGATCCGACGCCAAAAGCTCCTCGGCCAGCGGACGCATTTCGTTAAGCAGCCAATTGTCTATCGGCAGCACAAAGCCTTCTTTGGGACGATCAATGACTTCATCGGGTATCAAGCCCCGGACTGCCTCTTTAAGAATATGCTTGCTGCGGCCATTCTTTATCTTCATTGAACCCGGCAACGTTGCCGCAAACTCCATCAACCGATAATCCAAAAATGGCGGCCTTACCTCTACCGAATGAGCCATCGACAGCCGATCTACGAAAGCAAGCACCTGATCGGGAAGAAGTGTCAGAAAATCGCAATTGAGCGCTCGATTGAGAGGGTCTGCGGTTCCGCTGGCGTCGTACACGGTACGGATTAATTGTTCGGTACTCTCGTTCGGACAAAGGGCCAACATTTTTTCACTGAACAGCGCCCGTTTGCCTGCGTCATTCCAAAGATAGAGGCTCATACGCCGACCGGCCTCATCGCCGCCCTGCCCTAACATAGCATTCAAATACTCCGGCTGATTGAGATAAGGCTGGAGTAAGGCCTGCTCGTGTTCCGGGAGACCCGACAATCTGTCTTTTAGGCGCGGAAAATGATGAAGCGGCTGTGCAAGCCGATGCGGCAGATAACTACCGAAAAGCTCATCCGCTCCGTCGCCCGAAAGCGCTACCTTGACGTGCTTGGCGATCAGCCGGGTAACGAAGTAAGTCGATGTTACGCCGGAAAACGGCTCATCGAATGCAGACAATACCGCATCGAAACTGTCGGCAACATCATGGTGGGTTAGTTCATATTCATGATGATCGGTATCATACTGACGCGCCACTTGGCGGGCAAAAACCTGGTCAGCCGCTTTGTGCTGAAAATCGTCAGCGTAAACCAGAGAAAAGGTTTGAACCCGGTGACCGCCTATACGGCTCATCAGGGCGACAACGCTTGAGCTGTCCACTCCGCCGGACAAGTAAGCGCCGAATGGCACATCGGCCCCCATGCGCAGGCGAACACTGTCTTCCAAAAGTTCTCTTATGCGCGCCGCTGCCGATTGTTCGTCAATCGTGTTATCTTCGGCATAACGCAAAGTCCACCATTGCTCGCGTTTTAATTCACCTTCCTCATAAATTGCGCGTTCGCCCGGACGCAGCTGTTCTATGCCGTCGAAAGCGCTCCAAGGGGCGGGAATATTCTTGAAGCTAAAGTAGTGATAAAGAGCCTGATAGTTCGGTTTGCGTTCCACAATAGGGTGCGCAAGCAAGGACTTGATTTCCGAGGCGAATAGCAATCGACCGTGAAACTGCCCGATATAAAGCGGTTTAATACCGGCGCGGTCGCGCGCCAGCAATAGCCGTTGGCGTCGGCTATCCCACAGGGCAATGGCAAACATCCCGTTCAGCCGATTTAAAAAATCGTCGCCGTATTGCTCATAGAGGTGCACCAGCACTTCCGTATCGGAATGGTGGCTCCGAAATTTATGACCCGCCGTCTCAAGTTCGGCGCGAAGCTCATGATGGTTATATATCTCGCCGTTAAAGACGACGCAGATGCTACCGTCCTCATTGAATACCGGTTGCTGGCCGGTTTCAAGATCTACGATTTCAAGTCTGCGCATCCCTAACGAGATTTTCGGCGCATCCCAGTGGCCTGCATCATCAGGCCCGCGATGCACGATGGCATCGGTCATTTGCTCCAAAACGACGCGATCAGGTGTGCCGGTAAAACCGCATATGCCACACATATAAAACCTAAAACCCTTTAAATGGTTGCGACGCGTTCATCATGAAGTTGGCTCTTCGTTGTCGGTAAATGACTGAAAATCATCGTTCACCCCCAAACGTTGAAGCGTTATTGCGCGTTGCTGCTCAGCACCTTTGATGACCTTCCAGTAATTATGGTGCCAGGAACGATACTTCCAATCAGGACAGCTGGCACACATTGGAATTTCACCGCCCTTGTTTGCCAAATGCATATCACGGTAATGGCGGAAACCCTCATCATGCCAGATCTCCTTGATGCTCAATTCCGTTACCATGCCCATGCTGGTATTAGCGGCAATATCATAGCCGCAGACCATTACATTGCCGCGACTGTCGATGTTCAAGCGCTCGAAGATAAAGGGACAGGGCACGTTATCGGTATCGAGATAGGCAGTCGGATCAGCGGATCGCGAACCGTCCAGCGAGGTATTGCTCCCCCAGGTTAAGAACTTGCGTTTAATAAAATTATCGACGCCGATCTCGTCCCGCCAGAATTTCTCAACTGCATCAATATCAACGCCCTGCTGGTTTACGCCTGACGCTACAATCTTCGATGGGCTGCCGATTCTGTTGCGAATTTCGATCATGCGCTTGGCATTGCGCAACAACCGATCCCACTTAAGCCCCTTTCTTACCACTGAGTACGTTTCGGCATCGCAAGCGTCGACAGAAAACTCAATCATATCAACGCCCGCTTCGAGCAATGAAAGCACATGTTTTTCGGTAAAAGCCGAGCCGTTGGTTATGAGTCCGATCTTGCAGCCAACCTGTTTCGCATAGGTTAATAACTCGATGACCTGAGGATGAAGCATCGGTTCGCCACCACCCGAGATGCGAAGATAAGCGCCATATTGGCCCGCCTCGTCAGCAATTTTTTTGAATACCGCTTCAGGCATGTAAGGTACATCCATGTAAGTATCACGAATGTTCGAATTGGTATAAGGGCAATGCGGACATTCGGCATTGCAAGGATATACGAACGACAACACCAACATCATCGGAAACTCTGCGGCCTCGGGACGCAAGCCGTAGACGTCTTGACTTTGCGCGGCTGCGGGTTCTGCTTTCGGCTGCGAATTGGCGGTATGGGCTGACTGTTCGACAGAATCAGACATCTAAATTCTCCTTGTTAACTAAAGGCATCGTTGCCCTAGCAATCTTAAAATCGGTGGTTTCCGGGTTGTACCAGAACGGTCGAGCGCCAGCGATGTCATCTTTTTGTTCGTACTCGGCACCGGCAGTTTGCCAATCACGGCATCCTTGGCAAATTTCAGGAATATCCGTCCAGCGATGCTCTGTATGAGGTTTGCGCACCACTTCACCCAAACGCTGCCATAGCTCCTTTACGTTGAATCCTGATACATTTCCCACATTGACTCGCCCTTCGTAGTCAACAGCGCAAGCCACCACCGATCCATCCTGGTGAATTGCCATGGTGTTATTACCCCAAGGGCAAGCGATTCTAAAAGAGGTTTCATGGTCTATTCGGCTGGATCGTATCGACCCAGTTGCCGACCATTCCAGTTTTGGGCGAACCTTGACTTCAGCGCCGCGCGCCTGCCAGAACTTACGAAAATCCTCAACCTCGGCCTCATTCTCTTCCATTAGAGAAAACTGGCAGATGATAAGCGGGTATACATTGCCGCTAGCCGCTTTTTGACGCAACAACTCCTCTACGCCCCCATAGGTTCTTTCCCACTCGCCCAGATAGCGAATTTTCTCGTAAGTTTCTTTGCTAAAGCCGTCGATGCTAATGATAAAACGCTTCAGAGGCGATTTTAGAATACGCTCAATATGGTTTTGGCGATTCAACAAACCACCATTCGAATTCAAAACGATGTTGGTGCAGCCCACTTTTGCCGCATAGTCGATTCGATCCCAAATCTCATCGCCCATGACCAGCGCTTCGCCATAAAAAGTAGGCCAAATCTCCGTTTCCGGCGCCTCTCGCGCCACTTCCTCGACAATCTTGTCCCACAACGCTCTGTCCATGCGTTTTTTAGGGCGCTGCAACTCCTTATGCGAACAATGTATGCATTGCTGGTCGCATTGCGAGGTATTTTCTATAACCAGTTGCGGCGGGAAAGGATGTTCTTGGAGCTTCGCCTCAATACGGAGCAGCTTGTCTTCAGTTTCTTTATCCATTGCAAATCTTCTTTGTGTTCATGATTTTGTTCAGGGAACAGTCCGAGACTGTGAAAGTATTATCCAAATTAGGCTAAAAACATTTTTCACCACGAAGACACGAAGGGCACGAAGAAAAACAATCGTTCTAATTCAATATATTGAAAACTTCGTGTTCTTCGTGCCTTCGTGGTGAATTCTTTAATTTTTTTCTAAAAACGAATATTGTCACAGCCTCGTCCGGCAACCGCATCATTGGTTGTTCAAAGCCAGCTTTGAACTCCGTCATCCACGCTTACTGGAGTCCAAAGCTAGCTTTGGACACTTTAAAATTTTAATTAAGGCGCGAGCCGTTACGCTTAAATTCGACTATCCAATTGTCGACCTGTAACAACTCTAGCCAAAGTCCTGAGATAAGCGCCTGGATTCAATGCAAAATTATTGATTTGCGCGCACTCGAAAGTACACCAACAACGATCGTCGCTGATAAATTGGGTAATATTTTTACCGCGCTCGGAATTCAACAACGACTCTAAGTCGAAGTTAGCCTCGCGAATATTTCCATAGCTAAAATCGCCAAGCTCAGGCGCGTCGGTAAGGCCTTTTGCCGCCAAAACTTTCAGGATTTCGCAGGGTAAGACATTACCTTTTTCATCAATAATCACCAGTTTTTTACCGGCCTTGCAAGCATCCCGCATCTTTTTGTCGGTGAGAGTGTCAATCCTGGTTTGAGTGTATTCATCCGCCACCGCATCACGTATACGACTGCCTGTTTTCGATAACTCACGGTGAAATTTCAACATATTGATAAAAAATTCATCCGAAGTACCGGCGCCCTCTTCCGATTTAACGTCGCCCCGAGCAAGCATTAAGCCATGATTGCCAATATCCATATTGTCTCGTACCCAGTAGAGCAGGTCCTTGATCGTATCCTTATTGCTCATAGTCACTACACTTGCGGTCGCGACATGGAGATTCTCGTATTTCTCTTGTAGTTTCCTGACTAACTTGTAACTTTCAACCAAGTTGGCAAAACTGTTCTTAAGACCACGAATTTCATCATGCACCGCGCCTACACCATCAAGCGACATGTTGATCGATAGAATCAAGCCGGGACATGACTCCATCACCCGCACGATTAAAGATTCTATTCTGTCAGGATAGAATCCATTGGTCGGCACCGTGATCCTTTGTACTTTGCTGATGCGATAGAAGATTTCGATTATTTCAGGGAGATCCTTGCGAAGCGTAGGCTCACCGCCGGTCAGGGAAAGCTGATATAGCCCGGAAAATTGCCCGGCAATTTTTTCAATTTCCTCAAGACTCCACTCTTCCGACTTCTTTAGCGTATTTAACATCTCCCACGTAAAGCACATGTTGCAGCGTTGATTGCAATGTGAAGTTACGTAAAGAATCAGGTACCAAGGTTTTGGGCTTATTGCCGTCGAAATAAACCGCGTCGACTTTAGCTGGTCAATCCATGACTTCATATTCTTTCGATTTCTTGAGTATCGGCCTGCGCCCTTACAGGCAGGTACGATGAGAGAAATAATTTCATAAATTTTCGATTTGCTGATTATGAATCGGAGATTAACAACTAGATCATGTGTTTGGTGGAGCAGTTTAATAGCATAAATTAAAGCCCAAAATGGACAGAGCATTCGGATTGATTTTCACACTTTCAATTAACCCGCTTACGCCTTTCCGATGATATAACTCAGGCCAGAAAAATCTTTCGTATTATGACATACACCTAATTACTATGTGCCAATCAAAATTTCAGCTTAAACACTACCCATCTGATTCAACGAACAAACATTCGAATGTTACCTCCTCAAAGACTTAACTGATTTGTCCTGGCGTTGAACGTGGATGATCATCGTAGTTAATGCGCGTAGAAACTGAATTACTTGTTTAAACTACACGCAAAAGCACCGCCTATTAGTGCGTGCATATCGTCAGCCTCTGCAATTTCTACCATAGCGTTCCAATCCTGCTGTACATCCCAGCCTTGCTCTGGCAAACGACGCACAATCGCCTTTCGCAACGGCTCGCCTAATCCTTCGACTAAACCGCCCGCCAAAATAAACCGCTCCAGACCCAGTGAAAAATGAAGCATTGCAATAGCACGAGCCAACGGCTCGACAAAACCCAAAAGATCGGGGCTTTGTCCGTTCAGCTGCGCGGCATTGACCATCCGCTGCCAAGCCCGACCGGAAACTAATGAACCAAGATGTCCGCGTCCGCCACAATCACAAAGCGGCGCATCCTGACGCGTATCAAACACCATGTGAGTCAATTCGCCTCCTCTTCCATGAGCGCCTACGCACGGTTTACCGTCAAGAAAAACCTTAAGCCCCAAGCCTGATCCTAGAGTAAAAATTGCAAAATCCGGACACTCTGGCACAAACCGGTATCCGGCCGCGCTAACATCATTCATCACATTAACTGTCATCTTCGGGACACGTTCCTTTATCAGCCCGGCAAAATCAATCGGACAAAGTGCCTGACTATCCGGCCCCCACATCGTAGGCAATGCTAGCACGTTACCCGCACCTTGAACGGGCCCTGGAAAGGCAGCTGTAATCACTTCGGCACCAAAACGCATGTTGGCAAAATTGGCATAGTCTGCAATAAAATCAAGCAAATCATCCAGCCGTTTCATGGCTGACGTACCTGGTTCTAACAGGTAATTAGGAGTAGGTCGGCGCAACTGATCAAGCAATTTCCAGCTCGTCCCTTTAACCAGCACAACCGCAGCGCGCATATTTGTGCCGCCGATGTCAAAAGTGACAACGTTAATTTCATTCATAGCAGATTCTCGCAGACAATATCCGGACAGTTTATAGATCTACACTCGGCAATTTCTCAAAAAATAATCTTAATACTCTAACTGATTTGATAAAAAACCTTTTATACCCTCATCCGCTGAGTGTTGCTCGTGGACAGAGTCGCGGTTCATAACTTTTATTTTAAGGTCTGTTTTAGGGGTTTTAAATGTTAATATAAACGTCCGAAAGCTCAAGCGTGGGTTTTGAAAACGGATTCCGGTTATTAATTACAATATTTTGCTATATGAAAACAACTCATCCACATTATATTTTGCCGTTAGTGTCCATTCTGATTTTTATTATCAGCCTCTCAGGTTATGTCGGTTTTCGTGCCGGTATCTCGAACGGTTTATTTGGTGGGGATGCGGTTAATATCTCTACCCATCATCCAAGTTCTTTTACTGTAAATAAATCAAACGTCGATTTACCTGCGATGGCCAAGGCTATCCTGTCAGGGCGGGATAGCGCTTCTTTGAACAATCCCCACGCCTTCGTTTACAGCCAACTCTCTTCTCAAGGGCGCGCTGCTTTGGAGCGCTTTGTCAATGACGTTCAGGAGACGCGGTCTGAAACCGAATTCCTCTTGGATTTCGATCATTCCCTGTTAGATCGAGAGATTTCATGGCCTGCAGCGTTCCATGGTCTCCCACTTGTGGGGGATGGAGGAGTTCAAAATCAGGATAGACGAAGTAAAAACCTCCTTGCATTGGCTGCGGTCTATCCTATTATTTTACCCGTCAACCGGGTCACCTACGCTTTCAATGAACGGGGCGTCTGGGAAGGGTTGAAAACCTTGAAACCTTTTGCTCTTGCCGGCTTCACGCTTTCCGAACCGACACGCTACACGCCTCTCACCACTGTATATGTTATTGGGATGCAGTCTTTTCTGTCAGGGCATGCCGATCAAGTCATCGTCGGCGTGGTGGTCACCGGCATTCTTTATGCGCTGTTGGCTTTGGCGGTGTTTTTGCTTGCTGAAATCGTTATCGGCTCCATTCCATGGGCTATTGCCTCCGCATTTATCACCATGGCGGCGACTTCCACCATTGCCGCTTCGGTCACATTATTCAGCCTTCCGTATCTGTTTGTTCCTATTACGATGGGGATGGCCTTTTACGCCTACCTTAAATTCAAAAAGAGCGGATCATCGGTTTGGTTGTTGCTGTTTTCGTTATGCGCCCTTATCGGCCCCTGGTTTCGGGAGTTTGCCGCAGCCATTCCGTTTATCGTTTTGGCCTGCGAAATTGTTTTGCCTTCCGCTCGCCGTTCTTGGCTTGTCCTTATTCTTTGTTTGATTTTTATCGGCCACTCGGTATATCCGTCGTTTTTTACTTGGTTGGTGGGTCTCAACAAAGGCATCGTTATAGGGGTTTTTCAGCAAGCTAATACCCAAGCGCAGATGAGAGCTTCGACTCCCGGAAATCTGGGTTTATTGTTCGTTCAATTCCCCCCTTCTTTTTGGATATTGGCGACCTTTGGCATCGTGTGGTGGATCTGGAATCGTTTTAGTCCTACGCCCGGCACTCGTTTCCAGTTGCCTTTCTGGGATATCGGCGTCACCCTCCCTCTTTCTATAGCCCACTCCCTGTGTATCAGAATAACTCTGTCAGTGGCGTTTCTCGCTACGGTGCTGGGATTAATCGAGGCGCTGTTCGTCCTCGGGGACAGCGTTCCATTTCCTATGATAGGCTGGAATTGGCCATGGACTCTCGGAATAGGTTTTTTCGTTCTTATAGGCTTGTTTTCTCTACGATTTGGAGTCTTGCTCCCCACTTATTTTGCAGTCACCTTTATTCCTTTTCTGTGGCTCAGTCTTGCAGAAGTGCATATGGCATTCGCTATTCCTCCTATGGCAATCATGCTTACCGCTTGGGTGCGTGAACTGTTTCAGGGACTGACAGAAGCTAGGTTGCGGAAAACCAAACTTGCGGCCGCCGTGCTATTGGCTATGGCGGTCGGAGATCAATTTTTGAACTACTCCGCGTCCTTTAATGTACAAAAGCGTTTAGAGGAAGCTAATCGGACGATTGCCGACTGGATTGTTGAACACACTAAAAGAAACAGTATAGTCATCTCGAATTTTTATAACTACACCGACCTATATTACAACTCAGGCAATTATTTCGACCCTTTCGAATCTGTAGAAAATAATCCTCTCGGCCCCGCCAGAACTATTCATCACAATGAGCAGATGCAACAGTTGTTAGCCGACAATTTCAAATTGCGGGATATTTTCTTTTTGCAGGGGGATCACGACTTTTTCGAATGGCAACGTGGTTATCACTCGCACAAGTGGGTCAATAATCCTCCCGGAAGTATTCGCAAGCTGGAGGAGTTTCCGGTAAAAGTTTATTATTATTATTTGGATCCCTTTAAATATTTCATCCCGAGAAATTTCGTCTCATTTCTCGGCTATATGGATTGGTCTACCGATTATTATTTCAATAATGATACAACGCCATTCCGTCGAGTTGTCGATGTGACATACAGGATATTTAAACTGGAGGATATTGACCCCAATGCTCTACAGAAAGAATCGCACCCCAAGTTTATGTCGGAACCCTTGCTGATCAAGAGTTCCGTAGGTCGTGCGGGGGATTTTAATTTGGTGCAGTTTCAAGGCCAATTTTATGCCGTTCCGCAAGCATTGGGAGCTGTGGACTGGAAATCCGGGAAGGTGGGTACCTTGGAGGGGGTTATTGTTGGGGCTACTCAAGAAGAAGTCATGGAAAAATTGAATCAAGCGAAGCCCATATTCACCGCAACTCCGATCTTGATAAAACAATCCGTCGGCCCCAAAGAAAATTTTAACCTTGTGCAATTTAAAGACCGCTTCTATGCCATCCCCCAGGCATTGGGAGCCGTGGATTGGACGTCCGGGAAAGTGGGCGATCTGGAGGGGGTTATTGTTACAGCTACTCCCGAAGAGGCCATAGAAAAGTTGAATGTTTCGAAATCGGTATTCGCCTTAACCCCGATCTTAATGAAACAGTCGGTCGGCCCCAAAGAAAATTTTAACTTGGTGCAATTTAAAGACCGCTTCTATGCCATTCCCCAGGCATTGGGAGCCGTGGATTGGGAATCCGGGAAAGTGGACGCTCTGGAGGGAGTTATTGCTGCAACTACTCCCGAAGAAGTCATGGTAAAATTAAACGAAGCGAAACCGGCGTTCGCCCCGAACCCAATTATGATGAAAGAGTCTGTCGGCCCTAAAGAAAATTTTAACCTGGTGCAATTTAAAGATCGCTTTTATGTCGTTCCCCAGGCATTGGGGGCCGTGGACTGGGAGTCCGGAAAGGTGGACACCTTGGAAGGCGTTATTGTTGCGGCCACTCCCGAAGAGGTCATGGAAAAGTTGAATGCGGCGAAACCCCAGCCCGGATTATGATGGAAGAGTCCGTCGGCCCCGCATCGTAGGGAGAGTTTTTTGAACACACTCGCCGATTTGCCCGAACGTACGCTCCTGCGCTCTCGATTATGGATTACGCCCGTCGTCTGCTTTAAAGGCGTTGGTAATGCTTATTGCTAAATCCAGGCGTCATCCACCGGTGCGTCGAGCCTGGATCGTTGGGTGCTAGGCTGGTTGCCGCACTTAAGGATCGGTTCATGGCGACTCGGGGCTCTTTCGGTCTGGTTCCACACGCGTTATCGGGACGCTGACTAAACATCCAGGTGGAATCGTTCGGCTTCGCCTCGACAACCTATGCGTCGCTATATCAAAGCACAGGGGATGTTCGGGCGAAGCGAGCCGGCTTTGGTGTGCTTGCTATCTGCGATCGCATGGAACAGTTTGAACGCAGCCTTAAGGTTGACCCTGTGTGAAGCCTTATTTCATCAGGGATGGCGTCGTGTACTAGCACATAAAGGGGCTTGGTCTGTTGAGCTGAACGCTATCCAGAAGCGGTAAGCATCATGGACAGACAGATAGGATTTTCAGTAGCCCATTCGTCAGGATAGACCGCTTAATGGACCGCCTTTTCATTTTAATATCAGAGCCTCAATAATGAGTGAAATCGTACACAAAAATTCAGCGCCAACTGCGCCGCGCCTGTCCTTTATCCTGTTGGACTGGGGTTGCCGTGAGCGGTTTACAACGCTGGACTGGCTAAATAAGCAGGATATTCCAAGGGATCAGTATGAACTGATCTGGGTTGAACTCTATGACCGGGTAATAGATGAGGTGATGGAGAAAGCTGATGTGGTAATTACCTGCAATCAGCGGGGTACCTATCACAAGCACATCGGCTACAACATCGGCTTACTTCAGGCGCGCGGAGAGCTGATCTGCGTATGCGACAGCGACGCGGTTTTTCCGGCTGATTTTGTCCGATCAGTATTTAAGTCATTTGGTATCGAAGGTCGTGAGAGCGCGCAGCCTCTCGTATTAATGCACTATGAGTGGCGCACTTCATTGTTGTATCCCGATGATCTTGCCGATGCGGAAGAGCTCAAGGATGCAGAACGCTGGCAGTGGTGGCCTTTAATTGTCAACGAAGGGGCCTGTGTTACGGTGCGTAGGGCGGATGCTATTCGCTTTGGCGGTTTTGACGAACATTCAAGCTACATAGGATACCTTTGCGGACCCTACGACCTTGCTTGGCGGCTTGTCAATGCAGGATGGCCTGAGATTTGGCATGACAGTTCGGTTGCATTGTGGCACTTCGCTCATCCCGATCCTATAGGCACCAATGGACAAAAAGCATCGCTTCAGCAACTGATGGAAAAAGCTCATCCGCACCTGCATGGACATGCGCTGACCGCTGTCGATGCATTTTCCACGGGACGTTTCCAGCCATTGCAGGAAAATCCTAAAATATGGGATTTGCGAATGAAAGATCGTCGCATAGGCTCGGAATTAGAGTCCCGATACTCTAACTTGACAGGCCCCAAAGGCTTTTCATCTTGGCAGGTTCGGAAGTTGTGGCTTTCGCTCGCGAAAGAAATTCTGGGTCAATATTTTGAAGATCGCTTATGGAAGCCGATTCGTAACAACTTAAGAGGCATTGTTAGCGAGCGTGTGTATAGAATGCTTCGGTTCGCATATCGTGAATACGTTGCGGCTTATCGCGTTGATTACAAAGTGCTTGCGGAAAATCCACTTTTACTGTGTAGTTATAGATCCTGTAATATAATAAAATTCTTCGACGAGTTTTACGCCGCTCCCCATAGTATAGGTTGTTTAGATCTGACAACCGAAGAAGGTCGCAATCATCCTGGGTTGTTGAAATCAAACGACTATTTAGCCATTTTAAAAATGGTACAGAATGCATCCAAACAATAGAACTCAGAGCACATTCGTGCGTTATTTACTATGGAAAAACTAAAAAATTACGATATTTTTTTGACTCACGCCTGGCGATTTCATGATGATTGGACGAAATTTTCCGAGCTGCTGGACAATACGCCAGGAATTGCATGGCGGAACTTCAGTCTACCTTGGCATGATCCGGCGATGAATGCAAATACTGAAGTTGGCGGACGTTTTATCCGCGACTTCCTTGAAAGTCAGATTATACCCGTGCACTGCGTCGTCTTGCTCACTGGCGTATACGAGATTAAAAGCGCCAGGCGCTGGTTCGATATGGAAGTGGAAATGGCGCGAAAACATAACAAGCCTCTGATTGGCGTTCCCGCGATTGGCGAGGAAACCATTCCTGATGAAGTAAGCAGTTTATGCGATGCGTGTTGCGGATGGGATGCAATTCAGTTATTAGCAACGGTAGATAAGGTAAGAGCTCGACAAGAGAATTCAACATCGATTTGAAGAGCATGCCTAAAGACTTAAGGGCTAATTGTTGCCGAATATGAGAGATTAAAAATGAGTGATACGACAGTTGTTTTGACGCTTAAAGAGAATCAAAATATCGCCAGAGTTGAAGGAACCCGTGTAGTATTCAGTCCGCACCAATGCTTTGCGCTTGATGACGGCGCAGAGGATATTGAATGCTTGCGTGAACTGGCTTCTCATCTCAAAACGTTGCCTGGATTAGTTTTTATCGGTTCTAAACGGTTTATTGATTATTTTCTCCGGCATGTGCCCGACATCAATAATCATATTATCGCCAACATTGCTTACGAGAATTCGACCGGAAGCGATAGCGAATGCGGCCTTGCCTCGGTCGCCGTGGATTTTCAGCTTTTGCCTGAGGCGGCGCAGACTGTGTTCATCTGCGAAACGCTGGCATTTCCGAGAATGCAGATTAAACAGCAGCTACCAAAGACCTTGAATGTGGTAGAGCCGACCATTCTGGCTGAAATTGCCCCTGAAACTATCCCGGCTCGAGCCTGGACACCGCTTCAACGTAATATTTATCCTATTGCCATACCCGAAATAGAGTTTAAAAACGGACTGGATTTCGCAATTGTAGACGCCCCTTCACGCAATCTTTCTTTAATGCCCAATGGGCTTGCGTATCTGAATAACGCCTTGAAAAAAACGGATGTTTTATTTCAGATACTTGATCTTGACATTATTTCCTATCATCGTTTCCATGTGCATCGGCTTTATGACATGGGCGGCCGCATTGTGTTGCCTGGAGATTTGGTGTTGCCGGAGGATCCGTGGCAAGCTGAGCATTATGACTTGTGGACGGCAACCGGCGGCGGCGCTTCGGGCGTAACAGGCCGCAATGAAGTGCTTGAATTTTTCAGGCCGTTAATTGATGAAACTATTGACGCTGTGGTTAGAGCCAAGCCTAAGGTACTCGGGCTTTCAATTCAAGGATGTAATGAGGCTGCTGCACGGGAAGTGGCCATCGGTGTGAAGGCGCGACTACCTGAAATTGTGATTATCGTAGGCGGCTTCAGTTGCTACAACGCCGATATTGGTCGACGCGCGTTCCCTGAATGCGACTATATGTGTATCGGTGAGGCCGATCTTACTGTGGGCCCGCTACTTGAGGCCTTGGCCCAGGGAGAGCGCCCCTTTAACCAGCCGGGTATTCTCTCGCGATTCGATACCCCAGAATTTAAATACCTTCCTGCGCCGATGATTCATGATCTGGATAAGATCGAGTTTCCTAAATATGAATGGTGCGACTTAAAGGTCTATCGCAATTTTAACGACTACCAGCTGACCCCTATTATCGCAAGTAGAGGCTGTCGCTGGTCGCGGTGCAGTTTTTGCGCCGAACGTTTTTACTGGCGCATTCGTACGCCAGAGAATTTTGTGGATGAACTGGAATGGCTGGTAAATCATGGTTGCCATCTGTTCATGTTTAACGAAAGCGATCTTGGCGGTATGCCGGAGCGGGTGGAAGAGATTTGCGATGAAATCATCCGCAGAGGGTTGCATCGCAAGGTAAAGCTTACGGGACAGCTGAGGGTTAATAAGAATCAGACCCGATCTTTTTTCGAGAAGCTTCGGGAAGCCAATTTCGTTGCGCTTAGGTTCGGTATCGACGCATTCTCAGAGAACACCTTGCGCTTGCAGAAAAAAGGTTACACCGTCGAAATGATCTCGCAGAATCTGAAGGATTGCTGGGAGGTTGGCATCTTTACTGAAATCAACTGGGTTATCGGCGTTCCGGGGGAGACCGATCAGGATGTTGAGGAAGGAATCGAGCTTATTCTTAAGAATAGTAAGTATATAGGGCGATTGGCGAATATTAATCCGTTAATTTTGGTTAATGGCAGCGTTTATTGGATAGACCCGGAAGCGCACAATATTGTCTTCAAGGAACCCAAGGATAAGATTTACGAAAAGTATCCACGCGCTTTGCCGGCAGACCAGTGGCACAGCACGGAACCTTATATCGATGCACTGGTTCGTAAGGAGCGCTTCGAACGGATCGTGATTGCGCTGTACGATGCCGGTTTCAATGTAGGGGCGTGGGCTAACCGGATTATTGAAGATGTTAAATTCTCGCGCGATAAAGCTCGAACGGGTAGTGCAGAAGGAGATAGCGGAACAAGCTTCGGCGAATTTGAAATCGCCGGGGGTGGAGAAAGATCGAATGCCCGCGATATGCCGGAAGAAGAGCTGGCAGTCGATTTAGCCAGCCACCGTTCGCCTATTGAAGAGAAGTCACATACGGAAGCGGCTATTTCGACAAAAGCTGTAAATTCCGAAGACGAGAACGCTACAAAGCCAGCAGCAGCTCCGCCATTATTCGGCATAGCAGGGGAGCCGCCGCGATTGGTTAGCAAGACCGATACGCACAATATCGTATTTCATAATGGTTGGTTTTACGGTGTTCCCCATGCTAGGGCAGATATTGATCTAACTGATCCCGAAGTTGCCAAGTTGTCGGGGATTATTAGATTTACGACTGAAGAGGATGTACTGACCGCTATTGAAGCAAGCGCGGAATGGGCCAACTCGCGCGGTCAGTATGACGATCAAAAAAAGCAGCGAGCAGCCGGATCTTATATGCGCGCCGACAGTTTGGGTGAGGAATCAGAGGGGGGTAAACTCCCAACCAAGCCAAAAATCCTTCAATTCGGAGAGAGTTATTTGGCCGTTGATAAGCAGATTCTCGCTGATGCGTTTACGATGCGGAGATTTGTTCATGGAACGGTGAAAAGTGACGTAAGCACTTCCGTGAATGCTCGCCCAATTCCTGGTGGAACGTTTATTCGACGCATGGTAAATCGGCTTTCGCCGCTACTCATTGAAAGAATCCGGGGGCTTATCCGTCAGCAATCTTATAGCGCCGGTATTGCTGCCGGCCCTCTAGTCACCAAGAGCGATG
Organism: Methylobacter sp.; assembly: GCA_030679035.1. Taxonomy (GTDB): domain Bacteria; phylum Pseudomonadota; class Gammaproteobacteria; order Methylococcales; family Methylomonadaceae; genus Methylobacter_A. Next base: position 7,417 of record JAUXTH010000037.1, on the reverse strand, counting down.
GGGAGTTGGCAGGAATGCTGGTTCGTGCAATCGGCGATTCCTATATCAGGCGGCCGCTTGTTCGCTTACGAAATGCATTTACTGGTAGCGGCGCATTATTGGATGGTGTAAAGGTTGATGGGGAAAGTTTTTCTATCGTCTCGGTAGTGACGAAAAACGCGCAACCTGAGCTGATGTGGACTATCGGAACTTACAATATCGTCAAATTCGATGGAATATACTACGGGGTGCCGCATGGCACTTCCGTTGACTGGGAGTCCAGTGCCATTGCGGCGATTCCCGGTATGTTGGTCGATACGAATATTACTGAGCTTGTAGCAATGATCGACGCTCGAACAGGAACATCAGGGCAGGATCAGGTCGCTGGCAACTCAACAAACGCAGTGATAACCGAGCAACTTTCTAAGGAGCCGGTATTAATGGGGACAATGGAATCAGAAGGTTATAACATAATTTCTTATGAAGGGTGGGTGTACGGAATGCCTCATGAGCTTGGCCCCATTGATTTAACTCAAGTGGATGTTATCGAAATGCCGGGAGTTATCCGGGATGTATCCCGTGATGCGGTGGAGTCCGAAGTGATTTCACGAAGCAAAGGAAAAAGGCAGGCTGCCTAGTGTGGGGACAGTCTCCTCCACCCAAGGAGCACGTGTATTCGACTCATGGCATATTGCAAAATGTAAATCCGTCTTTTTGGAAAGATCATCGCTTCGGTCTACCCCAGCACAGGTGGGATAGCCTTAAAGGAAGCGCATTTTGGGTTACCGGTGCCGGTACAGGCTACGGAAGAGCCATTTCTCTTGCGCTTGCCGCAGCGGGCGCGCAAGTGTTTCTAACAGGCAGGCGCGAACAAAAACTGCGAGATACCCTAGACGAAGGCATCTCGCTGGGTATCGATGTAGAGCAATGCATACCCGTTGTCGCAGACATTTCGATTGAGTCTGAGTTGGTCAGGGCAATTGAAGTGATTTCACAGCATGTTCCGCATTTACACGGCTTGATAAATAACGCCGCAATCCCTCAGCCCGATTTCGGTTTATTTCCGCTCGCCAACCAAAGCCATGCGGCGTGGGCAGAGCTTTTTGCCGTTAACGTTACTGCGCAGTGGCTGACAAGCCGAGCCGCCTTGCCGCTTATGGCGAATCTCGATGGTTTTCGCATAGTCTTTATGTCATCAGAGGCCGGTTGGGCCGCCACGCCCGGCTTTGGTGCTTACAATATAAGCAAGTCAGCGGTTAATTCGCTTGGCGCTTCTTTCGCAGCAGAATGTAGTGCACACTATTCCGATCAGGATGTTCAGGTCAATGTTTTAGTTCCCGGCGAAGCATGTACAGAAATGAATCGCGGATCAACCGAGAGTCCTTACTCGGTGGTCTGTATGACCTTGGTTTTGCTATCTCATCCGCCCGGCGGACCGAATGGCTGCTTCTTCCATCGAGACGGCAGGCACCTTGCTTTCGCATATTCATCGGCTTATATAAAGGATCTTTTGACCCAAATACAACGGTGAGCGGACGTCGCTGTAGCCGTTATAAAACAGCGACATAGCTAAAGACCGCTGTTTAATTTGCACGCTTTTCTTTGCCATTCAGGAATACAGATCATTTTCTTCTTTGCCATCTTTTTTCCATATTTTGCAGCTGTATCCAAAAATATTATGAGCGAACCATGACCACAAATTTGCCCCCCAATAGGTCTTGAAGTATTTAGTCTTACTAGTTGACGGTAATGGCATTCCTACATAGTTAAAGAATATCGTTACTTTGTATTTTTTTGAAAACTCACCCATTTATCATCCTCATATAAATTACTGTTAGGTTATCATTGCTTGGGACTGATTAAGTCTGGTGATGGAATCCGAAGAATTGATGTCTGCTTGATGCGCAATTCAACCGTTGAAGCTATCGATTGGATTGCTTACTTGTAATTTAAAACTTACATACTCGTAAGATATACCTTGACATCACCATAACAAGAAGCTCATACTAACCGCAGCTTAAAAATAAGATTTACCCTCTGCTTACCATTTCGATGTACCTTCTGTAGTTCCTCGTCCTGTTTTTCATTTTGTAACTTCCAAATTTACCAGCTACACCCGCCTTTTTAAGGCTTTATACAATATCTATAGGACTCACATTATGTCTACAATTACTACTGGCATCGTTAAATGGTTTAATTCTGATAAAGGCTTTGGCTTTATCGAGCAGCAATCAGGCCCAGATGTGTTCGTACACTTTCAACAAATCAATAACTCTGGCGGCTACAAATCACTGGATGAAGGCCAAAAAGTACAATTCAGCGTAACGCAAGGCCAAAAAGGCCCGCAAGCTGAAAATGTAACCGTTATCAACTAAGTTACAGTTACAGACTGCGGCCATACGCCGCAGTCTGCATTCAAAACTTGCAATAAATTGAGATCAACTAATTTTTGATGTTATTGACCTCTTAATCATCCTGTTCAAGCGATGATATCAATCTGCTTTTCTTGCGCTGCTATACAAATTACTAAATAGCCGGATCACAATAAAGATCATGGTCTGGGTAATTTTGGTAGCTGGCACTCTGCTCAAGTCTTCTGATGCAAATTCATCAATCGCAGCATTCATAAAATTGACCAAGCCCATCTGGGTAGTTTCTTCCTGGGATCGCTTCACAAACCGATCTTGAAGTTTCGATCTTATCTTGTCGTCCATGTGCCGCTCTGTAACCAACGACTGTAATTCCGCCTCTAAAAGCCCCGCCTGTTTTTCCAGCCAATCAAAATCCATTTCACTTTGAGATGGCAATGGGCCGAAAGCATGTTGAAAGACGCACAGCACATCAAAACAAAGATCCATAAACAGATACGACATCTCCGGATTTTCTTCGGCGATAATGCTTGGAAATATGCCAAAGATAGTTTCAGCCGGCGCTGTTTGTTCAAGCTGGAATTGCTCTATGATTTTTGCGCCGGTTTCTTCATCGATGCTTTTGGCGTAATGGATGGCTTCAAATAGCTCACGTTCGCTAAGTTCATACATATGGTATTCCGATTTCAGCTGCTAAATTTCAGAATTATACTGTAATAAAAAAGCAGACCTGATGATAAGCAGTCGGTGAGATCAAAACCCATGCGCCCCAGCCACAGCTCCAAATACAGCAAGCAAGCTAAGCGCCAGTAAAATTTGATGTAGTCTATGAACCTGGGAAAAGGCTTCGGTACTATTCTTTTTAGCTTGCTCATGGAACCATCGATGCAAAAACAATGGCTCAAGCACAAATAAAATAAGGGTGAATACAAGCCAGATTAACGTCATTAGATGCATCCACCAGTATTCCAGATGCTGATAACGATCCCATGCATTCATAACTTCCAGCATGTAGAAGCCAGAAATTCCGGTAACCACTGTTGCAACCTTCGCCTGAACTGCAAATCGCCCTTCAAGCTGCTCGAATAATGCCAACTTGTTAGTTGAATCCCTTATTTCCTTAAGTGATGGAATTAGCACGGTCGTAACAAATGCCATGCCGCCGATCCATAGCACCACGCCGATAACGTGAAGAGCGCGAGCAAGGATAAAATCTTCCATAAGAGCGCCGATCAGTAATTGCCTGTGTAATCCTTCTTCCCTATGTCCACGCCATTGTGCCGCAGTATTGCGTATGTGGTGGTGAGGTGAAAATGGAAATTGGGAATAACAAAATCAAGCAAGTAAGCTTGGCCTAAAAAACTGAGTTCTTTACTGCCAAATTTCAGTGTGATTTGGCGATCTTCACTGCCGTCGACTTGCGATGCGTTTACGCTTTCAATGAATGCTTTAGTCTTGGCAATACGCGCTTGCAATTCGGCAAAAGTGGTTTCGTTATCCTCATAGCGGGGCACATCAATGCCTGCCAAGCGAGCGGTGCAACCTTTGACCATATCAGTTGCAATTTGTACTTGGCGACTAAGCGGGAACATATCAGGCGCTAGACGCGCGTTGATAAAAATAGATGGATCGATTTTCTTTGCTTCGGCATGAGCGGCAGCTTTATCGAGTATCGCTGATAAATTCCCCAGCATACGCAAAAAAGAAGGGATAGATGCTTGGTACATGGTCAGTGACATAATGGTTACTCCAATGATAGTGAGTGTTGTGAAATACAACCCAAACAATATTTTTAAGCGGTTTCGGATTAAAGTTGGCTTTTCTTCGGCTAACATAATTCTACCTGATTACCCATAATCCTCAGCCATCTTCAGTAGCCGCATAGGCATAGGTGGCGTTCTGGCTGCAACGTAACATAGGCGGGGCAGCATATCCTCAAGGACAAATCGCCGATTGAAGCGATAACAAAACTCTGCCAAATAGCGCGGAAGGTGTTTGTGATTGATCGCGTGATACGCCCCGTCAATCGACCTTTTGACATTACCTATCATCGTGTTTACCCAAGTGAAAGACTCCAGTGAGACACATTCAGGGCCTCCACCGGTTACGATGCAGGTGTGCTGGCATCCTGTATCCTTAACAGCGGCGAAGCAGGCCAGCCCGTCCGAGACCACGTGACTGTCGGTGCTAAGATGGCGCTTAGCCCAACGAGCGATTTCTTTGGAGCGGAACCCGTTGACCACATTCATGCTCATGGCAATAGGATGCCCTTTTTCGTTGACCGACACAGCCGCCACAAAAGGTGTTTTGTTGGGGGAGCCCCGTCCACGCTTGCCTCCTCGGTGTTCGCCGCCCCAATACACGTCATCCAGCTGGATGACGCCGGATAACGGCTTACTATCATCACGCTCCTTCATTACCTGCATCAGCTTCTGTTTGATGCTCCAGGCGGTATTGTATGAAACACCCAATTGGCGGCGCAGTGAAAGGGCAGAAACGCCAGTTTTTGCTTGTGTGGTCAAGTGGATCGCGAGAAACCAAGTCGTTAACGGGAGTTTCGTCGCAGAAAAAATGGTGCCACTAATGAGGGAATGTTGATGGTGGCAGCGATTGCACTGATAAACCGCCCGTGTTTTCAGGGTGCAGTAGCTTTGCCCGCCGCATTCAGGACAAACATAGCCTTGAGGCCAGCGCCACTGAAACAAGGCTTTTCGGCATTGCTCTTCACTCCCATAATTTTTCATGAACTCGCCCAGGCTATAGCCTTTTTGAAATTGAACTTTGTTTTTCATGACGTTATCCCATTCATATGTAGATACTGTCAGTATAGACATCTTTGTAACATTGGCTGTTCTTTATGGGTAATCAGGTAATTCTAAGTTTAACACAGCGTAGTTACCTGAGCCTTTGCATTCAATGGGCGATAAAGTTCAGTGCGCCATGTATCGGAATCAGGGCTAGATTCAGGACCTGACAGGCAGCATTCCCATAGGCTTTCTTTGTACCGTACACTCAGGACAATAATTGAAGTTATAGACTACAACCTTGGTATTGATTCCCAAGATATTCTTCTTGCGCGCCGGCTCGTCCATTAAAAAATATTCTTCCGCATTTGGGGCGGCGAGAGATTTTGGATGTGCGAACTTAGGGAAACTCAAAACGGGCATACGATTTTCCAGCAACCCCATCAAAGTCTCCACAGGAAAAGCTGAAAAAATAAAACATTGTTGCTCAGTGAGAGCTAAATCGTATCTCACTTCACCTAACGAGGATATGAGACGGCGGCTTTAATCGCAATTCAGAAATTCAATTTATTCAACAACGCCGCTGCTTAGGCAATTTTTCAAATATCCCCCTAATCTCTTGGACTTAAAAAAACCAGTCCAACGAGGCAATAAACGCTTCCCATCCACTGCCCAATATTTTTCTGAACGCGATAACGTGTGCGTACATAAACAGCCTTTACGCCAATCGGCATCAATTCGAGCCACAGATGTTTCACTAAAACCTTCGGTATCGAGTCGATCAATACGGTTTAACACAGTGGCTTTACCATACCCCGTTGCGCAATCTTGCGCGGGACGATAGAGAGCACCATCCCGGTAAAATATGTTGCCAGCAGGTCGAGAATTCCGAGCATCCGATTTAATTGGATTTTCAATATGCGGAGTCCAAGGGCCTAAAGGAGAATTCGCGTAGTACAGATGCAGCTCATCATGCAAACAGATACCGCCATATTCGCCAATGTTCAAAAATAGCCACCAAAGACCTTCATGTTCAATTAAAGTCGCATCGGAAAAACACACATCGGTCAGTAAAGTCGCCGCTTTAGTCCAGCGATCGGGAAACTGCTCACATTTCCACAGAGTTACGTCTCTTGATTCGCCTGCTTCCGGCAGTAAATAAAGTTCACCCTGCCATGTAAAAATAAAAGGATACGAAAGATGGCTGTCGGCCTTCATAATAGTTCGTGGCTCACCATGGCTACCATCGGCAAACAATTCCACGCCGGCCAAATACCCTCGTTGAGTAGCAAAAGGCAAGACCTCTAGCAATATCCAAACGCGACCGTCTTTTTCTAAGGGGAAAGGATCCGCCCAAAAACTATCTGCTGGCGGATTTAAAAACCATTCGCCTTTACCAGGGTCGGGGAGTAGATCTTGACCTCGGCCTGCAACCACAAACCACTGCTCATGGTAAAGCAGCTTATGAACTATTTTCTCCAGGACTGCTCCCACTTCCGCCAAATAGCTGGCAACAGTTGAAGATGAGATGGCTATCGCTTCGGCAGCGCAAGGTATCACCACTCCTTGGCTTAGGTAACGTGACAAGACTCGTTCTGGAAAAAATGCTGCTTTGGCTAAGGCATGCGTCACGCTACGCCCCGTAACATAAGGTTCCAATTGACCAAAGCTTTGATACAAACAAACACATCGATCATCAGAAAGTTTTGCCCACAAACTGGTCTCAAATGCAGCACCAACGGCAGCGGCACGTCTCGCTGCCATAGCCGGATCAAGGTCTTGCCCCCCAAAACGGAAAAACCAAAAACCTAATCGACCATGACCGTATCGTTGATTGACCTCATCGGAGTAGTTACCAAAATGCAAAACAACATCAACAGGCGTATCGTCAACAGGGCTATTTGCTTCAAAAATTTCCAGGCATGAAGTTTGACGCAATATTGACACACAGGTTTTTGCCCAGTGCGGCGGCGTTGACGTTAAGCGAATTTTTAACTTTCCATTGGCTTCAAGCTCATTCATATTCCCTACTCCGTCTTAGTAAAAAACACTTTTAATTTATGGGACGTTAAACCTGTTTAAGCTCAAAAATAACAAGAACTTGTGGCTTTCAAAATTTAGATTTTCTATGTGCAGAATAAAAAATTTTCTTTTGAATACGCAGCTATTGTTTCATATATATTATTTTATTAGTCCGTAGTAAGGTTAAAACCACCGCCTTTTAGGCGGTCAGATTTATCTATGATTTTTTGACGTATGATATTGCCCTGAACTGAAAAGTAGGGGGCCTTATGGATTACCGTTATGGAAGTCATACTGTTTTTA
>JAUXTH010000029.1 GCA_030679035.1 Methylobacter sp. | reverse complement strand
TCAAAGTGTAAAAAGCGTTTGACATACGCCCCAATGGGGCGTATTATAAGAATCAGGCCGGGCAATTCCGCCAAGGCCATGTTTCCGGAGAAGCCGATGAAACCCGTTAGAAAAATCAGAACAATCGAAACCGCCAGAACCCGCCAATTGAATGCCCGTCAAATGGTCCGAAAGGTCGTTGATGCACAAAACAAACGCGACGCCTAAACCGGGATATTCAAATGACAGCTAACAATGATCTATCTGAAAAAGAATGGCTGGAAGACTCGAAAACGGGGCGTTTTAGCCGTGTTGCGGTTGGGTTGGAGGACTCCACTTGGGTATGCAATACATGCGGCCAAGACGGTGCCGATCCGTGGGAATATGGCTGTGAGAACTGCGGTGAGGAAGCAGATATATACTAGCCGCAAATGCGAACAATATTTCGGTAAAGAAAGGTAATTAGTGGTTGACATACGCCCCAATGGGGCGTATTATAACAATCAGGCCGGGCAATCCCGCCAAGGCCATTTTTCCGGAGTTACCTAATGACCTCTTTAACAGCCGATCAAATCGCTACCATTGATTCCGCCATTGCTATTCTGGGCGGGTTGTATAAAAAACAAGACCTGTTGGCAACTTCGCCTGATCGCGTTAAACAGTTTTGCCAAGTACAGGCCGCACACCTCGAACACGAAGTTTTTGGGGTGTTGTTACTGGATAATCAGCACAGGTTGATTGAGTCAGTAATTTTGTTTCGTGGCACGATAGACGGCGCTGGTGTTTATCCGCGTGAAGTAGTGAAAGAGGTGCTTTCCGTTAATGCGGCGGCTTGCATTTTCTTTCACAATCACCCTTCGGGCCTGGCTGAGCCTTCCGATGCTGATCGCCGTATTACTACCCGCTTGATCGATGCGTTAAAGCTGATCGATGTTCGGGTTTTGGATCATTTAATCGTTACCTGTAACGGTGCTTACAGCTTCGCAGAAGCCGGACTTTTATAAACTTTTTGAGGGGCGGCTTACGCCGCCCCTTTATCACTTTTGATGTTTTGCAGGGGTTTTTTATGGAAACAGTACCTATTTATGATGTGGGCGGATCGTTGCCGATTTCGCTTGAAGCTTTTCGAAATAGACCGTGTGCTTTGCCTTTCAGTCACGCGGCATACATGCCGCCTACGCCCGAAGAAGTGGATAGATTGATTGATTTGGCTGGGTGGTCACAAAACGTCACTGCCAAGCTTGTGGGTGTTGCTTACAATCCTAAAAAGGGGTCGTCAACAGTGCGAAAATGGAAAGCCGCAGTAGAAAAAGACGACTCGCGCGAGATACCGTATTCCGCGTGGCGGTTGATGTTGATTTATGCTGGTGTTGTATCGGTATCTGACGGATTAGATGCAGCTTTACCGGGTGTTTGAGAGTCGTTATCTTATTGGCGACACGCAAAGGTTGAAGCGAAATCGGCACCGGGTATTGATGTCACCAATAACAACGATATTGCCAGTGGTGACAGAACCACGTTGGTCAGGATCTGTTGTATGAGTGTACTTTACCCTCCTAAAACAAAAAGAGTAAATATTTGAAAAAATTCAAACAATACTTTCAAATGCTTGCATGTTTCATAAGTCTGTTTCATAA
>JAUXTH010000040.1 GCA_030679035.1 Methylobacter sp. | reverse complement strand
ATGGCCAAAGAAAAATTCTCACGTAGCAAGCCCCACGTAAACGTCGGCACAATCGGTCACGTCGATCATGGTAAAACTACTTTAACTGCTGCTTTAACAAAAGTAATGGCTGAGCTCCAAGGTGGAGAAGTTAAAGCCTTTGATCAAATTGATAATGCACCTGAAGAACGTGCTCGTGGTATTACCATTTCCACATCACACGTCGAATATGAATCAGCAACACGGCATTATGCTCACGTTGACTGCCCAGGCCATGCTGATTACGTAAAAAACATGATTACCGGTGCGGCGCAAATGGACGGAGCTATTTTAGTCTGTTCAGCAGCTGACGGCCCAATGCCGCAAACCAGAGAGCACATCCTGTTATCAAGACAGGTAGGCGTACCTTACGTTGTGGTGTTCTTGAACAAAGCAGATATGGTCGATGACGCGGAATTGATCGAATTGGTCGAAATGGAAATTCGTGAGCTGCTGGATATGTATGAATTTCCGGGTGATGACACGCCTATTATCGTAGGTTCAGCTTTACTTGCATTGCAAGGTGATACCAGCGAAATTGGTGTTCCTTCAGTGGTTAGGTTGGTAGACGCATTAGATACTTACATTCCGCTGCCCGAAAGAGCGGTAGACGGCGCATTCCTGATGCCTATCGAAGACGTATTCTCAATCTCCGGTCGCGGCACCGTGGTAACCGGACGTATTGAGCGCGGCATCATTAAAGTAGGTCAGGAAATTGAAATTGTCGGCATCAAAGATACCGTTACCACAACCTGTACCGGTGTGGAAATGTTCCGCAAATTGCTGGATCAAGGTCAAGCGGGCGATAACGTCGGCATCCTGTTAAGAGGAACAAAAAGAGACGATGTTGAGCGTGGACAGGTATTGGCGCACAAAGGCACCATCAAGCCACATTCATACTTCAACTCAGAAATTTATATCTTGTCTAAAGATGAAGGTGGTCGTCATACCCCTTTCTTTAATGGCTACCGTCCGCAGTTCTATTTTAGAACGACTGATGTGACAGGTGCTGTTGAGTTGCCGGAAGGCGTTGAAATGGTTATGCCTGGCGACAATATTTCAGTCAAAGTAAAGCTGATTTCACCGATTGCCATGGAAGATGGATTGCGATTTGCAATTCGTGAGGGTGGTCGTACAGTAGGTGCGGGCGTTGTTGCATCAATAATTGAGTAATATATATGTCTAATCAAACTATCAGAATCCGTTTGAAATCATTTGATCATAAATTGATTGATCAATCGGCTGGTGAGATAGTAGAAACAGCAAGAAGAACGGGTGCTCAGGTCAAAGGCCCGATTCCCTTGCCTACTAAAAAAGAACGTTTTACGATTTTGATCTCTCCGCATGTAAATAAGGATGCGCGAGATCAGTATGAGTTGAGAACGTATAAAAGGTTATTGGATATCGTTGAACCAACAGAAAAAACCGTAGATGCATTGATGAAGTTGGATCTTGCAGCTGGTGTTGATGTTCAAATAAAATTGAATTAAGAAGCAGGGGAATTGGCAGATGTCAATAGGTCTAATAGGTCGTAAATGTGGTATGACCAGAGTTTTTTGTGAAGATGGTTCGTCAGTACCAGTTACTGTACTCCAGATTGACTCAAACAGAGTTACTCAGGTTAAAGGTATTGAAGTTGATGGATATCGTTCGATTCAAGTAGCGGCGGGCGATAAAAAATCTTCTAGAGTCAACAAAGCAATGGCAGGTCATTATGCAGCGGCTAATGTGACAGCTGGGCGCGGTCTTTGGGAGTTTAGGCTCGAAGATGGCGAAGGTGAAGATTTGTCTGTTGGCTCTCCATTATCATTAGATATTTTTTCTGTTGGTCAAGTTATTGATGTTCAGGGGAAAAGTATTGGTAAAGGTTTTGCTGGTGGCATAAAACGTCACAACTTCAGCATGCAGGATGCTACTCACGGTAACTCGCGCTCACACAGGGTATTGGGTTCTATCGGTATGTGTCAAACACCGGGCCGCGTATTTAAAGGCAAGAAAATGGAAGGTCATATGGGGGCTGAGAAAGTTACTGTTCAGAACCTGACGATTCATTCAATTGATACAGCGAGAAACTTAATTCTAGTAAAAGGCGCAGTGCCTGGTGCTAAAGGCGGAGATGTAGTTATTACGCCCGCTATGAAAATGCGAAATAAAGGTTAAGCCATGAGTATGCAAGTACCTGCTTTAAGTGAAAAAGACTCTGCTGGTAATGTGGAGGTAACAGAAGCTATTTTTGGTCAGGCTTTTAATGAAACTTTAGTTCATCAATTGGTTGTCAGGCATCTAGCTGGTGCTCGTGCTGGAACTAAGGCGCAGAAGACACGCTCCGATGTGAGTGGTGGTGGCGCAAAGCCATGGAGACAAAAAGGGACGGGCCGCGCAAGATCGGGTACAACACGCAGTCCGGTCTGGAGGACAGGTGGTGTCGCATTTGCCGCAAGACCTAGAAATTACGAACAAAAGCTGAATAAGAAAATGTTTCGGGTTGGTGTTCGGTCAATTCTGTCTGAGTTATTAAGGCAGGATCGTTTGGTGGTCAGCAGCGATATATTACCTACTAGCCCAAAAACCAAAGAGTTAAATGCAAGAATAAAAAATATTGATGCTAAGCGCATTCTGATAGTTGTAGAGAGTGTCGATGCAAATTTAGCTTTAGCATCAAGAAACATACCTTATGTGGAAGTGATTGAGGCGATTAATTTAAGCCCCGTTTTATTGGTTTCAGCCGATAAAGTTATTGCTACACCTGGTGCGTTGAAGCAAATAGAGGAGCGCTTGGCGTGAGTTTAAATAAATACCACTTAGCAGGTGTGCTACAAGCTCCGATTATATCCGAGAAAAGCACTATTGCTGCAGAAAAAAATAATCGATTTGTTTTTAAGGTGCAAAAACAAGCAACTAAAAAACAAGTTAAAAGTGCAGTGGAGCTAATGTTTAAAGTTGAAGTGGATTCAGTTCAGGTTTTAAACGTTAAAGGCAAACAGAAAAGATTTGGCGGCTCTTTGGGGCAGCGATCTGATTGGAAAAAAGCTTATGTAAAACTTAAGCCCGGTCATGATATAGATTTCGCCGCTGCTTAATAATTTAAGTTTTAAAAGATCAATAGGAAACGGTAGAAAGCATGGCTATTGTAAAGTCTAAACCGACGTCACCGGGTTCACGGTTTGTAGTGCGAATCAAAAATGATGATTTGCATAAAGGCAAGCCATATGCACCTTTGCTTAGTAAAAAGAGTAAAACTGGCGGGCGTAATAATAATGGGCGTATAACAACGCGTCATATAGGTGGTGGTCATAAGCAACACTACCGGATCATTGATTTTAAAAGAAATAAAGTCGATATTTCCGCCGTCGTTGAGCGTTTGGAGTATGATCCGAACAGAACTGCCAATATCGCTCTGGTATTATTTAAGGATGGTGAGCGTAAATACATCATCGCACCTAAAGGGCTTGAAGTTGGGCAGGAGATTCTTTCTTCAGAAACTACTGCCGTTAAGCCGGGCAACTGTATGCCGCTGAGAAATATACCAATGGGCACAACAGTTCATTGCGTAGAACTAAAGCCTGGCAAGGGCGCTCAAATTGCTCGAAGCGCTGGCACTTCAGTTCAGTTGGTGGCTAAAGACGGTGCTCACGCAACCATTAGGCTACGGTCAGGTGAAATGCGTAAGGTTATGGCTGATTGCCGCGCCGTTATTGGCGAGGTTTCAAACTCAGAGCACAATCTTGTTTCACTTGGAAAAGCTGGGGCATCAAGATGGCGCGGTGTTCGTCCGACGGTTCGTGGTGTTGTAATGAACCCGGTTGATCATCCACATGGTGGTGGTGAAGGTCGTACATCTGGCGGTAGGCACCCTGTATCTCCTTGGGGGATGCCAACAAAGGGTTATAAAACCAGAAATAATAAACGTACTGATAATATGATTATCAGACGTCGTAAGCTCAAATAGAGAGGAATTAGCGTGCCACGTTCAATTAAAAAAGGTCCTTTTATTGATCATCATCTGCTTAAAAAAGTTGAGGATGCTGTAAGTACTAATAATCGGAAACCGATTAAAACATGGTCAAGACGATCAATGATTATTCCTGATATGCTGGGTCTGACAATTGCGATCCATAATGGACGCCTGCACATTCCTGTTCTGATTTCCGAGAACATGGTCGGGCATAAATTAGGTGAGTTTTCCCCAACTCGCACATATAAAGGCCACGTGGCTGATAAGAAATCTAGATAGGTTGTGTTATGGAAGTTTCAGCAAAATTAAAAAATGCTCCGCTATCTGCGCAAAAAGCACGGTTAGTCGGTGATCAGATTCGCGGCTTGCCGGTTGAAAAGGCGCTAAACCTATTGAAGTTTAGCTCAAAAAAAGCCGCTGCGATTATCAAAAAGATTCTTGAATCTGCTATCGCTAATGCGGAGCATAATGAAAGCGCAGATATTGACGAATTAAAAGTGTCTACCGTTTATGTGAATGAAGGGGCGACCATGAAAAGATTCAAGGCAAGAGCTAAAGGACGTGCAAATCATATCCTTAAAAGAACCTGCCATATTACAGTTAAAGTCGCAGAATACGAGTAGGGGCAGAAAATGGGTCAAAAGGTACATCCAACAGGCATACGCTTAGGCATTGTAAAAGATTGGAATTCAAGATGGTATGCAAGCAGTCAGGATTATTCCGTATTCCTGCACCAAGATTTGACAGTCCGGGAGTACATTAAGAAAAAATTAGCTCATGCTTCTGTCAGTCGAATTCAGATTAATCGTCCGCCAAATAGTGCGCATATTACAATACATACTGCAAGACCAGGTATTGTCATCGGTAAAAAGGGCGAAGATATTGAAGCTTTGAGACAAGCAGTATCAAAAATAATGGGAATTCCTGTTCAGCTTAACGTTGAAGAGATTAGAAAGCCAGAATTAGATGCTCAGTTGGTGGCTGAAGGCGTTGCTCAGCAACTTGAAAAAAGAATTATGTACCGTCGAGCAATGAAGCGTGCTGTAACGAATACAATGCGGTTAGGCGCCGAAGGCATAAAGATCAATGTTGGTGGTCGTTTAAACGGCGCTGAAATTGCCAGAAGTGAGTGGTATAGAGAAGGTCGGGTGCCTTTGCATACATTAAGGGCCGACATTGATTACGCAACCGCGGAAGCGCATACCACCTATGGAATTATCGGCATTAAGGTGTGGATATTCAAAGGTGAAGTATTCGATATGGATGCGCATATTGCATCTATTAATTCAGAAACTAAGAAATAGTTGAAGGGATAGAGAAAAATGCTTCAACCTAAAAGAACCAAGTTCCGTAAACAACATAAAGGCAGAAATAACGGTACTGCCGTACGTGGCTCATCAGTAAGTTTCGGTGATTTTGGACTTAAGTCAGTTGAGCGAGGCAGACTTACTGCTCGTCAAATTGAGTCGGCCCGTAGAACAATTACACGGCACGTCAAGCGTGGCGGTAAAATTTGGATTAGAATCTTCCCAGATAAGCCAATTACTAAAAAACCATTAGAAGTTCGTATGGGAAAAGGGAAAGGTAGTGTAGAATACTGGGTTGCTCAAGTTAAACCGGGAACCATGTTGTATGAAATACAGGGTGTTTCTGAAGAGTTGGCTCGTGAAGCATTCGCTTTAGGTGCAGCTAAGTTACCTTTAAAAACACTTTTTACTGTTCGGACAATAATGTAATGAAAGCAAGTGAATTACGCCAAAAAACTAAAGACGAATTAGGGTCTATGTTGCTCGAATTGTCGCGTGAACAATTTAACCTTAAAATGCAAAAAGGAACGGGGCAGTTGTCTAAGCCGGATCAAGTAAAAAAGGTTAGACGAGATGCTGCACGTATCCATACCATACTAAACGAAATGGCGAGCGCATAAAATGAGTGAAAATGTAACTAAATTACGGACGATCACAGGTCGGGTTGTTAGTAATAAGATGGACAAAACCATTACAGTTTTAGTCGAGCGCGTTGTAAAGCATCCTGTTTACGGTAAATATATAAAGCGTTCAACTAAAATGATGGCTCATGATGAACAGAATATTTGCCATGAAGGCGACGTAGTATCCATTACATCATGCAGACCTATGTCTAAGAATAAAACCTTCAAGTTGGTTCAAGTCTTAGAAAGCGCCAACAAATAGCGTCTTGAGCTATTTAATAAACAGATAATTAGGAATAAATCATGATTCAGATGCAAACTAACCTTGACGTCGCCGATAATAGCGGTGCAAAAAGGGTCATGTGTATCAAAGTATTGGGTGGGTCTCATAGACGTTATGCCGGTATTGGTGACATCATCAAGGTAAGCATTAAAGATGCTATACCACGTGGAAGAGTAAAAAAAGGCGAAGTTTATAACGCATTGGTTGTTAGGACATGTAAAGGTGTCCGTAGGCCGGATGGTTCTGTGATTCGCTTTGATGGCAATGCCGCAGTAATTCTAAATAACAATTTACAGCCGCTTGGTACACGTATTTTTGGCCCTGTAACACGTGAGCTAAGAGGTGAGAGATTCATGAAAATCATCTCGCTGGCTCCTGAAGTTTTATAAGGTAGGGTTCAAAAATGCAAAGAATTAAGCAAGGCGATGAAGTTATTGTTCGTACCGGAAAAGATAAAGGTAAGAGCGGTAGAGTAAGCAAGGTTTTAAAGGATAATAAGGTTTTGGTTGAGGGAATTAACCAGGTTAAAAAGAATCAAAAACCAAACCCAAATGCTGGGGTTTCAGGCGGAATTATTGTCAAGGATATGCCGATTAATATTTCCAACATAGGATTATATAATCCTGAGACCAAAAAAGCGGATCGTGTCGGCTTTAAGTT
The DNA here is from genome assembly GCA_030679035.1 of Methylobacter sp. Lineage (GTDB taxonomy): Bacteria > Pseudomonadota > Gammaproteobacteria > Methylococcales > Methylomonadaceae > Methylobacter_A. The sequence continues at coordinate 18,820 of JAUXTH010000040.1, read as the reverse complement.
TCTAGAAGATGGAAAAAAAGTCAGATATTTTAAGTCAACAAATGAAGTTGTTGATGTATAAGGTGTAGATAAAAATCATGGCTAGACTAGAAACCGTATATAAAGAAAAAATCCTTCCAGCTTTAGTAGAGCAGTTCGCCTACAATTCTGTGATGCAGGCGCCGCGGATTACCAAAATAACTCTCAACATGGGTGTGGGTGGTGCTGTTGCTGATAAAAAGGTCTTACAATCTGCTGTTAGCGACATGGAAAAAATTTCCGGGCAAAAGCCAGTCGTTACCTTGGCAAGAAAATCAATTGCGGGTTTCAAAATTCGTGATGATATGCCCATAGGCTGCAAAGTAACCCTGCGTAGCGACCGGATGTATGAATTTTTAGATCGTTTGATCAGTATTTCTATTCCTCGAATTCGCGATTTTAGAGGATTGAGCCCTAAAAGCTTCGATGGGCGTGGTAATTATTCCATGGGTGTTAAAGAGCAAATCATTTTCCCTGAAATTGATTATGACAAAATTGATGCGCTGCGTGGTATGGATATTACTATTACAACAACAGCTCAAACTAACGAAGAAGGTTTGGCTTTGTTGAAGCTTTTTAATTTTCCATTTAAGAACTAAAGGGCTCGTCAAAATGGCAAAAAAATCAATGATTGCGCGTGAAGATAAGCGTAAAAAGTTAGTACAGAAATTTGATGTTAAGCGTAAATCTTTGAAGGAAATTATCAGAGATCCGAATGCTACATTTGAGGATAAAGAATCTGCTCATTTACAACTTCAAAAACTACCGAGAGACTCTAGTGCATCGAGAGTTCGTAACCGTTGCAACCTAACTGGACGTCCGCACGGTTATTACCGTAAGTTTGGACTTAGTCGAAATAAGCTAAGAGAAGCAACAATGCGTGGCGATGTGCCAGGCTTGGTAAAGGCAAGTTGGTAAGATCTTTTAGATCAAGTTTGGAGAGATTATAAAATGAGTATGACAGACCCAGTCGCAGATATGCTGACCCGAATTAGAAACGGTCAATCTGCTGGTAAAAAGATCGTTAAACAGCCTTCGTCAAAATTGAAAGTGTCAATTGCTAAGGTGTTAAAAGAAGAAGGCTTTATTGCGGATTATTCTACGGAAACAATCGGTAGTCATACAGAAATGACTATTGAATTGAAGTACTATAAAGGTGCTCCTGTAATAGAAAATATTAAAAGAATTAGTAAACCTGGTTTACGTATTTATAAATCTAAGGATGAATTGCCGAAAGTTCTTGGCGGGCTAGGTATTGCTATCGTATCAACATCGAATGGTGTTATGACCGATAGAGCTGCTCGTTCAATGGGACATGGCGGTGAAGTCATTTGTACTGTTTGTTAAAGTGTAGGTCAGGATATGTCAAGAATTGCTAAGGCTCCAGTAATTATCCCAAGTGGTGTGGATATAAAACTAGCGGGTAATAATGTGACTGTAAAAGGAAGTAATGGTCAGTTATCGTATGATATTAATTCAGCTGTCAGTTTGGGTATTACGGATAACGTAATCCAGGTTCAGTGGGATAAAGATGATAAAAAAGCAACTGCTCAGGCTGGAACGGCTAGAGCGATTGTAAGTAACATGATTATTGGTGTCTCAGCAGGATTCGAGAAGAAATTGACTCTGATTGGCGTGGGCTATAGAGCTCAAGCTAAAGGAAATATACTTAATCTTGCGCTGGGTTTTTCCCATCCGGTTGATTTCGAAGTTCCTGCCGGAGTTTCTGTTGAAACCCCTAGTCAAACAGAAATAATTGTCAAAGGAAGTGACAAGCAGTTGGTAGGCGAAGTCGCTGCAAAAATTAGAGCTTATCGTCCACCAGAGCCTTATAAAGGTAAGGGTGTCAGATATGCTGAAGAGCATGTGGCAAGAAAAGAAGCTAAGAAGAAGTAAGGTAGCGAAATGGATAAGAAACAATCTCGTATGAAGCGCGCATTAAAATTGCGCAGCAAAATTAAAAAATTAAGCGCAACACGTTTATCAATCCACAAAACTGCGCAACATATATATGCTCAGGTTATTAGTGCTGATGGAACGACGACTTTAGCAAGTGCTTCAACAACTCAGGCCGATATTAAATCCACGCTTAAAAACACAGGGAATATAAGCGCTGCAGCTGAAGTAGGAAAGTTTATTGCTCAAAAAGCAATTGCTGCTGGGGTTTCCGAAGTTGCTTTTGATCGTTCAGGATTTAAATATCATGGTCGCGTTAAAGCATTGGCTGATGCGGCACGTGAAGCTGGTTTGAAATTTTAGGGGAATAAGATGTCTACAGCACCTTCTCAGGTTAGTGCAGATGGTTTGCAAGAAAAATTAGTTAATGTAAGGCGTGTTGCAAAGGTTGTAAAAGGCGGTAGGGTTTTTGGTTTTACTGCGCTGACAGTGGTTGGTGATGGTGAGGGCAGAGTTGGCTACGGTGTCAGTAAAGCCCGCGAAGTACCTATTGCAATACAAAAGTCTTTGGAACAGGCGCGTAAAAATATGCGCAAAGTATCTTTAAAAGGCGACACGCTGCAATATCCCATTATGAATACTACCGGGGCGGCTAAAGTTTATATGCAGCCTGCTTCTGAAGGTACGGGAATTATTGCTGGTGGAGCAATGAGAGCCGTGTTTGAGGTGGTTGGAGTGCATAACGTATTGGCTAAATGCATCGGAACCAGTAATCCAATTAATGTTGTTAGAGCAACCATTAATGGTCTTACAGGAATGCATAGCGCCAACCAAATAGCTGCAAAACGCGGCTTATCAGTTGAACAGATTATTGGGTAGTAGTAATGGCTGGCAATAAAATAAGTGTTACGATGACAAAAAGCAGATTTGGGCGTTTACCACGTCACCAAGCCTGTTTAAAAGGTTTGGGATTACGCAAAATCAACCAGACGGTTGTGGTGCTTAATACACCTGAAAACCGCGGTATGATCAATAAAGTATCGTACATGCTAAAATTCGAGGAAGTGTAATGTTTTTAAATACCATCCGTTCAAGTGAAGGGGCCCGAAAAAAATCCAGACGCGTAGGCCGTGGCATTGGCTGTACGATGGGTAAGACATGTGGAAGAGGTCATAAAGGCCAAAAGGCGCGTAGTGGCGGCTTCCATAAGGTTGGTTTCGAGGGCGGACAAATGCCTTTGCAACGTCGACTGCCTAAGGTTGGATTTACTTCATTAATAAGCAAGTATTCAGCAGAAGTCAGATTGCACGAGCTGAATGGCTTAAATGCTGAAGTTATAGATCTTAATATTTTGATTGCTGCCAACATTGTTCCTGCTTTTACAAAAAAAGCAAAAATAATTAAGTCTGGTGAGTTAACCAAGGCCGTTACAATCAAAGGTATAAAAGTAACTGGCGGGGCCAAAGTATCTATTGAAGCTGCTGGCGGCAAAGTAGAGGTCTAAGTGAGTACTTCAAGAGCTCAGATATCTGGCAAGGTCGGCGGTTTTTCAGAGCTTAAGGCTAGATTACTTTTTGTTTTGGGGGCCTTTTTTGTTTACAGGGTCGGCGCTCATATTCCCGTGCCTGGAATAGATCCCAAGGCGCTTGCGGTTATGTTTGAGCAGCAAAGCGGATCAATCCTGGATATGTTCAACATGTTCTCGGGTGGTGCTTTGATGCGCTTAAGCCTGTTTGCTTTAGGTATAATGCCTTATATTTCAGCGTCAATTATTATGCAATTGATGACTGTTGTTGTTCCGGCAATGGAGCAGTTAAAAAAAGAAGGCGAGTCGGGACGGCGTAAAATTTCACAATATACTCGATTTGGCACAGTCGTTTTAGCGACTTTTCAAGCGATTGGTATTTCTCTGGCATTGCAGAATCAAACTGCTGGCGGACTTTCCGTGGTCTTGAATCCAGGAATCAGCTTTATCGTTATCACAACTGTTACCTTGGTTACAGGTACTGTTTTTCTGATGTGGCTGGGTGAGCAGGTGACCGAACGTGGAATTGGTAACGGTATCTCACTTATCATATTTGCGGGTATTGTTTCTGGTTTGCCAAAAGCAATCGGTGGCACTTTAGAGTTGGCAAGAACCGGTGAAATGAATGGGGCATTTATTATTCTATTGTTCCTATTGTCAATTTCAGTTACTGCGTTGGTGGTTTTTGTTGAGCGGGGTCAGAGAAGGATTCTCATCAATTACCCAAAAAGGCAGCAAGGCCGTAAGATGTATGCCGGGCAAAGCAGTTTTTTACCGCTAAAGCTTAATATGGCCGGTGTAATACCACCAATCTTCGCATCAAGTATAATATTGTTTCCAGCGACTATCGCAGGATGGTTTGGAAATAGCGAAGGCTTTACTTGGTTGCAGGATGTAGCTACCATGTTGTCTCCTGGGCAGCCGGTTTATGTAATGTTCTATGCGACGGCTATTATTTTCTTTTGTTTTTTTTATACGGCATTAGTATTTAATTCAAAAGAAACAGCGGACAATTTAAAGAAATCAGGCGCGTTTTTGCCAGGAATAAGACCTGGTCTTCAAACAAGTACTTATATAGACAAGGTGATGACCCGATTGACATTAACCGGTGCATTTTATATCACGCTGGTATGTTTATTGCCCGAATTCTTGATTGTTTACTGGAATGTCCCGTTTTATTTTGGTGGAACATCTTTATTGATTATTGTAGTGGTTGTAATGGATTTCATTTCACAAATGCAAACTCATCTTATGTCCCAGCAATATGATGGTTTGATGAAAAAAGCCAATCTCAAAAAATAAATTATTGCACAAGAGCAATCTAGGAGTAAGTAGTGAAAGTTCGCGCCTCTGTAAAAAAAATTTGTAGAAAATGCAAAGTTGTAAAAAGAAATGGTGTTGTTAGAGTTATCTGTGAAGACGGAAAACATAAACAGCGTCAAGGATAATAATCGTTGCGCCTTAATTAATGCGATGCTATAATTCGGCGCTTAACTTTAGAGTGCTACCAAGGGGAGTATCTAGATGGCACGTATTGCCGGGATAAACATACCAGATCATAAACATGCAGTAATTGCTTTAACTGCGATATATGGTGTTGGTCGTCAAACTGCAAGTGAAATTTGCGTTGAAGTGGGTATAACACCTTCGATAAAAATAAAAGAGCTGACTGAAGAGCAATTAGAAGCTATTCGTAATGTGGTTTCGAAGATGACAGTGGAAGGTGATCTGCGTCGTGAAGTCTCTATGAATATCAAGCGTTTGATGGATCTGGGTTGCTATCGCGGAATAAGACATCGTAGAGGATTGCCTTTAAGAGGTCAGAGAACGAGAACTAATGCTCGTACTCGAAAAGGCCCGCGTAAAGCAATCAGAAAATAAGATATTCCTTAAGAGGTTGAAGTAAATGGCGAGTCAAAATCGTTCTAGAAAACGTATAAAGAAAGAAGTTGCGGACGGCATAGTGCATGTACACGCTTCTTTTAATAACACAATCATAACTATCACAGACAGGAAAGGTAATGCCCTTTCTTGGGCTACTTCCGGCGGTTCAGGCTTTCGTGGATCCAGAAAAAGTACGCCATTCGCTGCGCAGGTTGCTGCTGAAAAGGCTGGTACTGTCGCCTTGGAATTTGGCATGAAAAATCTTGATGTTATGATTAAGGGTCCCGGTCCTGGGCGCGAATCAGCAGTGCGTTCTCTGAATAATCTGGGATTCAAAATAAATAATATTGTTGATGTGACGCCAATTCCACATAATGGTTGCCGTCCGCCGAAAAAACGCCGCGTATAAAAAATCTGGAGTAGTTTGTTATGGCAAGATATCTTGGGCCTACCTGTAAATTAAGTCGAAGAGAAGGGACTGATCTGTTTTTAAAAAGCAGAGGAAAGTCCTTAGAAAATAAGTGTAAGTTGGATCAACGCCCTGGTCAGCATGGTACCAAGCGTGCAAGAAGCTCCGATTACGCGATTCAGTTAAGAGCCAAGCAGCGCTTGCGCAGAATATATGGCATTCTGGAAAAACAATTCAGAAATTACTATAAATCGGCGGATTTGAAGAAAGGTGCGACAGGTCAAAACTTGTTGAATCTTTTAGAATCAAGGCTAGATAACGTCGTATATCGCATGGGCTTTGCTTCAACTCGGGCGGAAGCTCGTCAGTTGGTTAGTCACAAGTCTATCCAAGTAAATAATGCATTGATCAACGTTCCTTCTTATCAGGTTTCTCCGGGTGATGTACTTACCATCAGAGAGAAAGCGAAAAAACAACAAAGAATCGTTGATGCTTTAACTGTAACTGAACAGTATGGCTTTCCTTCATGGGTTGAAGTGAATTCCAAAGCTATGACAGGTACATTTAGCTCGCTTCCAGATCGCGTAGATTTAGGTAGTGACATAAATGAACAGTTGGTAGTTGAGCTTTACTCTAAATAATCGCAGTTTTGAGGGATATAAATGCAGAATTCTATTTCTGGCTTGCTGAAGCCCCGCTTAGTTGAGGTTGTAAGCAAAACACCTAATCATTCTAGGATTGTTATTGAACCCCTTGAAAGAGGATTTGGTCATTCTATTGGCAACGCATTGCGTCGCGTGTTGTTGTCTACAATTCCAGGCTGTGCAGTTACCGACGTTGAAATTGAAGGTGTTCTTCATGAGTACACCACCATAGATGGTGTTCAAGAAGACGTCATTGATATATTGCTTAATCTTAAAAAGTTAGCAGTCGTACTTCATTCTAAAGATGAAGTAGAGCTGACCCTTTCCAAACATGGAGCGGGTTGTGTTACCGCTGCTGATATTGTAATTCCACATGATGTGGAAATTATTAATCCCGATTTGGTAATAGCTAATCTGACACAGGCTGGCGTTTTAAATATGAAGATCAGGGTACGCCGCGGAAGAGGTTACGAGCCAGTAAGTGTTCGTAAATTAAATTCCGAGCATAGTCTTGTTGTTGGAGCGCTTCAGCTTGATGCTTCATATAGCCCGATAGTCAAAGTTGCTTATCAGGTTGAAAGCACTCGTGTTGAGCAGCGTACTAATTTAGACAAATTAGTAATCGAACTGGAAACAAACGGAACAGTTGACCCAGAAGAAACTATAAAACTTGCTGCTACTATACTTCATGATCAGTTATCTGTATTCGTTGATTTTGAAAAAGTAAATGATCAGCTTGCTGAGGAAGAAGTTGAAGTCGAAGAAATATTCGATCCAGTTCTGCTTCGTCCAGTAGATGATCTTGAGTTAACAGTACGTTCTGCTAACTGCTTAAAAGCCGAGAATATTTTTTATATTGGAGACTTAATTCAACGTACTGAAGTTGAGTTATTGAAAACTCCGAATCTTGGTAAAAAGTCCTTAACGGAAATAAAAGACATTCTTGCTTTAAAAGGTTTATCTTTAGGTATGCGGTTGGAAAACTGGCCTCCTGAAAACCTTGCAGATCAAACTCACGCAATAACACACTAACATTAGGTCTTCTTACAATGAGACATCGTAAATCCGGAAGAAAGTTCAATATGAATAGCAGCCATCGCAAGGCGCTATTCAGTAACATGGTTACTTCATTGTTCAAACATGAATTAATCAAAACAACTTTACCAAAAGCCAAAGAATTAAGAAGCTATGCTGAGCCATTAATTACTTTGTCTAAAGAAGACAGCGTCGCTAAAAGACGTCTTGCCTTCGCTCGTTTGCGTGATCGTGACATAGTAACCAAGCTTTTTAATGAGCTAGGCCCACGTTACAAAAACAGAGCGGGTGGTTATTTACGTATTATGAAATGCGGATTTAGACCCGGCGATGATGCGCCTATGGCTTATGTCGAATTAGTTGACAGACCTGTCTCTACTGTTGAAGATTAATTCAGTTTGACGGCTGAATAAAAACGATTTTCATAGATACGCCCAGCCCCTGAAAACCTGATTTTTAGGGGCTGAGATTATCAATTCAAAAGATGTTACTCCTGATTATACGTCGATTTCCGGCGGTCTAAAAAAGTCCTATTAGTTCATTGGATAATTAAATATCCCTTGTTCACCTGAAACTGTATTTCCCTCAGCTATACGCTAAAACTTCAGCAACTTTACTTGGTGTGCTGCCCCAGCTGACACGGTTCATACGACCACGTTTTGATCATACGCTCTCTTATCACATCCCTGTGTTCTGGTTTCCTGCCCGTTACAGCACGAAGTGAATCCCTACCGGAATGACGGTGATACAATGTGCACTATAGCCATGTCCTTCGGAATAGGCCTGTGGCCTAAAGGCGCGGTGTGCGGCGGATGTTGAGTAAACAGCGTTGTGAGCTTGAGAATTAGCGAAAATATTCGTGAAGATCAATTAATTGGGACGAGGAAACACTATGCCGAGTTCGAGGCATCTATCGACATTGCTGACGGCGAGATACTTTCAGGCGAATTGCCGCGCAAGCAATTGCGCCTTGTGCAGGCTTGGATAGAGCTGCACCGTGACGAACTGATGGCGGATTGGGAACTGGCGGTCAGTGGTGAGAATCCGTACAAAATCGCTCCGCTGTGAGGTCGCCATGTATTGGGATGTAAAAACTGTAAAGCCATTGCCGGACTTTTGCATCTATGTCGAAATCGAAGATGGACGCAAGGGAGTATTTGACTTGAAGCCTTACCTCGATTACGGCGTTTTTCGTGAGCTTCGGAACGTGCATTATTTCAATCAGGTCGGCATTCTGTTTGGGGCGGTAACTTGGCCCAATGAACAGGACATCGCCCCTGAAACGTTACTTGCTGAACTGGTTCCAATGGAATCGCTCGCGTCTCATTAGGGCCGGAAGTGCAGACGAAAGTAGCGCTTAGCTCGCGATTGATGTATTTCATTGCGTTCAGCACATCGACGAGAGCTGGTTCCCAATCTCCAGATTGGGAACCCAGGAGACGAAGCTTTCGGCAACCGCTCCTGCGTTGCTCTACCTCTTGCATCCATGCAGTCGTAGCTTCGTGAAACGGGAAGCTAGAGCTTCCGTAACCGAATTCCCAAGCTTGAGCTTGGGAACTAGCGAAAAATATATTAATAATGTATTGCCTTTCAAGGAACTCTATGAAGCTGCATTCTCTAAAAATTAATGGTTTCAAACGAATTGAGTCTGCCGAGATACTTTTTGGAGAAGCAACCTTTCTAATTGGGCCGAACAATGCTGGTAAGAGCTCGGTATTAAAAGCCATAGAACGGCTTCTATCAGCGACAAAGACGATTCCGAGCCAGGAGTACTTTTCTATTGTTGATAAAGAAACAGGGGAAACAAAGCCAGCTGTTGATACCATCATGCTAGAAGCCGAATTCAGAAATCTTCCAGTAGATGCAAATAATTGGAGGGGATTCAAGGGGCGGATATTTACATATCAAGTTAATGATTCAGCTGACACAGGTCTATCTGTTACCTACCGAAAGACGTTTACGCTTGGAAAAGATGTTGTAATTGAGTTTCGATCTAAAGATCGCGACATTAAGCCTGAATTTAGTGGGTTAAAAACGGCTCAAGAGCTTATCACTAAAGGGCTTTCAGCTGCCGAAGTGGAAGAGCTTTTCCCCGATTTGACAAGTAAGCTGTCGAATAAAGGTGCACAAGAAAAGTTAGAGCAGCTAGATGCCATCTGGGATGTGAAGGAAACAGAGACATGGTTTCAAAATCCCGGAGGTATTCCGGGAAATGTTCTGAAGATGCTTCCACGCTTCTTGCTAATTCCAGCCGATACTTCAGTGAATGAAATTGAGGGGACATCCACTGGAGTTCTTGGGAAAACTTTACATGAGTTATTTGATGATGTTCGTGGCGCATCTAATAATTATGTAAAAGCTCAAGAATATTTGAATAAATTGGCGGAAGAACTCGATCCTCAGGATAGTGAATCGGAGTTTGGAAAAATGATAGGTGAATTGAATTCAGTGCTAGCCAGTGTTTTTCCTGACTCGAAGCTTCACGCTACAGCTAGCTTGAGTGACCCTAAAACAGCTTTGAAGCCAACATTCAACGTTGAAATGTCGAGCAATGTCAAAACTCCCGTCAGTCATCAGGGCTCTGGGATGATTAGAGCTGCTGCGTTTGGTATGCTTCGATTCCGGCAGAAATGGCTTTCAAGGAGAGAAGATGATCATCACAGTCGGTCGCTAATTGTTTGCTTCGAAGAGCCGGAGATTTACCTTCACCCAAGTGCAGCTAATCAAATGCGTGACTCAATTTATGAACTAAGTGGTAATGATTCACAAATTGTCGCCACAACACACTCCCCATTCATTATTGATTTATCAAGAAAGCCCAAACAGATACTCAACAGCCTTAGATTGGAAGCAGACGGAATCATCAAATCGACTCCATTCAATGTTACTGAAGCATACAAGGTGCTAGACGCAGACAACAAAGCACATGTAAAAATGATCTTGCGCGTGGATGATCATGTAGCACGAGTATTTTTTACCAAGCACATTGTGATTGTCGAGGGCGACACGGAGGAAGTCGTAATCAAAGAGACACTTAAGCGCTTACCAAAGGAGCAGTACTTGAAGATTATTTCCGATTTCGAAATCATTAAAGCTCGGGGTAAGGGAGCCATCATCGGCTTGGCTAAATATCTGGTTGCGATGGGAATTTCACCAATTGTTGTTCATGATAGAGACAGTGGTGTTGCTGGTGCTGAAGTCTTCAATAAGCCAATTGCTGATGCTCTAGGAGGTGTCGGCAAAATCGTTCAAATGTGCGAGAACATTGAAGATGAAATCGGCTATAAAGCTCCAACCTACGAGAAGCCATTTAAGGCTTACCAAGAGACTCAGAAATGGGGTGACGAATGGGAGTCAGTTCCAGAAAAATGGAAACAAAAGATGCTTGAAATCTTTGGAGGCTATATTGTTAGCTAACAACTGAGCTCTTAATATTTCTAATCAAAACCACTAACCCATGCTAGCCACCCTCGTCCGCTTCTCCATCCGTTTTTACGGCATCGTCATCGCGCTTGCAATATTGATCCTGCTGTATGGCAGTTATCGCTTCGCCACGGCAGGCCTGGATATTTTTCCTGAATTTTCGCCCAAGCAGGTCATCATCCAGACCGAATCACCCGGCTTTTCTTCGGAGCAGGTCGAGGTGTTGGTGACGCAGCAAATCGAAACGTCGATCAGCGGCTTGATTGGCATGAAGTCGGTGCGCTCCGAATCGATCCAAGGCCTGTCGATTATTATCGCGACCTTTGTCGAAACCAGCGATGTGTACCGCAATCGCCAGCTGATCAGCGAGCGCTTGACCACGCTGGCCGGACAGCTGCCGATGGGCATTACGCCGGTTGCGATACCGCTGTCCTCGTCTTCGGCGACCGTATTGACCATCGGCTTAAGCAAGGGCGATCAGAGCGATTTGATGGCTTTGCGCAGTTTGGTCGACTGGACGATCGTGCCGCGCTTGCGGGCTGTACCGGGCGTTGCCGATGTCAACGTGTTCGGCGGGGACATTCAGCAATTGCAGATTCAGGTTGACCCGCTGCAACTGCACCGCTTTAACCTGACGCTGGAGGATATTATCCAGGCCGCCGCAAAGGCCGGGAATATTCAGGGCAGCGGTTTTATCGAAAACAACAACCAGCGTTTCACCTTGCAGATGACGGGGCAGCCGGTCACGCCGGAGCAGTTCGGCAAGATCCTGGTCAAGCGCGAGCAGGGGCGCAACGTGACCTTGGGCGAAGTCACCACGATTGGCTATGCGCCGGAGCCGCCGATCGGTGCGGCGCAAATCATGGGGAAATCCGGCATCGTGATGATGGTGATCGGCCAATACGGAGCCAATACCTTGTCGGTGTCTCGGCAGGTTGAGCAAACGCTGCAAGAGTTCGAGCCTATTTTCAATAAACAGGCGATTAACTTTTACTCGCACTTGTTCCGCCCTGCCGATTATATCGAACGCTCGCTGAGCAATTTGTCCGGGCATTTGCTGATCGGCGGTTTGTTCGTGCTGATTATCCTGTACCTGTTTTTGTTTAATTTCCGTACCGCGTTTATTTCCGCTTTAGCGATTCCGGTGTCGTTGATCGGAGCGGTCATTGTGTTGCTGGAGTCCGGGGTTAATCTCAATATCATGGTGCTGGGCGGTTTGGCTATTGCATTGGGCGAAGTGGTTGACGATGCTATTATCGATACCGAAAACATTTTCCGGCGCTTGCGCGAGAATCATTTATTAGCCCGGCCGTTGCCGGTTGCCGAGGTGGTTTATAGCGCATCGCTGGAGGTGCGAAGCTCAGTGGTTTACGCCAGCTTTATTGTTGCGCTGGTGTTTGTGCCATTATTGACATTAAACGGCGTTGCCGGGCGCTTGTTTGCGCCGCTGGGTTATTCCTACATTCTGGCGATTTTAATGTCGCTGCTGGTGGCGCTGACTTTAACCCCGGCGCTGTGCTATGCGTTGCTTGGCAACGCGGTTATCGCCAATGACGATCCGCCTCTGATCAGGCGCATCAAGCCGTTGTACAAGGATTTATTGGGCAAGGTTTCCAAGCATTTTAAGCGGGTGGTCATCGGTAGCGTTATCGTTTGCCTGTTGGGGCTGCTGGCTTTTTTCAGCCTCGACAGCAAATTCCTGCCCGAACTGAGGGAAGGCCATTACATCGTCCATACCACCAGCATTCCCGGCACCTCGTTGCAGGAGTCGATAAGAATCGGCAGCAAGTTGACCGAGCAGTTTATGGCGATTCCGGGCATACAATCGGTATCGCAATGGGCGGGCAGGGCAGAGCGGGGTGCCGATACCTACGGCAGCCATTACAGCGAGTATGAAGTGCGGCTGGAGCCGATGTCGGGATCGGATCAGCAGCAGATACTGGATAAATTAAGGGAGATTTTGCAGGATTTCCCCGGCATTTTGTTTGAAGCCAACACTTTCTTGACGGAACGGGTCGATGAAACCATTTCCGGCTATACCTCGCCTGTGGTCGTTAATATTTACGGTAACGACCTGAATCAGCTGGATGCGAAGGCACAGGCGGTTGCCGATATTATGCGCGACATAGACGGCGCGACGGATGTGCAGCTGCGCTCTCCGCCCGGCACGCCGTTACTGCAAATCAACTTGAATCTCGACCAGCTCAGCTTCTGGGGCGTGTTGCCCGCGCAGATTGTCGATACCTTGCAGGCGGCTTACGAAACCCGCGTGGTCGGCAAAAACATCCAGGGCAATAAAATCTACAACGTCGCGGTGACCTTGACGCCGGAGCTAAGGCAGCAGCCTGAATCGATAGCCAAGCTGCCGATCAGGACTCAGGACGGCACGACGATTACGCTGGAGCAAGTCGCTGAAATCAGGCATGCCGCCAGCCGCTATAATATTCTCCATCAAGGCTCGCAGCGGCGGCAGACCGTGACCGGCAATGTGCTCGACCGGGATCTGGATGATTTTATGGCGGAACTTAAAAGTAGGGTGTTAAAAGAGATTCCATTTTCGGCGGATATCTATCCCGAATTCACCGGCGCGGCGATTGAACAGGCGCAGGCACGGAAAGAATTGATCCTTCATTCGTTGCTGGCCGGAGCCGGGGTGCTGATTTTTATTTATATCGCGATAGGTAGCATTCGTAATGTATTGCTGACGCTTGCCAATCTACCGTTTGCGCTGATCGGCGGCATTGCCGCCGTGGTATTGACCGGAGCTACGTTGTCGGTTGGTTCTGTTGTCGGTTTTGTGACGTTGTTCGGCATTACCGTGCGCAACAGCATCATGCTGCTATCCCATTATCGCTATCTGGTTGAAGTCGAGGGCAAAGATTGGAATCTGGAAACCGCCGTATTGGGAGCGCAGGAGCGCTTGCCGTCGATCCTGATGACGGCGCTGGTCACCGCGTTGGCCATGTTTCCAATTGCGTTCAACAGCGACAATCCTGGACGTGAGATCATGGGGCCGATGGCGGCGATTATCATCGGCGGCTTGGCCTCTTCAACGCTGCTGAACTTATTATTGTTGCCTGCCATCTTGCTGCGCTATGGGAAATTTAAAAGCCAAACTAATACTGGTATATAAAGACTCGGAGGCGATTATTCTGCTGCATGGCCTGTCCAGAACCAGCCGCAGCATGAATAAAGCGGCCAAGCTGCTGGCGGCTTACGGCTATAAAATCATCAATGTGGATTATCCTTCGCGAACCGCTGACATCAGCGCGTTGGCGCAAAAATACATCGCTCAGGCGTTAAAACAATGCGACGGGAAGGATGTTAAAAAAATCCATTTCCTGACGCATTCGATGGGCGGCATTTTGCTGCGTAATTATTTGGCTAGCCAGACTATTGATAAGCTTGGGCGGGTGGTGATGCTGGCTCCGCCCAATCAAGGCAGCGAGGTGGTGGATAGGCTCGGAAGCCTGCGGCTGTTCTACTATTTAAACGGCCCGGCTGGATTACAGCTGGGTACTGGTAACAACAGCGTACCGAACCGGCTTGGCCCGGTGAATTTCCAGCTTGGAGTTATCGCCGGCAATAAAACCGTCAATCCTTTTTTATCAAGGCTGATTCCCGGTGTCAACGACGGCAAGGTATCGGTAAGTCGGGCGCAAGTGGCAGGTATGAAAGATTTTATCGTTATGCCGTATTCGCATTCATTTATCATGCGGCGCGAAGCGGTCATAGAACAGGCGCTGCATTTTATTCAGCAGGGCTGTTTTGCGCGGTGAGTGAATCTGCCAAACACGTACAATCAGTATCCTGATAAAGTAAAGTTAGGTCGTTGCAGCCGGTTTTAGTTTTGTTTTTTATCCTGGCTATTTTCTTTATCTGAGGACATTAACTCGACTTGAAGCAGCTCGATTGTTTTTATGGCCAAGTCACGCTCACGTTCGATTTTTTTAAGCCCATCCTTAGTCATTAAAACATCAAATTCAAGTTTTATTGCGCGTTTAAACCATTCATCGCCTGATGATTTAAGCGCCTTGTTCTCTTGCATTAACTTAAAAATATGTTTGTTTGAACGCTCTAAATGCGCAGCTACGGCGTATAGTTGGTTTTGAACGGTGCAAAGGGACGTAATGCAATTTTTTACGCCGTCGCTCATTATAGATTGAGCTTTGCAGCTTTGATCTAATTCACGTGTTTTTTGGGATAATTCAGCCTCAAGCCGCTCGATTTTTTTTATCGCGGCGTCATATTTTTCGCTTACTCCGGCGGCTGGTTTATTCGCAACCGCCATAGCATTGCTGTGTTTTTTAGTGAAATTGAACATAGTAGGACATTTATTCTCACGAAAACGAAAGTGCATTAGCCTCAAAAAATCGGTCGGAGTTGTACCCGTGTTTGTAGAATAGAGCGTTCAACTTTTTCAATCAATAAGCGTGATTACCTATCAGGTGAATCAGCTTAAGTCGAACACATCATCAAGCCTAACTTATTATACGTAAGCTCGCCAGACTCGCCGGGAGCGGGAATCCATGCCGGAATGACGGTCTTGGATTGTGCTCAAGAAATCTGGCAAAGAAGAACTAAGCCAAGTGTTTTTGCGGGATTAATAAATAGGCTAAAAAAGCGTCATATTAAATATTGCTAACGCTAATGCAGGGAAAACAGCTGCGGACGGTTTGGCGCTGTCCGCAGTCGGGTAGCTTTTTTAACTAAAACTCTTCCCACTCCTCACTGGAAGACTGCGGGATTGGTTTAAGCTTGGCGGCTGCCGGTTTTCTAGCCAATATTGTTTCTTTTTGTGGCGGCGTTGCGTGCAAAGAACGGGACGGCCCTTCGGCAAGCTCAGGACGGGGCTTGGCTTGAGACATTCCGCCAGACGCATGGCGGGAGTAACCCTCCGCTTTGAATTGTGCTACCGTGTTCGATAGGTTCTGCGCCTGTTCTTCCAGCGATTCCGCAGCGGCGGCGGCTTGTTCCACCAGCGCGGCATTTTGCTGGGTCACATCGTCCATTTGGCTGATGGCCTGATTGACCTGCTCAATGCCGGCTGTTTGTTCCGCTGAGGCGGCGCTGATTTCAGACATCATGACGGTAACGCCGCGAACGGAATTAACGATCTCTTCCATGGTTTGACCGGCTTGTGTGACCAGTTTACTGCCGCCTGCGACTTTAATGACCGAATCATCAATCAAGTATTTGATTTCTCCGGCAGCCGTAGCGGCGCGTTGCGCGAGATTGCGTACTTCTACGGCCACCACGGCAAAGCCCCTGCCTTGTTCGCCGGCGCGGGCTGCTTCGACGGCGGCGTTGAGGGCAAGGATGTTGGTTTGGAAAGCAATGTCGTCGATGACCGAAATAATGTCGCCAATTTTGCGGGAAGAATCGTTAATGTCATCCATCGTCCGCACCACCTGGCCGACCACTTCGACGCCTTTTCCGGCTATATCAGATGCTGCAACGGCCAGTTGGTTAGCCTCTTTGGCGTTTGCGGCATTGTGTTGCACGGTGGAGGTCAGTTCTTCCATGCTGGCCGCTGTTTCTTCCAGGCTGGCGGCTTGCTCTTCGGTACGATGCGACAAGTCATTATTGCCAGAGGCAATCTCTTTCGCCCCGGTGTTAATGTTGTCGGTGGCTTCTTTGATTTGACCGATGATTTCTTTTAGTTTTTCCACTGTGGTGTTGGCGTCATCCTTGAGCTGTCCGAAACTGCCGACATAATCATTGGTGATGGATTGGGTCAGGTCACTGCGGGACAGTGCGCCCAGTACGCGCACCACATCATTGATGCCTCTTTCGGTAATTTCCATCAGCCCGTTAAGTCCTTCGCCCAGTTGTTTGAAGAAGTCTGTCTTGTCCTCCATTTCAATACGCCGGGTGAAATCGCCCATGACTGCGCCATGCACAATGGCAGCCACTTCCTGCTCTACCACAACTTCAGCGGTGCGATCCTGCCATTGTGTTACACGGCCCAGCGATTTACCGCTTTCGCCAATGATTGGACGGGCGGCTAAACGGAGGTGATGATTCTTGAAGAAGAGATCCACGTCTTCGCCGGTTTGTGCGGCCCGATCGAATTTGGCGGCCGCCTCCGGATCATTGAACAGATGGGAGAGGCTGTTGCCGTAAAGGCCTTCGACATTGAAATCGGAACCGCCGATGGAGGCAAGAAGTTTTTTTGCCGCCGGGGTCATGTGGATCAGCAGGGTATCGGTACCCGATATGGTGATGGCGGACGTGGAGCTGTCCAGGCCTGTTTTGATGCGTAAGCTCTCATCGGCAACACGTTTGCTTTCCGCCATGTCGAAACCGAGTTTGGTCTGCATGGATTTAAGCGCTTCCATCACCTTGCCGATTTCGTCCTGGCGTTCAATGTTTATGGTGTTGTCATACTTACCTTGGGCTATGTTGCCAAAGTCGCGAATAGCCGCATTAAGCGGATATACTATGACACGAATCAAGGTAACACCCCACCATAGGGCCAGCATAATACCCATCGTAATCAAGCCGATGCCAATGTTACGGGTGCTGTCATAGCGGGATTGCGCCAATTCAAACTCCTGCTTGGCGACATCGATTTGTAATTGCATCAGCAGCTTAATGTCTTCGCTGACGGGTTTATAAAGCGGGTTAATTTGGTCTACGACAAGCTTGTTGGCAAGTTCAAGGTCACGGGCTTTCAGTGCGGCTAGGGTCGGCTTTAAACCTTCTTCTACAAACCGTTTTCTGTCCACGATAAGCTGATCGGCCAGCTTTTTTTCCTCTGCGGTTAAGTAAGTGGCCATGTACGCAGTCCAAGTCTTGCTTATTTCCGCGATGTTTTGTTCCACTTCAGCGGTGTTTTTCTGGATCGTCTCAGCCGTTGGCGTAATCAAGGAGGCGGCAATTCTCAGTTGATTGGTCAGCGTCAGCTCCTTGATAGCGGATATCTGGTTCATCGGCACGGTGCGATCCTCATACACTGTGCGCAAACCCTCATTGGCCTTGCCCATGCCCTGCAAGCCCATGCCGCCAATAATCATAATTAATACGCTCAGTAGACCGATAACATTGATTAATCGACATTTGATTGTGGGGCACTTGAAAGGATTAATTTCCCCCCAAAAAGTTGATTTGACGACTTTTCCGTCCTGAATTTTCAGGTTGCCGGCCTTGCCCTCCTTAAATAGCCGGTAGGCGGCATCTGCCGCACCGATTTGTTCGCGGCTGGGTTTGCTGCGCACCGACATGTAGCCTGCCAGTCGGTCGTTTTCATAAAAGGGAGTGGCATTGGCTAACACCCAGTAGAAGTCTCCGTTTTTGCAGCGATTCTTTACCAGTCCGGTCCACGGGCGGCCTTCTTGTAATGCCGTCCATAGATCTGCAAACGCTTCCGGCGGCATATCCGGGTGGCGCACGATATTGTGCGGGGCGCCGATCAGTTCTGCTTGGGTGAATCCGCTAATACGCAGGAAGTCCTCGTTGATATAGGTAATCAAACCTTTTAAATCCGTCTTGGATACTATGGAATCAGTCTCTTTAAGCGAGTATTCCACGTTGGTCACCGGCATGTTGATCTGCATTAAGCTGTCTCTTATGATTTTTGTCTGGAAAAGGGGGGGTGAGGTTGTCCATCAATGTTATTCAGAATAATCGTATTTGAGTTTAGCTGTTTTTGTGGCAGTACACGCATTTTTTTTGTGTTTATCGCGTGTTAAAAAATGATTTTTGTGTGGTAATGCTTTAATCGAAGCGGGTGTTTTTTGACTGCAAAAAGGTTAACAATTAACCCTTAGTAAAAATGCATGCATGGATGTATTGGTTGGCAGGTTTCGCAAAGCTTCCTGGATTGCCCAGTTTTTCAAAGCCTTAATAACTGATGTTACGCAGTTATTCGAATTTAGACTGCATTAACATTTTTATTATTAAAGTGTCGCTGTTGCGACGGTTTATTTTTAATCGGGTTCTCGCACCCGAGGGCGAGTTACTTTCTTTTGCTTCGCCAAAAGA
>JAUXTH010000019.1 GCA_030679035.1 Methylobacter sp. | reverse complement strand
TGTTTTGCGTATTGACCCAGCAGAAGGCCGTGTCCATGCCGTCATCGGATTGCCCGTTCTGCTTGGTAGAAAACCGTTCGATATCGAAGCCTTCCGTGGCCGAGTCATTGATCTGTCCAAGCGCCATCTTGACCTTTTTATTCATTGTCGCCAGTGCGCCGGCAGGATCGTGACGATTATCTTCGACCAGGATATGGTCGAGAAAAGAAGCCATGATCAGTGTCATAAATGCACCGGGAACGCCATGCCCGGTACAGTCGATCAAGGCGAGAAAGAAACCGTCGTCGAATTTTTTGCAGAAATAATAATCGCCGCCGACTTTGTCGCGCGGCTCCCAGTGCATGAAATAGTCTTGCAATACAGCGCTCATATCTTCTCTTGAGGAGCGCAGGAAAGATTTTTGAATAATGCTTGCGTAATTGATGCTCTCCGTTACCAGCCGGTTTTTTTCTGCTTGTAAGAAAGAAACCACCTTGACCAAATCTTCACCGTTGCCAAGGCCCAGATAATCGCCATTGTCGTCGGTGATAATAAAACCGTCGTTAAGCGTTTTACGGCCGGAGCCCAACACCTTAAAGCTCAGCGTCTGAATGCTCATGTTTTGATCAACAACGAGCGGATCTTTGTCCATGAAGGCAATGCAGCTTTTTCGGTCGAATAAGTCATGATGGAAGGGCTTGGCTAAACCTTCCATAAAAATATTACGAGTGATCAAGCCAATCGGCTTATTGTCTTCCACGACAGCAATGGAAATCAGGTCAGGATGCTCATTCAACAGCTTGGTGACATCCAAATTGGTGTGTTGGGGCGATACCGGCGGACAAATTCGTAGAAGGCTGCTGGCAATATATTCAGCCTCAATTTCTGACAGCCCAGCTCTCGATTGGTTTAATAACGATTGATCTAACATTGATTTGCCTGCATGTTTAAAATACGGCAAGGATAGATAGCATTTATGACAAATTGATGACTTAGGGTGTTGTTGCAATCATTCAATCAAAAGTGCTGAGCATTTCACATTTTTGACTGGCTTAGTGTGTCAGCAACTTGCAATGGAAGGAAAAACACAGCCGGTCGTTTAGGTTTTGTGTTTTTTCAAGGAATGTGTTCACTATTTAGGGCTGATTTTACGGCTTGCGGCGGGTCCGGCATTTCTCACCGCACCCTACCGTGCTAGAGCCATAGCCCCCCGTGGTCTTATTTACGGGTTCAAGAACGAAAGATGGATCTCGCTGCCATATCGGCGAATGATATCCTGTTTTGCAGCGCGGTAGGCCCCAGCACTGCCCTTACGGCCCGACTTTTCTACAGAACGCCGAGCCAACTCATCTGAAATCACATCCATGAAAAGCTCGGCCAGCAGCAGTCTGGCGGCATCACGAAAATGCCCCCGGCCATCCACATACAATTGCACTGTCGGCGCGCCGGTATTGATGATGATTTTACGTTCCTCGGCGCTATATACCGCTCGGTCCAGTTCGTTATTCAGGTTGCGGAACTCATAGCCCACGAACATATCGGCGCCATGATCCCGAGGCAGCCCTCTTTTTGCAATATGACTGGAATAGCCATGGCTGTGCCCGGAAGCATGCTCCGCCACAGCAATCTCACACCAGGCCCAATACGTTCCCGCCCGTACATTGATCTCTCCATGCTCTCCGGCTGTATTGCCCACGATCGTCCATTCGATCCGCTGCATATCACCAAGCTCGCGAACCGCGATCTCCGTCTGAGCGGGTTCGATGTGCATGGAATCGGGTAGCGCATAATTGAAGGTTAATATCTCATCACCCGAAAACTGACTCGGATCAAGCAGCAAGGCAACGTGGAAGGCATGGTTGACCTTGCGATAATAGAACGGCGTGGTAAAACGTAGCGCCGCCGGAAGTTCTTTGTCATTAAAAATACCCGTTTCCAGGTCGGAGGTTGGCAGTATGATGCCTAAGTCTTGAATCGCCGCCCGGCTCATGCGTTGAAGCAGGTGTTCGATCATATGACCGGTTCGACCGGACGTTGTAGCGCGCTCCAGATGCGTCAGTTTTTCTTGCTCCGCCAACACATAAGGCGCGATCATTTTGCTGACGGCCTGGGAAAAAGCCTCGACAAAGGCATTCTTATGATTCAAGCCCTCCCTTTCGTCGCTAATAATTGCCATGCCTTGGCCTAATTTTTCGAGCAAGGCTTCGCAACGCACCGTGCCGAAAAGATACTCCGTCCCCACTTGGTTTTCATAGTCAAACAGCTGACAGTCCAGCACTGCCATGCCGGACAGCACAATCAGCCCATTCGTCCGTTCGTCGCCCTTTAAGGTTAATTCCACATCTTGGGCACGTTTCAGGGTCAGGGTAAAAGGATACTCCTGTTGCTGATAAATAAAGCTCCCAGTCTGTTCTGGACCCAGCAGCAAAATTGCAGGTGGCTCCTCATGGCGCACCGGTCCTCGGCGCTCTATTTCTTTTCCATGCTGTATGTGCAGCAGTTCCACATTTCTTCGCGTCACCACATCGCGCAGATAGATATTATTAGCCGCCGCCTGCACGACGGACTGATAGTGGGATATATGCACATGCGTGTTTTCAATGACGATTGTCACTTGAGTGCCGCTGTCAGATAGGCCTAAGCGGCTATAATCTATCGCCTTTGCCGGTCGGTCGCCGTCATAATCTTCAAATAAATAGTCGCCATTTTCATTTCGGAATAATTCAATACGGGAAAACCGTGCGGCATGAATTGTTTCGATCCAGCCGTGACCGAGTCCATAAATAGCCTGCTTCAATCCGCGTCCGAAATAACCGCGCCCGCCGCCTTCGCCGCGTGCCAAGGGGCTATGGGGGGCGCCATAGGCCAAAATAGAACAGACTCGTTCGAAAGGCATCCCCTCCGCCTGGTCGGCGACCATCAGCAGCGCGCCGGCCTGATGCCGCTCATACTTGATGCGAATGTGCCCAGACACCTGCGTCCCGGTCTTTTCCAGGCGGGCATAGCTGTCATCGGAGTTGGTGATCAGTTCGATCAATGCCTTTTCTACGGAAGCAAAGCGGCGCGAATCGATATCGATTACCCGTTGGTCCACTGGTACTGGTGAAATTGCCATAAAATCTACCTCCTTTACCCGATTGTTTTACTTTCGCGTGATTGCAACCGCCTTTCTTTCCCACCAAATCACTCGGTTAAAGGGGGACGCATTCTTTCATTACTATAAACAGGCGCGCTTGACTGCAGATGTTCTATCTATTGATTTTGAGCGTTGTGGGCCGCTTCTTTTTGCCGTTGCGACAGATCGTCAGAGGTTTGCGTAACCGGTTGCGGCCCCGCTATTTTTTCCTGGCCCCAGTCCGCCATTTCTCCCGCTCCCCATGACACCAAAGAGGCGAGTGCAAACACCAGTGTGCCGCGGGTCATGCCTTTGGGTAAACCCTGATCTTCCAGATACCGGCGCAGATAACCGGCGGCGATGAAGAATACAAGGGTGGAGATAATCAGGTTCCATACGGAAGGTAGCGTGAACATTATTGGGATTTCTCTTGGGTTGGGGGGCATGAATTTTTATACGTGTATTGGCGAGGTGGTGTCAAGTGGGTTGACGCGTAGCCAATAATCACACCATGCAGCTTACAGCCTTATTCCAGCCTACCCCGCATCCTACCTGGGCTTGACAACCCGCGTACAAAAAAACATTAAATTAATTTAAGTTTTAAAGCCACCGGCCGATACATAAGCATTCGCTGAATAGTGTGGTTTTAGACTGACGCAAAAATCAAAATAAAAATAAATAAGTTATATTTGAATAGCCAGGTATAAAACATGCCCAGGCATAAACAAAAGAGAGCGGCCATGGCACTAACAGTCAATTCCAACATTTCATCACTGAACGCCCAGCGTAACCTGAACACCAATCAGAACGCGTTGAGTACTTCATTACAACGGCTGTCTTCCGGCTTGCGTATCAACAGCGCCAAGGACGATGCGGCCGGTTTTGCTATCGCCGACCGCTTCAGCTCGCAAATCCGTGGTAACGACCAGGCGGCCCGTAACGCGAACGACGGCATCTCCTTGGCGCAAACGGCTGAAGGCGATCTGGACCAAATCGGCACCAACTTGCAGCGTGTCCGCGAACTGGCCGTGCAGGCGTCAAACGCCAGTAACAGCGCCTCCGACCGCGCCTCGCTGAATAACGAAGCGACCCAGCTGATCGCTGAAATTGACCGTGTCGCGCAAAACTCTTCGTTCAACGGCATCAAACTGCTGGATGGCTCGTTCGCGGCAAAAAGCTTCCAGGTCGGTGCTAACAGTTCGCCTGCCAACCAAATATCTATCAACTCTATTTCCAGCGCACGGACCAGCGCCCTGGGTGTCGGTTCCGGTTCCAGCTACTCCACGGTTAAATCAGGCACGGCGGTCACGAACACTGCGCTGGCGGCCGGGGATTTGACCCTTAATGGTTATCAGGTCGGGGCGACGGTTAACGATGGCGTGTCAATCCCCGCCAGCGCCGGGAGCGGCATTGCCAAGGCGGCGGCGATCAACGCCGTGCAAGACAAAACCGGGGTGACCGCGACGGTCTCGGCAACCACGGTTAGCGGCACGGCGGTCACCGCTTTTACGGCCATTAATGCCGGTGATATCACCATCAACGGCGTCGATATCGGCGCAGTCAGTGCAGCCACCTCGGCCGCCGAGCGGGGCGGCCAAGTGGCTGCGGCGATCAATGCCAAATCGGATCAAACCGGCGTCACCGCGACATTTGATAAAACCACCGGCGCGGTGGCGCTGGCCGCCGCCGATGGCCGCAACATCACCGTTTCCAGGCTGACACTGGCCAACACCGGCGTTGCCGCCAACGTGTCCGGCCTGGGTTCCGCGACCACCGGCGCCACGCTGGCGGCGGCGGCCAAGACCTCCACCTCGTCGCTGAGCCTGAGTTCCAGCAGCGCCAACGGCATCACCGTGGCCAGCACCAATGGCGGCGGGGGCGGCACGACTGTAGTCGGGGCGGCTCCGTCTAATGGGCTTGTTAACCCAGCAGACAATATCCTTAATGGAGATATTCTAATCAATGGTGTTAATATCTTAAGTGCTTGGGGGGGGGGGATTTAACTTGTTCGCATTGGGAACAGGGGGTATGCAAGGTGCTAGTATCGGGGCAATAATTAACTCTGGACCGGTACTAGCAGCATTAACAGGCGCAGGCGCAGCCGTTACTGCGACAGTTGATGCGTTCGGCGCAGTCACTCTGACCTCGGCCGGCCCTATTACGCTGACCCTAGGGCCCTCCGCCAATTTGGCCAATACCGGTTTTACGTCGGGCACAACAAACCCCGGCGGCGCGGTGGCTTGCGGCTTGACCACCGGCTACAAGGCGGCCACCGCCACCGCCGGGGCCGGGGTGTCGTCGCTGGACTTTTCCACCGCAGCGGGCGCGCTGGCCTCATTGGACACGCTGGATGCCGCGCTCAAAACCGTCAGTACCACCCGGGGTTCATTGGGTGCTTACCAAAACCGTTTCTCATCGACCATCGCCAGTTTGCAAACCACTAATGAAAACTTGACCGCTTCTCGTAGCCGTATTCAGGATGCCGATTTTGCCAAAGAAACAGCTGCTCTGTCGCGGGCGCAAGTCCTGCAACAGGCGGGCACGGCGATTTTGGCCCAGGCCAACCAATCGGCACAAGGCGTGTTGAGCCTGTTGCGATAAAAGCTTTTTCTTGTTCCTATGCGCCGCGCTCGTTGTTATACACTAGTCCTGTCGAGCTAATAGACCTCGTCATTCCGGCTGGGATGCAGGAATCCAGGCACATGGATGTGAAAGCCTGATAACACCCGATACCTTAGTGATGTTCAAAGCCAGCTTTGAACTGTAAGATCGGCTTTGCGGATAACAAAGCCACCGCAGCGCTTATTCGTCAAAATTTCCTTGGCGTATTACTATACCCATCGAACATCAAAATTCGGCACATTAACACCCTCTCCTGCTGGAGAGGGCTGGGGTGAGGAGATTTTAAAAACCGAATTTTGACGCGCAAACAGTATAGATTCCGGCATCCCTGCCAGAATGACGGTGCCCCCGCAGTCCTGTAGCCCTGTAGTCAGGTAGGGTGCGCACCATTCGCGAATACTATAATGACCGGCCTACTGATTTGGCGAATCTTGCGCAGCCTTTGCAGCCGCCTCTTTTTGCTGTTGCGACAGGTAAGTTCCGCCCATCACCACCGTCATTATCAAAAGAAAAACCATTGAAACGATGCGTCTGGCTTTTTTGCTCTGCTCATAGCTGTTCATAATAGACTCTTTAAATCCTACAAATTTAGAATAATACAATACTTGGTAATTGAACTGATGAAAAGATCAGGAACTCCATGGTATGTTAAACCTAGGAACTACTTGGTAAACCGCTGTTTTTGGGTTTCCGTATTCAGGAGTCGCGATGAAAATACATCAATTCACTGCCGATGAGGCGCTCGCCAGCCTCCATAGTAGTCATGACGGACTGTCGCAGGCCGAGGTCGAATCTCGCCTGGATGAGTATGGGCCTAACCGGGTTGAGGAAGTGCGGGGCGAATCGCTGGTACTCCGTTTCATCAAGGAATTTATTCATTTTTTCGCGCTGATTCTGTGGTTGGCGGCAGGCCTGGCGTTTTTCGCCGAATCCAGGCAGCCGGGCGGAGGTATGGCGACATTGGGCTACGCGATACTCGGCGTTATCTTGATCAACGGCTTGTTTTCGTTCTGGCAGCAGTACCGCGCAGAACGCGCTATTTCCGCGCTGCAAAAACTTTTACCTTATTACGTAAAGGTGCTCAGAGATGGCGAGGTTGGGCTGATTTTGGCCGCAGGATTGGTGCCAGGCGATGTGATTTTATTACAGGAAGGCGATAACGTTCCGGCCGACTGCCGCTTGCTCGAAGCCTTTTCGCTGCGCGTCAACAATGCCACCGTCACCGGCGAATCCAGGCCGCAGGCGCGGGACTCTGAGCCTTCTGCGGAAGAAAGCCTGGAGCATAGCCGCAACACCTTGCTGGCAGGGACATCGGTGGTGTCCGGCGAGGGCAGGGCGGTGGTGTTTGCGACCGGGATGCATACGGAATTCGGCAAGATCGCGCATCTGACCCAAACCGCCGTGAAAACCGTTTCGCCATTGCAGCTGGAAATCGCGAGTCTGAGTCGTCTTATCGCGGTGCTCTCGGTTGCGCTGGGTATGCTGTTTTTCATTATAGGGCGCAGCATGGGCTTGTCGTTCTGGGACAACTTCATTTTCGCGATCGGCATTATCGTCGCCAACGTGCCGGAAGGCTTATTGCCGACGGTTACCTTATCGCTGGCGATGGCGACGCAGCGCATGGCCAAGCGTAATGCGCTGATCCGGCACATGCCGTCTGTCGAAGCTTTGGGTTCAGCAACGGTGATCTGTACCGATAAGACCGGCACCCTGACCGAAAACCGCATGGCGGTGCGAGCGCTTTACTTGGGCGGGGAAATGCAGACGATTACGGCGGTACAGCGGCAGCCGCAACTGGCGCTTACTTACCGGCGCTTTTTCGAAGATGCGCTGCTTTGTCACAATCTGAAAGAAACCATGGCTGCCGGAAAGTGGCAGACCTTGGGCGACCCGATGGAAATCGCTCTGGTGCGTATGGCCAAGACCTGTCTGGGCGAGACTTGCGCTTATCCCAAGATCAACGAAGTACCGTTCGATACCGACCGCAAGCGGCTTTCGACCATCCATCAGACACCCAAAGGCGTGGTGCTTTACTGCAAGGGCGCTCTGGAAATGTTGTTGCCGTTATGCAAACAGGTGCAAATCGGCAAGGAAATAATGCCGCTGACGGCGGAAATCCGGCAGGATTTTATTAACGCCCAGGAACAGATGGCAAATAAGGGTTTGCGGGTGCTGGCCTTTGCCTGGCGCGAGCTGGAAGTGGCGCATGACGGTGTAGCGCAGGAGCAAGACCTGATTTTGTGCGCGCTGGTCGGACTGGAAGACCCGCCCAGGGCGGAGGTGCCGGAAGCGATGCGCAAATGCAGGGAGGCGGGCATCAAAGTCATCATGGTGACCGGCGATCATCCGCATACCGCGTTGGCGATAGGGCGACAGATCGGCCAGATTCAAACGGATAATCCGACGGTGATTACCGGCGAACAGTTGCGGAAATTATCTGAAACCCAGCTGCGTTTGGCTCTGAGCGCGCAGGACATTATCTTTGCCCGCGTCGGCGCCGACCAAAAAATGCGTATCGTCGCCGCCTTGAAAAAGAAAAAACATGTCGTCGCGGTCACCGGCGACGGCGTGAACGACGCTCCGGCACTGAAACTGGCGGACATCGGCATCGCGATGGGCATCAGCGGAACGGACGTCGCCAAGGAGGCCGCCGATATGATTTTGTTGGATGATAATTTCGCCAGCATTATCGCCGCGATCGAGGAGGGGCGCGTCGTTTATGAGAATATCCGCAAGTTCCTCGCTTATATCCTGACCTCCAACATTCCGGAAGTCGTCCCTTATCTGGCCTTTGCGCTGCTTAAGATTCCCTTGCCCTTGACCATCATCCAGATTCTGGCCGTCGATTTGGGGACGGACATGCTGCCTGCTTTGGGGCTTGGTGCGGCCAGGCCCGAACCGGGTAGCATGAACCGTCCGCCGCGTTCGCGAAATGAGCGTTTGCTCGACTGGCGTTTACTGCTGCGCGCTTATCTTTTTTTAGGCTTGCTGGAAGCGGTTGTCTCGATGGCGGCTTATTTCTTTGTGCTGCACAGCGGCGATTGGCGTTGGGGTGAGAGCCTTGGAAGCCAAGATCCTTTATATCTTAAGGCCACCACCGCCTGTCTGAGTGCCATTATCGTCACGCAAATCGTCAATGTATTCCTCTGTAAAACGCCGGGGCGGAGTGTGTTCGGTGCAGGTTTGTTCGACAACCGCATCATACTCTGGGGCATAGCGCTGGAGATCGTGTTGATCCTTGCTATCGACTATACCGCGTGGGGCAACATGGTCTTCGGCACCCTGCCGATTGCGCCCGAAGTATGGTTGTTTATATTGCCTTTCGCCTTGGCGATGTTGCTGGTGGAGGAGCTGCGCAAGTTTGCGGTTGTCAGGTTGATGCGGTAAATGTAAAGGGCGTGAGTTGTGATTTTAATCCTGTCATGAGCGTAGTCGAATGGAAGGCATTGATTTTGTGCATTTAAGAAAGCCTTAAGACTTCTTAAGTTAAGATTGGGCCAGATTTAAATAAAAAAGGCTCTATCCTATGAATAAAATCATGCTAGCAGTTCCTGTTTTTTTAATGTGCAGTTATTTTCAAGCAGCCGAAGCGTCCGGACATCGCACGGTTAATAAGGCTTCAAAACACGCTGTTTCAAAAGATCATAAAAACAAACATCAGTCAGATAATCACCGAAGCACAGCTTCCTGGTATGGTCCTGAGTTTCACGGCAAAAAAACCGCCAGCGGCCAAACATACGACATGTATGCGATGACGGCCGCACACAAATCTCTGCCTCTTTTGTCTTACGCCAGAGTTACCAACCTTAAAAACCATCGTAGCGTTGTTGTCCGTATCAATGATCGAAATGCTGTTCACGGAAAAATAGCCATGGATTTATCTTATGCCGCCGCAAAAGAACTCGGCATTTCAGGGTTAGGGTCTGTAGAAATCACGCCATTGAGCCGTAATGAAGCTAATGGCAGCAAAACTAGCAAGCGCGGTTAATCGACACGCTGAAAGACCAGTAAAATACCTTTTCGAACAAGCTTAAGCATCCTCGTCGGGACAGCGAAAAGCAAACAATATTCAATACAACCCACCGGGTTGATCAAAACAAATTTCTTGATGCGTATCCAACGCAGGCTCACTAAACGCAAAATCGTTTTGCTGGGTGGCCGTAAAATCTGAGTGTACGCTTATGATTAGCGTTTAGGTCGTGTAAAATACGCTTAATTACGCGCCTATTCAGCAACACAGGGATTTTTAAAAAAGCATGTCAGAAACCAACGAAACCTTAGTTATTTATCACGCCGATTGTCTGGATGGTTTAGGCGCGGCATGGAGCGCATTTTGCCGGTTTGGCGATCAGGCCCGCTACATTCCGGCGCGCTATGGTGATACTATTCCCGATTTTGAGCCGGGAGCCGTGCTTTATATCGTGGACTTTTCCTACTCGCCCCAGTTGATGGTCGATGCCGCGGCGAAAGCAGGCCGGATCATCCTGATCGATCACCATATGACTGCGATGGAGCAGTGCGATGCCTTTTTCAAGGTACAGCCGCGACCTGAAAACCTGTCGATCAATTTTGATATGTCGCGGAGCGGATGCGTCTTAACCTGGCAGCATTTTTTCCCTGATCAAAAGCCCCCACAAATCCTGTTGCATATCGAAGACCGCGATCTTTGGCATTTCAAGCTGGACGGCACCCGCGAAATAACCACGGCGCTGTATGAAAGATTGCCGATCAATTTTGCCGAAATAGGCGCGATTGATCTGGCGGAGCTGTCGGCAGTGGGTCGCATACAGGTTAAGCAATTTTCCGGAATGGTGCAAAGGCTAGCCAAATCCGCGCACACCGTCTCTGTGTCCGGGCGAGTTGGGCTTGCTGTGAATGCGCCGTCATTATTCTCCAGCGATCTTGGACATGTGCTGGCCGATAAATCAGGCACATTCGGCATGACCTATCATTATGACGGCAGAAAGCAGCAATGGAATTTCTCACTCCGCTCAATCGGCGATTACGATGTAGGTCATCTGGCGCAAAGTTTTGGTGGAGGAGGGCACAAGAATGCTGCGGGTTTTGCGTTGGATAATAATCCATTTTTACGCTAAGTTGATTATTATGGTGCAGGGGATGCGTTTTTGATGGAACATAAAATAGCCATTGAAATCAATTAGTTTATGCGGTAACGTTGCATTTGATTTTGAAAATGCTCTGCATTGATGCTAGATCTTGTCGCACGGCTCGGCGTGGCGGTTCTTAATCCATAAATGATGCTATTGAGGATATAATATGCCAATTAAATTCTTAGCAACCCTAGCAGGGAATCTCCAGTGAGCATCATTCGTCAAGACGACCTTATTCAAAGCATTGCCGATGCACTGCAATATATTTCCTATTATCATCCGCTGGACTTTATCAAGGTCATGCATGAGGCCTATCAAAAGGAAGAAAATCCGGCCGCTAAGGATGCGATGGCGCAAATCCTGATCAATTCCCGGATGTGCGCAGAAGG
>JAUXTH010000013.1 GCA_030679035.1 Methylobacter sp. | reverse complement strand
AGTGGAGACAAATCAAGCTTCCGGACAACCCAATTCTGTCCCCAATTCACCAAGGAAGTTGATAGACAAAGAACCCATAAATACAGAGACGGACCTACCGCGTAGTTCTGCGATGGTGTTTTAGGAGGGCGACATGAAACTGATGGTTGTTGAAAGTCCGAACAAAATAAAAAAGCTTGAAACCATTCTCGGTAGTGAATGGAAAGTCGTTGCTAGCGTCGGCCACATACGCGATTTGCCCAGAAAAGAATTAGGTATTGAGCAGCCGGGGTTTACGCTTAACTACGAATACATACCTTCCGCATCGGCAAACGGCCGCACGTTCCCCGGTGGTGAAGAGCGAGTTGACCGCATCCGTAAGGAGGCGGGAAAAGCCGAAATGGTCTACCTGGCCAGCGACCCGGATCGCGAA
This sequence comes from Methylobacter sp., assembly GCA_030679035.1. Taxonomy (GTDB): domain Bacteria; phylum Pseudomonadota; class Gammaproteobacteria; order Methylococcales; family Methylomonadaceae; genus Methylobacter_A. Next base: position 757 of record JAUXTH010000013.1, on the reverse strand, counting down.
GGCGAAGCCATCGCCTGGCACCTGAAAGAAGCGCTAGACTTAGGCGAAACGGACTATTTGCGAGTGACGTTTGACGCGATTACAAATGACGTGATCCGTAATGCCCTGACGAAAGCCAGAAAAATCGATTACAACCTGGTACATGCACAAGAAGCGCGTCGGGCGCTTGATCGCATGTATGGTTACTTGGTATCGCCTTTGCTTTCCAACATGCTAGGCATGTCGTTATCGGCCGGACGAGTGCAAAGCCCGGCCGTGCGCCTGGTTGTCGATCAGAGTCGGCGTATCAAGGCCTTCAGGAAAACGATGCACTTTGGAGCCGTCGTTATTTTCGATGGCGATACCTGGCAAGCCGAATGGAACACCAAGCCGTTTATCAGCGAAGACAATCCTTATATTCTGGATGAAGCCCTGGCAACGCGTGTAGCGGCTTGCCGCCAATTTAAAATAACAGAGTCAGACAGCGGGCAGGCGAAGCAGTCGCCGCCACCGCCGTTTTCTACCTCGCTGCTGCTACAAGCAGCCAGCGTAAGCTTAAAATTTGATCCGGAAATAACCGCAAAGCTTGCGCAAAAACTGTTTGAGCAAGGCGCAATTACCTACATCCGGACGGACAGCGTAAATTTCAGCGCTGAAGCGATTGCGGAAATCCGCGACTTTGCCGAAGGCAAAGGTTGGCCTCTACCCAGTAAACCCCGTAAATTCAAAGCAAAGGGCGACGCGCAAGAGGCGCACGAAGCCATTCGGCCAACGCATA
>JAUXTH010000001.1 GCA_030679035.1 Methylobacter sp. | reverse complement strand
GCACAGCAATAAACCTGCGCCCGCCGCCTTAATCAGATTGCCGATAATCAGCACCCTGGATTTGGGATGGTTATCGGCAAAACCGCCCACCCACGGAGCGAGCACAACGAAAGCGACCAGAAACGAGCTTTGCAAGGCCGGAACGTACCAGCTTGCCAGCTGCGTAGACTGCATCACCATCGCAATCACCGTAAACAAGATAGCGTTATCGGCAAACGCGGACAAGAACTGGGCGATCAGTAAGGGGTAGATTTGTTTGTTCATGCAATATTTGGTGACTGGTAAGTACTCGGCAGATGCCGGGTTAAAATATAGAACACGGATGACACTGATTAGACAGATAATCACTGATTAAAAGCGCATAGCAATGTTCCTTTGGCTTTTAAAAATCCGTTTAAATCCGTCTTATCCGCGTCGCCTAGAGGCGCCTACTTTTGGCATCCGTGTTCCATTTCCTTTAAGTGATTTTTCCAGCTGCCAGTTCTGTAACCGCTATGTAATTGGTCTTGCCGGTCGCCATCACCGGAATTGCATCAACGACCAAAATCTTCTTCGGCAGAAGGATATGCGCCACGCCTTTCGATGCTTCCGCCAAGTCATTTACGGTCGCATTTTTTTGGGTGGTGAGCAAAATAACCTGTTCGCCTTTTTTCGCATCGGGCAGACTGATTGCGGCGTGATGCGCATCCGGCCAAGCATTGGTCGCCATCTGCTCAACTGCGGTCAACGAAACCATTTCGCCGCTGACTTTGGCAAACCGCTTGCTGCGGCCGCGTATGCTGAGGAAACCTTCATTATCGACATGCACAATATCGCCGGTGTCATACCAGCCATCGCCGTAAACCGACTTGGGCGGAACCAGTTTGCCGGGGTTGTCGGCCAGCAGATAACCCACCATAATATTGGGCCCTTTGAGATGAAGCCTGCCCGCATCTTCAATGCCTTCGACCGGCTCCAGCTTGTAGTCCATCGACGGCATAAACCGGCCGACGGTACCGGCTTTATAATCCATCGGCGTATTGACCGAGGTGATAGGCGTGGTTTCGGTCGCGCCGTAGCCTTCCAGTATGCGTATACCGAACTTATCCGCCCAAACCTGACGCGTGGTTTCCTGCAACTTTTCCGCACCGGCAATCACATAGCGCATATTGAAAAAATCATAAGCGTGGGCTTTTTTGGCATAACCCGCTAAAAAGGTGTTGGTGCCGAACATGATCGTGGCGCTGGTTTCATAAGCAATTTCAGGGATGACCGCGTAATGCAAAGGCGTCGGATAAAAGAAAGTATTCACGCCGTTCAATATCGGCAGCATCGTACCGACGGTAAAGCCGAAGGAATGAAACATCGGCAGGAAATTCAGCACCACATCCCGCGCATTAAAATTGATCCTGGCTTCCAGTTGTTTAAGGTTGGACAGGATGTTGGAATGGGATAAGACCACGCCTTTGGGCGTGCCTTCGGAACCCGAGGTAAACAAAACCACCGCAGGACTGTCCGGGCTGTATTGAGTGTGTTTGTACCAGATATTGGCGGTTTTGCACTGCACCAGCGCCTGAAGTTTGTCCCATGCAGACAGGCCTTCGGCCAAGTCTTCCAGATAAACCAGCTTGACCTGTTCGCCCAAATGGTCGGCTTCCTCGGTTAGCTTGCCCAGCTCGATAAAGCGCCGGGAGGTCAAAACGATTTTAATTTGCGCCGTGTTGCAAGCGGAAATCATACCGGCTGAGCCGGTTGTAAAATTCAACATGGCCGGTATCCGGCCATAAAGTTGCAAGCCCAGAATAACCGCCAGGGTTTTGGTCGAATTGGGCAGAAAAACGCCGACATGTTCCTCTGCGTCCGTAATCCCCTTTAAGGCGTTGCCGATCGCAATAGTGCGGGTAATCAAATTGTCATAGCTTAACGGGATGCGCTCCAGGTCTCTGGCAACCGTGTGTTTACCGCCGTGAATCTTGCGCGCCTCAAGCAGGCTGGCGAAAATAGTCTGCCGGTAATGGCTGGTCGCAAACATCATTTCGGTCATAATATCCGACAAAATGTGTCCACTGTATTTGCGCCGGTTTTTGCCCCTTAACTCGGCAGGCGGGTTAACGTAGGTATGAGGCAATATCTGGATGGTGATCTTGGGAAACAAACGCAAGCGCACGATATTGCGCAGCCTGGAAAAATGGGTGTATTCAGCGCCGTGAATTCGAACAGGCAAAATGGCCGCTTCGGATTTGTCGGCGACCATGCCGGTGCCGTCGTAAATTTTCATCAACGAGCCGGTCACGGTAATGCGCCCTTCCGGGAAAATAACGGTGCGGGTGTCTTGCTGCAAATGATGGATCAAATCCTTCAGCGAAATAGGATGAGTCGGATCCATCGGGAATACCTGGGACAGCCCCAAAAAGGGCTTTAACCACCAGCGCTGGGAAATCTGGGTATTGATCGCAAAAGTGATCTCATCGGGTAAAAACACGCCCAACAATAACGGATCCAGAAAGGATGTGTGATTGGATATGATCAGGACGCGTTTTCCGGCCTTCTTGTAATTGTCCAGCCCTTTGATTTCAACCTTATAAATCAAGGTCAGCAGCCAGCGTAAAAATTTTTTCAGCATTAAGTTTCCTCCTTGGCCCATTTTAGCAGATGTTTTATTTCAGCCGGAATAATGATGGTGACGGGAGCCTGCAAAAATCGCCAGCGCTATATATTGCCCGACTGGCGGTTGCATCCGTGAAAAACCGAGCGCCATGAACGTAACAACATTCAGCAAGCATAAGCATTGAATAACGAAACGCCATGCTATACACTTGCAACATGATTAAATCATTCCAGCACAAAGGTTTGAAGGCCTTTTTCGAGACGGGCAGCAGGGCGGGCATTCAAGCCCAACACGCCTCAAAGCTTACCCGCATACTGTTACGACTGGATATTGCCAAGACCACCAACGATGTTAACTTACCCGGATGGTGTTTACATCAACTGGCTGGCGGCCTCGTCGGCTATTACTCGATAGCTGTTAATGGCAATTGGCGAATAACTTTCAAATTTGAAGGCGAGGACGTTGTTCTTGTCGATTATCTCGATTACCACTGAGGAGCCATCCAAGATGACGCTAATGTACAACCCATCACACCCAGGCGAAACCTTGCGAGAAGACGTTTTACCTGCATTGAAACTGACTATAACCGAAGCGGCAAAGCAGCTTGGCGTTACCCGCGCCGCATTATCCAGAGTGCTGAACGGCAAAGCCGCACTATCTCCGGAAATGGCGTTAAGGCTTGAGAACTGGCTGGGCGTGGAAAATGGCGGAAGAGCCGATTTATGGATAACCCAACAAGCAGCTTACGACCTTTGGAAAGCAAGGCAAGCGGGGACGCCAACCGTGCAACGAGCGGCCATCCCACATTAAATGAGGCTTAGTTAGCAAGCCAAAAACATAACCCATGAGCCGACATCACAACCCACAGCACCGAGGCGAAGTCTTAAAAGACGGCGTTTTTACCGGAAGCAACCTAACCATCAAGAAGCTTTCCGAACAGATAGGAGTTACCCGTGCGGCATTGTCCCGTGTATTAAATGGCCGAGCAGCTATATCACCCGATATGGCGTTAATACTTGCCGATGCCTTGGGCGGCAGTGATAAAAACTGGCTGCACATGCAGGCAAATTATGACTTATGGCAAGCGCGGCAAGCGATAGCACCGCTGAAAACACACGCATAACCAAGCGCATCATCAAAAAATCAGTATCACTTGGTATTAATAGATTAAGACAACCACTTATGAAGATACTCAACATCCATTTCAAAAACATCAACTCCCTGGAAGGCGAGAGCCGGATCGACTTTGAACGGCCGCCTTTTTCGGATACCGGTGTTTTTGCCATTACCGGCCCTAACGGATCGGGAAAATCCAGTATTTTAGATGCCATTACACTGGGCTTGTATGGCGAGACTTTCCGCTTTGACCGCCCTGCCAAGCATGTGATGACCCAACACACGGCCGAGTGTTTTTCTGAAATTGAATTTGTCCTGGACAACATAAAATACCGCTCCAGCTGGCATGCGCAAAGGGAAGGCGCAAGCCCCGAGGGCGAGTTGACGCCGCCCGAAATGAAATTAACCCGCTTGAGCGACGACGAGGTGCTGGCGACCACAGCCCAACAGGTCTGCGCACGGATCACCGAAATTACCGGGATGAATTTTCGCAACTTCACCCGCTCGATCATGCTGGCGCAGGGCGATTTTTCCGCATTCCTGAACGCGCTGGACAATGAGCGCATGGATATTCTGGAAAAGATCATCAGCACCGACATTTATGCCGACTATAAAAATGAAATCCTGCAAAAAGCGGCCGATGCGCAGCAACGCCTGGATTATTTAAAACAGGAT
>JAUXTH010000036.1 GCA_030679035.1 Methylobacter sp. | reverse complement strand
ATAAAAAATTATCTGGAACATCATTTTGAACCCAAAGGTGATGATAATTTTAGGACAGAATCATGAACGGGTCTTATGACCCGTATCCGGACTTTAGTCCATTATACGAACCCACCAGCTTTAGCTGGTGGTTGTTCAGTTAAGCGCGATTGCCCTAAGATAATCGGCACTCTTTAAATATAGCTATTCAGATTATTTTGCCGCTGTTACCATCATAGATGAGCTAAAACACAAGGGGTGCTGACAAAGGAAGCGCTAATCATGTCGCTCATGGCTGTTTCAAACCCCACATTCTATTTTTTGGTTATCATGAGGGCGCCTAATGAAAAATCAGCAAACACTTACCATCGATGGAAATCAGGCTGCCGCGACGGTAGCGCATAAACTCAACGAAGTCATCGCGATTTACCCGATAACGCCGTCGTCTACGATGGGGGAATGGGCCGATGAATGGTCGTCCCGCGGGCAGGTCAATTTATGGGGGACGGTGCCGCAGGTTACCGAAATGCAAAGCGAGGCGGGTGCCGCCGGAGCCATCCACGGCGCATTGCAGGCCGGGTCGATGGCGACGACGTTTACCGCTTCCCAGGGTTTGCTGTTGATGCTGCCCAATATGTACAAGATTGCCGGCGAATTAACCCCGACGGTGTTTCATATCGCCGCCCGTTCGCTGGCTTGTCAGGGCTTGTCGATTTTCGGCGATCATAGCGATGTGATGTCGGCGCGGATGACCGGTTTCGGCATGTTGTGTTCCAATTCGCCGCAGGAAGTCATGGATTTTGCACTGATCGCCCATGCCGCAACCCTGGAAGGCCGCATTCCGCTGATGCATTTTTTCGACGGTTTTAGAACCTCGCATGAAGTCGCTAAGATCCGTATGCTGGATGACGATGTGATGCTGGCAATGATTAACGAGGAATGGGTAAGGGCGCACCGAAGCCGGGCGTTGACACCCGATAACCCGATGCTGCGTGGCACGGCCCAGAATCCCGATGTGTATTTTCAAGCTAGGGAATCGGTCAATGCCTATTATCAGGCGATGCCGGGGATCGTGCAGGGCGCGATGGACGGATTTGCCAAGCTGACCGGTCGCAGTTATCGCCTGTTTGAATACGTGGGTTCGCCGGAGGCCGAGCGGGTCATCGTGATGATGGGATCAGGCGCGGAGGCCGTAGCGGAGACGCTCGATTATCTCAACCGTCAGGGCGAATCGGTCGGTTTGCTTAAAGTGCGTTTATACCGGCCCTTCGATGCCGCCAGCCTGTTGGCGGCGCTGCCTTCGACCTGCCGCAAAATCGCGGTGCTGGATCGCACCAAGGAGCCGGGATCGGATGGCGAGCCGCTGTATAAGGACGTGCTGGGGGCTATCGCTCAGGATTATATCGGCGGTTCGGCCAAGTTTTCGGTGCTGCCGGAAGTGGTTGGCGGCCGTTACGGCCTGTCTTCCAAGGAATTCACGCCCGGCATGATCAAGGCGATTTATGATGAATTGAAACAGGCGCATCCGAAAAATAATTTCACGATCGGCATACACGACGATGTCACTCACACCAGCCTGGATTGGGATGCAAGTTATCGCACCGACGCGCACGCCGAAACGTTTCAGGCCATGTTTTACGGCCTGGGCAGCGACGGCACGGTCAGTGCCAATAAAAACACCATAAAAATTATAGGCGAAGCGACCGATTTGCATGCCCAGGGCTATTTCGTTTACGACTCGAAAAAGTCCGGCGCGATTACCGTCTCGCATCTGCGTTTTGGCCCTAAACCGATACGCTCCACTTACCTGATTGCCGAAAACGATGCCAATTTTATCGGCTGCCACCAGACGATTTTTCTGGAGCGTTACGACATGCTCGCCAATGCGGCGGAAAACGCGGTGTTTTTACTGAATTCGCCGGAGCCGGTCGAACGGGTTTGGGCGTCGCTCCCGGCTAAAATGCAGCGGCAGATGATAGCCAAAAAAATCCGCTTTTATGTGATCGATGGCTATGAAGTGGCCGAAAAAAGCGGCATGGGCAAGCGTATCAACACGATCATGCAGACCTGCTTCTTTGCGATATCCGGCGTGTTGCCAGAGGAACAGGCGATTACCGCGATCAAGCACGCGGTCGAAAAGACTTACGGCAAAAAAGGCCGACATATCGTCGAACTGAATTTCAAAGCCATTGATGAGACGCTGGCCTGTTTGCATGCAGTGCCACTGCCAACACAGGTTAGCAGCCAATTCGACATTGAATCCAAGGTCAGCGATGCCGCGCCCGATTTTGTCAAACGAGTGACCGGTGAAATTATTGCAGGCAGGGGCGATGCGTTGCCGGTCAGCGCGATGCCGGTTGACGGCACTTTTCCAACCGGCACTGCGGCTTATGAAAAACGCAATCTGGCGCTGGAAATCCCGGTCTGGGAAACCGATTTGTGCACCCAATGCGGCAAATGCGTAATGGTTTGTCCGCATTCGGTCATTCGCAGCAAAATTTATCCGACCGAGGTTTTGGCAGACGCCCCCGCAACCTTCAAGCATGCGCCGATGCTGGGCAAGGATTTTCCGGCCGGTTTGGAAATCACCTATCAGGTCGCGCCGGAAGATTGCACCGGCTGTACGCTATGCGTCGATATTTGCCCGATTCGGGATAAATCCAACGCCAGCCGCAAAGCCATCAATATGCGGCCTCAACCGCCGCTACGCGAAACAGAGCGCGACAATTGGGACTTCTTCCTGTCGATACCCGAATATGATCGCAGGCTTTTGAAAACCAACACTATCAAAGGTTCGATGGTATTGCAGCCGTTGTTCGAGTTTTCCGGTGCTTGCGTGGGTTGCGGCGAAACGCCGTACATAAAACTGGCGTCGCAGTTGTTCGGCGACCGGATGGTGGTTGCCAATGCGACCGGCTGTTCCTCGATTTACGGCGGCAATCTGCCAACCACGCCGTGGACTAAAAACGCGGAAGGCCGCGGGCCTGCGTGGAGCAATTCTTTATTCGAAGACAATGCGGAATTCGGCCTGGGGATGCGGATCGCTCTCGACAAGCAAAACGAACACGCCAGGGAATTGCTGGCCTCGTTGCGTGAGCCGTTAGGCGGCGAATTGGTCGATGCGATACTGAACGCCGACCAGTCCGATGAAGCGGGGATTTACGAGCAGCGCGAGCGGGTTGCCGCACTGAAAAGACGCTTGCAACCCCTAACCAGCCAGGCCGCCCAAACATTGCTCCAGTTAGCGGACAGCTTATGCAAAAAAAGCGTCTGGATTATCGGCGGCGACGGCTGGGCTTACGACATCGGTTACGGCGGTCTCGACCATGTTTTGGCCAGCGGGCGCAATGTCAATATCCTGGTGCTGGATACCGAGGTTTATTCCAATACCGGCGGGCAAACCTCAAAAGCGACGCCGTTGGGCGCGGTGGCTAAATTCTCCGCCGGGGGCAAAGCCACGGCCAAAAAAGACTTGGCATTGCTGGCGATGGATTACAGCAATGTCTATGTCGCTCACGTCGCTTATGCCGGTAAAGACACGCAAACCCTCAATGCGTTTTTGGAGGCGGAGGCCCACGACGGCCCGTCGATCATCATCGCTTATTCGCCTTGCATCGCGCACGGCGTGGATATGTCCAACAACCACAGGCAGCAAAACTTGGCGGTCAAAAGCGGGCATTGGCCGTTGTTCAGGTTCGATCCCGGCAAAATAAAACAGGGCAAGAATCCGATGCACCTGGATTCTGCGGAACCGTCTATCCCTTACCGCGATTTCGTCAAAACCGAAACCCGTTTCAGCATGTTGTGGCAAACGCATCCTGAAGACGCGGAGCGTTTTTTGGAACAGGCGCAGCAGGATGTTAAAAATCGTTATCACTATTACAAACAACTGTCTGAGCTGGAATGGAACGAATCGACCAGCGTTTCAGCGGTGAAAGCCCAACTCAAAAGCGAAACTGCCAAGGAGACCGACAATGGTTGATTTAACGACTGATTACTTAGGCTTGAAACTGGCTAACCCCTTGGTGCCGTCGGCATCGCCGCTGAGCAGGGATACGGACAGCGCACGCAGACTGGAAGACGCAGGCGCCTCTGCGCTGGTGATGTATTCGCTGTTCGAAGAAAAAATCGACGCCGAAGCGCAGCAAATGGAGCGATTTTTTTATCAGCAGGCTATAGGCCATGGCGAAGCGGACTCGTTTCATCCGGTGCCGAATAACATCCAGACTTATCAGGAACAGTATCTGGAGCATTTGCAACAACTCAAGTCTGCGCTGGCGATTCCGGTCGTCGCCAGTTTGAACGGGACGTCATTGAGCGGCTGGGTTGAGTACGGCAAGCAGTTGCAACAGGCGGGCGCTGACGCGTTGGAGCTGAATATCTATCATCTGGCGGCAAATGCCGAGGAAAGCGGCGACGCAGTCGAAAACCGTTACCTGGACATATTACGGGAATTGAAAGCTCAGGTCAGTGTGCCGATCACCATGAAGCTCTCTTCCCAGTTCAGTTCGCCGATTCATTTTGCGAAACGCCTGGAAGCGGCCGGGGCCGACGGCATTGCGCTATTCAACCGTTTTTATCAGCCCGATATTGACCTGGAAACGCTGGAAGTGCTGCCGAAACTGGAACTGTCATCCTCAGCGGAAGCCTTGTTGCGCATACGCTGGACAGCGCTGCTGTACGGCCGGACCAAGCTGTCGCTTGCGGTAACCGGCGGTTTCCACCAGACGCCGGATGTGCTGAAAGCGCTATTGGCAGGAGCCGATGTGGTACATCTTTGCAGTGTATTGCTAAAGCACGGCATAGGTCGGTTAAGCGAAATCCTGACTGAGCTGGAACAGTGGCTGGTCGAGCATGAATACGAGTCGATCAATCAACTAAAAGGCAGCGTCAGCCAACAACACGCCATCGATCCCAGCGCTTATGAACGCGCCAATTATGTGCAGGTGTTGGATAGTTATTCCAGCCCGGCGGGGGTGATGAGGTAATCTTGGTGGGTGCGTAAAACGTACCCTAATTAGAAGTAAGCTAGCTGGGTAGGTCAGGCAATAGCTTTTCGTTGCCTGACATTCAGGTGTCTTGATGATATGGTGGCGGACAAAATCAAAATCTGTTGTCATATTGGATCATGGAAATGTCGGGCATAAACAGCATACCGGACCACAGGACTATGTCTCATTAAGTCAACAGGCATTCAAGGGGGAACATAAATTTGTCGCTTATTCCGATGATTTACGATAACCGCATAAATATGGATTACGAGCATGCTGATTAAAGAAATACACATAAGAAATTACAGGCTTTTAAAAGATGTAAAACTTAGCTTAAATGACAGAACTACCTTGATTGTTGGGAGAAATAACTCAGGAAAAACTTCCTTGACAGAAATATTTCGAAGCTTTTTATCTGGAACAAATCCTAAAGTGAAATTTGAAGATTTCAATCTGTCATCATTAAATAACTTCCGTAAGGCTTTTGCAGCCTTAACCGATGGCAAGCCTGATGAAGATATTAGGAACTTATTGCCAAAAATAGAGCTAGAACTACTGGTTGATTATAAAGCAGATGTTGACGGATATGGTTTACTCGGGGACTTTATTCTTGATTTAGACGAAGATATTTATAAGACAAGGATTATTGCATCGTTCAGACTGGGAGATGGAAAAATTAAGAGTTTTTTTGAGGGCTTAGATGGAAGCTCTGATGTTTCGTTCTTCAAAGACCTAAAGGGAAGAATTATTTCCTATTACGAAGCTTGTGTGTTTGCAATTGATCCTACAGATGAAACTAACAAAACCAGACTCGATTTTGTCAAATTTAAACGTTTACTATTGACTAGTTTTATCAATGCACAAAGAGGGCTTGATGATGAAACGCATAATGAAAAGGATGTTCTAGGAAAAACCCTTGGTAATATCTTCAAAAGCTCATCACTTGCAAATGCTCCAGCTGAATTTAAAACAAAGTCAGATGAAATTAACAGTGTCGTTGAGGAGCTCCAGAAAAAGGTGGATAGCGATTTTCAAACGAAAGTCGGCGAATTACTACCGACCCTTACCATATTTGGTTATCCAGGGCTCCAAGATCCCAATTTAAGTGCTACTACTGAGTTAAATGTTAAATCTCTTTTGGAAAGCAATACAAGGGTTCACTATAAAAAAGGCGAATATTTTTCATTACCTGAAACATATAACGGCCTTGGCGCCAGAAATCTAATTTATATTCTATTTCAGATTTATGAGTTTTTCAGAAATTATCAGTCTGTTGAGCAAGAAGCAAAAGGTCATTTGATATTTATTGAAGAACCAGAGGCTCATTTGCATCCTCAAATGCAAGAGGTATTTATAAAACAACTTAATCACATCGTAACAGAGTTTGAAAAGTTGTTTAATAGTGGAACCAAGTGGCCTGTTCAATTCGTAGTAAGCACTCATTCAACACATATTGCAAACGAAGCGGATTTTGACACAATTCGTTACTTTATGTCGAAAATGGAAAATGAGACAACTGTTAAGGATTTAGGCAAGACATTTGAACCAGAAGAACACAAAAAAGATAAAGAATTTATTCATAAATATCTCACATTAACTAAAAGTGACCTCTATTTTGCAGACAAGGCAATTATGGTTGAGGGAACTACAGAAAGAATCCTGTTGCCTGAAATCATACGAAAAGTTGATGGCTCTAAATCAACAGAGCTCCGCCGGAGTTATTTGTCTGTTGTTGAAATTGGGGGAGCGTATGCTCACCATTTTTATAAGTTTCTTGATTTTCTTGAATTAAAAACTCTCGTTGTTACTGATTTGGACTGCGTGAAGAAAGAAATATCTGCAAAAAGTGGTAAAATTGTCTATTCAAGTTGCCCTTTTTCGGAGGGCACTCATTCAAGCAATGGTGGACTATCAGAATGGTTTGATGAAACTGGATATTCATCGCTAGCAAATCTCACTGTAAAAACTGATACTGATAAAGTTAAAGGTTTTCGAAGACTCACCTTTGAAATACCCGAGGAAGGTCTAACTGCTTGTGGGCGTAGTTTTGAAGATGCCTTTATATTGGCGAATAGAGAATTGTTTGGTCTTGAGAATGAAACGGATGAAAAGCAGGCTGAGAAAGATGCTTTTGAGAAAGCAGAGAAAATAGGAGAAAAAAGTAAAGCAAATTTCGCCATAGAATACGCAATAGAAAAAACCAACTGGAAAGTTCCAAAATATATCGAGGATGGCTTATTGTGGTTGGCAGCCAATGATATTAAAAAGGAAGCCAGTCAGAAGGAGATAAGCAGTGATTTATCATAGCCCAGCAGAAGAAGCATCCGAGAAAGCCTTAAGGGAAATGTTTCAAGCAATCAATGAAGATAAATGTTTTCGCTTGGAAGCTGGGGCCGGTGCCGGAAAAACCTATTCACTGATTGAGGCATTAAAGTTTTTGATTTCAAATAAGTATTTAACTTATTCTCAAAAAGGGCAGCAGATAGCTTGTATTACATATACCAATGTTGCAAAAGATGAAATAAAAGATCGTACAGATAATCATCCTGTCGTTTTTACAGATACGATTCACGGATTTTGCTGGAGTTTGCTTCAAGGTCTCCAAAAAGAGTTGTGCAAACATACATCCCAATTAGGTGGAAACTGGCCAAAAAGAATTGAAGAAGCTGGTGGTATTAAAAATCAGAGGGTGATCTACGACTTGGGATACCCCAAAATTGATGAGTATGAAATCAGCCTTCACCATGATGACGTCATAAGAATGATGACCTTTTTTCTGGCCTTTCCAAAGTTTCAGAGACTAATAAAAGCGAAATATCCTATTATTTTCATTGATGAATATCAGGATACAAATAAGGATTTAGCCTCAGCCATTGTTCATAATTTAATAGATAATGATTCTGGTATTTTGATCGGCTTATTCGGAGATCATTGGCAAAAAATATATGGTTCTAGCGCATGCGGCCTAATAACAAGTGAAAAGCAAAAAATCGTAGAAATTGGGAAAAATGCAAATTTCAGATCAGTAAAAAATATAGTCGATGCCTTAAATAATATGAGGCCGGATTTACCTCAGCACGAGTCTGATCCTAAATCCGTAGGAGAAATTAGAATTTATCACTCTAATGGCTGGATTGGTACACGTCAAACTCAGAACCATTGGCAAGAAGATTTGCCCTCAGAAATTGCACACGAATATCTTCAAAATACTATTTCTATTTTAGAAAATTGCGGATGGGAGTTTACAGTCGAGAAAACAAAAATATTAATGCTTACAAATAACGTATTAGCTTCAGAACAGGGTTACAAAAATCTTGTGTCGTGTTTTTCGAGTCCAGATGATTATCTGAAAAAGAATGATCATTATATGAAATTCTTTTTGGAAGTTATTGAGCCTGTATGCGAGAGTTTTGAAAAAGGATGCTATGGAGAAATATTTAAACGTTTAGATACTAAAAATACTCGACTTACTAAACAATCCGACAAGCAGCAATGGGCTTCTGATTTGAATAAACTTATTGAAACTAGAAACTCAGAAACCATTCGGGATGTAATTGACTTATTAAAAATCACTAGACATCCTAGATTGTCAGCAAAAATTGAAGAAGCAGAAACACGGATCAATGACTTTAATTCACTAGAAGATAAAAATTCTGCGGGTGAGAAAGAAATAAGCTTTGTTGAAAAGGTCAATAAAATAAAATCAGTGTCGTACAAAGAAGTGATGCAACTATACCAATATGTAGAAGATAAAACTCCTTTTTCCACAAAACATGGAGTAAAAGGGGCTCAATTCGAGAATGTATTAGTTGTTTGCGGTAGGGGCTGGAATAATTATAACTGGAATCAAATGCTTCAATGGTTTGGTAACGTACCGCGTGGAAAAGAAGAAACATTTGAGAGAAACAGAAACTTGTTTTATGTTGCGTGTTCAAGACCCAAAAAACGGCTTGCAATTTTGTTTACGCAGTTGTTAACGAATTCAGCGCTGCAAGCAGTCGAATCTCTGTTTGGTAAAGCAAATATTTCGGGCGATCCATGCCAAAAATGATTTTTTTTCAGTCAAAGCATTTAAGCCGATTAATCGGTCTAGACTCAGATTCATTGAGTACAGACAGCAACACCATTTTAGCTGTTTTCGTGGTTAACAAAATCAATTAGGCCTAAATGAGTTACCAACCGCCCTATACCATCACCCCAGTAATCCTGAATGTGGTTGCCGAAATCAGCGAACTGATCGGTCGCTATACGATTTTGGCTGAGCAAAACTTGGCGCCACGCCTGCGCCGGGAAAACCGGATTCGCACTATTCAAGCCTCGCTGGCTATTGAAAACAATACACTGACCTTGGCACAAGTGACTGCGGTGATTGACGGTAAACGCGTTCTGGGGCTGCCGCGCGAAATTCAAGAAGTCCGCAACGCATTTGCCGCCTATGAGGCGATGGACAACTGGCATCCGGCTTCTGAAGCCGATTTGCTGGCAGCTCACGGTTTGCTGATGTCGGCCCTGGTCGATCATCCCGGCGTATTCCGTTCCGGTGGTGTCGGCATATTTCGGGGCGAGCATCTGGTGCACATGGCGCCGCCCGCCGACCGGGTGCCTTATCTGATGACCGATTTGCTGGATTGGCTGAAACGTAGCGAAGAGCATCCGTTAATCAGCAGCGGCCTGTTTCATTACGAACTGGAATTTATTCACCCGTTTGCCGACGGCAATGGCCGCATGGGGCGATTGTGGCAAACGCTGATTCTTCGACAGTGGAAACCCTTGCTGGTTTATTTGCCTGTGGAAACGGTCATTCGCGAACGGCAGGACGAGTATTATCGAGCGCTGGCCGAAGCGGATGAGCACGCCGATGCCACGCCGTTTGTCGAGTTTATGTTGCAATCCCTGCTAGATGCTATTCGCGAGGCGGTTGATACCGACCAAGTAAGCGATCATGTAAGCGACCAAGTAAAAATACTGTTTGAGGCCATTGGCAACAGTGAACTGAGTAGTTCCGACCTGATGAAAGCATTGGGCCTTTCTCACCGGCCGACTTTCAGGACAAACTACCTAAACCCAGCCATGGAAGGTGGCTGGCTTGACCGCACACAACCCGATTCCCCCCGCAGCCCGACGCAACGCTACCGTTTATCCGAAAAGGCCAGGTGCTGGCTGCAAACGAGGAGTGAAGCGTGAGGTTTGGAAGGTTACAGTTTTGCTGTATGGTCGGACCAAGCTATCCCTGGCAGTAACCGGCGGTTTTTACCAGTCGATCCTCCAACTAAAAGGCAGCGTCAGCCAGCAGCACGCGATTGATCCCAGCGCTTTGAAAGGGCTAATTATGTGCAGGTGTTGGATAGTTATTCCAGCCCGGCGGGGGTGTTGAGGTAATCGTGCGAGACTGAGAAAATATTCAACTATTAATGTCCGTATCATCGGTTAAGATAGGGCTCCTAATAAAAGAAATAACGGAGAACAGCACATGAAAAAATTACGGTTTTATGTATTGGCGGTTTTTACAGTTTTAACACTTTTTTCTTTTTCTAATGCTTATGCGTATGACTCGGCGCAAAAATTCGGTCGGGGTTTAGCGGGAATGACTACCGGTTTTCTTGAGATACCGGGCAATATTGTTAAGGAAACCAAGGCTCAGGGGGCGATTGGTGTCCCTATTGGCCTTGCTACCGGTTTGGGGATGACGGTAACCCGTGAGCTGGTCGGCGTTTATGAATTTCTTAGCGCGCCTTTTCCAGTTCCGGCAGGCTATAAGCCTATTTTAACGCCGGTGTACCCTTGGGATTATTTTAAATAACCCCTCCAGCTTTGCCGGGCATGCTGTTTATGCCCGGCATTCTCATGCCTTATATGACGGTGGATTATGGGTTGCAAGGATTGCGTCCTTACTGTCGAATCAAATCACGATTATTTTCCGCTGATCAATAACTTCACCTATAACACTGGCTTTGACCACGCCGTTTTGATGGAGGGCTTTCAGGCATGCTTCCGTCTGATCGGATGGCACTGAAAACAACAGGCCGCCGCTGGTTTGGGGATCAAACAGCGCAGGAAACTTTTGATTACTCATCTCCGCAGTCAGTACAGAATTTAAAGACTGATAGTTTTCCTCCGCAATAGAGGCGTAATAGCCTTTGGCAAATAATTCACTAACGTCATCGAACAAGGGAATCGCCTTGTAGTCGATTTTAATGCCCAAAGCGGCATCGCTGTTCTTTCCCAGCATTTCAAACGCGTGGCCTAGCAGGCCGAAACCGGTAATATCCGTGCAGCCGGAAACATCAAAGGATTTGATAATCTCCATGGCTGTTTTGTTGGATTCAAGCATGCTTGAAAGCGCCTGATCCACCAGCTTGCCATTGGCCTGGGCCAGCATATTGGCGGCAAAAACAACGCCGGTGCCGATCGGTTTAGTCAATATCAAGCGGTTGCCTGGTTTAGTGAGCTGTTTCCTTAAAACCTGCTCCAATGCTACTTCGCCCTGGACGGCAATGGAAATGGCAAGTTCCGCGCCTTCACCCGTGTGGCCGCCTACAAGAGAGACACCGCTTTGGGTCAGAATATCGAGCACGCCCGACATCAGCTGAAAAATGTCTTCCTGCTGAATCTTCCTGTTTGCGGCTCCGAGTGTCAGGCCGACCTGGGCAGTCTTGGCAACGCCGCCCATCGCGTAGATGTCGCTCAATGCATGTTGGGTGGCGATTTGGCCCAGCAAGTAAGGGTCAGAAATAAACGAGCGGAATTGATCGATGCTTTGCAGGCACAGGGTATGCTCGGAAAATCGGGTCAACGCGCAGTCTTCGCCATCTGTGACGCCCAGCAAAACAGCGTCGTTTTTGGGAATGTCCAGCTTATTCAGGCTTAGCATTAACGTGGAAGCCCCAAGCTTGCTGCCGCAGCCGCCGCAGGTATTGCTTTCCCAGTCTTCAGGAACCAGCGTGGTCTTGGGCACGGGCATGACTTTATCAAAATGCCGGGGCTTTACGTTGAAAGTCCTGGCTTGAAAACGCTTCATAAAACGCCTGTCGATGCCGTCCTTAACCGTCCACAACAATGAAGGCCACATCCATCTGAGGATGGATGCGCTATCCTGATGAACCAGGGCTTTATGATCGCCTATGGTGATTAAAGACAGCACGTTTTTCTTAGGGCTAAAGGTTTTTAACGCGGACTTTCCGGTGAAAAAAGCGCGGATATTTTGCTCAAGCACCATGCCTTGCCGCACCGCATAAACGCCGGCTTTTTTCAATGGAGACGGCGAAAAGTGTATGCAGTCTCCGGCGGCAAACAGGGCGTGTTCATGTTCAACCAGCAGGTTTCCGGTGACTTTTACAAAACCGTCCTGATTCACCGGTAGCCCCGAGTCTTTAAACCACTGCGGCGCGGAAGCTTGGGTGGCCGTCAGCACCCGATAAAAATCTTTAGTCTGGGTCAGCCCTTGTTCATTTTTAAGCACCAGGCCATTTTCCTGTTCCTTAAGCGCCTGGGTGTTTTTAAAGACTTTTATGCCCAGATCTTTGAGCGTTTTTGACAGCCTTCTTTGGGCTAAACCGTCTTTGGCTGAAACCAGGAATTCATGCCGGTGGATAAGGCTCACCTCGGCATTCCATTTATGTTGGTCGATTAACATTTTCAGGATAATCGAGATTTCAACGCCCGAGGCACCGGCGCCAACAACGGCAATATGTAGCGAATCGCTGTCTTTATAAGCCTTCAGGTCGGCCATCAACCGATCCCAATGCGCGATAAACCTGGAAATCGGCTTAAGCGGGATCAGTTTTAAAGCCGCCTCGTCTGATGAGTGTTCTATGCTTTTAGGCGCTATGCCGACGTTAATGGACGCGCAGTCATAACTGACTTCCGCCCTGTTCTCCAGCCGGATTTTTTTTCTTTGCGTATCGATGCCGATGATTTTGGCCTTGATAAAACGCTGGCCGAGTTCCTCGCAGATGCGTCTTAAATCGAAATGACATTCCTCATAGGAATAATAGCCCGCCAAATAGCCCGGTATCATGCCGGAGTATGGCGAATGGGTCTGGTCGGATATTAAGGTGATCCTGAGGCCGCCTATAGGGTTCATGGCCATCATTTTCAAGACCTGGATGTTGGCATGCCCGCCGCCGAGCAAAACCAGGTCTGAAACAATAGGCGTTGAGTCGTTATTCATAATGCACAGGATTTCCGATAATGAATCTACCAAAAGCATTGTCCACGAAAGACACGAAAAATCTTGTAATACGATTTTTTCGACTGTTTTTTTCGTGTCTTTCGTGTCTTTCGTGATTTTCGTGGGCCATATTTTTTACTGATCGATCTCTTGAAGAGATGTTCTTTCTTGGGAATCGACTAAAAAATCCAAACAGTCCTGCCACGAGCCTTTAAACAAGGTCTTCCGTGATTTCAAAGACAGCGAATGGATATAAAGTTTGTCGTAATAGTGCGTCAGCAGGCGCTCAATCCAATCGAGATAAGCGTCTGTAAAATCTTCATTCAATGCATCGAATTGGAACGATTGGTTCAGCATAGTCTTAATGTTATCGCACTCCAGGCCGCCCAGCTTGTTCCTGATCCGCTCGACATTTTTTGCAAAGCTGTTTTCCAGTTCCTGCAACGGCATGCCGCCTGCAAAAGGCGCTTGGATATATTCCTTAAAGATTTCCAATGCCCGAACCCTGGCGGGTGTTTCAATCATCACCATCGGTGCCGGGACCATTCGGGCATAAAATAAATCAGGTACATGGCATCGGCCGATATTGGGGCTTTCATCCTCAAGCACAAAGTTACCCGCAATTTGGTAAAGAGACTGCGCCAGCTTGTTTTCAAACGTGGCTTGCTGGGGCTGGCTTCTGCCGACATGCCCACCGAAAGCGCTGCCTCGATGGCTGGCAAGCGCTTCAAGATCGACAAAGCGTTGAAGTTTATGGATCAGGCGGGTTTTCCCCGATCCGGTCATGCCTGAAAGGACGACAAAAGGAGCGGGATTTTCTATGATCTTAAGCGCCTCATGCCTTAAGTCTTTATAGCCGGACTCAACCCGGATAACTTCAAGCCCTTGTTGATAGACCCAATCCTGGGCTAATCGGGAGCGCAGGCCGCCGCGCCAGCAAAAGATCAAAGCGGGTTGCTGGGGATGGCTTTTAATCGATTCGCACCATTGCTGAATCATCCGTTCCTTGTATTCGCCGCTGACCAGTTTATGCCCGAGTGCCTTGGCGGCTTCAGAGCCTTCGGTCTTATAGGTTAGCCCCACATCATGGCGATGGACGTCTGAAAGTATCGGGATGTTTACCGTGTTTTCGAAGTGCGCCTTTTCATATTCGCCCTCAGACCTGACATCAATGACGGCCGTTTGGTTATTGGTACTAAGCAGTCGAAAAGCCTCGGTAGCGGGGATGGTAGGGTGATTGTTCATAGTGATTACGATTGGATTATGACTTGCCTTAATATACCAGAAATGCCCGGCGATCTTCCTTCTATACCCGGAAGTCGCCGTGGTTTCATTTTTTGATTTGTTTGGTGAGCCGAATTTTAATAGACTTGGACACCCTTAAGCGTTTGGCTAGATATTTGGATACTTAGGTATCGACAGGTTGAGCGTCCTTCCCATTTCTGGAAAATCCCATTACACAGGCTTGTAACCATGACCCTTAATGTTGATGTACTGTGTGTAGGCCACGCTTCTTATGATTTGATTTTTTCGGTAAGCTGGCATCCAGGCGCCGATGAAAAAATCGTCGCCGACAGCCTGCTCAGTTGCGGCGGCGGCCCGGCCGCCAATGCAGCGGTTTGTGTTAGCAAACTGGGTTTGACTTCGGCCTTTGCCGGTTACCTGGGGCGCGATCTTTACGGCGACAAGCATTTTCAGGAACTCTCTGATTACAGCGTCAACACGCAGCTGATCGTGCGCGGCGCTTCTCCTACGCCGTTATCGACGATATTGGTCAAGCCCGACGGCAATCGTTGTCTAATTAATTACAAGGGCGATACGCAGGCCTTACCCGTCGATGCCTTGAACCTGGCTCATGTCCCGGCGAAGGTCGTGCTGTTCGACGGGCATGAACCCCTGATCTCATTACCTCTGGCTGACAAGGCTCGGCAATCCAACATCCCAACGGTATTGGACGCAGGCTCGGTGCATGAAGGCACCTTGGCTTTGATAGGGCGCGTCGATTACCTGGTTTGTTCGGAAAAATTTGCCTGCCAATACGCAGGTGACGAGCGCAAAGCCTTAAGTCGACTCGCTGAACTTGCCCCCAGCGTGGTTATCACGCTGGGCGAACAGGGCCTGATTTGGCAACGCGGCAATGAGCAGGGCGCTCTACCCGCTTATCCTGTTACCGCGATTGATACCACGGGGGCCGGGGATGCTTTTCATGGCGCATTTGCGGCGGCACTGGCTGCCGGGATGGAATGGCAAGTGCTGCTGCAATACGCCAGTGCCGCAGGCGCTTTGTGCTGTACGAAAATGGGCGCGCGTTTAGGGTTGCCCGATCGGGAAGAACATGCCTTGTTATTCAACCAACCCCTGCCTTAATTAATAACTGATGTTACGCACGGACGTGTTTTTCCCGTTTGCCGCGCCGAGCACCGGAGCTTTTATCGAGACTAGCCCGCTAGGGGCGCGGCAGGGATGTCGCGCGTCAGCAGTGGGGCAGGAGCCCCTTCTGCTGACCCTCGACAAAAGCGAGGAGCGCAGGAAATAAGCGGCAACCGGGTCGCCTTTTCTTTGGTTACTTTCTTTTGGCGAAGCAAAAGAAAGTAACTCACCCTCGGGTGCGAGAACCCGATTAAAAATAAACCGTCGCAACTGCGACACTTTAATAATAAAAATGTTAATGCAGTCTAAATTCGAATAACTGCGTAACATCAGTTAGTAATCTCATTTCTTGAAAAACCACCACTACTTTGTAAGCGTACTGGGTCAAGCCAAAACTTGGCCAGATTATCATCGCGTTCGACATGAATATGCGAAGGTTCGTGTCGGTCACCCGCAAAAAAGAAGAAGCGATAGGCTCCAATACGCAAAACAGTTGGCATCTTTTTAATTACGAAGTGGCTTACCCGTTTTAAATAAATGCTCCAGCCTCGCCAGAGTGCCCGGTTGCCTAACCAAATGCAAAAACGCGTTCAATTCCAGGTTTAACAAATCGTCTTCGCTCAATGGTTCGGTGATATCGCACTGCCCGCCGCTGAGCACTTCTGCCAGTTGCTGAGATATTTCCACGTCATAATCCGTTATTTTGCCTGCAAGTTTAAAATTATTGATCGCCATGTCCATTGCAGCTTTCGCGCTGACACCGGGCAACTGATAAATGCTGGGGTTAGGCGGCGTATAACCTGGCACCAGCTTCAATGCCTTGGTTTTAGCATCGGCCAATAAACGATCCTTATTCATGGTAATGCCGTCGGTGGTGGACAAAAACAGCATCTCTTTGGCTTCCGCTGCCGATTTGGACACCTTGGCCATGCCGATCGTTTCAAAAGCCTGGGCAATGGCCGGCATCGGGCCACCCGGACGCCTTGCAAATTCCAGCCAGCGGCGCAGATATTCCTTGCAGCCGCCCCAACCCGGAACCAAACCCACGCCCACTTCGACCAAGCCGACATACAGTTCTGCATGAGCCTGGATCGCATCGCAATGCAATAAGATTTCGCAGCCGCCGCCCAAAGCCAATCCTGACGGCGCGGCGACCACGGGGAATGGCGCATATTTCAAGGCCCGATAAGTCTGCTGCCCTTGTTTGATCAATTGTTCAACCGCAGGCCAATCTTGCTCGTGAATAGCCTTCACCAGCAAGGTTAAATTGGCCCCGGCGGAAAAATTGTCGGCATCGTTATGGATGACCAATGCGGAAAAATCGCTTTTGACCTTTTCGACGCTTTGCCGAACCAACGCCAGACTATCCATATCCAGCGTATTCATTTTGCTGTGGAATTCCAGGCAGGCAACGCCGTCGCCAATATCCCAGAGGCTGGCAGACGGGTTTTCCAGCACCGCCGGAGCCTGTAATTTAATATCGGCCAACAGCAGGATGCCGCCCGGCCGATGCACGCTATGATAATTGCCAGACAAATCGGCATACATGCGTTTGCCGGAATCAATCTTGTACAGGCTGCGGTTTGTAGGGGCAATCCCTTGTGGTTGCCCTGATACGGCTGATGCAGAAAGGGCAGGCACAAGGCCCGCCCCTACGGTTGCCAGCAACGGCGGCACGTTACGGTTTTCTGCAATCAACCGGTCGACAAACCAATCTACGCCAATCCGATCCAATAATTCAAACGGCCCGAATTTCCAGTTATAGCCAAGGCGCATCGCGGTATCGACGGCGACGATGTCATCGGCAATTTCGGGGATAAGGCTGGAGCTATAAGCCAAGGTATTGGACAGCACTTGCCAAGCAAAGCGACAGAGATCGTCATCGCCAGACAAAAAAGCCCTGAGCTCATCTTGCGTTTTGGGCATTACCGGCAAGGCAAATTTTTCGCTAGTCTGATAAGCGCCGGTTTGCAGGTTAATCGATTCCTTGACGCGCTTTCCGCCGGTTTCATGTAGACGATAAAAACCGCCCTTGCCTTTCCTGCCTGTGTAACCGTCAGCTATCATGGTCTGAACCAGTTCGGGTAGAAAATTGACCTGATGAAACGCATCTTCCTTAGGCAAAGCCAGCTTCATGCCGCCCAGAATATGCGGAATCAGGTCTAGTCCGACCAGATCCAACAACCCGAAGATACCGGTTTTCGGTATGCCGAATGGCGCGGACATCACCGCATCGGCCTGCTCCACGGTCAAGCCCAGCTTGATCGCTTCCAACAGACCGCATTGCAGCCAGTAAATACCGATGCGGTTGCCGATAAATCCCGGTGTATCCTTGCAGGTAACGCTGTCTTTGCCCAGATGGGTGTCGGCAAAACGGCTGACGGACGCCACCAGTTCCGGCCGAGTCTCGGCACCTGAAACCAGCTCCAACAGGCGCATATAGCGGGGCGGATTGAAAAAATGGGTGATCATGAAGCGCTGCTTGAAACTATCCGGCATGTCGCGGGTCAGCAGCTTCAGCGGCAGTGTGGACGTGTTCGATGAAATCAGGCTGTCGGGACGGCAGATGTTATCCAGTTTTTGGTAGAGCGCCTGTTTTATCGCCGGGTTTTCAATCACCGCTTCAATCACCCAATCGACATCGGCCAACCATTCAAGATGGTCTTCAATATTACCCGGCGTGACCAGACGGGCATTGTTTTTATGCATGAACGGCGCTGGGTCGGCTTTGAGCAGCTTGGCGATAGCTGATTCGGCAATGCTGTTGCGGTTTTCAGGACAGGGCAACCACAAGGGATTGCCCCTACATATCATTGGTAGGGGCTGGCCTTGTGCCTGCCCAGGAACTATATCCAGCAAATAGACGGGGATACCGGCATTGGCGATATGGGCGGCGATACCGGCCCCCATCACCCCGGCACCGATTACCGCGACTTTCTGGATGTTCATCAGATGGCCTCCAAAATAGTCGCTATGCCCTGCCCGCCGCCGATGCATTGGGTGGCGAGAGCGAACTGTTTGTTTTCCCGTTTCAGCAGGCTGGCGGCTTTTCCGGTAATTCTGGCACCTGACGCGCCCAGCGGATGACCTAACGCAATCGCGCCGCCATCCAAATTTAATTTTTCCGGCGGAATCGGCAAATCTTTGAGTACCGCCAAAGATTGCGCGGCAAAGGCTTCGTTCAGTTCGACGATGTCGATGTCCTGTAAGGTCAACCCGGCGCGTTGCAAGGCTTTATGGGTCGCACTGACAGGCCCTATACCCATGATTTCAGGCGCACAGCCCGATACCGCGATGGACTTGATTCTGGCAAGTTTTTCCAGGCCATGGGCGTCTGCATACTCCTCACTGCACACCAGCACGGCAGCCGCGCCATCGGTTACCGGCGAAGAAGTTCCGGCGGTCACGCTGCCGTTTTTAAGGAAAACCGGTTGCAGTTCGGCCAGCGCCTGTAGCGTCGAAGCAGCCCTGATGCAGCCATCGTATTGAACGGTTTCGCCATCCAAACGCTTAATCGGAATTATTTCAGTGGCGAACAGACCGTTTTGCTGGGCCGCTCCCGCTTTTTTCTGGCTGGTTAAGGCAAAAGTTTCCTGGGCCAAGCGGTCTATATGATATTGCAAGGCCAGATTTTCCGCCGTCTCGCCCATGCCGATATAGGCTTGGGGATAGGCTTTGTAAAGACTGGGATTAGGCAAGTTGTTGAAACCGCCCATCGGCACCCGACTCATGGATTCGACACCGGCGCAGATAAACACCTCACCGGCATTCATTTGGATCATGCCTGCCGCATTATGTATGGCCTGCATTGAGGAGCCGCAGAAGCGATTAATTGTGGTAGCGGCAACGGTAACAGGCAGCTCGGCAAGATGCACGATTAATCGCGCCAGGTTCATGCCCTGCTCGCCTTCCGGGAACGCGCAGCCCAAAATTAAATCCTCAATATCCTCCGGGGCAACGCCGGTGTCATGGATTAAGCCCTTGATGACCTGCGCCACAAGGTCATCCGGCCTGACTTTGGCCAATTGGCCTTTTTGCGCCGGTGTAAAAGGCGATCTGCAATACCCTGCGATAACTACATTTTTCATTTTACGCCCCTTTATATTTATTTTTCCGCACCGTAGGGGCAGGTCTTGTGCCTGCCCCTCATTAGGCTAGGGCAACCACAAGGGCTTGCCCCTACGATATATTTATTAACTCATTAAAAAAATCATCAATCACACGCCAAGTTCCACCAATGTTTTCCATTAAAATCCCGTGGCGATGGGATTTAATGGCTTGGATTTGCTTATGCTTGGAACCCAGTTTAGCCATAATGATCGGCGCGCCTTTGGGAGAGACCACAGAATCCTCATCACCATACATAATCAATGCAGGCATGCTGATCTGCGGCAGTAACTCATCAAGTTGCGCAATTAACAGCCTCAGTTCATAAAGCGCTCTGACCGGCGTGTTGCGATAATTAATGGAGGGGTGTTCCGGTTCATTATCGATAAAAGGCTTTACGCCCTCAAAGGCCGAAACCCAACCAACCAGTTTGTTGGTGCCATGCAGCAGAGGCACCAACATAAAAGCAGGATTGACGAACTTTACCGGCACCGAAACGGCGATAACGCCGACCATTTCAGGATAGTGTTCAGCGGCCAGTTTTAACGCCAATGCCCCGCCCGTAGAAAAACCGGCAACAAAAATACGCGGGCAATGCACCTTAAGAATATTGAAACCCCGTTGCACACAACCGTACCAGTCCTCCCAGCGCTGGTCGCGCAACGCATAGGGTGATGTACCGTGGCCTTTTAACCGAATACCCAATACCATGTAACCCTGCTTAACCAGATATTCACCATAAGCCCTTAATTCAGCAGGACTGGCGAGCAAACCGTGAACAAGCAAAACGCCGTAGCCGTTGGCACGTTCCCCTTCGGCACCGCTCAGGGCAGGCGGCTGGATGAAAAAGGGCGTGGGATCGGCAACGGCAGCTTCTTCATGACTGATGTCGCTAAACAATGATTTTGAGTACGCCTGCTTCTCCCATGCCAAGGTGCGGCATTCATCTTCAAAATGCCATGCAGCCAATTTGTCTGTATCGGCGTGACAACATTCGCCTGTCGCATCAATCAGGGCATCGAGAACGGTATGCAGCGGCGCCGCTTCGTTGCTGTAAACGGCTATCGGGTTTTCCAGGCGAATGCTGTCAAAATCGGACTCGACGCACAGCTTGGGCAAAAAATGGTAACAGTTTTCATCTTCCTTGATCAGCCCGGCTTCTTTTGCCGCGCACATAAACTGTTCGAAACGCTTGTTGGTGGTCTTAAACAGATCGCTGTAATCATCCGGGTTGAGCAGGCTTCGGTGCAGATGAATCACCGTATTATTTTGCAAATGCTTGATCGCGATATACAGGATGTTATAAAACTTGTCTTTCTCGATATGCGTCTGTCCCTGACCGATGTAATACATGATCAGCGTTGCCGCCAGATGGCTTAAATTGATAGTAACATTGGCATAAATGCCTTCCATGTATCGATCACGGGAACATTGGGCATTTTTTATAAAATACGTACCCAATAAACGCTGCCGCCAGTTTTTAGGCCTGGAATTCAGCGTAAAAACATCGTCTATCGTGTTGATTTCCGGAATGACCTTGTCCATCAGATAACGGGTTCGCCAGTCCCAAACCCAACAAGGATCGACTGGAACACCCATGCGTATATCCATGTCGGTATTCTTCAGCATGATATTGCCCTCAATCAGCAACTCCTCGGATTGGCGCAAGCTCAGGCCGTTAGAAAACAGCTCGACGCTTTTAAACAACAGGTTTTCGGAGGAACGGATCGGATAAAAAGTAATATTGGAGGGAACCATCAGCGTCGGTTTATTCGCTACTGCTATCAGCTGATCAACGCTGTCGATTTGCAAAACATCCTTCCATTGCCGAAGCAGCGCAGCATCGTTCTGGCTATGGGCGTGGCGGATAGCCGCCTTAAAGGTTTCCACGCCCTGCCCCAAAACAGCAGGCCCCGTGTGCAGCTTGCGCCGGTTGCCGGTAACCCTGGAGTAAATACTGTAATGGCCGCGTTTATCAATGACCCGGCGGTCTTTTACCATGCCGCCTTCAGGAAAAATAATGACTTTGCGACCGCGCAGAATCTGCCCGGCCAGCAACGGAAACAAACGGTCATGGTTGTGGGGGAAAACGCCGACATGTTTTAAATACCGCGACAGCACATTATCTTCCTTAAAGAACTCCCCGGAAGCAATCGCACAACTGTAAGCCCCGGTTTGCTCATAAATAAGAAACTGCGGTATGAACGTTTCAAACCGGGAAAAATGATTGAATAAAAAGATGTCGCCTTCCAAAAACTGCGGGTCGGCGTGAAGATCAAGTCTGACACTCAACATGTTTTTGACGGCATTAAACAACTTGACCGACCTATTGTAGAGCTTGGTGTCTATGTCAGGCCAGTCATCAGGGTAAGGTGTTTTGTTCATGTCACCTTCTTTGTCTAAAGGTAAAAGTTCAAAAAATCGTCATTGTGTCAAACTCACACTTTCAGATAACCGTGATTTTTATCGGCATGAGATTTTTAACCGTCTTGCAAGCCACTCCGATGATACCCCTTATCTGTAGTGTTAGCTATATTGGAACGAGACTATACATCTACCGAAAAAACTTAACAGATTGACTGATAGGCCTACCGCTTGCGAGGTTGACGCTGTGACGATGAAGTCAACGCGGCAAGGACTTCCAATCGCACCACCGACAACGCCGCGCAAACGCTGAAAATGGCTACGCTAAATTTGCGTAAGTTTTTGCCACGCATTGTTGACGTTATAGCTTACAATATCCCCTTGCCCTGTTCAGAATTATTTATCCAGGTTATACGGGTAAAATTTTCTGTATTTAACGCAGATAACCTTCAACCGAAACAGACATAATTCATTTAATTTTAAGGAAAAGTTTTTATGCTTAATGATTTTAATAACATTTCAATTCAGAAATCATCATTTAATAAAGACAAACCGATAAAAAAAGCGGGTGTAAACGACCATAAAGTAAAAGATTTTGGCCTAGGCAATTATCAATTAACGAAAAAAGATATTGGATACATTGTATATGGCGCATGCTTTTTAGGATCAGGCGGCGGTGCATCAATTGGGTTGACCCTGCTTTTTATGGACAAAATGATTAACAATGCTGATGTTATGTATTATGTAAACCCTGATGCCCTTGAGGCAAATAAAAACATATCTTTCATAGCTCTTTTAGGTTCACCCGATAAAATGTTTGAAGGTTTCGGGCAAACTGCATCATTAAATGCTTTTATGGAAATGGATGAGTACCTGACTCAATCCGGTCAAGAACCGTTAAGTTATTTAATGCCCGTAGAAATGGGGGCAATTAATATTCTAATTCCTTTTATAATTTCAGCACAAAAAGGAATTGCCGTCATAAATGGAGATCCTTCTGGGCGGGCTGTACCTGAAATGAGTATGAATCTTTTCAATATTCATAAGTTACCCATAAATCCTGTTATCTTGACTTCCGATACCGATGATTCGGGACATTATCAAAAAACACATGTACAGGCAGAAGACGTGAATGATGCTGAAAACCAGGCACGGCGATTTGCCAAGTCGCATAACAATGTAACGGGTATAGCCTGTTATCCAGTGCAGAGTGCTAATTTAAATTGTTCAACTTTATCTGACAAAAATCGGGATAAATTTATTCAATGGACGGTCGGCTTTGCCTGGAACTTGGGGCGAAACATGATTGAATCTAAAAATTACAATGAATTTCTGAGATTTCTGGATAGCTTTTCACTACTCAGT
Organism: Methylobacter sp.; assembly: GCA_030679035.1. GTDB lineage: Bacteria > Pseudomonadota > Gammaproteobacteria > Methylococcales > Methylomonadaceae > Methylobacter_A. The sequence goes on along the minus strand of JAUXTH010000036.1, from coordinate 42,669 downwards.
TATAAATTATTCGAAGGCAAAATCGCCAACAAAGAAGTGAGAGAAACAAGCGGTTTCGATGTTGGGAAAATCACCGTAACCGATGGCGATGAAACATTTTTTATCTATTATAAAAACGAAAGCTTGCTAGCATGGAACGTAACAAGAAAATGCTATGTGGCTATGGGGCCTGATTCGATAAACTTTCTTGCCAGAAAAGACGCTCAACCATTCTCGAATACCGATATACATAGCGATCCTGAAAAAAACCCTAAAAATATACCGCTAGGGACAGAGGTCGGTATTATCGGGCTGTGTGCTTTTGAAAAGTTGCAACATACTGTACTTGTGGACTTGTTTTTAAAAAATATTCAAGAAATCCTGACTGCATTCCCTGAAGATCATGTACCTGTTCCCGATAAATATATTCCGCTACCGGATTTAATGGCGCATTACAACGGATAATGAAAATTTTTGCATTTTTTAGATAATCACTTGCTAGATAGCCAGGATCGCCCCTGCCTGACTGTGTTTTTAATATAGGGGCAAATCGGCGCTCATTTGCAATAAGCAATGAGTCTTCACGTTAACCATTTTTAAAGGAGAGACGACATGTGGATGTAAAACTCTAACTCATAGGTGGTGGGTTCGCCGAAAGGCAATCCACCGCTCTACGAATTACAAGCTATGTCTAACAATCGTTTAAACGCAACGGCTAGAATAAGGGCGTTTTAAAGTCCCGTAGGTAGGGCATGCTACAACACACTAATTTGGCAATGTTGGCATCCACTCATCCGAGAGAATATCTTCAATTGACCATGGGCATGTTTCAGGAAAATTGTCTAAGCCAGTTTCTTTTGATGCTTGATAAATAGCATCACCCCATACAATTTCCCACCATTCAGCATCATCTAACTTTACCTTCAAGCTCGGTACTTGCTTTAGATGCAGTTGAACTGCCCGACGCTGGTTACGAATGGTAATTTGCCAGCTACGACCTTGCCGCTCCGGTTGAAACTGCCACTTGAGCAAATGAGCTAAAAGAATAACCATTCGACTTGCTAACTCACGTTGTTCGCTTTTGCCCACGTCCTCTATCTCCTCAGCGATGTGTTCCAAATCGAGCAATTCAAATTGCCCAGTACGTACCAGTCGCGCCTGTTCGTTCGCCCAAGCAACAATGTCTGTTTCGTATACATGTGTCGTCATGGCTATCTCCACTATTAAAAGATTTTCGATTTTACACTACCGTTGAAATGATATTAAAACTTTGCCGACCTAACGTAAAGTCAGCTTCCCACTTAAGGCGGGACAAGTTGCTAGGCTTAACCGTTCGCCCTGAGCTAGTCGAAGGGTGGACGGTTAAGCCGTTTATGGTTCGACAGTCTCACCACGAACGACTTAACTTAATGGCAGCGATGCCCAACCATCAAAATGTCGTCGGGCATAAACAGCATACCCGAACCCGGCTGATGTTAAAATTTCAAACTGACATGTCCAAAAAACGCTCTTCCAGACATTTGATAATCGCCTATAAAATTCAAGCTGGCGGGAGCCGGATCGTAATAACGTTTATCTAATAAGTTGTAGACATTAAAACTGATGTCGACTTGCTTGCCGAACATATTTTTGCCCAGTAAGCCCAGATCGAATAAGGCGTATCCAGGCACATCGTTGCGCACATCACCTAAATTGCGTGATGTATTGCCTTTGATAAGGACATGCGCAAAGCTGCTCCAGGTATTATCAAAAGCCCAATTGGCTGTGAAATTGGTGCGCTGCCGAGGTACATCCGCTAGCTGTTGACCAAGCTGAACGCTATGCTGCAAGACATGATTGGCGCTGATATAGGAACCTTGCAGCTTGCCGTCAAAATCATAACGGGCCTCTAATTCAACCCCCTCGGCAATCACGCTGCCATTGTTGGCGTACTGAAAAACAGCTGATTGGCCGGCAACTGGTGATATAAGTTGATTAATTGAAGAATGATAATAGGTCGTCTGAGCCGTCAATCCTTTTATGGGATGAGCAATAATACCTGATTCAAAGGTTTTAACTACTTCCGGTTGAAGCGCTGGATTGCCCAATAATACAAGATTGTTGGCAGAACCGAGTTCACCGAAAGCTGGTGCACGGTAAGCGCTACCGTAAGAAAATTTGAGTGAATAATTTTTAATAAACTCCCAGTTAAAGCCCATCCTGGGATTAAATGTGCCGCCAAAGTCGCTGTATCGATCATATCGTGCGCCGACGGTCATCCTTAAGTTTTTTAATGGATCCCACACATCTTCAATGTACACACCCCAGCGGTTACGTGTTCTTGCTTCGGTACTAGGTAGCACCTGTGTCAGGTGCGCCGGATCGGATCCTGCTTGATCTATAAGATGTCCCTGCTGCTCTTTTGCATAAGAAAACCCGCTGATCAAGGTTTGGGCATCGCTGATATGATAATTAGCTTGAATTTCCCCCCCGGTACGGGTGTCCTGAACCCCGTTACGAATAAATTGAGCCGGGGCAATTTGCCATATATTATCGTAGCTAAAAAAATCGTGAAATAGCTGGGTATCTACAGTGAAATTATCTTTAATCTTCCACGCTCGACTCAAACGCAGGAAATAATCGTTATAATCTTGTTGAGTCCTAGAATCGCTAAGTACAGCAGCTGTTCCAAAGAATGTGCCGGCTTTTTTATTGATATAACGCCCGTCCAGTTTAAAGTCCTGATAACCTAGTTGCCATTCCAGATCGTAGCGGCCTTCAGTAAGCTGACTTTTACCGGGTGCGTTAGAACTAAGACCTTGAACACTCCGACTGTCGGCCGGAATCGGCGAATTAATACCGTTAGTATCGGTAAAATTAAAATGCAACGCCGCTTCAGCGCTATTTTTAAACTGCTTGCCCCAGGATGCCCGATATTGCTGGGTATCGAAACTCCCCCAACCGGCTGAGGTTTGCACCCCATTCAAATCCTTGGCGCTTTGGGTGATGATGTTGATGACGGCAAGAAAAGCATTAGCGCCGTATAAAGCCGACCCCGGCCCACGCACAACTTCCACGCGCTTGATCGTATCAACCGGTAGATCATCATAGAGCAAAGTACTGCCGGCATTTTGCAGGTTATGATCCAACGGATGACCGTTCAACATAATCTGCACTTTTTCAGACAGCAAGGTTTTAACGCCGCGAACTTCAATCTCACGAACTCCAATTTGAGTTTGCGTAATACCGATGCCGGGAACCAAACGCAACACATCCAACAAATTGCGTGCGCCGATATGCGCAATATCGTCTTGGGTAATGACGGTAGTTGTTGCGATAGTCTTGTCCACATGTTCTTCTATTTTCGAGGCAGTGACCACTACTTTTCTTTCTGCAGCAAGATACGCCAATTCTTTTTCCAGGCTATCATGCTCTGCCGACTCATCTGCATAAACACTTGAATTCAAGAGCAAGACGCCAACCAGCAGGGTAGATAAATATTTAATCACTGCTCGCACCCCACAATTTTATTAACCGAATCGAGGGCGTCTTGATTGAACTGAAGCTTCAATGCGTCGAGAGCGCATTTGTTTAAAGTAACTGTTGATCCTGCCGGGCTTTGCACGGTACCCGCAGGTACTTTACCCTGATCCACCATCATGGCTAAACCCGCCGATTGCCGCCCAATCGTGGCGATATCCGCAGAAATTGCCAAAACTGCACCTTGTTCTATATACACATCACTGTAGGCGTAAACGGGTTTGTTTTGTTGTTGCGCCGCTTGGAAAATTTGTCGCACCGACTCTTTGTTGCTTAAAACAACAGGATCGGAAATAATCCAAAACATATCTATTTGCGGCAGCAAGTCATTAAGTACCTCGCTGATCTCTTGCGCATCATTAATGGACTTGTTAATGATATTGATACCTGAGTTCAAGGCATCTTTTTTAATGGTTTCCACGTACTCACGGCTGAATTTATCGCTATAGAGTAAGCCGATTGTTTTAATCGTTGGAAAGAAATAATGTAACAACGACATTTCTTGTGCCGATGACAACTCATTAGCAATGCCATAAGTTCCTACACCAACATCCAATCTTCGCCAATTAATAGCAGCTGAAAACAGCAGTTTTTTGTTAGGGGCAACATTACGTGCTAACGAATAAGCTTGGGTACCTATGCAATAAATTAGCGCTGGATTTTCTTGCTGGACAAGCTGCTTCAAATCCGCGTCGGCATTGGCATGGTCGTCTAAATTAAACTCAGTCCATGAATAGGCGTTTTGTTGTAAGACTTTTTTAAATTCTGTAGCAATTTTTTCATATCGAAAAACAGTTTTCTCGCTGTTAACGATCAGGATTTTATTTGATTGAGCAAACCCGGTGCCGGCAAAAAACACAGCCAAAAGAATAAAAACATTATAAAAATTAATAGGTTTCATAATGGGTTCCAGCCGTTACCGATAAAATGCGCGGCACTTATTAATATGCATTTCATTGCACTGCCCTCCAACCATCAATGCCCAGCATCTTCAAATTTGCTTCACCCGCTTCTTCCTCCGACATTTTGCGTAACACCTCAAGTAATTGTGTTTCTTGTTGGTCCGGTTTTTTCAAGGTTGCCGCAATTAATAAATAATCCTTTTCGCTAAAACCTAAGCTATGTAATTCCTTAAATTGGTTGGGATTCATCATCGCCAGCTTGTCTAAACCGCTTTCGGCAGAAATGGCAGCGGTTGCCATGCCAAAACCCACCGCCATGACCGCATCAATGTCTTTAGGCACAATAAGTATTTTGATGTCTTTAAGTAGCGCTTCCTGCTCCTTGCCAAGTATCTGCTTCAATACGCTATGAACATATTCGTCACTGCCGGCGGCAGCAACCACGGTATTTTTAAGCATGGCGAAATTGACAATGTCTTTTTTCGCACTTAATACCTTCCTTTGCGTTGTGTTACCCTTTGATGTGCCAACCAAGGCAATTTCCAGCGGCACCTTCTTCCGTTGTAATTCCTTTAAATGCCAACTGGACAATAAATAAATATCGCCTTTTTTTTCATGGATTACCGCTTCGAAATTTTCTCTCAGATCAAATGGCTGTAAAAAATAACCGCCATGATTCACCAAATAAATATCAAAACCCATTTTTAATGAGGCAAAGTTATTGATATTTGTTTCTGTATTATAGAAATAATACGTTGGTCGCACATCGGAATGGGCAGACCAGTCCCCCCCGGCAATAAATACGGAAAAGATAAAAAAAATAGGCCAGTTGCGCTTCATTTTTAGTGTCTTTGGCTAAAACCGCACGCTAATGCCAGGAAAGAAGCCTTTGAGTCGATCATTTAATATTCTTTAAAAAAATAAGGGCTTGCAATGAAACAGCCTTTAAAGAAAAATAAAGCACTGTGAAAATCCCCATGATTACCCCTCCAATAATTACTAGCACCGCCGTTCTGGCGGTCCCCCAAAAAAAGCATTCCGAACCGAATTTTACAAGGTTTATGCTTCCTCCTAATTAATATCGTTTTCATGCCAATGTTCAAAAGAGGTCAAATAGAATGGTCGGACTTTTTGCCCGTGATTTATAACATTAAAAGTATAACCGCAAATACTGCATCTTTAAAAAATACACTTGAATTCATTTCTAATAGATTACCACCTCAACCGCTTGGCAACTCCAAGAAGCACCGATGATTATTTTCTAAGGCTCATGTTTTTTTTGATGCATATTTCGAGCTCGTTATTTAAGGTAGCCTCATCCCATCTCAGCACTCTTGCGGTAACCTCGGCGAGATGACGCAATTCTGTTTGAGTCATTTTCGCCAAGATCAGCAACGGAATCCGCCGCCTGAGCAGGTCGTCCAGATGCACAACCATTTCATTGCCGGCACAGAACACCAAATCGGCGACTATAAAAGGCAGCGTGGAGGTTATCCGCTTAGCCAACGCGGCATCCTGTTCTATTAATTGGAAAATCATCGACACGCGTTTTGCATGCCGCCGTATCAGCCACCGGGCACTTTCATTGTCTATACCCAACGCTACGGCCTTGATCAAAGTCGCATCCGACCACTGCCGATAGTCCTGATCCGGCAGCCACGGAAACGGCCTGCCGCTTGTTCCGCAAGGTGCGTTAACGCCTAAATTTTCACATAGCTTATTGACGATCTGCGCCGCGTCTTCCCTAGCCGACGTGATTTTTCCGCCGATCGAAGTCAACAGGCCGTTATCGGCGACTTTCAGTTCCCAGTCGCGACTGACCGCAGACGGCGTTGCTTTTGAACTCTGCTTTAAAACGCGCAATCCTGCATAACAACCAATAATGTCGGCCTCAGTCCAATTTACACTAAGCACACGATTGGCCTCGGTCAGCAGATACTCGGCTTCTTCCGCTTCGACAGAGAGCTGATCGACATCGCCGGCATAATCGGTATCGGTGGTGCCCAGCAACGTCAGCCCGTACCACGGAATCATGAAGAACACCCGCCCGTCCGATTTAGCGGTCAGCAACAACGCTTCATTGCCCAGCGCCTTGGGCAAGATTAGATGCACGCCTTTGGTTAATCGACAGCCGCTTTCAGCCGTCCATTGACCGATAGTATTAACGATCTGGCGGGCGAAAACCTCGGCGGTTTTACCATAGACCCTGTCTTGAACTTTAGCGCCACAGACTCGCCCCTTATCTTCAATAAAGCCGGTTACTTTGCAGTAACTCACGCACACCGCCCCGGCCGATAACGCACCGTCAATCAATTCCAGAACCAAACGGGCATCGTCGGTCTGTGCATCGCTATAGGTAAAACCGTCGGTTAATAAATCAGGATTGAGGCAGGGAAACCGCTCAGAGAACGCGCTTCGATTAAAATGACGATGAACCTGGCCGGAGTTCAGCGTTCCGGCCAAAAAATCATACAACATCAAACCAATTTTCAGGCGAATGCTGTTTAGCCGGCTGTCCTTAAAAACCGGGACGCCAAAACGTAGCGGCCAGACACGGTGCGGCGCAGCTTTTTTCAGCATCTCGCGTTCGCGCAAAGCTTTTTTGACCAACTTGAAATCCAGCGATTCCAGGTAGCGCAGGCCGCCGTGTATCAGCTTGCTGGAAGCAGATGAAGTTCCCGAGGCCCAGTCGCCCTGATCGACGATGGCGACCTTAAGCCCCCGCAAAGCGGAATCATACGCCGTCCACGCGCCGTAAATGCCGCCGCCGCAAACCAGCACATCAAAATGCTGCCCGGCCAGTTGCACAAAGTCCCGCTTCACAACTCGCGCATCCGCAATGCCAGCTGCGGGTAATCGGTAATCAGGATATTGACCTTCAAACCCAGTGCCTTTCGAATCTCCTCGACACTGTTGCAGGTATAAACGCCGACGCCTTTGCCCTGCTCTCGCAAAAGCTTGGCAATGGCCTCGTTATGGATGTCGATAGGCAGGCAAAAACCGGCCAGGAAACCATGTTCATTGAGGAACTGTTCAATATCGGCCTGGGTGTGATGGTCGGATAGCAGGTAGTAAAGCGGCAAATCCGGCGCGTGTTGATGGGCGAAAATCAGGCCGGGCAGACTGTACGAGGAAATAAACACGCCATCGACAGCCGATCTGCCGATGATCGCCAGCATTTGCAGGATTTTAGTTTCCAGCCGTTGCCGCGATTCCCCGTCGCGACTTTTAAGCTCAATATCCAGACCGCAACGCCCCCGGAAACTATCGACAAACTCCTTAAGGCTCAACGCGCCTTCCGGTGCCGCATCGGGCGAGCAGTATCCGGCAAAATCCATTTGCTCAAGCTGCGCGAAATTAAAATCGTCGATGCTTTTTCCAGGATGACCCAGCTTATCCAGCTCCCAGTCATGCCAAAGCACAGGCACCTCATCCAGACTCAACTGCACATCGGTTTCAATACCGTCTATCGGGTATTGCAGCGCATGATTAAAAGCAGCGCGGGTATTTTCGGCAATTAAAGCTCCCGCCTCTTTATTCCCGCCACGGTGGGCAAAGATCAAGCATGCGTCCTGGTTATTCATGGCCTTATATCCCCTTTAACTTGCTTATAGTTTTTTAAGCAATTTTTCATAAACATTATGGGAACCAATCCAAAACCAAACGATTTCACTGTCTTGTATTATTCCTACCGCGCGGTAATCCAAATTTATTCTTACCGAATAAACCGGCTTACTTGAGTGAACCCGTTTAAATTGAAGACCAGGATGATAAGGGTCACATTTAAATTGCCGATAGACTTCTTTTGCTTGAGCTTTAATCGTAGCAGGCAAAAGCGCAAACAATGCCCTGAATTTTTCAGTTGTTCGTGAAATCACAACTCATCCAAATTCATAACTTGAGTTTTGCCTTGTTTATATTCGTTTAAAGCCTCATCCGCCAATTGGGCTAATGAATCTTCCGTTTCAGAAAAAAGCGCATCCCATTTTTTTTCAGCCAATAATTCATCAATAATCCATCTTGCCAACATGTTTTGTTGTAATTCAGGCAACATGGATGCTTCTGAAAAGGCTTTTTCAAGTAATCGAGTCATAAGCTTTGTTATTCCAAAAATATAAAACAATTAAGATGAATGGTACGCACAGCGTACCCTACTAGGCTGCCACGGTGGGCAAAAATCAAACATGTGTTTTGGTTGTTCATTATTTTATCCTCATTATCCTTATTTTAGTCGCTCCCTTCCATACTCAAATTGTTATGCCAGCAACCGTGGATTTACCAATTCCAACACCGCTATTTCCGGGTAACAATTGAACCTCACCGGCAAAATTGCCCAACCGATTCCCCGACTTATAAAAAGCGGGGTTCTGGGCGTGGCGATAAGGCCGCTGGAATAGGCTTTGTTTTCTACCGGCAATCTGGGCGCCCCCCAAAAAGGTATTACAACCTGCCCGCCGTGGGTATGACCGCTCAGCACCAAAGACAGCGGCGTTTCAAACTCCGTATCGACTGAATCCGGATTATGCGACAACAGTATCCTGCAATCGCCTTGATCCGAGCTGGAAAACACCTTGTCGATCTTTAGCTCGTCGCCCCAAAAGTCCCCTGCCCCGCCGATCAAAATCCTGTCGCGACCCTTGTAAATAGGCTTGCATTGATGCCGAATATTCTGCCCTGATCGTTCCAGCCAATACAGGGATCTACTATTGTCGGCCCAATGATCATGATTGCCCAATACCGAATAGACGCCGTACCTTGCGCTTAGCTTGGACAAAATAGGCCATACTTTGTCGATTTCCTCAATCGTGTTCCGTTCATGGACATAATCGCCGGTGCATACGATCGCATCCGTGTTTAAGCTGTTTGTCCGCTGAACTATTTCTTCAACAAACGACGGGGAAACAAGATAACCCAAATGCACATCCGTCACGTGGGCGAGCGTAAACCCGTGGAACGAAAGCGGCAGATTAGGGATTGGAATCTTGTACCGATTCACTTGCACGATGTTTCGCTCGATGAATATCGGATAACTCCCGGCAAGGGCAAGCGCACCGCCGGAAAGTGCTGATTTAAGGAAGGATCTTCTGTTCATAGAAGCATCTCGAATTTATTTAATGCAGTGAGTAGGATGGGTAGAGTGGCCTACTGTTGATACTCTACCTCCTGTATAAGCCACAGGAATGAGGTGAATGCAGATATTGCCAGGAGTAAATATCTGTTCTCATGCCGTCGGTACCCATTCTACTACGCCCACCAAGTCTCTACAGCTGGTCGTACAAGGCCAGATATTGTTTGGCGCTTTTGCTCCATGAATAATCTTTTTGCATGCCGTTGGTTTGCAGCTTTTTCCAGGTTTTAGGGTGGCTGTATAAAATCAGCGAGCGCTTAATGGCTTCCATCAATGCGCCGGGGCTTGCCTCATTGAACACAAGACCGGTTGCGGTATTGTTATCCAGCGTTTCAGGGACGGTATCGACGACGGTATCGGCTAGGCCGCCGGTTTTTCTGACGATAGGCACGGTGCCGTAGCGTTGGCTGTAGATCTGATTCAAGCCGCAGGGTTCAAAGCGCGATGGCATCAGGAAAATATCTGCGCCCGCTTCAATCAGATGCGCCAGCGTTTCGTCATAGCCGATGATGACCGATATTTTATCGGGATGTTCTTCGGCAAAATTATACAAGCGCTGTTCAAAGCTCTTGTTACCGCCGCCGAGCAGTACAAATTGCAGTGGGTGGGTCAGCATATCAGGCAGACAATCAAGCACCAAGTCGATGCCTTTTTGCTCTACCAAACGACTGATAAGCCCGAACAGAGGAATGTTTTTGTCTACGGGCAGGGATAGTTTTTCCTGTAGAGCCGTTTTATTGAGCAGCTTTTTATTCAACGTTAAGTGATTAAACGTTTGGCTGATACTGGTGTCGGTTTCAGGGTTCCAGTGCTCGGTATCGATGCCGTTGATGATGCCGCTCAGGAAATCTTTGCGGTAACTTAATAGGCCTTCCAGTCCATAGCCAAACTCGGCGGTTTGGATTTCCTTGGCATAGGTCGGGCTTACCGTGGTAATGCGATCGGAATAGATCAGGCCGCCTTTAAGAAATGACAGCATGTCATGAAACTCTATGCCGTTCGGGTTCCAAAGTTGGCCGGGCAAGTTCAGCGACAGATAGGTCGCGCTTGGGAATATGCCTTGATATGCCATGTTGTGTATGGTGAAAACGGTAGCGGGGCGACTGTATTCCAGAGACAGCAGCGCAGGCACCAGCCCGCTTTGCCAGTCGTTGCAGTGGACGATGTCGGGTTTCCAATCCAACCAGCTCCGGTTCATCGCAACTTCTACGGCGACACGGCAAAACAGGGCAAAACGTTCAGCGCTGTTTTCCCAAGGCTTGCCTTGTTCATCAACATAGGGATTGCCTGGAAAGTTAAAATGCTCGGGGGAATCTACCAGCCAAACGATAACGTCGGTGTCCGGCAGCCGGGTTTCCAGAATATTCACCGCATAATTATTCACATGAACCGTGCTCAGGTAGCGAATTTCTTCGCTGGCTTTGATGTCCTGATAATTGGGCATGATGATGCGCACATCTTCACCCAATTCCGACAACGCCTTAGGCAGGCTGCCGGAAACATCGGCCAAGCCGCCGGTTTTAATCAGCGGATGAGCTTCGCTGGTGACAAAAAGTATTTTTTTCATTGTGTTGGTTTTTTATTATCAATGGTAATTATTCAACAGTTAGAAAGATGGAACGCGGATGACGCAGATAATTATGATTAAGTAAGATTTTTTGTAACTATTCAGCGTAGCTAAGGTAACTCGTAAAAAATAAACTGCCACAGATTCGGCAGTACCTCTTGTTTTAGACTCTAAGGCTATTCAGCCGTTGAAACTCTGCGGCTATAAAAGTACCGTAAAGGACGCTTCGCAAAGGCGAAGCGAAGTTTGTCTTATGCTTTTTAATCAGTGTTCATCATAATCATCTGCGTCATCCGCGTTCTATTTTATTTGATAGTTGAGTAGTTAACCGATAGCTATAGTTTTAAGATTACGGCCCCCAAGGGTGGTAAAGTCAGGCTGATAGAGTGGGGCTGATTCATCCACGCCGTAGGTTCAGACAATGCCGCACCATTGCCGACATTGCTGCCGTCGTAGTAACCGGAATCGGAATTGAATATTTCCGTATAAGTGCCTGCCACCGGTACGCCGATGCGGTATTGTTCACGGGCTACCGGAGTAAAGTTGAGCACGACAATCAAGTCTTCCTGTTCGGTCTTGCGTCGGTAACTGATGATGGATTGTTGCACATCATGGCAATCGATCCAGTCAAAACCCTGATGATCGAAATCATGCTGATATAAGGCCGGGTGTTTTTTATAAAGCTGATTCAGGTCTTTTACCAAGGATTGCACACCCTTGTGATGCGGATAATCCAGCACATACCAGTCCAAGGCCTTGTTAAAATTCCATTCGGTGCCCTGCCCGAATTCGCAGCCCATAAACAGCAGTTTTTTGCCCGGATAGGTGTACATCAAGGTATACAGCAGCCGAAGATTGGCAAAGCGCTGCCATTCATCCCCCGGCATTTTGCTGACCAGCGAGCCTTTGCCATGCACCACTTCATCATGGGAAAAAGGCAGGCAGAAGTTTTCGGTAAAGGCGTAAAGCATTCCAAATGTGAGCTGGTCGTGATGATACTTGCGGTGTATCGGCTCCTGGCTCATGTACGCCAGCGTGTCATGCATCCAGCCCATATTCCATTTCATCGAAAAACCCAAGCCTCCGGTCCAGGTCGGCCGGGTTACCTGCGGCCAGGACGTCGATTCTTCGGCCATCATCACCGTGCCGGGGTGCTGGTCATGGGTAACGGTATTGAGATCTCTCAGGAAATCGATGGCTTCCAGATTCTCGTTACCGCCATACATATTGGGAACCCAGTCATTATCGTTACGGGAATAATCCAGGTACAGCATCGAGGCTACGGCATCGACGCGCAGACCGTCAAGATGGAATTCCTCCAGCCAGAAAATGGCGCTGGACAGCAAAAAGTTCTTAACTTCATTGCGCCCGTAGTTGTAAATCAATGTACCCCAATCGCGGTGCTCGCCTTTGCGCGGGTCTTCGTGCTCATACAGCGCACTGCCGTCAAAACGGGCCAGCGCAAAGCTGTCTTTGGGGAAATGCGCGGGCACCCAGTCCAGAATCACGCCGATGCCGTTTTGATGGCAGGTGTCGATAAAATAGCGGAAATCGTCCGGCGTGCCGTGACGGCTGGTCGGGGCGAAATAGCCGGTGGTTTGGTAACCCCACGAGGCATCCAGCGGGTGCTCAGTCACCGGCAATAATTCAACATGGGTAAAGCCCATTTCCTTGACATAGTCGACCAGCTGCACAGCCAATTCACGGTAATTGAGGAAATTACCCAGGTTATCGCGCCGCCAAGAACCCAGGTGAACCTCATAAATGGACATCGGCTCGTGCAGCCAATTCTGACCGATGCGGTCTTCTATCCATTGCTGATCCTTCCAGACATAGCTGTGTTCATCAATGACGATTGACGAGGTATTAGGGCGGAACTCAAACTGCTGACCGTAAGGATCGGTTTTTAACAGAATCTCGTTAGTATGCCTGTTTAATATCTCGAACTTGTAATAACAGCCGGCTTGCAAACCCGGCATGAACAGCTCCCAGATGCCGCTGCCGCCCAGGCTGCGCATCGGGTTGCAGCGTCCGTCCCAGCGGTTGAAATCGCCGACCACGCTGACCCGCCCGGCATTGGGCGCCCAGACCGTAAACAAAACCCCGTCGATGCCGTCGACGCTGTGCAGATGTCCGCCCAGCTTTTGATAAATATGCCAGTGCTTGCCTTCGCCGAATAAGTGTTGGTCGAATGCCGGCAATTGGGTGCCGAAATCATAGGGATCATGGTTTTCGTGGCTGTTGCCGTCTTTATCAACCCAGGACAATCGATAATGTTCTGGCAATATGACATTGTCGGCGCTATATTCAAAAAAGTCCGTATCGGGTAGCCGGTTTAATTCAGCGCCGTTGTGACTAAAGCACACTGTTTCTGCGTAAGGCAGATACACCTTAACCTGAATATGATTGTTCTTGAGATGGCGACCCAAAATTGAAAAAGGATCATGATGTCTGGCTTCCATGATTTTTAGAGCATCTGAATCAAGTGCGTACTTAGATTGCTTTTTCACTATGAATAGCCTCGGCGTAGTGGAATAATAGTTGCGTGAATGTTACCAAACACATCAAGAGTTGTCAGTCTATTCCACATGGAGATGAAAAATGTCAGCGTCAAGTAATCAAAAGCATGAGCATAATGTTAGTCATTTAACCCGCAATACCATTGCACTCATATTGGCCGGCGGTCGCGGGTCACGGTTAATGAACATGACAGACTGGCGCGCCAAGCCGGCGGTGCCATTCGGCGGTAAGTTTCGAATCATCGATTTCCCGCTGTCAAACTGCATGAATTCCGGTATCCGCAAGATAGGCGTTTTGACCCAATACAAAGCCGATTCTCTGATCAGGCATATTCAGCAGGGTTGGGGGTTTTTGCGCGGCGAATTTGGTGAGTATGTCGACTTGATGCCTGCCCAGCAACGGCACGATGAGAATTCCTGGTATAAAGGGACAGCTGACGCTGTTTTCCAGAATATTGATATTTTGCGTAGCCGTGATCCTGAACATATTCTAGTGCTGGCCGGCGACCATATTTATAAAATGGATTACGGCGCGATGCTTGCCGACCATGTTGAAAAAAACGCCGACTTAACGATAGGCTGTATAGAAGTCTCGCTGGAAGATGCAACGGCCTTTGGCGTAATGGATGTCGATGAAAACCGGCGAGTCAGGGCTTTTGTGGAGAAACCCGAGCATCCCCCTGTTATGCCGGGCCGAACAAATACGGCATTGGCGTCGATGGGGATCTATATTTTTAATGCCGCATTCCTGTTTGAACAATTGCTGAAAGATGCCGACACCAAAGGCTCAACCCGTGATTTCGGTAAAGATATTATTCCCGCCGTAATCGAGAAATATATCGTTAATGCTTATCCTTTTCTGGACTTGCAAAGCGGGGAACAAAGTTACTGGCGCGACGTAGGTACTATCGATGCGTACTGGTCTGCCAATATGGAATTGATTGGCGTAAACCCGGACTTGAATTTATACGATAAAACCTGGCCTATCTGGACTTATCAGGCGCAAACACCTCCTGCCAAGTTTGTTTTTGACAATGACGACCGGCGCGGACAGGCTGTGGACTCGATGGTTTCAGGCGGCTGTGTGATTTCCGGGGCAAAAGTCAGACATTCCCTGTTGTTTTCGAATGTCCGCGTTAATTCGTACACGACCTTGCAAGATACCATCGTTTTGCCGGAAGTTAATATCGGCCGCCATTGCCGAATTACCAAGGCGATCATAGAAAAAGGCTGTGAAATCCCGGAAGGCACGATCATCGGTGAAAACAGGGCGGAAGACGAAAAAAGGTTCCATGTGAGCCCCGGCGGAGTCGTTTTGGTTACGACAGACATGCTGGGGCAAAAAAGACACTATGTCAGATAAAGCTAAATTGAAACTGGTGTTGTGCTGGCACATGCATCAGCCGGAATACAGGGACTTACAGACCGGTGAATTTAAGCTGCCGTGGACCTATCTGCATGTTATTAAAGATTATGTGGATATGGTCGCGCATCTGGAAGCGGTGCCTAAGGCCAAGGCGGTCGTGAATTTTGCGCCCATCCTGCTGGAACAAATCGAGGAATATGCCCGGCAAGTCAACGGCTATTTGCATGACCGCATTTCGATCACCGATCCTTTATTGGCGGCGCTGGTCGATCCGAGCATCCCGGCAGATCTCGAACAACGCATGAAACTGGTTAAAGACTGCATGCGCGCGAACCGGGAACGGCAAATCAACCGCTATCCGGCTTTCAAACGCTTGGTTGAAATGGCCGATTGGCTTGAGCACCATTATGCTTCCTTAACTTATGTCAACTCCCAGTTTATCAGCGATATTCTGGCCTGGTATCATCTGATTTGGATGGGGGAAACCGTCAAGTTAACGGATAGCCGGGTAAAACGCCTGATAGAGAAAGGCTCCGGCTATACCCTGCACGACCGGATCGAAATTGTAGAGGTCATTGCCGAACAACTGAGCAGTGTTATCTGTCGGTATAAAGCATTAGCCAGAAAAGGACAGGTTGAGCTTTCCGTGACGCCTTATGCCCATCCTATCATGCCGCTGTTGCTGGACTTGAATACCACCCATGAGGCGATGCCGAATGCTCCTTTGCCGGAGTTGGATGCCTATCCGGGGGGAGAAGAACGGGTAATGTGGCATCTTGAAAAAGGCTTGCAAACCTTTAAGCGCTTATTCGGTTTTGAACCTAAAGGCTGTTGGCCTTCGGAAGGCGGTATCAGCGATCAGACACTAAAAATATTGGGCGATTTCGGCTTTGATTGGACCGCAAGCGGCGGTTCTGTGCTGCATAACAGTTTGAATCTTGCTGAAAACACCAAACAGTCGGGAATACATCATCCTTTCAAGCTTAACAAAACCGATATAGCCTGTTTTTTCCGGGATGACGGCTTG
Source organism: Methylobacter sp. (assembly GCA_030679035.1). Lineage (GTDB taxonomy): Bacteria > Pseudomonadota > Gammaproteobacteria > Methylococcales > Methylomonadaceae > Methylobacter_A. The sequence continues at coordinate 26,662 of JAUXTH010000036.1, read as the reverse complement.
TCCGACCTGATCGGTTTCGAATATTCAAAATGGCACGCCGATGATGCGGTTGGCGATTTGATTCACCATCTGGAAAATATTGCAGTGCATGAACCCGGCGACAAGGTAGTTTCAATTATCATGGATGGCGAGAATGCCTGGGAATATTATCCGGATAACGGTTATCACTTTCTCAGCGCCCTGTATCATCGGCTGGCCAATCATCCGGGCATTGAATTGACCACTTTTTCGGAATGCCTGGAAAACAAGGTTGAAGTCAAACCGCTGGCGAAAATGGTTGCTGGCAGCTGGGTTTACGGCACGTTCTCGACCTGGATAGGCGATGCCGATAAGAATCGCGGCTGGGATATGCTCGGCGATGCCAAATGGACATTCGACAAGGTGATTTCAGCCGGCCGATTAACGGATAAACAAGTTCGGCAGGCTGAACTTCAACTGGCCGTTTGCGAGGGCTCCGACTGGTTCTGGTGGTTTGGTGATTACAACCCGGGGGAAGCCGTCAGTAATTTTGAAAAGCAATTCCGGCTTAATTTGGCTAACTTGTATAGACTGCTGGATGAAGAACCACCCGCTTATCTGGCGATGTCATTTACGCAGGGTTCCGGCGCTCCGGCTATGGGCGGCGCAATGCGGCCGGGTGTCGAGCTTGCATAATTGATAGAAGCGTACCCTACTTGACTTAAACAAGAGATCACTGAGCGTGAATGACATCTTAAATAAACGCCGCGCCGGCATCCTGCTGCATATTTCCTCGCTACCGGGTTCGGGGCGACAAGGCGATTTAGGGCAGGAAGCTTACCATTTTGTAAAATTCCTGCATGATTCCGGAGTTAGCGTATGGCAGGTTTTGCCTATAGGCATGACTCATGCGGATGGTTCGCCTTATCAATGTCTGTCCGCCCACGCAGGCAATCCGGAATTAATCAATATTGAGTGGCTAGTGACGCAGGGTTGGCTGCAACGCGCCGATAAATGTACAGAATGCGCCGGAAACTGCGCCACAAGGTGCATGATAACCAAGGCTTATCATGGATTCATTGAGCGAGCCCAGCCAAAGGATAGCCATGATTTTGAACAGTTTTGCCGGGATAAAGCATTCTGGCTTGATGATTTCGCCTTGTTCCTGGCGCTCAGGGTTGAATTCAAGCAGCAATGCTGGAATCAGTGGCCTGGGCATTTCAAGGAACGAGATGCAAAAGCCATAAAAGAGGCGCGTCGCCGGTTAAAAACACAAATTGAATGCATTAAGTTTGAGCAATATGTATTTTTCCGGCAATGGCTGGAATTAAAAGCCTATGCCAACCGGCATGGCGTGTTTTTGTTTGGCGACATCCCTATTTTCGTATCTTACGACAGCGCGGATGTTTGGGCTCACCGTGAGGTTTTTAAGCTCGATGAATCCGGCGAAATGTCGGTCGTGACTGGCGTACCGCCTGATTATTTTTCTGAAACCGGGCAGCGTTGGGGAAACCCGCACTATAACTGGAACTTCCTAAAGAAAACCGGATTTCATTGGTGGGTCGAACGAATGAAAACCCAGCTTGAGCTGTTCGATATTATCCGGATCGACCATTTTCGGGGACTTGAAGCTGCCTGGGAAATACCTGCCTTTGAAGATACAGCAATCAATGGACTATGGGTCAAGGCACCGGGCAAGGCGTTGTTGAATGCCATCAAAGCAGAGCACGGCTCGATTCCGCTGGTTGCCGAAGACTTGGGCATCATTACTCCCGAAGTCGAGGCCTTAAGGGATGAATTTGATTTGCCGGGTATGAAGATTTTGCAGTTTGCATTTGGCGACGGCCCCAACAATCCTTATTTGCCGGACAATTATGAAAAAAACTGCGTCGTTTATACCGGCACTCATGACAACGACACAACCTTAGGTTGGTTGCAGAGTATTAGCGATAATGAGAAAAACTACATTTACGATTATCTCGGCAGTCCGGCAATGCCGTTGCATTGTGCGCTGATTCATGCGGCATTGGCGTCGGTTGCGAACCTTGCGGTAATCCCGATGCAGGATATTCTGGAGCTGGGTTCCGAGCATCGCATGAATATTCCCGGCACCATCGAAGGTAACTGGAAATGGCGTTTTCAGTGGAATCAGCTGTCGCATGAACGGGCAGTCAGATTTGCCTATCTGGTTGGATTGTTTAATCGTAAATAATTTACTGTCCACGAAAAGCACGAAATAAGCCCGCTAATTTCCTCATCCATTTTTGTGTTAGTGCACCACGGATTCGTGTCTTCACTTCTTTCTTGCCTTTGCGGAAGTTGGAAGCTAAGCTAATTTAAATATCATTTGTTAAGGAGGGTGTTGATGTCAATCGCCGAACAAATTTATGAGGTCGCCAAACCGTTACCGGAATCTTTGGCGCTGGAAGCGTTGCATTTTATCGAATATTTGAGCAGTAAAAATGCGGATCGCGCAGAGATGTCTGACCTGACACGCGCTCAAGAAATTGTGATGAGGCACATTTGGGATAATCAGGATGACGAGATTTGGAACGATGTTAAAAATCTATGACATCGTCCAAATCCCATTTCCATTTTCTGACCTGACTCACCAAAAGCGTCGCCCGGTATTGCTGCTGACCACGCCAGATGCTTTTGGTGATTTTCTCGCAGCAGCAGTTACCTCTCAGTCAGGGCATGATGATGCCATTCTGCTACAAGACGATGACCTTGTTGAAGGCCGATTGCCGAAAACAAGTTGGATTCGAGGCACTAGGCTGTTTTCTCTGAACCGCGACACCGTCATAGTTACGTTGGGCAGCCTCAAACCGGAAGCATTTGAGCGCATCCACAGAGAAATTTGCGTGCAACTTGGTTGTAAGTCTTGCTGAGCAACCGCTCACGCATCAAAGCAGAAACCTTGGACTGGTCGAGTCCCCATGAGTTCAGCGGCATCAGATAGGCTCAACACTTTCCATTCTACGATTTGTACTATTCTGTTGATCCGGCAAACCCCAAGCATGGGCTTCTTCTGCATCAGGCCAAAGTCGGCAAAAATATTTCCGCTTCCACTTGGATAAGTATCAGCCGGCATTAATCGTCGCCTTCACGAACGGCCTGCTTAGGGAGCGGTAGCAACGGAAAATTGTAACTGCTCATGATGGCTCGAATCTTATCCGCTTTGTCCGCTATCAGCTTGTTAAGGGTCTCCTTTCTTGCTTTATCGCCATTACGAACACCCATCGCCATCGCAAATTCAAATTTCATATCCGGGGTTGATTTCATTGGAATCATTGCGTAACTGTTTTTTGAGCTTTGTGCCACGACATAGCCTGCCATAGGCCCCCACAGGATAACCATGTCGATTTTCTTCGCTTTAAGGTCCTTTTCTATCTGCATGGCCACATTGTTTTCACCGTCGCCTGTCATTGATTGATAAGGTATGCCCACATCCAGCAGGCCGTTTTTTTGCATCCAGGTCGTTCCTGGGCCACGGTCAAACATCGCAATTTTTAATGCTTCTTGTCTTTGCTCCGGCAGATCGGCTAATTGGGCGGCATCGGTAATATCGTCCCAGCCCCGCCCTTTGGCGATTAACAGCACATAAGTCGATTGATAGTATGGCGAAGTCGTTAAGGTGAGTTCGTAACCTGCCGGAACTCCCATAATGACGTCACATTTATAGTCGTTGCTTTCCACGTCGGTGTCTTTTACCGGCGCATTTAAGGTGTTGCGGATAAAGCCGATTCGCTGCGGCATCCAGGTGTATTCAATGGTCTGCCCGAGCTCTTTGGCAAACAGTTCGGCAATTTTGTTTTCAAAACCATCTTTGTTTTTTGTGGAATAAGGAGGATTCAACGGGTCGGCACAGACCTTGAATTTTTCTTCGGATGAGGCGTTAAAGCTGAAGGCGGCCAAGAACAGGATGGCGAGTGTGGTGTTAATGTGAGGTAAAGTCCTCATTAAAATCTCCTTGGGTGTATCGAACAGTTAAGGTCTCATAGTTTACTGCATAAACAGGCAAAAAAAAGCCCCGGTTGAAAATCAACCGAGGCTTTTAATACAATCTAAAAAATCAGATCGATTTAGTTACTGGGTAATGTGAATACAGTCAATGTACCGCCCAGTTTAGTGAAAGAGCTTAAGCTTCTGTATGCGCCCACAGCTCCCAAACCTTCAGAGTTTGAGTTTGCTTCACCAGTGTCAAGACCGGCAGCGATACCGATACCTGCCCAACCGCCGATACCTGAAAGAACGCCAACATATTGCTTGCCGCCGAATTCCCAAGTATTAACGTTACCGATGATGCCGGAAGGTGTTTTGAACTTGTACAGTTCTTTACCTGTTTTAGCGTCAACCGCTTTCAGGTAGCCTTCCAGTGTGCCGTAGAATACTACGCCGCCAGCTGTTGCAACTGAACCTGACCAAACAGAGAATTGTTCTTTGTTAGACCAAGCGATTTTACCTGTTTTGGCATCGTAAGCTGTAAACTGACCCAGGTTGGTTGAATTGTCTGGTTTACCAGTCATAACGTCTGCACCGGCAGGCATCATGGTTAAAGTAGCGCCAACATATGGTTGACCTGCTGTGTATGAAACTTCGAATGGTTCGTAGTCCATGCACAAATGGTTACCAGATATGTAGAACAAGCCGGTTTGTGGAGAGTAAGAAACCGGTTGTTGGTTTTTACTTCCTAACGCAGCAGGGCAAACGCCTGTTGTGTTAACGTCTTCACCGTTTTGCTGAGTACTGTACTTAGCTACAACTTCTGGGCGACCGGTGTTCATGTCGACATGAGTTGCCCAGTTAACCGATTTGTCGAATTTTTCAGCGACAAGCAGTTCACCAGTTTCACGATCTAACGTGTAGCCAAAACCGTTACGGTCGAAATGCACGATAGTTTTGTGCATTTTGCCTTTAACTTCTTGGTCAACCAAAACTGTTTCGTTGATACCGTCAAAGTCCCACTCATCGTGTGGAGTCATTTGGTAAACCCATTTAACCGCACCAGTGTCAGCATCACGAGCCCATAATGACATGGACCATTTGTTGTCGCCTGGACGTTGTACAGGGTTCCAAGTAGATGGGTTGCCTGATCCGTAATAGATCAAGTTCAATTTAGGGTCGTAGCTTGTCCAGCCCCAAGTTGTACCGCCACCGATTTTCCATTGGTCGCCTTGCCAAGTGCTTAAGCTTGAGTTTTCGCCAACAGGAGCAACTTTGCCGTCTTTCCAGGTAGTAGTTTTCTTGGCATCAATCAGAGTGTCTTTGTCTGGACCCATGCTGTAGCCTTTCCAGACCAACTCGCCAGTGTTGATGTTGTAAGCCGCTAAGAAACCACGAACACCAAACTCACCACCAGAAATACCGGTCATAACGGTATCTTTAACAACTAACGGTGCAGAAGTATTGGTCATACCCAATTTAGGGTCGCCGTTTTGCACGCTCCATACACGTTTACCGGTTTTAGCGTCTAACGCAGTTAAAACGGTATCAGATTGTTGTAAGAAGATTTTGCCGTTACCGTAAGCTAAACCACGGTTGACAGTGTCGCAGCACATGACAGGAATAGTCACGTCAGCATCTTGTGTTGGTGTAAATTCCCAGATTACGGATTGAGTTTTTTGGTCAATTGCGTAAACAGTGTTAGGAAAAGGAGTGTGTATGTACAGAACATCGTTGACAACCAAAGGGCCGCCTTCATGTCCGCGTAAGACGCCTGTAGAAAAAGACCAGGCTGGTTGCAAGTTCTTCACGTTAGTAGCGTTGATTTCGCTTAATTTACTGTAACGAGTACCTGCGTAATCACCACCCCAACTTGCCCAGTTGGCAGGGTTTTGGGTGAGTTTTTCAAGATCGCTGTTAGCAGTTGAAACTGCAGGTGCAGCTAATAAAGCAGCCACACTTGAAGCAAGCAGCCAACTTTTCAAAGGCTTCTTCATATTATATTTCTCCTGGTATCCTGTTAATTTGACAGAATAGTGATTATGTTTTTTAGGACTAATATTAGTTTTTAGGGTGTTTTTCATGTTCCATGGAGACAGGAAATTTTCACTCTAGGGGCCTAAATTTAATGATTTTGCCCCAAAAGTCAACTTTTAAAGGTGTTAGAGGAAGGCGATTCCCGTAACGTTTTGATAAAACACAGGCTGACTGCGATAGTTTTAAATTTTAAACGATAGTCCGCCACGGATGCGACTGCCGGATTGGCATTGATTCAAATGTTAATTGGGAAGGCCATTCGACCGATCCATTAAAGGGCTTCAATTTGATAGCCGCTGCCGTTCCAACACAAGACTTCGGCTGCATTCTTGCTCCATGCGGCAAGCACAAAGCGCTGAGCAGCTTGGCCGTCTATTGTAAAATCATGAACCGCAGGCCGATGCGTATGCCCATGAATCAAGCGCAGGCAGCGCCGTTCACGCATGATGTTAACCACCGTGTCCTGGTTAACATCCATAATGTCCTGAGATTTTTTGCGTTTGTGGAAATAACTGCGGACGCGGTACCAACGCGCCGCCAGCAAGCGCAAAAACAAGGGCTTGGACAGCACGCCCTGCTGCCATTCCGGGGTATGCGATTTGGCGCGAAATGCCTGATAGGGCAAATCATCGGTACACAGCAAATCGCCGTGGGTGAGCAGCGTCGGCGTGCCGTACAAATCGATCACCGCGTACTCATCGAGTAGCGTAACGCCGGTATCCTCGGAAAACCGCTTACCCAGCAAAAAGTCACGGTTGCCTAGCTGTAAATAAACAGGGGTGCCTGAACTGGTCAGCTGTTTAAACTGAGTGCGGATTTTATTGTTGGGCGGGGTAAAGTCGTCGTCGCCTATCCATGCATCGAAAAGATCACCCAGTATGTAAACGGCGGCCGCTTTGGGTGCCCTGTCGCTCAAAAACGAAAGAAACCGGCGGGTGATTTCAGGTTTTTCCAGGGAGATGTGGAGGTCTGAGATGAATAGGATGTCGAGGTTCAAGGTAAAAGACCCAAGGTTCAAGAGACAGGGCTCAAGGTTCAAATTGCGACTTATTCGCCTTGCGCCTTGAACCTTTTGCCTTGTACCTATTTTAAAACTTCCGCTTTTTCGACGACGATGTCGGTTTTTGGCACGTCCTGGTGTCCGCCACGGTTACCGGTAGCTTGTTTAGCCATGGCATCGACAACATCCATACCTTCAATGACTTCGCCGAATACCGCATAGCCCCAGCCGCTTGGTGTCGGACTGGTATGATTCAATGAGGCGTTATCTTTATAGTTGATAAAAAACTGGGCAGTTGCCGAATCGGGAACATTGGTGCGCGCCATCGCTATGGCACCGCGTTTGTTCGGCAAGCCGTTATCGGCTTCGTTTTTGATCGGGTCGTGTACCGCTTTTTGGTTGAAATCAGTATCGAAGCCGCCGCCTTGCGCCATAAATCCGGGGATGACGCGATGGAAAATGGTGCTGTTGTAAAAGCCTTCATTAACGTAAGTCAGAAAATTGGCTGATGAAATAGGCGCTTTTTCAGGATTGAGCTGAATAATAATTTCACCCAGAGACGTGGTTAATTTAACTTTTGATGGGGTATCAGACATTTTATTTTCCGTTGCAAATGAGAATGTTGTGGTTAGAAGCAGCATCATGGAGAAAATGAAAGTGCGCATGATTTTTCCTTAAGGATTGATGCAAAGTACAGATTTTAAGTGTTTTTGTCTTGAAAGAGAAGCATGTACTTGTGTAGGTTGAACTGTTTTGTTTAACCACCCTCCCCTTTAATCGGCAAGATGCTTACAACGCTGTAGCACAATTCTAGCTTTTGTGATCCTGCTTTTGATCTGCGATTGAGTATAAGCTGATTGCCGTGTATGTTTGATATAATCTTCCGCTAACCCTTTTAGCGCCAACAGCTTTTGGGGGCATTCCTGTAGCATACATTTTGGGATAGCCGGTGTTTTTCGAAGCTGAACGTCAAAACTTTTTCCGCCCTTTGAATGGAAAACGCCGCGAACTGGTGGTGGCTTGCCTGCGCTCCCTGTATGAGAGCCTGCATGGGCCTAGCGCCGATTATTCGCAAAACCTGACCCGCGAAGCCTTAAAGGATTTGTTGGCCCCGACCGTGCAGGGTTTGATCAACAACATCGCGGCCGTCAGCGTCCAGGACGAGGACGAACTGTCGGGACTGGATAACGCCGACGACCAGCAACTGACCAACGCGCTGATACGCGCCCTGCTGAAAGACGGCTGGCTGGAAACCTTCGGCGACCGCGCCGGTTTGGTTACCGCCTATCGCTTAACCCGCGCCGGAAAACTGTTCGCCGAGGCCTTGTGGTCGCTGGATCGCCTGCGCTCCCGCAGCCGCCAGCGCAATGTACGCAGTTGCCGTAATGCGCTGGAAGCGGCACGCAAAAATATCGATGCCTACGATCTGGTCGATGCCTACGATTATGCCGAAAAAATCATCAGCGACTTGTCCGAGGGCGTCGATTATTTTCAGGAACTGGTGCGCCGCCTGATGTCAGAAGCGACCAATACGCCTTGGGATGAGTTCATTGCTTTTCTGGACCGTTTCGAGAAGGAATTTAAAAAACAGCTGACCGCCGACAATGTCGAGCGCCACCGGCAGGCGATTCGAGACAGTTTAAGCCGCTTGCGCAATATGGAAGGCGACAAGGTCAACGCCTTCGAAAGCCAGTTGCAGGATATTGCCGCGTGGATCCATCAGGAGCGGGCCGATACCGCGATTTTCGACTGGTTGCTGGATCGCATCGAAGACCGGGTGGAAATCGCCTGCACCGCCAAGCACCCGGAACTGATCAAGGCGATGAACATCTATATGCGCCGCGCCGCCGGCATCGTCCAGCAGGCCTTGATGCTGCAAGGCGGGCAAAGCCGGCAAGCCTATAGCCGGGCCATCGCGCAGGCCGCAACGCTTGAAGGCGACGCACAGACCGGCTTCCTGGAACAACTGGGCGCGGCCATCACCGTCAGCGAAATCCGCCTGCTGGACCCGGCGGCGTTCAAATTGCGCAGCGCCTCGCAACGGCGCAAGGCGCTGACCGTCACCGCGCTGCCCAAAGTCAGCCGCGATGCGCGCTTGCAGGCGGCGATGCAGCGTAGCGAGGCGGCAGCCTTCACGCTGTCGAACCAGGACGTCGTCGATTACATTCGCGGCGAACTGCGCTTGCAGCAGCGCTCGGTGCGGCTGTCCAGCCTGCCGATGCAGACCGCAACCGATGTATTGCAGGCCATGCAGATGGTCGAAGCGGTGCGCTCCTCCCGCGACGAAACGCTGAACGCAAAGAAATTGCCCAGCCGATTACACAACGCTTACTACACAGGCAGCGATTATCAAATTGAATTCAATCATGACTCTGACCCAAACCCTGCTTGACCGGCTGGAGCCGGAAAACCTAAAACTGCAACGCTTCCAGGAAATCGCCGCGCGGCTGTTCGCCTGGGGCATTATCGTCCGCGATGAAGACGGCGTAGAACAGCGTTGCTACGACGATGCCTGCCGCATCGAAAACCTGCTGGCCGAATATTTTGCGCTGTCGGGCTTTCGGCTGATCCACGACCTGCAAAACGAGTTTTTCAGGCTTTACGCGCCCGGCGCACAGATTCCGGGGTTAGCCGAAGACGATAACGATCCTGCGCCATCATTGCGCGCCCGGCTGTCCGCCGATTTCGTCGCCTCAGCATTGGCTTTGCGGTTTTTGTACCAGCAAGGCCTAGCAGAAGGCGGCGGCCGCTTGAGCGACAACGGTGATGTATTGATCCGTTTTGAGGAGCTGGCGACCACGCTGCAAATCCAGATCAAGCGGCCGTTGCCGGATAACCTCGGCGACCGCGACCGGCTGCTGAAGGACTTGAAACGCCATCGCCTTATCCAATACGGCGCATTGTTCGCGATGCACGATGAAGACGCGCTGATTGCGATACGCCCGACCATCCTCGGCATTATCGGCGAAGATGTGCTGGCCGCGGCGTTGGAGGCCGAAGGCTTTGCCGAAGCGGCCGTTGAGCCGGAAAGCGGGGAGCAAACCCTATGAAGCTCGATAAACTGATTCTGGTTAACTGGGGTGCGCTACGCAGCGACGAATACGAGATGGGCAACATGACCCTGCTGACCGGGCCCACCGGTTCCGGCAAATCGACGCTGCTTGATGCGCTGCAAACGGTGATGACCGCCGCGCACCAGAATATCTACAGTTACAACCCCGGCCAGGACGAAACCACGCAAACCTCGCGCGGCAGCAAAAGCAAGCGCACCTTGTGGTCCTACATCGTCGGCGCCGAGGACAACCTGTTCGCCCGTCCCGACGGCGCGCACGGTTATGTCGCGGCGGTGTTCAAGCCGGACGAGGGAGAAGACGGCAAGCCGTTTACCGCGCTGATCGGTGCGGCGGTGCGCGTCGACGGTTCCGGCGATCGCCGCCAGGCGGTGCAGGAACGATTGGCCTTATTGCTGATCGACGATGCGGCGCTCGGTTTGGGCGATCTGGTTAATTACGACGGCAACGACAATATGTGCGTGGTCGAGGTCGAAAAAATAGAAAACCACTTGAAAGCCCGCTACCCGCAGGTGCTGAATCTGCGCGACGCCAAGCGCGAATACCTGTGCCAGCTGTACGGCCGGTTCCGCGGCCAGCGCAACGTGTCGTTTTCGGAAGCGGAACTGGCCGCCAAAGCCTGGAGCGGGTCCATCGCCCATAAACCGATCGGCAGCGTCGACGATCTGGTCAAAACCCAGATTCTGGAATACGACATCCAGCAATTGCCGCAACGCATTACCCAGATCAGCGGATTGATGCGGCAGGTGCATCAATTGCGCATCGAAGGCGACCGGTTGCAGGCCAATGTGGTCCGACTTGAAGGTATTGAAAAAGCGCTGACAAAAGCCAATGCGGCATATGAAACCGCCGTCCAGTACCAGCTGGCGCATTCGCAGCGGCTGTTGCAGGGCGACCGGATGCAGATACAGCAAGCCAAGGCGGCAATAGCCGAACTGGACAAAAATATCCAGGCTGCAAACGCCCGGATAGACGCGTTGAACCGCGACAAGAAAGGCCATGTCGACAGCCAGATTCAGCTGGCCGCCCGTTTGAGCGGCATTGCGGCGGCCGACCAGAAACGGCGCATTACCGAACGCCTGGACGCGGTTCAGCTGGAGGCGAAAGCGGCGATTGCCGGCCTGCAACAAGTTTTGCAACAGGCCGGGCATTTGCAGGCCGCCGCGCAGAATATTATCGGCATGGAGTTTCCAGCGTCAAAACGCGAGTTGTCGGCAGCGGCAGAGTTGCTGGCCGAGGTGATGACTGCTGTCGGGCAAACGCCGTGCAAACAGCTTGAGCAGCAGCTGCTGGCAAAGCAGGACCCGCATGATGTATTGGTCACGGTGCGAGCCTTGGAAGGCTTGAACGACGGATTTGAACGGCTTTACCAAGCCCTGGCCGGTACCGAAAACAGTTTTGTCGCCGCAGTGCAAAGCCAGATCTGGCAACTGCAAAAACGACTGGACGAAGCCCAGACCCAGGAAAAAAAGCTGGCCGAGCGCAAGGCCAATCTGGCCGAAGGCGGCGCGGACTATCCCCGTGAAATCGCGCTGGCGCTGAAAGCCTTCCGCAGCGAATTGCCCGCGGCCCGCGCCCAGGTCTTGTGCGACCTGATCGAACCCAAGGACCTGTCCTGGCAAACGGCTATCGAAGGTTATATCGGCGGTGCGCGTTTCAACTTTGTCGTCGATGAAAACTGGGAAGCGGAAGCCATTGAGTTCGTTAAAAAACACCACTTGCGTGCCAAGGTGGTTCAGGGTGCGATGTGTAAACGCAAGGCCAAACCGGAACTTGTACCGAAAGATTCCATCATCCACGAATTGCATACCGACCATCCGCTGGCTTATGCCTATTTGGTCGAACAATACGGCAGTGTCGTCAAGGTCGATAACGTCGAACAATTGCGCCATACGCCGCGCGGACTAATGAAAGACGGCAAGGCGGCCGGTTCGCGGACCCTGTTTACCTGCGAAGTCGATGTGCTGGTATTCGGCAAGGAAGCCCAGCGCCAAGCGCGGCAAAATGCTGTGGAGGCGCACGGCAAGGCCGAGCAGGAATTGCAGGCATTAAAAGCCGAGGGTATGCAGTTGAACGGTTTGCTCGGCTCGCTTCGCGATTTGCAAACGCCTAATTTTGCCGATGTCGCGAAGCTGGAGAAGACGGTTCACGACAGCCAGGCCGCGCATGCCGATCTGGCGCGCCTGGATTTGACCGAAGTCGACCAGCTGGAGGCCGAGAAAAACACGCTGGATCAACTGATTGCCGATCTGGAAAAGCAGGTGAACCTTGCCAACCGCCAGGTGGGCAAATTTCAGGGCGACAAAGAGCAGCAGCAAAGAAAATCGGACGTGCTGGAACAAGGCTTGGCCGACAGGCAGCACCAGATAGACACTGACCTGCAACCGTTGAAATGGATAGCTTCGGTCAATGAAAGCCTGTCGTTGACCGCGTTGCGGCAAGCGGTTGATGCTATCGCCGATTCAACCGCGTTATCCAACAGCCAGTTGCAGGACAAGCACGGCAAAAAACTGATTGAAGCTACGGCAGCCTTCGGTTTGATCCATGAAAACATCGCCGACTACAACCAGCATGCCCGCAGTCATGAGCAGCTGCATTTGCAATACGACAGCGAATTGCGCGACGCCGACTTTGCCAGCCAGTACCGGCAGTTGGTTCAGCTGTTCGGGCGGCTTAATCAGCAACTGCGGGAACAGCGTGAGATCGGCTTCGTCAAAAACCTGGATAAACTGCGCACCGCCGAATCGTCGTTCAAGGATGTGTTCACCAAGCAGTTTTGTTACGAGATCCGTAACGCCGTCGATCAGGGCGTGAAGACCCTGAAGATTTTAAACACCGAACTGAACCGGCTTAAATTCGGCACAGACCGGTTCCAACTGGACTGGTCGGTGTGGGTGCCGGAGTTTAAGGAATATTACGATTTCTTTTGCGCAGCCTACGATATGTCGGAATCGCAGGAGTCCGGCGACCTGTTCGATACCAACGAGCTGAGCCCCGAACAGTGCAAGATTCGCGACCGGCTGGTCGGCTTCCTGCTTTCGGATGATCAGGATCGCGCGTTGAAGGAATTGCAGCGTGTGGCCGATTACCGCAATTACCGCCGTTACGAAATCTGGAAGGATTCCGACAGCGGTTCCCGTGTTGCGTTGTCGGAGTGGGGCACCGGTTCCGGCGGACAACTGGAAACACCGGCCTATATCGTCCGCGCCGCCGTGGTGACCAATCGCCTGAAACATTTCGACAAAGGCATGAACCTGAAATTGCTGGTCAACGACGAATCGTTCGCCAAAATGGACGAGCGCCGCGCCCACGACGTGATCCGCTTCATCCGCGACAGCCTCGGCATGCAGTTGATTTGTGCGATGCCGACCAAGCACGCCGGAGCGATCAAGACCGAATTCACCAAGGAATGGAGTTTTACCCGGACCGAAGCCGAGGGCAACGGCGAGGTCGATTTCATTTCCGAAGCCGATGAACGCGATTTGAATCCCGACAAGTTGCGAGAATTGTGGGAGCTTCGCCGCCAGCAGATTCGCGAGCAAACCCGGCTTGAGTTTGAAGCCGAGGAGCAAGCGAACGGATGACCTTAGAACAATCAATTTGTCCACGAAAATCACGAAAGACACGAAATAAATTTTCGTGCTTTTTGTGTTTTTCGTGGACTAATAGTTGGTTTTAGGATGACAGAGCCGCAGTGGCTGAAACAGCCTGAGATAACGAAATTGCTGAATTTGCTGGTCGATAAACTCGACAAGATGCAGACGACGGGCAGGGCGATGCAGCCGCTAAAACTGGATCGCCGCAACTTTCCGGCGCTGTTCGATGCGGAATTTGAAGCGGATAAGGAATACTATTGGTCGCAGCTTGAACAGATGCAGGCTTGGCGCTGGTTTAGCATCAAGACCGACCGGCCCCAGCAAGGAAAGGCGGGTTACGAGTTGAATCCGCGCCTGCAAATTACCGACGAAGCTGCAATTCGCAAAACTACCGCCCGCCTGGAGCCGGTAAAATCAGCCCAGCAACAGTGGCGCGAAGCGGTGTTCGACAGGCTCAAGGCCGACGATGCCGTGAAAGACTGCGTCGCCAAGCAAAAACTGGAAATTCCCGGCAAGACTGCCGAGGAGATAGTCGAGCGCCTGAATCTTCTGTCTGCACTTGTCGACGAACCGCTGTTGCTGCGCGAAGTTTCCGCCCGGCTGTTCTGGGGGCAATCGAAGGTGTTGGATAAGCGCCAGACATTGGTTACGGCAATCATGAATGCCGACGAATGCCCATTTCCCGAAGCGCCGATTCAGCTACAAGTGTTTCTACCGGAGAATAATTTCGATGGTGCACTGTTTATTGAAAATCTGGTCAGCTTCGATCTCGCGACGCGGGATAAAACGGGGCGTTTTTCCGGGCTGGCTCTGGTATTTTCTTCGGGTTTTAGGGGGACTGCCAAACGTTTGCGTTCGTCCACAGGCGCGTCGGTGTATTTCGCCGGACACGGCAGTTTGGCGGGCGCGGCTACTCAACGCTTTTTGAATTGGCTGGTTACCGGTAGCGAAACTTTGCCGGTTTGGTTCTGGGGCGATTTGGATTACTCCGGCATGCAGATCCTTAAGTCGCTACGGAATTCCTTTGACGAGCTTGAGGCTTGGCTGCCCGGCTATCAACCGATGCTGGATGAGATATTGGCAGGCCATGGCCATGCCCCGGACGCGGCGAGAAAAATCAATCAAAAAACGCTGGAAAAAACCGGTTCGGCCTATGCGGATCAGCATCTGCTTCCGGCATTGGCAAAGACCGGGAAGTTTCTGGATCAGGAGTTTTAACTTCTATTTTTGGGCACCCTACCCTCTGCGCCGCAACTATCCACTGCGTTGAATTGGGTTTTGTATATTAAGCCAAGTCTGCAATAATGTTTGCAGCTAATCTGCCCATTCGCTAATGATTTTTATGGCAGGTTATTTTTCCTTTTTAGCCGTTCAGGCTTTTAATTCCGCCCGTTTTTAATGGGTTTTGCACATAGCTCACATGTTGAAAATATATAACACCCTGACCCGAAAAAAAGAACCGTTTCAGCCGCGCGTAGCGGGTAAAGTCGGCATGTATGTCTGTGGCATGACGGTTTATGATTATTGTCATATCGGTCATGCTCGGGTCATGGTGGTGTTCGATACGGTTGCGCGTTATTTTCGCTATCAGGGTTATGAGCTGACCTACGTGCGCAACATTACCGATATTGACGACAAGATCATTCAGCGCGCGATCGAAAACGGCGAGGACTACGGCAAGCTGACCGAGCGGTTTATCGACGCGATGCACGAGGATGAGCGGGCGCTGGCTGTTTTGCCGCCCGACCTTGAGCCGAGGGCGACCCGGTCCATCGACGACATTATTGCAATGATTAAAACCCTGGTGGACAAGGACTTGGCGTATGTCGGCGCCAATGGCGATGTGTTTTATGCGGTGAACAAGTTTAAGGATTACGGGCGGTTATCGGGCAAGAACCTGGATGATTTACAGGCCGGTGAGCGGGTCGATGTGGATCTGGCAAAACGTAATCCTATGGATTTTGTGTTGTGGAAAATGGCGAAAGCCAATGAACCAGCGTGGGATTCGCCGTGGGGCTTGGGCCGTCCCGGCTGGCATATCGAGTGTTCGGCGATGGCTACCTGTTGCCTGGGCAATCATTTCGACATACACGGCGGCGGCATGGATTTGCAGTTTCCGCATCATGAAAATGAGATAGCCCAGTCGGAAGGCGCGACCGGCGAGAAGTTTGTGAACCTGTGGATGCACAACGGCTTTGTCCGCGTTGACGATGAGAAAATGTCCAAGTCGCTGGGTAATTTCTTTACCGTGCGCGAGGTGCTGAAAAAGTACCGGCCCGAAATAATACGTTTCTTTATCCTGACCAGCCATTACCGCAGCCCTTTGAATTATTCGGATGAATCACTTAATGATGCAAAAGCCGGTTTGGATCGGTTTTACATTGCTTTGCGTGATGCTTTGCCGGATGACAAAATACCTGAAAACTTTATTGTGCTAGATGATTATAAAGTTCGTTTTGAGCAAGCGATGGATGATGACTTTAATACGCCGGAAGCATTGGCAGTTTTATTTGGTTTGGCTAATGAGTTGAATAAAGCTAAAAAACATAAGCCTGAAAATAAAATCGCATTGGCTGCTACTTTGAAATATTTAGGCAGTTTGCTGGGAATATTACAAAATGGCCCTGATGGTTGGCTGAAAGGTAATGTTACGCTTAATGTGCATAATCTTTTGACTGCAACCCATGTTGATGCTCCAGAGTTAATAGAAGGGAGCGGTGTCTCCGAAGAAATAGTTGACCAACAAATCCAAGACCGCATTGCTGCAAAAAAAGCAAAAGACTGGGCCTTGGCCGATAAAATCCGTAATGACTTGAAAGACCAGGGCGTAATTTTGGAAGATTCCCCCGACGGTACCACCAGCTGGCGACGTGAATAATGGCCGTAGGGCTTGCTGCGCACGGCCTTGGCTCTACATAAAAACAAATAAAGGTTCTAATGGCCGATCATAATCAGCCGCCATCCATCGATTTGGTAAAAATATTGTTAAATTTAATCAGGGGCTTTCTCTCCAAAAAAATCCGCACCGTTTATTACAGTGCCAGGGAATCCATTGGCGAGCATAAGCGCGACATAGTCGTCTCTCATGTCGAGCAGGCCTGCGTGGGCTTGCAGGAAACTAGGGACGAGTTTGAACATGCGCTGGAGCGATTTAGAACCCTGGTCTGCGTCAATGAAACGGCGCTGGATCATAAATACAATCTGCTCAACAGACAATATCAATTTTGCTGCGCCAAATCCGATGCGGTCAGCGATAGAATCAGGGCGATTGAACAGGTCAGCGAGGCGCTGTTTGTAGAATGGGAAAACGAACTTAACGAATACACCAACCGAAACCTGCGCGCCCACAGCAAGCAACAGCTCAAGATATCCAGGCAAAATTACGTCCGGCTGATCAAATCCATGCAAAGAGCCGAAGCTAAAATCCAGCCGGTGCTGGCGGCATTTAAAGATCAGGTTTTATATTTGAAACACAACCTTAATGCCCAGGCTATTGCGGCATTAAGGCATGAATTTATTGAAATCGGTATTGATATTTCCCAGCTTATCCAAGCCATGGAACAGACGATTGCTGAGGCAAGTCAATTTGTTGCGGCGCTAACCGATCAAAAAGCCTTGCCCAGCCGATGATGTTAAAGCTTGTACAAAACCCCGTTGGCTTCGTCTTTAGCGTCTTCTTTGATTTTATGGCTGTCCTGATCGATTCTTTCCTTGCCAAATTTGGCGATCATTTCATCCCAGTTTGCATATTTTTCATAGCCTGCATAGCCGGAATTTTTCCGTTGCTGATAAATTTCTTTGCCCAATGCAATGATCTCTTCAGGTTTTTTACCGTCAATAGTATTAAGAAATTCCTTGTCATTTTTAATGGAGTCGCGAAGCGTCCAAAAAGAGACTTCAAATTCGATACGGACATCGGGAGATAAACGGTTTTTTAGCGCCTTTATTGACCTATAGGCGGTGCGGGTCGTATGGCCGTTGATTTGAGAACCCTTGCTACATGCGATTAACGATGTGCAGCAGAGAATGAGCAGAAGAATAGGTAATTTCTTCATAAAGATAACCTCAAGTTTAAGTAGGACGCATGTCATGATATTTACATGGATTGCGATAGTTATTATATAACGCCGAATCGTCAAACAAAGTAAAATAGTCGGACATTATAATCCTGAGCTAGCTTTTTATGCTGGAATTTATTCAATTATTAAAACAACGTTATCAAGCGGTTTTGGCTCAACAGGGCAATGAGAATGTCAAAACCAGCTATCAACAGCGAATCGATCAGCTGATTTTGGCGGAAGCCTTCATACGCAAGGGCCAGCTGATTGAAGCGTCGCAGCCGTTGTTACACATGGCCGTGGTGGGGCCGACTCAGGCCGGAAAAAGCTCACTGTCCAACGTGTTGTTAAACAGCAGCGCCGCCGGAGTCAGCCCCCTGGCAGGCTACACCATCCATCCCCAGGGCTTTTGCAACGGTATCAGTGTTGCGGACTGCACCGGCCTGCAACGTTATTTCGGTCGTTTCCAGCAGTTGCAGCAAACCCAACTTAGCAAAGACCGGCACGATTGCTATTCGTTAACGCAAAATCCCACCGATTCAGGACTCCTGCCGTATGGCGTATTGTGGGATACGCCCGATTTCGATTCGATAGACTCGGCCACTTACCGGGAAGGCGTCATCAGGTCGATTGCCCTGGCGGATATGGTGATCCTGGTGGTCAGCAAGGAAAAATACGCGGACCAATCGGTCTGGGACATCATGGCCGCGGTTGAAGAACTGCATCAGCCGACCATTATTTGCCTGAATAAACTGGTTGAGGGTTCCGAATCGATCATTATCCAGTCATTACAGGAAAAATGGCGACAAGCCAGAACCGATGAGTTTCCCGAGGTCGTTTCGCTGTACTACCAGAAACCGGGAGGGCTGCCTGTGTGGCCTGAGTCCAGGCAACAGCTGCTTAAGCAACTGGCGAATCACGTAAAGCATGACAAACACCCTCGTTTTGAACAGGAGTTATTGAAAAGGCATTGGCAGACTTGGCTAGCACCGGTTTTTGCCGAACATCAGGCGTTGAACGATTGGGCTGAATTAGTCGATCTGATGCTTAAGCAAGCGATGGAAAGCTACCAGCGCGACTACCTGAATCATCCGCATCATTACGAAACCTTTCAGCTGGCGATGACCGAATTGCTGAATTTAATGGAAATCCCCGGACTGGCCCGCATCCTGGCCGGAACCCGAAAAATCCTGACTTGGCCGGTCAGGCAAATCATGAAACTGGGTCGCAAAAGACTGCACATTGCCGACAGCAGTTACGAAATTGCCTTGCTGAATCAAATAGCCGAACATACGCTGATTCAGCTGGCAGACAAACTGATGGACAAGGCTGACCAAAGCCAGCAGGGGCAATGGTGGCGACAGGTCAACAGCGTGTTGCGTAGCCAGCGCCCAGACCTGTTACAGGATTTCGGGCTGGCGGCAAAGAATTATCATCTATCATTTCAGCAAGATGTAGACAGCGCCGCGCATCGTCTGTATTACAAACTGCAAGAACAGCCGGTGGTGTTAAACAGCTTACGGGCAACCCGAGCCACTGCCGATGCCGCCGTAATTGCCTTGACCCTGCAAATGGGCGGCATCGGCCTACATGACTTGGTTATCGCCCCGGCAATGCTGACCCTGACATCGTTATTGGCTGAAAGCGCGGTCGGCAGCCATATGCACAAAGTGGAAACCGAGTTAAAACAAAACCAATTCAATACCGTCAAACAGGTGTTATTTGTCGATAGCCTGCGCAACAAACTGTTGCAGCTGCCAGAGCAATTATCGATGGCGACCCATTTTAATATCTCCCCTGACCAGCTGCGTGCCGCAGAATCACAACTGACAGAAAAGCGCCATGGCTTACGATTACTCTAGTTTGGTAGACACCACAAAACGCTGGGCCAATCAGGCGCTGGCAGCAGGCTGGATTAATAGCGATGCAGCGCACCAGTTAAGCGATGTCGACGCCAGATCGCCCGATACCCTGTTCAATCATAACGGCTCCAGGCCGCTGATCGTCGCATTCATGGGCGGCACCGGCGTGGGCAAGAGTTCCCTGCTGAACCGTCTGGCAGGCAAAGCCATCGCCAGAGCCGGAGTCGAACGCCCTACTTCGCGGGAAGTCACGCTCTATCATCACCATAGCGTTGCGATAAAGCATTTGCCCGAACAACTGCCGCTGGCGCAAATCAAAACCGCCGAGCATGACAATGAGTCCAGGAAACATGTGGTCTGGATCGACATGCCCGATTTCGACAGCACCGAGCAAAGCAATAGACATCAGGTGTTGGAATGGTTGCCGCATATCGACGTGCTGATTTATGTAGTCAGCCCCGAACGCTATCGGGATGAAAAAGCCTGGCGTTTGCTGCTGGCGGAAGGCGGCAGACACGCGTGGCTGTTTGTCCTGAACCAGTGGGACAGAGGCCAGACCGAACAGTATGAGGATTTCAAGCTGCAACTTAGCAAAGCAGGGTTTGCCGATCCGGTCATCTTCAAGACCGCCTGCGCCGAAGGCCTGCAAGCCGACGAGTTTACGGCATTGGAATCGACCATTAGCTCGTTGGCGACCGAGCATATCGTTGCGCAACTGGAGCAAAGAAGCTCACAGATTAAAAAAGACGAGTTAAAGCAAAACCTGCAAAATACCGGCCGGTTATTGGGTTCCGCATCGGCTTTTCAGCAATTGCCGGAACTGTGGAAAGACCAATGGCAGCGGTCAGCTCAAGTGCTGCAACAGGGGTTTACATGGCCTATCCAGCAGTTGGCGCGCCACTATGCCGACCACGCGGCCGATTTATTAAGCAACCCCTCAGCCGGCAAATATGCAGCAACCGGCGCTAAGTTAAACTTATGGGATGACTGGGCCGAAGCCCGTTTCGACGACGCGCTGGATGAATTTGTCAGCAATTCCGACCAGCTGGGCATACCGGTGAGTCCGCTTAAAAAACAGCTGTCCGCGCTACGCGAAAAAGCCCCCAAAATCGTCCAGGCACAAACCGAACTGGCCGCCAGACAGGCCTTGGCAAATCCCGGCAATGCCTTGCATCGCAGCTTTTTAAAGTTCATGCGCCTATGCGAAATCATCCTGCCGCTTGCCGCCATTTGCTGGGTTGGCTATCAGGTTTTTATCGGCTATTACACCAGCAACATGACCGAGGTAGCTTATTTGGGCGTAGATTTTGCGATACATAGCAGCCTGTTAATCGCCATCACTTGGCTGACGCCGTTTTTCATCCTGAAAAAATTAAAGCCCTCGTTGGAAAAAAGCGCCTTAAGGGGGCTAAACAAAGGCTTAATCAACGCCATCAACATGATCGATGGCGAAGTGTTGCTGGTGATAGAAAACATCGGCAATCAGCATGCCGAGCAGATCAAGCAGCTAGACGGAATTATTGAGCTTTGCGGCGTCGCTGACCGACACCCATCAATAGACAGCAACAGCCCCTTGTCACGAATGCTGATTGATTAGCGCAGCCCCTTTCGTCGTCATCCCGGCAGGGAATGCCGGGATCCAGGAGCCATGGATGGCAACGCCTGTACTCGCAGAATGTTTATTATCTACTTTCACATCCCTGTGCTCGTCATTCCGGCATTCCTTGCCGGAATGACGAACCTAGAGGCTATCGCGCAGACACTTAGGTGTAACAACGAGGGCTGCCAACTATCACCCTCCCTCATAAACACTCTCCCCAAAAAATAATTGTACAATTTTTAGCCAATTCATATAATATACACATCACGGGGGCGACATGGCTTCGACGTGGGTAGCGAAACCTAGAGTGCATGCCGAGGACAGTACACCTCGTAAAATCTACTGAAACTAAAGTATTCGCAAATGACGAAAACTACTCAATGGCTTTAGCTGCTTAAACACAGCACCATTCCTTTGACCATCTGTGCTTATGCGGGTGGAGTTTTTAGTACCTTTTAGGTATGAGAGGCGCTCAGAGGTCATTCACATAAGATCGCGCTGAAGTCTGTCCGGTATGGATGCGCTAAAACCTTACGGAATCGCTGGTGATTTTCTTGGCCCGACGGGTAGTCACTAGCTAAATTAAAGAGCGGGATAAGCATGTAGACCTTGTGGCGGAGTACTTGCGGACGCGGGTTCAATTCCCGCCGCCTCCACCAATTACTAAACCGATAAGATATAGAACCCGCAAGCCGAAAGGCTTAGCGGGTTTTTTATTGCCTGGAAAAGCGTAGCAAAATCTTTGAGCTTATAAAATCATAACGTGGACAAAATGACTTTTCCAGGATCAATTGACATATTGCGTATTTTCCGTAATATACGTATTTTGTGCAGTTGAGGTGCGTCATGCAAGAAGTTCCAGCAACCAAATTTGTCAAAAATTTCGGGCAATACAAAGAGCAAGTTCAACGGGAAGCCATAGCGATTACAAGTCATGGGCGAACCAGCGGCTATTTCGTTTCCGAACATGATTTTAATGAATATTTACTACTCAAAGCCCAGTCACGGCACGCTTATCATATAAGTGAACTACCGGAACAAACTATTAATGCAATTGCTACCGCACAGATGGATTCCGCACACGATCATCTGAATGCCTTGATGGATTAACCCAATATGGCGCTGCCGGAACCAGAATGTGGGCTTGTTATTTCCTATTCATATTTATGGCGGAATGAATACAAAGCCGGAAAAAACGAAGGCTTAAAAAACAGACCTTGTGCCATTATTCTGGTAGTCAAAAATGAGAACGATAGCCGAACAATCACCGCACGCACACTCCCCCTATTAATCCGGCTGTCGCCATTGAAATTCCGCCTAAGGTAAAAAAGCATCTTGGGCTGGATGGAGAACGGTCATGGATTATTCTTGATGACTTCAATGAATTTTTATGGCCGGGATATGATTTACGGCCTATCTCAGGAAAAGATGGAACTTACGACTATGGATTTTTACCGCCCGTCTTGTTCAAGCAAATTGTCAGCAAAATTATTGAACTTCGTCAGAAAAGCTTAAGTAAAACTTCCCGTAACTAAAGGAACGCGACAAAGAAGGTTGGGAGGATATTTGGCAAGTAATCAAGCCCGATGCAACTCTTCCCGTATCACCTCTCGCAACGCCTCTTTCACACTATCGGCCTCCAATGCCCGACGCAATGTGTCATTAATAAGCGCCTGATATCCACGCCCGCCTGCTTTAGCCTTGTATGCCTGAACTACCGCTTCATCCAACATAATGGTGACGCGCTGCTTGCTTAAGTTCAGCGCTGGCAATACCTCGGCCAATGGCCGCAGTTCAGAGAATTCCGCAGAGGTTAATTCCGGGCTGTCCTCATCCGGCACGTCAGCCAAAGGCGCGGCATCCACTGCTGCCCAGTCGATTTCAGAGGGCTTGGTTTTCAAATTTCGTTTGCTCACGTCGATTCGCCTTTCTAAAAGAAATAATGTGGATACAGTCATCGGAGGGCGTACAAAATACCACTACCATTAATCGCCCCTCTATTGTGTTATAGCCGATAAAACGCCGGTCAGAGTATGTCTTGCGGGTGTCTTCGCGCACCAGCATTCCTCTGTTAAACATCAATCTTGCCGTCAACAGCGGTAGCCCGCATTCACGGATATTAGTTTTGTTTTTAATCGGGTTGCAGGTGAAGTCGATAACTACACTTTACATATGGAAAATATGCATTTGCAACCGATAGACTGCTTAAGAACAGTAGAGCTGTAAGGCTTGGCGTTTTTTTATTGTCCACCATTTTTTGTGATTTGTAGGGATATACTCTCAATCGGTTTTGATATATTAAAGCTGTAAGTGGATTCGCCGTTAGGCAATCCACCACACGGCGACAGGTTATACCAATCCCAATAAGTTTTTGTTTTAACCCCCTCAACCTAGCCTTCTCCCGCTGGAGAAGGGATGGCATGAGAACTTATTGGGATTGGTATTATAATCGACGTTGCGCGAGTGGGGCGGTTTGCTGGCGCGAAACCACCCTACGGAACTTGTTTTTTGCGAGAGTGGGATTAGGTTAGTTGTTAATTTTTTATTTGTTAAATTGAGAGAGGAGATAGGATGATCGGCATAAGAACGCGCTATTCGCTCGTACAATATCTCGGGCTTCAAAGTACCGATTCCATCGAATTGCTGATAGAGAAACACGGAATTACCGCTGACTTTGGAGACAGATATGTCAGCGCGATTACTGTACTTAAGGATTGTCTGCTTTCAGAAAGCGACGGCAACATATTGTCTTTAGTAGAAGAAATCGCTCGAACTAGCAGCAGCTTTAGAGGGAGTGCTCCTAGGAAAGGCATTTACGACGAACGCTTCGATGACCTTTATCGTTGTTTGCAACTGGATGGATATGAAATCGAAAACAAGAAGCTGATTCAGTTAGATCCATCAATCAGCGATGCTCGTCCTCTCGACGACGATCTCCTTGAAGAACTGAAAAACTCCGGTCTTGATGAAGACGGTGCTATCGAGAACAAAATAAATGCATCTTCCGAATCCTTTAGATCATCCCCAGCCAATTACAACGCCTGCCTGAACGACATCCGCGTTGCCCTCGAAACGCTGGCCAAGGCAATTGCCGCTACTCGACAATCGTCCGGCTCTCCACCTTACGATTTGACTAAATGGGGCTCTGTGCTTGGATTTTTGAGAAATGTAGGATTTATTACTCTAGAAGAAGAAAGAGGACTGGCTGGCGTTTACGGATTTGTCAGTCCGGGTTCGCATCGTCCGATGGGACTATCCGAAGAGCAAACTGCTCGTCTCGGGCGGTCGCTGGCTCTCGGCATGTGTTGGTTTTTGATCAAAAGCTATCGAGCTTCGTTAAATCATTAGAGATATAGAACATAAATATATATCGAAAATATTGCTCAAAGTCTGAAATAATTTATCTCGTTTTTATTATTAATTTTGGGGATAGTTAAATGTACACAACAAGAATTATAAATATATTTGCTATAGCTTTTCTGATTGGATGCGCTACAGACCGAAACATTGCGACTCAGCCAGAGGATGAGTTCTATTCCAATGCTAGCGGAATCGGCGAAAGTATAAGGGATTTTGGACAAGACGATGATTTAGAATCGAAAAATTATGCGGTTGTTAAAACTTTTTTCGCTACCGACCGCAATTTGACCGGAAAATTTAAAAAACCGAGCGAAGTTTTCGGATCGGATAGAAGCGCGGTAGGCTGGGTAGAGCATCGCGAAACCCAGATTTGATGCCACAAACTCGCTGGGTTTCATTACATTCAGCCTACCGCACTAGGCAATCCACCACGCTCCGACAGGCTGTAATCGGCGGGGCGGTTTGATACGCGAAACCAGCCACAAATAAAGCTATTTCGCCGATTTGGAAGACCCTTGCGAATCGGCGCTTGATCCACATTCACCGATGCTTCTGACATTATTTACTTGCTTGCCGATACACTTGTATTCCGGGTTAAGTTTCGTAGTCTGTTTTTTACAGATGATGGTACTACTGACCACCGTATAAGAGTCACCGACCCCAGTTACGCCCGTTTTGCCGGAAGACTCCAACTGTATTTGAGCCCTGGCATCAGCTTCTGTGGACGCATTTCCGGTAGCGGTTACGATGTGCCTACAACTATGCCTCTTCTGAGGGTCATTGATGTCGGCTTGTCTCTTTTCTTCGAGTTTTTGCCTTTCCTGGCCTTCAGCTTCTTCTTTTTCTTTTTGAGCTTTTTCAGCAGCACGTTGCGTCTTTTTTTCGGCGTCTAATTTTTTCTGCTCGTCGCCAGTAATCCCAGTTTTCTTGTCACTTTTCAGCACAAGACCTTGTGAAACTGCGGCTGCATTTTTCTCTCGCGTCTTTTGTGGTTGAGCCGGTTTCTGGGTGTTTTCAGTTAATTGCGAACCATCACTGTACGAGTATGGGAATTCGCACTCGAACTGTTGCTCCATCGATACGGTACCGATTGTTTTGCATGTACATTCGCCGACGCTGATCAATTTGTTGGGGCCTGATGAAAAAGAATCGATAATTTCAGGTATACGTCTCTGGCACCACGTACTAACTTGATTTTTATCGAGTGTTGATGAATAGGCTAGTTCCTTAACAATTCGCCCCGTATCTTTTAATTTTGCTTCCTTATCAGCCGTTTCCTTATGAATCAGGTCTGAGGAGGTAACTGTGGGATTTGTATCAACAGGTCCAGCATTAGAGACGCTTGAAATTACAAGCAACAACAAAACAGCGAATATTCTCATTAAGAGCTCTTTAAATTTAATAAACAGAAACCTAAACGAATAAGAAGGCATTCGCCCAGGCCAATTAAGCCTAATTTTAACGGTTAGCGTCGGCCATTACAAAGCTGTAGGCGGATTGAAATGTCGGGCATAAACAGCATGCAGCTCCGATCAGTTGGGCTTCCTTGCGTCAGCCCAATCTACGCACTGACGATTTCAGTCAACCCGCCCCTGCAAAAACAACACGCTCGAGATAGCATTCTGTTAAATACAAAGAAGCCGGTATAAAACCGGCTTCCGTTAAATTCAATATACCTCTATTAAATTTACTTTATGAATTAGCTCCCTGGATTTCGGTTATTGCTGCGTTAACATGTGTTTTAGCTTGATCTGCTTGACCCAAATTACCCGCATTAATAGCTTCTTCCAGATGGTTGGAAGCAGATTGCATGTGTTTTTGTGAAACGCCTTTAAGCACTATAGCTGATGCCAAGCTATGTTCTAATGCCGCGCTTGCCTGCTTCACAATTTCTTTTGCATCACTTGCTTTAGCCGCCGCATTCGCACGTTCAAGTGCGGCCTTTCCATGATTTTCAACTGCAAAAACGGCAGAGCTTGTTGCCAACAATAAACTTGAACAAATCAGTGTTATTTTTTTCATTCTTATTCACCATTAATAACTGATGTTACGCAGTTATTCGAATTTAGACTGCATTAACATTTTTATTATTAAAGTGTCGCTGTTGCGACGGTTTATTTTTAATCGGGTTCTCGCACCCGAGGGCGAGTTACTTTCTTTTGCTTCGCCAAAAGA
>JAUXTH010000211.1 GCA_030679035.1 Methylobacter sp. | reverse complement strand
AGGCGACCCGGTTGCCGCTTATTTCCTGCGCTCCTCGCTTTTGTCGAGGGTCAGCAGAAGGGGCTCCTGCCCCTCTGCTGACGTGCGGCATCCATGCCGCACCCCTGGCGGGCTATTCTCGACAAAAGCTCCGGTGCTCGGCGCGGCAAACGGGAGAAGTACCGTCCGTGCGTAACATCAGTTAAATAAAGCTAAGCCGCGCCACAAAGTGTTTGGTTCGTACCTTCCAACTCTCTGTGGCGTTTTTTACATGTAGGACAGATATGTTGGCCTTCCGGCGTACAAAGCCAGCCATTTTCAACGGCATGGGCAATATCCCCCTCTATCCATGCGCGACCATCACTGACGCGCTGACCGGCACCACCATTTTCTCTGGGGGTGCGGCGAAATTCTACCGCCCTTATTCCCCGCGGATTGCAGATGTCACAAAAAATGATTTTTCGTATGCTCATAACCCTAAAAAACCGTATGGTGCTATGCAGGTATTTCTAGGATAGAAGTTTCAACTTCGTCAAGCAATAAGCTCTATTACTTATCAGATGAACTTGCCCATTTATAAGACGTTGAGTTCACACCTTGCTCCAACCGCGTATTAGCGACATAATTCCTTCATAAAAAAGCCCGCAAAGGGCTTTTTTAGTTTTTAGAATTCAGAATAAATTATGTAACAGGTCCAACCATGAGAGACAAAACGCTGCTCCAACTGTCCAGCTATGCGCAATTAAAAAAATTACGCACGGTGTTGGCAATCGCACAAGGGAAGAAATTATTAGCGATACTGCACAAGGAAGTCGAAGAAACGGTTTCTCATGATCAAGCCAAACGCGTGACCTACATGACAGAATTGTTTTCCCGCATTCACCGAGAAATATTCAGCGACTGGAAAGAACAGGCGACCGTCAATCATCGTCCGGGAGCAATGACCGATGCCGCCAAACGCAAAGCCTTCCGTGAAGCCATCGAATGCCTGGTTTTAAATGATGAAAATAATGTCGCCAGCGCCATATTCGATAACAATGGCTTTGTCATGCATACCGAAAACATCGGCGAACGTTTGGCGCGGTTTTATCAGCAAATGCGCGGGGTTCGCCCGTTTTCCTACGGCAACCGCCTGACCTTGGATCTGTTCATGACCGCGCTGGGCAATTTGCCTGCTTTTAAAAGCGTCTATGAGCAAGGCATTGATTTTAGGCGACTGGAATCAACTGACGCCGTCGCGCTTCATGACAATCAAAGCTCGCTGGAAGCGGTGACCGTGGCTTTTCAGCATGCGCTTGATCCGACGCGCACCCAAAGCCTAAACAACATCGCCAACGGTTACGGCCAATGGCCGGAAAATAAAAAGTTTATTTTCGGTATCCCGTTTTTATCGCATAAAACCGCCGATGGCATTGAATGCCTGGTTTCCGTTAATGGCGGCTTGGTGCCTTTCGCCAGCATCAAAAAAGAACTGTTCCTTGCCGGCAAGCATCTAGCCGATTACCCCCGCAGCGTGGCCGATAATATCATCGGTTACTTGCCGAACACCGAAGCCTTGCGTGCGCCGGGTAAACGCGACATCGACGGCATCAGCATCGATGCCGACGGCGCAGCGCCGTTATTTTGCCTGGATATTAATTTGTTGACCGGCTTGCGCTCGCCCGCTCATACCGAATTGATGGAATTATTGCGCCGTTGTGTTGGCAACGATGCCAGTATTTTCGATCTAGTAACCCAACACGGTTTAAAAGACACCATGCTTCTAGCCTCGGATAACGATGAACGCTTATCGCGCGCGGTGGAGATTGCCTATGACCGCTTAAGCTTCATCGTCGAAAAACTGGAACAAGCGAAACAAGCGATTTTTGCCGGCAAAACGCCCGATCCCCAGCCCAAGTTGTTCATGTCCATGGGCGGCGCGGGCTCCGGCAAAACGGCGGTGGAAGAAATTGCCGCCGCGCAATGCGGCGATAATTTTGTGATTACCTCATTGGATGAATTCCGCAAAATAAGCGACTTATACCAAGTGCTGACGGCCGCCAGCCATCACAGCGATGATTATGTGTATGTCGAACCGTTTGCGACCCGTCTGCGTAGTTTGGTGGCCGAACATGCCATAACCCACGACTTTAATATTCTTTATGACGGCACCGGCATTCCGTACAAACCGCGTTACACCACAATCGTCGAACAATTCAAAGCGGCGGGATTTCAAACCCAAATTACCGCTGTGGATGCGTTCTTGGTAAAGCCCGAAGGGCGTGAAGATGAATTGCCGCGTTCCGCCGTAGTGAGCAGCGTAAAGCAACGCTTTGAACAAACGGGACGCGCGTTGCCGTGGGTCGTCACTGTCGATAAACACATACGCGCCCCCGATTCTTTTCTTACCGCGTTACAACACACGGCCTTAGAAAAAATATCGTTATTTGCCAATGACGGCGATCGCGACAAGCATTATTTAGTCGCAGAAAGTTTTGATTTAACCGCTGAGGATATTCGCGCCTTACAACGCAATCAATTATCGAACAGTTTAAGCGACTATTTTAAAACCATTATCAAACGGCATTCACAGTCCGTTTTAAAGAAACTGGCCAATCATGACGAAAATAACATCGAACAATGGCTAAACCGCAACCCTCTGTTCAAAGAAAGCAATGTCGGTTATCAAATTTATCGCAGTCAGAAGCATTACCGGGGACTGTTGATTTATAACGTCCGCCGTATGGCGGATTTTATTGAAAAGCGCCAGCTTAATCCTAATGCCTCAGGCGAAGAAGGCTTGTTACATAAATCGGGGAATCTTGCTTTCCACGTTGACCCGTATGCCAAAGAAGCCTGGATCACCCGCCTGCAAGACGCACCCTTGCCTTAATTATTAAGATGCCTTCAAGCGCTGACCAGCGACCGCAGTTGAATGTCTTCAACCAGGATATGTTTGACCAGCCAGTCGCGCAA
The DNA here is from genome assembly GCA_030679035.1 of Methylobacter sp. Classification (GTDB taxonomy): domain Bacteria; phylum Pseudomonadota; class Gammaproteobacteria; order Methylococcales; family Methylomonadaceae; genus Methylobacter_A. The sequence goes on along the minus strand of JAUXTH010000211.1, from coordinate 54,265 downwards.
ATAAGACAACACATCAAACTGGGCAACCAGCGGATTGGCGTGCAACTCTTCGTAAAACTCGCTGATTTTCGCTTCAAAAGCGTGATGTTGATGTTTCTGACGATGGATACCGTCATATCCATAGTGCGTCATCATCTGCTCCTCCGCGCGAAAATGCACTTTGGCATAAGCATCCAGTGCCTTGATCAGGCGCGCCACTTCGCGCGCTCCAAGCTTATTGATCACCACATCGTACAAATCGTTGATCAAATCAAACAGGTAGCGATGGTGCTCGTCGATAACATCAATGCCCACGCTGAGACTTTCATCCCAAGGCGCCCAGGCGTTTTCTCTTGCTTCGAGCGGGGGCAGTATCAACACTTGTTTCGGGTCGATGATGTCATCCCGGTACAACTCCCGCACTCGTAAAATTTCAGGCATGGCAGTCTTAAACGCCTCCACGATGGCCGGATCAAAATACTTCCCGGATTCAGAAATAACCCAAGCGGTCGCTTCTTCCACAGCCCATGCTTTTTTGTACGGACGAATCGATGTCAACGCATCGAATACATCGGCCACCGAACAAATCCGCGCCAAAATAGGGATTTTCTCACCCGCCAAGCCTTGCGGGTATCCCGTTCCATCCCAACGCTCGTGGTGCGAACCGGCAATATCCCGCGCGGCGGCAATCAACGCGTCATTACCCGTTAAGATGGAGACCCCGATATTGGTATGCGTTTTCATAATTTCAAATTCATCGTCAGTCAACTTGCCCGGCTTTAACAACACGGCATCCGCAATGCCGATTTTTCCCACATCATGCATGGGCGCCGCAACATAAAGTAACTCGCGTTGATCCGCCGGCAACCCCATAGCCTTGGCAATCGCCTGAGCAAAATTGGTCATGCGCATAATGTGCCAACCGGTCTCGTTGTCACGGTATTCCGACGCCACGCCTAAGTTGCGGATCGCATCCGCACGAGCTTCCTCAAGCTCCAGCTCGCGAATGCGGAGTGTTTCCTTGGTCAGCGCACGGTGAACCAAGCCGGAAAGCGCATAGGCCAAATCATTCATGAAATCAAAATGCAGGGATGACGGCTGATAATCGAGCGGCACAAATAACACCATGTAACCGATGCCTTGCCCGTCAATACAAAGCGGCAACAGAAATAATCGCTGCTGCACCTTATGTTCATCAGTTTCGCAGGAGGAAAACGGAACCGTTTCAACCCAGCATCCTTGTGTGATCCCGGCGGAAGCAAACACTCCGGAATCCCAGTTGTGCTGGGATTCCCAGGCAGGCTCCATACCGAATTGCGCGACTTGAAAATAGCGCCCCCGAGGATTAAGCAGCACCACAGCGCCACGCGACTCCAACGGCAAATCGTGATAGTCGCTTAATATCGCAAATAAATGCTCAAGCAGCGCATCCAAATCCGAGGTGGAGGTACTGGTAACGGTTAACTCAAACACCCGTTTCCTGATGGCCTGCAATTCTTCTTTGCTCATACTGAGTTCCGTCGATAATTATAATTATTATTAGAGTGAGCTGGCGCAGGAAGCCCATCGCTCGGCAATTGATGGGCTTCGCCTCACTATTCTATCGAGCTTCGTAAACCGGCCGAATCATAGGATGCTAATTGTTAAAATCTAACGGACTAGGCATTTGTGCGGACTGGGACTGTGCTTGATGTGCGCGCTTACTGTAATCTTGATACGCAGGAATTGCAATCGCGGAGAGTACACCTATTATCGCCACCATCGCCACCAGCCCACCCATTCCGCCGCCAAAACCAAAGCGGGGTATGAGCAGCGCAAACAGCCACGCTAATGGATTGCGCATTGGCGATGAATAATCGGGGTTATCGAGACGGGCAGCCCTCTTGACTAACCATGGATAATCCGCCACCAGCTCATGGAAAGACATCCAAAAACCGCTAGTGTCTTCTGCTTGCTCCAAATAAACCGGAACGCTCAACGTGGCCCAGCGTTTTTCCCCGGCCGCCAGAGCAACCAAACCCTGCACCGCAGGTTGCGACCCATTGCAGCAGGCTCGGCCAAACTGGTCGCAGGTGTATTCACGGGCTCGGGAGTATGCCGCGCCAAGCAGCGGAAGAATGCTAGCAGGCCAAATATACGGCCCCCATTGAAGATGCTTTCTTTGAATATGGCCGAGTTCGTGGCCGATGTAAAAATTGACCGCCTCCGGGCTGCCTTCCATCGCATCCACTACATTGGAATATAAGACGACAAAATGTCGTCCCAGAAAGCGTGTCGCGAAGGCATTCAGTATGCCTCCGCCATTTATCAGGTAGGCATCCGGGTAAGGCATTACGCCCAGCGTTTCGCAGCAGTGCGCGTAACGGTCATGAAGATCAGGGAATTGATCGGGGCTAATTTTCACGCCATTGCCCTTAATCCAGGCTATCAGCGCGGACTGTGCAAACAAATAGCTGATGAACAAGGCGAACATATAAAGCAACGCCATGCCCAGGGTGCCGACGATCAGCACCAGCCAGAAAATAGTCGCCAGTGCGAAATGGAGCGTAAATAGCGTTTTTTCGTTTTTATAGACCAGCTCACCGAGATTAGTCGAGCGATTGATTGCTTGCATTTTTCTCTCCCAAATTAAAAGGCCATATTGCCTAACGCAGATACTAACTCGACATTATCCAGGTAGCCATAAAAAATTAGTGAACCTGTTATTTGGGTCTCGCTTCGATCTAAAACTATAGGGGGCTACGTGCTATTTAACCGTTATTGTCTCGTTCCCACACGCTACGTGGGAACGCAGTCAAGGCGCACTACGCCGCAAGTGCGGTCAACGCACTGAAAAATACAAGCTTTGCAGACACAGAACTCCATACTTAAGAACGAGGAATAAATCTAATGTTGCGGCAATTCCGCTTCCCAATCCTCATCCAAAACCTTGTCATAAACCTCGCGCAGGCTGAGTACGCAGCCTATGCTTTCCAGCGGAACAGCAGCCTCAAGCCCCACGGCTTCGGTTAATATCCAAACATCCCCTTGCCGCAAGTAGCGTTCGATACTCGGCTGATCTTGCGCCACCAACAGGTATTCTTGCAGTGTGGGGATTTTACGGTAATGGGCGAACTTGCCGCCCCGGTCGTAAGCTTCGGTAGACGGTGACAGCACTTCAATCAGCAATGTAGGGTTGAGCAAGGTATCAACATGCGCGTCCTCAAATTGCGGTGTGCCGCACACGACAACGATGTCCGGGTAATGATAGCTACGCGCTTCGGCTGCCTTGACGCGCATATCGTTAACATAGGCTTCGCAGGGGCGTTTTTTAAGCTGTGTGCCTAGTTCTCGTGCAATATTAAACGTTATCAGGTTGTGCTCCCGGCTTGCGCCGGTCATCGCATAGATTTGACCGTCGTGGAATTCGCTTTTACATGACGCGCTACGTTCCAGCGTTAAATATTCTTCGGCGGTGTAGTGAGTTTGTGTAAGTACGGCAGACATGCAACACCTCATTTTAGGAATGACTTGCTAATAAACACTTATATTACAGCGTTTAACGGGCATGTGAAGACTATTTTCACCTAATTTTCCAGGCTTATTCGTAAGTATCAATCGCAAAGCCAGCTTCGCGACTCCAAATATCACGTGATGCTTAACCGGAGTCGCAAAGCTGGCTTTGCGCTTAAAAGTATCTCGTTCCCACGCAATGCGTGGGAACGAAAAAATAGTTAAACCCCGTAAATCTTACGCTTACGCCAAAACGTAGCCCTGCTCATACCCAGCACACGAGCGGCTTGGTTGACCCTGCCGTTGCTTTGCTCCAGCGCCTGCCTGATTGCGGCGGATTCCTCGTCCGCTGACAGCGGCGTGTTTTGCATGGGTTGCGGCTCAATATTTCGCTGTTCCCTGAACTCAGGGGGCAATTCTGAGCAGCGCAACGTCGTCCCCCTGCCTACCGCAAACGCATATTCGACGACATTATGCAGCTCCCTGATATTGCCCGGCCACGAGTAATCCAGCAAAGTACGCATCGCCTGCGGATCGATTTTTTCGATTTTCCTGAAATTATCCGCATTATGCAGCTGGATAAAATGCCAAATCAGCAGACCTATATCTTCCCGCCGCTCCCGCAACGGCGGAATAAAGATAGGCACAACCCTGAGCCGATACATCAGGTCTTCGCGGAAACGTCCCAGTTTGACCTCCTCCCGTAATGATCGATGGGTTGCGGCGACGATACGCACATCGACATCTATCGAACGGTCGCCGCCGACCGGGATAAAGTTTCTTTCCTGTATCACCCGCAGCAGCTTGGCCTGCAACTCCAGCGGCAGCTCAGCGACTTCATCCAGAAACAAGGTTCCGCCATGCGCGCGCTGAAACAAGCCGCTGTGATCCTTGACCGCTCCGGTAAACGCGCCGCGCACATGGCCGAACAATTCGCTGTCCAACAGGCTGCTGGACAAGGCCGCGCAATTGATCGCCAGGAATGGCGCATTGCGGCGGACACTCAGGTCATGAATGGCCTTGGCAACCAGTTCCTTACCGGAACCGCTCTCGCCCCTGACTAAGACCGTAGCTTCCGTTTCTGCGGCGTTTCGGATAATCTGAAAAACCGCCTGCATGGCCGGTGAGCGGCTTAACAGCCCCTGAAAACTCTGCTTTCCATCCAACGCAGGAGCTTCTTTCGGCAAAACAGCGCTTGCCGCTTGTTCCGAAGCAGGACGCAGCAGCCCCAAGCCACCGGCAAAAACGCCATCCTGGTCATACAAAACCTGGGTGAGTTTTTCCAGCTCAATTTTATGCCCACTAGCCTGAGATGATTTTATGAGTTGTTTTTTATGTTCGCCGCCCTCAGTAATCGCGTATTCTGGCAGACAAGTTTTGCCTGTAGCGTCCCCGGCCTTCAATCCCGTTAACTGCTCCGCGCCTCGGCTCCAGTGAACAACCTGTTGATCCCGGTCAACAATATAAAGGCCTGCAACATCGCAAAGGGCCAGCAGTTTTAAAAACAACGGCTGCAACGACTGATGTCTCAGCCAGTCTGACAATGATTCGGGGAATTGTTTCATAAGCGTCTCACTGAATCGGAAAAATGTTTCACTGAAACAATATATGAAACAGGTGAAAGGCGCAAGGCAAAAGGCGAAAGGTGCGCGAGCTCTTAGTCTTTAGCCCTTCGCCCTTTGTCTCAGCCTTTTGGCACAGGTGTTGCAATAACTAACTCATATCCCTTAATTCACCGGAGAGACATCATGCTATTCAAACAATTATTCGATCAGGAAACCTGGACTTACACCTATTTGATCGCCGATCCGGTCAGCAAGGACGCGATCCTGATCGATCCGGTCAATACCCATATTAATGAGTATATTGAGTTGCTGTCAGCGCACGGCCTGCAACTGAAATATTCGCTGGAAACCCATGTCCATGCCGACCATATCACCGCCAGCGGCCTGCTGCGCCAACGCTTGGGCGCGCAAACCGGCGTAAGCGGACTGTGCGGCGCGGAATCGGCCGACATTCAGATTCAGGACGGCGATATTTTCAAATTTGCAGGCGATGAGCAGATCAAGGTAATTGCCACGCCGGGACATACGCGCGGCAGCATTTCCTTTTTATGGCGCGACCGCCTGTTTACCGGCGATTCGTTATTGATCGGCGGTTGCGGACGCACCGATTTCCAGGGCGGCGATGCCGGTGCGCTTTATGACTGCATCACCCAGCGCTTGTTTACCCTGCAGGATGAAACATTGGTCTATCCAGGTCACGATTATCAACAGCGCTGGGTCAGCAGCATCATGCAGGAACGCACCACCAATCCGCGCCTGGCAGGCAAGACCCGCGAGCAGTTTATCGAAATCATGAGCAACCTGAATTTACCCAAGCCCCGGTTAATCGACGAAGCAGTGCCCGCCAACCGTTATTGCGGCCTGGATGAGAATGAGCGCCAGGATGCTGTAGCGCACAGAGATGAAACACTGCCGATTCGCGCCACGACCAGAACCGAGGATATGGTCGCCGCTGCAAAGCAACATATTGTTGAAATTGATGTCGCCAAATCGAAGCAGCTGCTTGCGGAAGGCCATATCGTGCTGATCGATACCCGCGAAGAAAGCGAATATGCGGCCGGGCACGTTGATGGGGCACTACTGGTGCCGCGCGGTATGCTGGAATTCAAAATCGGCAGCCTACCTGAACTGGCCGACAAATCGAAAGCGGTGCTTATCTACTGTCGCTTGGGAAACCGCTCGGCATTGGCGGCGCAGACCCTACAGCAATTGGGTTACACTAATGTGCTGTCCATGGCCGGTGGATTTGAAGCGTGGAAAAAAAGCCAAGCGGCCTAAGACACCGGTTGATAAAGAGAAAATGGGTGCATGACAAAAAAATCGCATTACTTTAAACTTTTTTGCCGTGCACCGAAATTTTCCACTCACTACAGAATTAAGAGGAATTTATGTCAAACAAACACCATACCTTGCTGATCATCGGGGGCGGAGCCGCAGGCGTTTCCGTCGCCAACAACATGCGCCGCCAGAACGCCAAAATAGATATTGCTATCGTTGAGCCGTCCGAAGTCCACTATTACCAGCCGGGCTTCACCATTGTCGGCGGCGGCGCGTATACCTTAAAAGAAACCATCCGCAATGAGGCCGACTTGATCCACCCGAGCGTCGCCTGGATCAAGGATTACGCGGAAACCTTTCAACCGGACGACAACAGCGTCAGCCTGCGTTCCGGCGATACCGTCAGTTACGACTATCTGGTGGTCTGCCCCGGTCTGCAACTGGATTGGGACAAGATCGAAGGTCTGAAAGAAACGCTGAACAAAAACAATGTGTGCAGCAATTATTCCGCTGAGACCGTGGAATACACCTGGGAATGCATCCAGAATATCAAGGAAGGCACGGCGCTGTTTACCCAGCCGCCGATGCCGATCAAATGCGCTGGCGCGCCGCAAAAGATCATGTATCTGGCGGCGGATCGCTTCCGTAAAAGAGGCACGCTGGACAAGTTCAATATTGAATTCTTGAATGCCGGCCCCGGTCTGTTCGGCGTGCCGTTTTTCGCCAAAGCCTTAAGCAAAGTCGTTGCCGATTACGGCATTAAAACCACGTTCAACCATAACTTGGTTGCTATCGACGGCCCGGCAAAAACTGCCACTTTCGAAGCTACCGACAGCGACGGCAACAAGCAGCGCATTACTAAGATCTTCGACATGATTCACGTCACGCCGCCGCAAAGCGCACCGGACTTTATCAAAAAAAGCCCGCTGGCCAATGCAGCCGGTTGGATTGATGTCAATCCCAGAACCCTGCAACACAATCAATACGGCAACATCTTCGGCCTGGGCGACGCCGCCGCGACAACCAATGCCAAAACCGCCGCAGCGGTGCGCAAGCAGGTTCCGGTCGTGGTAGACAATATTCTAAGCCTGCAAAACAGCACTGCCCTAAAAGAAGGCTACGACGGTTACGGCTCCTGCCCGTTAACCACCTCGCTGGATAAAGTGATGCTGGCCGAGTTTTCCTACGATGGCAAGGTGACGCCTTCTTTCCCTTTCCTGGATCCGAGAAAAAGCCGCGCTATCTGGTGGTGGGGAAAAACCACCGGCTTCCCGTGGCTGTACTGGCATTTGATGCTCAAAGGCTACCGCATCGATATTCCGCATTTGGAATGCTATGCCAAGAAGTTTATGAAGGAAGAATGATTTTTTTAGGCGAAAGGCGCAAGGCAAAAGGCTAAAAAACCACTTCACACCCTGCGTCCTCACCTTGCATCGTTCCCACGCTCCGGCGTGGGAATGCAGTTAGTGACGCTCCAGCGTCGCGTTTGTAAGGACGACCGACCGGAGTTCTCAAGGCAGAGATAGTGGTACAGGGTGTGAACCTTCCCTTACCCCCTGCTTATTCAATAAAACACCCTCTGCACTGAAATGACTTACTCAAATCATATCGAGTCACGATTATCACAGTTATTTCCGATCGTAGGCTGGCTGAAATCCTATACCCGCGAGGAATTTTACGGCGATATGTTCGCCGGTATCATCACCGCTATTTTGCTGGTTCCGCAAGGCATTGCTTACGCGATCCTGGCCGGCCTGCCGCCTCAACTGGGGCTTTATGCCAGCATCCTGCCGCCGGTGCTATATGCGTTTTTCGGTACCAGCCGCACCCTGTCGGTCGGACCGGTTTCGATTGCCGCGATCATGATTGCCAGCGCCTTGACCGCACCGGAAATCAGCGTTCTGGGCAATCCTGTGCAAAGCGCGCTGATTCTGTCCGCAGAAAGCGGAATCATCATGCTGCTGATGGCGCTGTTGCGCATGGGCGGGCTGGTGAATTTCATCAGCCATCCGGTGCTCACCGGCTTTACCAGCGGCGCAGCATTATTGATTATCGGCAGCCAGTTACCGCAGCTGTTCGGCATAAAAACGCCGTCATGCGGCTTTGATATGAGTTGCTACAATACCGTTTTCCAGACATTTAATGTAAGCACATTAATGATCGGCCTCGCCGCGCTGGGCTTGCTGGTGTTTTTTAGCGGGCCGTTAATTCATATGCTTAAAAAAATGGGCTTGCAACCATCCCTAATCACTGCCATCAGCAAATGCGGCCCCTTATTGACCATCATGCTGGCAACGCTGGCAGTCAGTCATTTTGACTTAACTGGCCAGCAACATGTGGCCGTCGTCGGCCAGGTTCCATCCGGCTTCCCGGAACTAAACATGGCTTTCATCGTTATTGAAAAATGGCAATTGCTACTGCCCTACTCCGGTTTTATCGCATTGATTGCCTACGTGGAAAGCGTCGCCATTGCCAAGGTCACCGCCAATCTCAGAAGTGAAAAGATCGTCCCAAATCAGGAGTTGATAGCGTTGGGCGCGGCAAATCTGGCTGCCGCCGTTTCCGGCGGTATGCCGGTCGCTGGGGGATTTAGCCGCACCATGGTGAATTTTGCTGCCGGAGCGCGCACCCAAATGGCCATGCTGATTGCCGCCGGGCTTCTTGCGCTGGCGGTCATCTTTTTTAGCCCCTGGTTTGAAAACATCCCCAAAGCGGCGCTGGCTGCGATCATCCTGGTCGCCATCGTTCCGTTGGTGAAACTGAATAACATCCCGATCACCTGGCGTTACGATCGCGGTGACGGCATCGCCGAAATCGCCACCTTGTTGGGCGTTTTAATCTACGGCATTGAGGAAGGCATCACCCTGGGCATTATCCTGACCCTGATCAGCCACTTGCGTAAAACCAGCCAGCCGCATATTGCCGTGGTAGGACGCATACCGGGCACCGAACATTACCGCAATATCAAGCGCCACAGCGTCGAAACATGGCCTAACCTGCTGCTGCTGCGCGTCGATGAAAGCATCACTTTTGCCAACATCAATTATATCGAGGCGTTCATCGAATCCGAGTTAAGGCGGCAACCGGACATCAAGCATATCGTGCTTATTTTCACCTCGATCAGCGACATCGACACCACGGCGCTGGAAGTGCTGGAAAACCTGAACCATAGCCTGCAAGTCGCGAAAATGACCCTGCATATCTCGGAAGCGAAAGGCCCGGTACTGGATAAGCTGGAAAAAACCGATTTTCTCAAGCAACTAAAACCCGGCAAAGTATTTTTCCATACCGAGGATGCGGTCAGGGAGTTGGGCAAACGGATTTAACATATCTGTTTAAATTTCAGGGCGATCGGAGGTGCGACTTCAGTCGCGGCGATGGCTGTTATCATCCCCGTCTATGCATGAACTCTCATGCGCGACTGAAGTCGCGGCTCCGTTTAGGTTTTTCCGGTCTTTTAAAGCAGATACGATTTAACAGATATTCGCTGATAAAATCCGCACAAATCCGCGCGATCTGCGGCCATTCAATCGCTACTTCGAAAACGCAATAAACCGCCGGTAAGGCGAGCCCTGCTTCCAGGTGAAGGCCTCGGTGTAATAATGCATCAGCGCCAGATAGCCTAGCAAACCCACGGTAATCGCTTTACGAATCTCTATGCCGAAAAAGAACTCGGTAACCACATTGAGCGTACTGTCCCCGTAAGACTGCAACACATACGCCAGCAAAAACGAACACAGGGGCAACACAACAAAAACCGGCAAATGACAACGCGCCGCATAGCGATACATCGAATTCTGCGGTTGCCGATGGTGCTTGTTGTAATCATGCACCACGTAGAAAATATAGGCCGTCGCGTCATGCACCAGCCTTGGAACCAAGATCGCGAGGAAATAATACTGCTGAACAAACAGATAGAAACTGCTTAGCACCAATAAAACATTGCTCCACAAAAACCACTTGCCCAGTTGCGTGGTCGCATAACGTTGGCATAACAGCGCGCTGCAAATCAGTCCTGCACATAAACCGCCTGCAATAAGCTTTATCCACTCCAGCTGCTGCACATCCAGGCTGTTTTTCAGGAATATGCCGATATAAACAAAAATGCCCGCTGTCACGCTCAGCCACAATAACAGATAAAAAATCCAATCGGGCAGACGATACAGGGCACGGCCCACGCCCAGCTGCTGTTTGAGTACGTGGTATACGGTCCAGGCAGCAACCGTCACATAAAGCGCCTTATAGGGAATAAACAAGCTGCCCACGCCGAAAATCGTGATAATCGCAACCGTCATCACAATGATTTTCAGCTTGTAAAATTTCAGGTATTCGGTATTGCTCGCCAGTAGGATAGAGCTTGCGACGATATGCGGCGTGCCAAAAAGAATCTGGAACAATAAAAACTGCTTGGGGCTGCTCGGCAAGTTCTGCTGTAAGGCCCCCTGCCAAAACCAACCGTCAAACAACTGTAGCAACAAACACAAAGGGATGATTGCATAAAGCCCCAACAACAACCGGAACGAAACGGCCAGCGGCTTATCATTTGAACTATCTTGAGCCGAAATGGCTCGATCTGAAATGGCTTGGGCAGACATAAAGCTATCCTCCTGTTATTGTTATATTCTCAGCCAGGATATTAAGTTAAACTGATTATCCAGCCATTTTCAAGCATTGCTTTTAGTTTTTAGGATAGAGCGTCATGACATTTCAGCTACACCCCCGCCTGGAGCAAGATTGCATAGCCATTGGCCGTTTTGAGTTATGCCGATTATTAATGATGAATGACAGCCAGTATCCCTGGTTCATACTGGTGCCGGAACGGACGGGCTTGCGGGAAATTTACCAACTAAGCAAGGCGGATCGCCAATTGCTGACCGAGGAATCGAGCTATCTTGCCGAAAACCTGGCGGTACTCTTTAAAGCGGACAAAATGAATATTGCGGCGATAGGCAATATGGTTCCGCAACTGCATATCCACCATATCGTCCGCTACCAAACCGATAAAGCCTGGCCTACGCCAATCTGGGGAAAGTTCGACGCGGTACCTTACACCGAACAGCAAATTGCAGAAAACTTAGCTCGCATTAAAGGTCGGTTAGGAATGTAAAGCTAACGCTAACCCTTTCGCCTTGTTCCTTAAAAATCAATCCACCAAAAACTCAGTAAAATATGCCTCTTTGAAGCCTTCGGTATGTTCAACCTTGCCTTCTTCTTTATGCTCATCAGCATGACCTTCCTCAGCCGATTCGCCATGTCCTTTAGCGCCTTCCATTTTTTCCAGCGTCTCACGAATAACCTTAGTCGTTTCTTGCCTCAATGCCTCGCGCTGTTCCATGGTTTGTAATTCCGCGGACGGCCTGCCACTGTATAGCATGATTAATTCATGCCTTAACGCAGGCATGTGTTTTTTTACCGCAGCAATAGCTCCTGCACCTTCAACCAATAATTGCACGTTTATCAGCAAAAATTTTTTCGGTTCCGCCAAATTAACGGTAAACTTAGGAGTCATTTCCATATATTTTACACCGGCCTCTGCTTCCGATTCTTTTGCTCCCTCATTCGCAGCAGCAACAGACATGAACAGTAGACTTAATATCACAACCCATAAACGCATAACAGACTCCGTGTAACTAGAAAATAGCAGTCTAGTATAGGCCAAGCCCATTAATTTTAAAACGACACCAGATAATAACAAGGTAATGACAAGTAAACTCCCGATCGGCCCGATAATGCTGGATGTTGCGGGCTTAACCCTGGCCCAAGACGAAAAAGAAAAACTAAACCATCCCAACACCGGGGCGGTGATTCTTTTTTCGCGCAACTATCAAAATCCAGAACAAGTTACCGAGCTGATTAACAGCATCCGTGCGGCGCGTAACGGCAATATCCTGATTGCCGTCGATCAGGAAGGCGGCAGAGTGCAACGCTTTCAACAAGGCTTCACCCGCCTGCCGCCTGCGGCCAGCTATGCACAAACTCCAGAGCTGGCTGAACCGGCAGGCTGGCTGATGGCCGCCGAACTGCTGGCCGTCGGCGTTGATTTCAGCTTTGCGCCGGTCTTGGATATTGATTGCGGCGTCAGCGAAATCATCGGCAACCGCTCGTTTTCAACCGATCCAACACTAGCAACGCGTCTGTCAAGCTCATTCAGGAAAGGCATGAATGAAGCGGGCATGGCCGCAACCGGCAAGCATTTCCCCGGACACGGCGCAGTGGCGCTCGATTCTCACCTGACCTTGCCGGTGGATGATCGGGATCTGGACGAGATCAGGGCAAAGGACCTGCTGCCGTTTAAACAACTGATCGAAGAAGGCCTGGAAGGCATCATGCCTGCGCATGTGGTCTATCCAAAAGTCGACCCGAATCCGGCCGGTTTCTCGCCGTTCTGGATACAACAGATTTTACGCAAGGAATTGAACTTTAACGGTACGGTGTTCAGCGACGATTTGAGCATGGAAGGCGCGGCATCGGTTGGCGGCTTCCCGGAACGCGCCAGACTGGCACAGCTTGCCGGATGCGATATGATTCTGGTTTGCAACAATCCCACAGCCGCCGAACAGGTGCTTGAGGTCTTGCCTATCACTCAAGACCCGATCAGAGAACAGCGCCTTAACCGGATGCAAGGCAGACCGCAGCTAAACCGGGAGCAGCTGATGCAAACCGAAAAGTGGCACAAACTATCAACCCTCATCAACCAGACCTATAACCATGCTTGAAGAAATCAAACACGTCCAGGCAACCGCCGATTTGCTGCACAGCGAACAGGAAGTTGAAGCCGCCATCGACAAAATGGCCCAGGAAATCAACATCGCACTTGCCGAGCGCAACCCGCTGTTACTCTGCGTATTGAATGGCGGCATCCCGACCTTCGGCAAACTGCTGACCCGGTTAACCATCCCGTTGACTATAGACTCTATCAACGCCAGCCGTTATCAAAATCAGACCACAGGCGGCAACATCGACTGGCTGGTTAAACCGGAAACACCGCTTAAAGACCGAACGGTATTGATCGTTGACGACATCCTCGATGAAGGCATTACCTTGTCTGCCATCTGTGCCTATTGCCGGGAGCAAGGCGCGACAGCCGTCTACAGCGCCGTGTTGGTGGATAAAATACTCGACCATCAAAAACCGTTAACTGCCGATTTTGTCGGATTGACCGTCGAAAACCGCTATTTGTTCGGCTACGGCATGGACTACAAGGGCTATTTACGCAACGCACCAGGCATTTTTGCCTGCAAGGAATAAACACCATGACCACACTTGCCATCATCGGCGGCACCGGCCTGACCCAACTTAGCGACTTAAACCTAATCAAGCGCGAAGAATTAACCACACCTTACGGTTCGCCTTCCGCCGAATTTGTAACCGGCGAGCTGAACGGCAGCCGGATTATTTTTTTGGCGCGCCACGGCAATCCGCACACTATTGCCCCGCACAAAATCAATTACCGGGCTAATATCTGGGGGCTCAAACAGCTCGGCGTCGAGCAGATCATCGCCGTCGCCGCCGTGGGCGGCATTACCGCCGAAATGGCTCCTGCGCATATCGCCATCCCCGATCAGATTATCGATTACAGCTATGGCCGACTGCATACTTTTTTTGAAGACGAGGCGGTGCAGCATATCGACTTTACCTATCCGTACAATCAAAAACTGCGCTCCCGCTTAATCAGCGCCGCCGCCAAAGCCAACATAAAAATCAGCCCGTTGGGCACCTACGGTTGCACCCAAGGTCCGCGCCTGGAAACCGCCGCAGAAATCCAGCGCATGGAAAGGGACGGCTGCGATCTGGTCGGCATGACCGGCATGCCGGAAGCCGCTTTGGCTAAAGAACTTGAGATGGATTATGCCGCAATCAGCGTAGTCGCCAACTGGGCAGCAGGAAAATCGGAAGGAGAAATAACTATGGAAGAAATTGAGCGGCATCTCCATAAAGGCATGGCGAATACCGCTGAATTACTGAAGGCTTTTGTGGGTTAGAAGTGTTTGCCGGAATAAGCCTCACAACGAACTGAAAAATCCGACAGATGGAGTCCAAAGCTTGCTTTGGCTGTTCAAAGCAAGCTTTGAACTCCGACAGCCCGTAGATGTTTGCTGAAAACGCCAGCTCCCGCTATCGCTCGAACCGGCTTATTCCGGCCTGCAAACTAATGATGGCAACCCGCGCCATGGATATGTCCGTGCGCCGCTTCCTCTTCAGTCGACGGTCTGACCGCCACAACTTCCACATCAAACGTTAAGGCCACTCCTGCCAGCGAGTGATTGCCATCTATAGTAATTTCATCGCCGTCGATCTTAACGATGGTAACCTCGCCGGAGCCGGAACTGACATCGGCATGAAACATCATGCCGACTTCAAGCTCATCAATGCCTTCAAACATGGCCCGCGGGATAACCTGAATCATTCCATCATTTTTCTCGCCATAAGCGTCTTTGGGGGCAATGCGCACATTAAACTTGTCGCCGACGGCTTTGCCAAACAACGCATCTTCCAGGCCGGGGATGATGTTTCCCGTGCCGTGCAGATAAACCAATGGCTCATCACCTATCGAACTATCCAGCACTTCGCCGTCGTCATTCGTCAACGTATAGTGAATTGAGACAGCCATCTTGTCAGCTACTTGCATGATTAAACCTTTTTCGTAATTTAAAAGGCGGCTATGATAAAGAATTACCACCCTTTTGTCTGAAAAAACATTTCAAGCCGTCGTAATTACCTACAGGAAATCAATCATGTCGCGCTGGAGACCGCCGCAACCCAAGTCATCCCCTTACATCACCCCGGAAGGCTATCAAGCGCTGGAAGTTGAATTAAAAGAGCTGTGGAGCAAGCGCAAAGAGGTCACGCTAGCCTTATCCGCAGCGGCAGCCGAAGGCGATCGCTCAGAAAATGCCGAGTACATCTACCGCAAAAAAGAATTGCGCGGCATAGATCGACGCATCCATTACCTACAAAAGCGGCTACCCGATCTTAATATCGTGTCCCAGCCGCCCGACGATCAGGACAGGATTTTTTTTAGCGCCTGGGTGACCTTGGAAAATGAAGCGGGCGAGGAGTTGACCTACCGCATCGTTGGTGCTGATGAGCTTGATCCCAAAAAACACTACATCAGCCTCGATTCGCCGTTGGCAAGAGTGCTGTTTAAAAAAACCTTTGATGACGAAGTCGCCATCAAGAACGAGCTTAAAGAGACCCGCTATACCATCGTTGATATTAATTACCGCAAGAGTTGAGACGATCAGCAAAGGCATCAAATCTGCTTTAAACAAACAATTAATATTGCAATAAACCGAACACAATATATAATACGCCGGGTATGGAGAGGTGGCTGAGCGGCCGAAAGCGGCGGTCTTGAAAACCGTTGAGGGTTGATCCCCTCCCAGGGTTCGAATCCCTGCTTCTCCGCCATATATACAAAAAACCGATTGCTTTTTAAAGGCAATCGGTTTTTTTATGCCTGCTTGCCCACCTTTGGCGGCGGCTCGAATTGAATCTTGCCGAATAAGCTATCCGCATCCCCCTGACTATCACTGAAATTTATTCAACTTGCAGTAAATTATTGTGGGTAAAATGGGCTTTGCCCTACACCTGTCATTTACCATTGGTATAAACAAGATAATCCGCCCCATCATGACACAAAACACCAACAACTTGGCCGCATACATCTGGTCGTTAGCCGATTTACTGCGCGGGGACTTCAAGCAAAGCCAGTACGGCCGTATCATCCTGCCATTCACCTTGTTACGCCGCCTCGAAGGCGTATTGAAAGACAGCAAAGAAAATGTGCTGGCTCAGGTTGAAAAAGTACAAGCAATGAACCTGCCCGAAGAGGCCCAGGAAAAGCTGCTGTTAAGAGCTACCGGCGGCTTGTCGTTTTTCAACATTTCCAAAATGGATCTCTCCAAACTCGGTGAAGCGGGCATTGCCGCCAACCTGGAATCCTATATCCAGGGCTTTTCCAAAGATGCCCGTGAGATTTTTGAGCACTTCAAGTTTTCTGAATTTATCGGCCAGCTCAACGATGCCAATCTGCTCTACAAAATCGTGCAAAAGGTCAGGCAAACCGATTTAAGCCCCAAGGCCATTTCCAATCACGATATGGGTTTGGTGTTTGAAGAACTGATCCGCCGCTTTGCTGAAGGCTCAAATGAAACCGCCGGAGAACACTTTACCCCGCGAGATATTGTGCGCCTTACCACCTCGCTGGTGTTTATGGAAGATGATGACGCCCTGACCAAGCCGGGCATCATCCGCACCATCTACGACCCGACTGCCGGTACAGGCGGTTTTCTTTCTTCGGGCATGGAATACGTGCATGAATTAAACCCGCAAGCGGTGATGCGCGGCTTCGGGCAAGAGCTGAATCCAGAAAGTTACGCCATCTGCAAAGCCGATATGCTGATCAAAGGGCAGGAAGTCAAAAATATTAAACTCGGCAACACCTTATCGAACGACCAACTGTATGCCGATAAATTCGATTACATGCTATCCAACCCGCCGTTTGGCGTCGATTGGAAAAAAATTGAATCGGACATCAAAGACGAACATACCCTAAAAGGCTTTAGTGGCCGCTTTGGCCCCGGCTTGCCGCGGGTCTCTGACGGCTCGCTGTTATTCCTGTTGCACCTGATAAGCAAGTTAAGAGATGCCTCCGAAGGCGGCGCACGTATCGGCATTATTCTTAACGGCTCGCCATTGTTTACCGGCGGTGCAGGTTCAGGCGAATCCGAGATTCGCCGTTACATTTTAGAGGCTGACCTGCTGGAAGCCATTGTCGCCTTGCCGACCGACATGTTTTACAACACCGGCATTTCCACCTATGTGTGGGTTCTTTCCAATAAAAAGGCCCTAGAACGCAAAGGCAAGGTCCAGCTGATTAACGGCGTAAATCTGTGCGGTAAAATGCGTAAATCTTTAGGTTCCAAACGTAACGTGATGGATGGCAGCGATATTGCCACCATTACCCGCTGTTTCGGCAACTTCGAAGTGGTCGATGCCCGGGAGCTGGACAAGCCCGCCGAACAAAAAAGCAATCGCGGCCGCCAGTCGGAAAACCCGAAAACCGAAGCGCCCAAAACCTTTGCCAGCAAAATCTTCAACAGCTACGAATTCGGCTACCGCCGCATCACCATAGAGCGCCCCTTGCGCGAATCCTACCAGTTCAGCGATGAGCGCATTGCCGAATTACGCTTTGCCCCCAAACCGTTAACCGAAGTCATGAAATGGGCTTATGCCGAATACGGCGAACACTGGACTGATGCAGTCGATTGCGAACTTTACGGAGCTTTAACAGAACACGAAGAGGGCATACGCAACCGGATTAAAACTCACTACAGCGAGTTAAAAGAAAAGCAGATCAAAGACCTGCTGGATCGAAAAACCTGGCACGACCAAAAACAAATCCTGCTCAAAGCCAAACAACTGCAACAGGCCATCGGCACCGCGCAGCACGATGACATGAACGGCTATGACGATGTCATAAAAGCGACCGGCATCAACCTGGACGCCAAAGAGAAAAAACAGATCACCGACGCCGTGAGCTGGAAAAACCCACAAGCGGAAAAAGTCATTAAAAAAGTCCACAAAGGCAAGGCCAATCCAGTGTATGGCTTGTTTGAAGTGGACGGCAAAGTGCTGGAATACAAAGCCGATGGCGACCTGCGCGATAATGAAAATGTGGCGCTTGATCCAAGCAGATCAGTTAACGAAATTAATGAAGCGTATTTTGCCAAAGAGGTTTTACCCCATGTTCCCGATGCCTGGATAGATGCCGGCAAAAGAGACGACAAGGATCAGGAAATCGGCATCGTCAGTTATGAAATCCCATTTAACCGGCATTTTTACCAGTATCAACCGCCGAGGGATTTAGTCGAGATCGATGCAGATTTGGATGCGGTGAGTGCAGAGATTATGAAATTGCTGCAAGAGGTGCATTCATAATGTCGGGGAAATATCAGGCGTATGCTGACTATAAACCAACACACTTAGGATGGCTGAATCAAATACCAAGTCATTGGGAGGTTAAACGGTTAAAGTATCTTGGTGAAGCGTTAATTGGCTTAACCTATTCGCCGGATGAAGTGGTTGAAGAAGATGAAGGGATTTTGGTTCTTAGATCGTCAAATGTTCAAAATAAACAGTTAGCATTTGATGATAATGTATATGTTAATAAGAAAATTCCTCAAAAATTGGTAGCTCAAAAGGGCGATATACTAATTTGCGCTAGAAATGGTAGCCGTGCATTAATTGGAAAAAACGCACAGATTGATGAATGTGCAGTGGGTATGACTTTTGGTGCGTTCATGTCAATTTTCAGAAGCCCATACAATAATTATTTATCCAAAGTTTTTAACTCAGCTTTGTTTGAATACCAATCCGGCTCTTTCCTTACTGCAACTATTAATCAACTAACGACAGGGAATCTAAATAGCTTTGAGGTTCCATTGCCACCAGAAGCTGAAAGAAAGAAAATCGCCAACTTCCTCGACCACGAAACCTCCAAAATCGACATCCTGATCGAAAAACAACAACAGCTCATCAAGCTGCTAAAAGAAAAACGTCAGGCAGTTATTAGCCATGCCGTGACCAAAGGTTTAAATCCCAACGTCCCCATGCGCGACTCAGATGTTGAGTGGTTGGGTGAAGTGCCGGAGCATTGGTGTGGCTTGCCGCTAAAACTGCTTGTAAGAACAAGGAAAGGGGTTGCATTTAAATCAGATGATTTTTGCGATAATGGGATTCACGTAGTAAAAGCAAGTGATATTAAGCAATTAAGTATTAGAACTTCTGATGTGTTCCTGCCAGAAAAATTTGTGGAAACTTATCCAAAAGCAATTTTGGCATCAGGAGATATAATTTTAAGCACAGTTGGTAGTAATCCCGATGTGATAAATAGCGCTGTTGGTCAAATAGGGATGGTTCCTCAAGAATTGGCTGGCACTCTATTAAATCAGAATACTGTTGTTTATGACCCTGATGAGAAAAACGTTATAAGAGAATACCTATTTTTTGTTCTACAAATGAGAGAATACAGGGATTATTTGGATTTACATGCTCATGGAACAGCGAATCAATCTAGCTTAAGTATTGAGGATATGTTGAGTTTCCAAGTTTCCTTACCTCCTATTAACGAACAAGTCGAAATTTGTAATTATCTAAATATACAACAAGAAAAACTGACAACTCTAGAGCAGAGAGCACATGAATCAGAGTTGCTGTTAAAAGAACGCCGCACAGCCTTAATCTCCGCTGCCGTTACCGGAAAAATCGACGTCAGAAACTGGCAATTCCCAGAGCCTTTTCACAACGATAAAGAACCCAACAAGGAAGAAGCGGCATGAGTCAGGCGCCACTTGTCGATAGCACGTTATTCACTGAAGTTAAACAGTTGATCCAATCCGCTAAACAGCGGGCTGCGGTGGCGGTCAATGTCGAGTTAACCTTGCTGTATTGGCAGGTGGGCAAACGCATTGCCGATGAGGTCTTGGGCGGCGAGAGGGCAGAATATGGCAAGCAAGTCATGGCCAGCCTGGCGCAGCAGTTGATGCTGGATTATGGCAAAGGCTGGTCGAAGCGCAACCTGGCGCAAATGGTAAGATTTAGCGAAGTTTTTCCTGATTTTCAGATTGTGCAGACATTGTCTGCGCAATTTATTTGAAGCTATTACAAGATAATATAGGCACGACACTTTTTTAATCCATTTATTTTTGACTCATTAACAAGGATCACTTAATCAAATGCCTACATGCTGGATAATAGCGGGGCCAAATGGCGCAGGAAAAACCACCTTTGCCTTGGAATATTTACCTAAAGTGGTTAATTGCTCCCACTATATAAATGCCGATTTAATTGCGGCGGGTATATCGCCATTGGCACCTGAGCGCGAATTGATGCCTGCAAGTCGAATCTTCTTACATGAGATTGAAAGCTGCATTCTAAAGGGTCGTGATTTCGCTTTTGAAACCACCTTGGCTGGGCGGACCTATTTAAGGCTGATTAAACGTTTGCGCGATGCAGGGTGGCAGGTAGAATTGATTTATCTGGCATTGCCTTCAGTTGAAATGTCAAAAGCGCGTGTGTCTGAACGAGTCAGGCATGGGGGTCATAATATTTCATCAAAAGATATTGAGCGGCGGTTCTCACGTAGCCTTCATAATTTACTCACTGATTTTAGTTTTGCAGTAAACAATTGTTCATGTTTTATGAATACGCATGATGAACCCACTTTAGTTTTTGAGCAGCAAGGTACGCAACGGAATGTTATACACGATGATATTTATCAACATTTTTTAAAAGAGTCTGGATTATGAATACCATTGAAAAGCAACCATCTGAAAAAAGCCAAATTATTCTCAGTTCATTAAAAGAAGCCGTCGCGAATGCCTTGGAAAAGAAGCGAAAACTCGGTCAATATGCGGTAGTCTGGGAAGATAATAAGTTGGTTTATAGAGGCGAAGATGCTCCGCAAATAGAATCGAAATAAAGCATGGCTGTTTTAAAGGATACGTTAAATTTTTTCCACCCTACATAAAATTAAATGGTTGGCATGGATAACAAATCAAAGGAAAGTGCATTTCAAAACGACATGATTAATCATTTGGTCGCGAATGGCTGGTTATTGGGCAAGCCTGAAAACTACAACCGAGAACTGGCCTTGTATCCAGAAGACTTGTTGGGTTTTGTGCAGGAGACTCAGGATGAACACTGGCAAAAATTCTGCGCACTTTACCCCAACAACCCGGAAGAAACGTTTTTGAAGCGCGTCGCCACCCAGCTCAACAAAGCCGATCCGAATGCCCCCAACAAAGAGCTGCGCACTTTCGGCACCTTGGGCGTGTTGCGCCATGAACTACGTGACCGTGGTACGCGGTTTAGTTTGTGCCAGTTTAAACCCGAACATGATTTAAACCCGGAGACGTTGGCGCGTTATCAAAAGAACCGTTGCCGGGTTGTGCCGGAACTAGTGTATAGCCCCTGGGCAAGTGCAGAACACTTGGCTGAAACAGGCGCAAAAGCCAAAGCATGGCGCATCGACTTGGTGTTGTTTGTGAACGGCTTGCCTGTGGCGACCTTGGAGTTGAAGTCGGAATTCAAGCAGGCAGTACACAACGCGATCAAACAATACAAAACCACCCGCCACCCGATAGACCCTGCCACCAAAAAGCCGGAACCTTTACTGACTTTTAAACGCGGTGCGTTGGTGCATTTTGCGGTCAGCCAATATGAAGTGTATATGGCGACCCGGCTGGAAGGCGATCACACGTTGTTTTTGCCGTTCAACAAAGGCACCAAGGAAGGCGCGGCGGGTAACGATGTGCCGGAGGATATTAACCAATACGCCACCGATTATTTATGGAACGAGGTGTTGCTGCCCGCCAATCTGTTAAATATTCTTGCCCGCTTTGTGCATTTGCAGATCGAAGAAAAAGAAGACTGGGAGGGACGCAAGTACAAAAAAGAAGCGCTGATCTTTCCGCGTTATCACCAATGGGATGTGGTCAATAAGCTGGTAGAGGCTGCACGTAGTGAAGGCCCCGGCCATAAATATCTGATACAACACAGTGCCGGTTCCGGCAAGTCCAATTCGATAGCCTGGGTGGCGCATCAGTTGTCGTCGCTCTACAATCAAAACGGCAACAAGCAGTTCGATTCGGTGATTATCGTGACCGACCGGACGATATTGGATGACCAGTTGCAAGATACCATTTATCAGTTTGAGCACGTCGATGGTGTGGTGGGGCGTATTAATAACAAAGAAGGTGACGGCTCAAAATCAGAAAAACTGGCCGTCGCTTTGGCGCACTCGCAGCCGATTATTATCGTCACCATCCAGACTTTCCCTCATGTATTAAAAGCCATTGAAAATAGCGCCGCCTTAAAAGAGCGGCGCTATGCGATTATTGCCGACGAGGCGCATTCATCGCAAACCGGCTCTACCGCACGCCAGTTAAAAGAAGTGTTGATGACTGACGGTCAAGGCAGTGATGACGATGAGGTGACCTCCGAAGATATTCTGGATGCCGCCGTCGCCTCACGTCGTGCTTCCGCTAATGTCAGTTATTTGGCTTTTACCGCAACGCCAAAAACTAAAACGCTGGAACTGTTTGGCCGCTTGCCCAAGCCTGACGAAGCGCCGTCTAAAACCAATCTACCCGAAGCCTATCATGTGTACAGCATGCGCCAGGCTATTGAAGAAGGCTTTATTCTTGATGTATTAAAAAACTACACCAATTACAAAGTGGCCTATAACCTGGCGTTAAAAATTCAGGGCGCTGATCAGGAAGTTGAAAGCAAAAGAGCCAAGGTAAAACTCAATCAATGGGTACGTCTGCATGATTACAATATCTCGCAAAAAGTACAGGTGATTGTTGAGCATTTTAAAGACAACGTGATGGGACTGTTAGGCGGCCAAGCCAAGGCTATGGTAGTCACCAGTTCGCGTAAAGAAGCCGTGCGCTACAAATTGGGCTTTGATAAATACATAGTGGCCCAAGGCTACCAAAACATTCATGCCATGGTGGCTTTCTCGGGCGAGGTAGAGTTTACTGATAAAGGTCCTAACTCCGAGGGATTGATCGGGGATAAGTTTACCGAAAGCAATATGAACCCGAACCTCAAAGGCCGCGAACTACGCAAAGCCTTTGATTCTGACGATTACCAAGTGATGATCGTTGCCAACAAATTCCAGACCGGTTTTGACCAGCCCAAGCTCTGCGCCATGTATGTGGATAAAAAGCTCGGTGGCGTGGAGTGCGTGCAAACCTTGTCGCGGCTAAATCGCACCTATCCCGGAAAAGCTGAAACGGGCACTTTTGTGCTGGATTTTTTCAATGAGCCGGAAGATATTCTTGACTCCTTTCAACCCTATTACCAAACCGCCGAACTGGCGGATGTATCCGACCCGGATTTAATTTTTGATCTGTTCGATAAGCTGCGCGCAGCCGATATTTTTACCTGGCAAGAGGTCGAACAGTTTTGCGAGGCGTTTTTAGTAAAAAGCAAAAGTAACGCGGCCATCGCTAATATTTGCAAACCAGCGGTCGAGCGTTGGCAAAAACGATATAAGTCAGCCGTTGATGCGTATAAACAAGCCAAGGACATGTTTGAGCGTACCAAGAAGACTGCCGATGTAGTGCTGATGACTAATGCGGAAAACAGCTTCAAGGCCTGCAAGGAAGAGAAGGATGCGCTGGAAATCTTTAAAAAGGATTTAGGCACATTTGTGCGCTTTTATGAGTTTATGTCTCAGATAGTCGATTACGACGATAAAGCATTGGAAAAACTCAGCCTGTATGCACGTAATTTAGGGCCGATGTTGCGTGAAACATTTATGGAGGAAGAGGGAATAGACTTAAGCGGCGTGGTACTTAGCCATTACCGTCTTTCGATCATTCGTCAGCAGGACTTGAAACTAAAAGAAGATTCGGCGGATTATAAACTTGAACCCGGAGAAGGTTTGGGTACGGCCAAACCCAAAGATAAACAGGAAGAGCTTATTTCGCAAATCATCAACCGGTTGAATGAGCTTTTTATCACCGATAATCTGACTGAAAAAGACCTGATAAATTACTTTTACACCATCCGGGATAAGGTCGGTGAAAATGCCTTGGTGATGAAGCAAATCGCCAATAACTCTGCTGAGCAGGCGATGCTGGGCGATTTTAATAAAGCCGTTGACGATGCCATTATGGATAGTAGCGAGGCGCATCAAGAGCAGATGATGCAGTTGTTATCTGATCCTGCCAGATCTACCGGTTTTAAAAAGGAACTGTTTGATTTGTTGAAGCGTAATTCACGGCCTGAGTAATTTAATTGCGATAGTTCATCTACAGGGCGATTGATCTCACCGGTGTAAGCTCGCATCGCACATCACATTAAAGCTCCGCTTGCAGCCCAGGTATGCCGACGCGCTGGATGCGCATCGCGTTATCGCCTTCTTCATAACTCAGTAGCTTTCCTTCTGTTTGCCAGAGCCTAAAGGCGAGCGCGTGAGATAAAACGCGGATCGGATAATCGCGGGGTAACTGCTGCAAGTAAGGCTGTATGGTGACAAAATCGGTCGCGCCGTACTGTTGCATGATAAAGCGAAGACCGCCGTTGGCGGGGCCGATGTTATAGGCCAGCAAGCCCAAGAACAGGTCACCGCGCATCTCGGCCAGATAGTATTTTAAGGTGGCGGCGGCGATAAAAGCATTGTGTCGCGGATCGAGCAGCGAAGGCTTGCTCACCGCCAACTGTTTACCGGCCTGCGCCATGATCGTTTTAGGCACCTGGGTGATTTGAAACAGACCATGCCCGCCGTCCAGGCTGTCTCTGGGCAAAAAGGAGGATTCTGTCGCGGCGATGCCTTGCAGAAGATTGGCATCAATATCGAATACCTTGGCCGCTTCTGAAATGGCCGGATTATAGGCTTCTGCGCGGTTAACCATCTTCAGCAATTGTGCCGAATCATAGCGCCGGTAAGCGGCATAAACCTGATGAGCCAACGTAACCCGGCTGGCCTCCTGCTTGCCGCCGACCAGCATGCGAAAGTGTCCGAACGCCTGGGTGAAGTGGTTCTGCATCACAAACCAACCCATAATCAGCGCAAAGCTGATCGCCAGAACCGGGGACAATATCGCCGCCCTGCCCTGCAACCAACGGCGCAGTTTCCACCAGCCTATCAACAGCACCGCCGCCGCAATTATCAAGGCCAATACGCCGATAGCAAACGGCAATAAACTGCTGAAAAAACGGGTGCCGGAAAACCAGCCCGCTGAATAACCCAGCAAAATCATCACCGCAGAGATCGCAGTTACTACAAGGCCCAGCGCTTCAAAGCCGATCATCAGCAATCTGTGCTTTAAGCTGTGCGTCGGGGGCATGGGCAGGTTTTTTTTTGATGCTCTTGGTGCCCTGCGGGGCTTGGGTTTTGAGCTGGTTTCCTGCTTGACGCGGACTGGTTTGCGCGGAGCAGCCGGTTTATTCATACGACTGCCATGGATGGTGGCCGCGACTGCTCCCGGCAGTCGTCGGCATTTCCTCCATCCCTGGCGGTCAGAAGTGTTGCGACCGGTGCGACTGCATGGATGCAGGAGGTAGAGCAACGCAGGGAGCAGTTGCCGAGGGAACTAGGTGCGACCAAACGGTTTATCCGGTTTCGGCAAAGTGTTGTGTGCATAAGTTCAGTAAGAGTTGAAGTCGCGTAAGTGCTCATTATCCAAAGCCAGCTTTGGACTCCAGAAAGTGCGCTATCGGAGTTCAAAGCTGGCTTTGGACATTATTGCGGCAAGTAGTTACGAAGTTACAAGATTATAGCTTGAAAGGCTATGCCCCGTAGAATGGAAAGCTGATCATGCTTGGCAAAAACAAGCTGGTCGGTCGCAAAACCCAAGATAATTATCAGTATATATACTGTTTTCATGCCTGACTCCTATTAAAAATAGGTTTATCAATCGGCCAATCAACTTATGACATTTTGTACAATACATCGTTCCCAGACTTTGCGCAGAGCGCGGTAAAAGTGCATTTTCCCTGGGAAACAAAGATTAGCGGTGGCAAATATAGTCACATCTACTTATAATACGCGGTTAATTTTTGTCTATTATGAAATACATCCCTGTATTTCACCCTACGGGCCAGCCGTTGGCTGTTCAAATTCGCTCCAGACGAATTTGTCGGTAACCTTTGTAAGTACAGACAAAGCTGTTTTTATGCTACCTATATAATCAATCGAACTAAATCAAAACTCGAGAACTATGGAACAACAAACTCTTACCCTAGGCATTCCCGGCTTTAACTACCCCGATTTATATGACTCTGCGCGCCTGAAAGAGCTGCTGGATGTGTTTGATGCGTCGGTTGAACGCCATGATTCAGCGCTGCACAGTGAATTTAAGGCTTACCGCCAGAACCAGGGTGAAGGTTTGTCACCGGAGGCTATTTCCGATCTGCTGGTGCGTATGGGGCCTTATGTCGGCCAGTTTGTCGCCAAGATTTTCAATGTTTCCGAACAACATCAGGCGCAGGGCGCAAAAATCAAGGACGAAATCGACACCATTTTTACCTATAAAAATGAAGTGGTCGATAAGCTGGCGTTCTTTTTTAAAGGCCAGGATGCCGGCGATTGGGCTATCCCTGCAATCCTGAACCGTTTTGATCTGCTGATCGACGCAGGCTTTCCCGAAGCCAACCAGGACGATGACGCAGAACACCGCGTAGCAAGGGTCGGCGCGGCTATCGGACTGCTGTACAGCCATTACAAGCTGATTGCCAAAGGCAAAGACAGCGATTACGAGAATGCCGATTTGGTCGCTGAAGCTTTGCGCGCCAAACTCGTTGCTCACGCAGAAGCGGCAAGCGAATTTAACGACATCATCAGCCTGCAAGACCCCGCCGAATTTATCAACGCCCTGATGGACGTCGTACTGCGTTGGAGCTTTGTCGCGCAGCAGGATAACGATGTAGTTGCGAACTGGCCGAGCTTCAAGCTCCCGCAAAAACGCGATTTCGACCATCTGGTCGAGCATGAACTGGTTGATCGCGGCGAATTCAAGGCGTGGATGGGCGAGCAGGAACACCGCCGCCGTCGGGATGGTTTTAAACTGACCGACCTGCGCTATAACGAACGCCAAGTGCTGTCCGAAGTCAATCACTGCATCTACTGCCACGAGCGCGATACCGATTCCTGCTCTAAAGGCATGCGCAACAAAAAAACCGAAACGTTCAAAGTCGATCCATTAGGCGTGACCACTATCGGCTGCCCGCTGGATGAAAAAATATCGGAAATGCATTTGGTCAAACGCCAAGGCGACAATATCGGCGCGCTGGCGATGATCATCATCGACAACCCGATGTGTCCCGGTACCGGCCATCGTATCTGCAACGAGTGCATGAAAGGCTGTATCTACCAAAAAACCGATCCGGTCGATATTCCGCAAATTGAAACCAATGTGCTGACCGATGTATTGTTCATGCCCTACGGCTTTGAAATTTACAGCTTGCTGACCCGCTGGAATCCGTTAAACGTCAAGCGCCCGTACATGCTGCCTTACAACGGCAAAAACGCACTGGTCGTGGGTCTCGGCCCTGCCGGTTACACGATGAGCCATTATTTGTTAAATGAAGGCTTCGGCGTCGCCGGTATCGACGGCTTGAAACTGGAGCCGTTGCCGGTAGCATTGACCGGCGACAGCGACAACCTGCCTGCGCCGATTGAGAACTTCCAAGACCTGTACGAAGATCTGGACAAGCGCATCCTGGCCGGTTTCGGCGGTGTGGCCGAATACGGCATCACCGTGCGTTGGGACAAGAACTTCCTGAAAGTCATTTACCTGACCCTGCAACGGCGTGCGGCGTTCCGTTCTTACGGCGGCGTACGTTTTGGCGGCACCATTACCATTGAAGATGCCTGGAGCATGGGCTTCGACCATATTTGTATCGCCTCCGGCGCCGGCAAGCCGACCGTTATCGACATGAAAAACAACCTGATGCGCGGCATACGCAAAGCCTCGGACTTCCTGATGGCGCTGCAATTAACCGGTGCGGCCAAGGCTTCTTCACTGGCGAATTTGCAGGTACGCTTGCCTGCCGGTGTTATCGGTGGCGGCTTGACCGCCATGGATACCGCAACCGAATTGCTGGCGTATTATCCGGTGCAGGTCGAAAAAATCCTGCATCGCTACCAAACACTGGTTGACATGTACGGCGAGCAAACTGTGCGCAGCCGTTACGACCAGGAAGAAACCATCATCCTCGATGAATTTTTGGCGCACGGCAAAGCCATAGTTGCCGAACGCCAACGCGCCGAAGCGGAGGGTGAACTACCTGATTTCCAACCGCTGGTCGAAGCATGGGGCGGCGTCACGCTGTTTTATCGCAAAGGCATTTTCGATGCGCCCGCGTATCGTCAAAACCACGAAGAAATCGTCAAGGCGCTGGAAGAAGGCATCGCTCTGGCCGAAGGCATGAGTCCACTGGCCGCAGAAGCCGACCAATACGGACACTTAAACGCGGTCGAATTTGAAAAACTGGTATTGGAAGAAGGCCGCTGGAACAACTCCGGGCAAAATGTCACCGTGCCGCTACGCAGTCTATACGTTGCGGCAGGCACATCGCCGAACACCATTTATCAAAGCGAATACCCCGACACGTTTGTGATGGACAAATGGTTCTTCCAACGCTACCAGCCTGAGTGGAACAACGACTCGGTCGAATTGGTGCCTATGCACGATGAAGCCATGCCCAAGCTCGGCAAACCCGCGCCACTGACCTCTTACCAAAAAGACGGCAAATTCATCAGCTTCTACGGCGACAACCATCCCGTTTACGCAGGCAACGTGGTTAAAGCCATGGCCAGCGCCAAAAACGGCTACCCTTATGTGGTCAAGCTATTCGAACAGGAATTGGCCAGATTAAATCCAGCGCAACAACCGGAACGCGATGCGGCGCTAAAAGCCTTGTTTGCCCAGCTGGATGAATCGTTTAAAGCCACTATCGTAGCCATCAACCGCCTGACACCGACGATCATCGAAGTCGTGGTCAGAGCGCCGATGGCGGCGGAAAAATTCCATCCCGGACAATTTTACCGCGTGCAAAACTACGAAGCTTTTGCGCCTGTCGTCGAAGGTACTGTATTGGCCGCGGAAGGTTTGGCGCTGACCGGCGCGGAAGTCGACAAGGAAAAAGGCACAATCTCGCTGATTGCACTGGAAATGGGTTCGTCCTCGCGGTTGTGCGCAACCTGGAAAGTCGGCGATCCGCTGGTGATCATGGGCGTAACCGGTACCCCGACCGACATACCGACCGGCGAGACCGTGTTATTGCTCGGCGGCGGATTGGGCAACGCGGTATTGTTCTCCATCGGCAAGGCGTTAAGAGCGGCGGGCAATAAGGTGATTTATTTTGCCGGTTACAAATACGCGCAAGACCGCTTCAAGGTCGAGGATGTCGAAGCCGCCGCCGACATTATCATCTGGTCGGTCGATAAGGGCGAAGGTGTCACCGCGATTACCCCGACCCGTCCGCAGGACAAGACTTTTGTCGGCAATATTTTGGAATGTATGCTGGCTTACGCCCAAGGCGAATTAGGCGAGCAGCCCATTTCGCTCGCCGATGTCGATCACCTGATCGTGATCGGCTCCGACCGGATGATGGCGGCGGTGAAAAGCGCGCGTTTCGATGTGTTGAAGCCTTATCTGAACAAGGCGCATCACGCGATCGGCTCGATCAACTCGCCGATGCAGTGCATGATGAAAGGCATTTGCGCCCAGTGCTTATGCAAACATGTCGATGCCGAAACCGGCAAGGAAGTGTTCGTGTACTCCTGTTACAATCAGGATCAGGATTTGGACAAAGTTGATTTCCCGCATTTGAATGCCCGATTGCGGCAAAATACCGTGCAGGAAAAGCTGTCCAATCTTTGGCTGGATTATTTGCTGGAAAAACAGCGGCAAGATTAGAGACTATATCAAGACCGGACGAGGGTTTATTATCCCGTCCGCCGGGTTTCTCTAGCAAGATTCAAAGATAGGCAGCATCAAAACGCTTGGGACGGGATTGCAAACCTCGTCCCGCGTGGAGACTTAACGCCTATAGCATGTAAAAATATCAATTCACTCCAAAAATCAACGCTTCATCCTGCTGCGTCAGCGACCAATCGGCACGCAACCCATCCTGATACAAATCAAGCCATTCCAACAATTTTTTCGCTTAATCAAGCGTGTAGCGGTGCCGGGAAATTCGCGTTACAATCCGCCAATAATCGCATAATGCTTGCAGTAATTTAACCCGCCCCTTTTCGGCCTTTTTAAAATTTGGAGAACACCAATGAACTTTAAAACAATTGCCTTTATGCTGGCTTTATCTTCTCTTTCTGGAACCACAATGGCAGAAGAATGGCTTTATAAAGAAAAACAAGAAAATCTAAAATCTACGCCGGGCTGTGAAACTAAAGAAACAGCCATTGCGCAAGCTCAAAGTCCTTACAGGGTTAGAAAATACGCTCAAATGATTTGCCAATATGATGGCTATGGCTGGACGCTCGCGGAAATCAAAGACCCTGGCACCCCTGTGTGTGACGAATGTGAAGGAGACAACAATGGCAAATACAGTTGCTACCTATCCAACGTTAAAGTCGAATGTAAAACAATTAAGCGCGGCTTTTAATTGCTATCTGTAGACAGGAAAGGCCTCAAGAGACGGCTGGAGAAGTTCAAGCAAGACGGTTTAAATAAACGTTTGGAAGAGCTCATAATGCTTGTAAAATCAGTTCTTGCAAGGGTTGACTAATAAAACGTACAAGCTCACCCTCAATTTCCCAGCGCTTTCGACCTTCGCCAAGATCTAAATGCTTACCGTCATTCAGCAATGAAAAGCTTTTTGTCATCGCATCGGCCAGAGGTGGGCGATAAATCTTTTCCGATTCACTATCAAGGAGCTTATTAGCTAGACAGGAAAACGCCCTAACTTGCATTGGCGTAGCCTTAATAACTGTAACAAACTCTGCTCGCCTATAGCCGGCGGCATCGGTGTACCGCAATAGCTGATTGCCGCTAAGCTTTTCGACTGTCGGAATATGCTTCAAATGATCGCCCGCGCTACCAAGGACTGCAATAAACAGATGCCGCCCTACATCAAAGGCATACCAAGTCGTCATTCCTTCATTCATTAAGCCACCCTGAAAAAACGAAATACCTCCTTCGAGAATTCGCGAAATCTCTATAGGCACAACAAAATTTGCCTCTTGCTGGCTTTCAACCGGGGGGATAATCTCAGACGATGCTTGCGAAATCTTGCTAATGTCCGTCTCGAAAGGCCCATCGGGACAATCAATATTTGAAAAGGTTTGAGCTGCTGAAGTTGGAGTGTCCATGAGCGTATGCCGACAATTGAGAGAATCCGAAGGTTGAGCTACGGGACGTGTCGAGCGCAGTCCCGTAGCCCTAATTCAAAACCGAAATACCCTACCGAACTCGATAATCAAGCATCAATGTTTTTTTCCCACAGTCCCGGCCAGTTTCCCTTGATGGGCTTGGGATAACCTGCATCGGTTTTGTTATTAGCAATATCATAGCGTATGTACTCGCTACCCTTGAAAAAATAAGCCTTTCCATTGTCCCATACGACTGCGGCATTTATACCGGTCGTGAAACTGGACGGAAAGCCGGGCCAACTGCCTTGAATAGCTCTGGGGTATCCGGCATCCGCTTTATCCGTTGCTATATCGTACCGGATATACTTAGACCCTTTAAAGAAGTAGGCTTTGCCATTAGGCCATACCACGCCGGCATCAATCTTATCCGCCCATAACCCAGGCCAGTTTCCCTTGATGGGTTTGGGATAACCTGCATCGACTTTATCGGCAACTATGTCGTAACGAATATACTGACTACCCTTAAAGAAATATACTTTCCCATTGCCCCATACAACGGCGGCATTAACACCTGCTTCGAAACCAGCAGGGAACCCCGGCCAATTTCCTTGAATCGGTTTTGGATATCCCGGATCAACCTTGTCTGCCTTCGGGTCGTATCGATCATATTGCGCACCCTTGAAGAAATAGGCCTTGCCATTGGGCCAGATGCTTGTAGGTGATACCGACCTTGGATACAGTGTTCCCGCAAACTGTGCATCCAAAGCGTCTATATCGGCGCCGCCATCGACAGCAACGCCGTCTTTCATGATAGATGCAGGAAGCCAATAACACATAATCGAATGTATATCCGCCTCAGCGGTGGCAAGTAGCGCCGAGCTATCCAGCGGCGTGAGCACTTGATCGATAACCTGCTGTTTTGACCAACCCTGTGTTGTGCCGAAATAGGCAATGGCTTTGTCCTGATCAATCCGACTGATAATCTCTTGACGCATGTGTTCGTGAGGAAATCCTAGGGTATGTCCGGTTTCATGCCGAACAACCCGATAAAACTCAGAATCCGCTGTATTCATGGTAAAGCTGTCGAGGTTCATCGTTGCCTCATCGGGTGGAATCAGCAGCACATCTGTCCCTAAATATGACCAGTAGCCGGATCCTGCGGTTCGCGCAATACGTACCTGCGGATCGACCGAAGTCTCGAAAAACTGTACATTGGACCATGATCCCCAGGCATTCATGTGGGTTATGATACGCGCCCTGAGATCGGCAGGAGGATTATCGAGAAATCCAACCGTAAGCTTAACGCCTTTGGCTCCCCAATATTTAGTGGTAAGCGCCGTCAGGTGCTGCGGCTGAATGACCGCACCCGGCATGGATGCCTTCAATGCATGTAGTGCCGGTGCGTTTGCAGGATTAAATTCAACGGCTTTGCTAGCCGCAAGATCTTGACTTTCCTGAGGCAGTGTTTTAATAGTGCAACCAATATGACTCATTGTTCTTCCTCTTATTTTATGCTCGAGGGGCTAGACAAAAGCTATAGCTGTAAGCGCCACTCAAAAACTTACAACGGCCGATAAAATAACGTAAACAAGCTTATTGATCGGCTACGGCCTAGTTGATTCTTTTTTTGCCGCTGATACTGCTCTCAATTACATTGAAAATCCGCCTACAAATTAGCCCGCGTAACTGACCGTCTGCACCTGGAAAAATCAGTTCCCACTCTCTCTCACCCGTTTAGAATGCTCAACTGCGGTGTTTAGGCCGAAGCGATGCTTAGCGATCAATATTTTTCTTGTCACATGAACCAATAATATACGCTTTATAGCTAGCACGGCTACTGCGCTGCCGTAGTCCGAAAAAGCACCTATTGATGTTTGGAAAACCACATACTGCATACTAACGGACGCCCCGTCATTCCAAATTCCAATGCCAAATAACCTCTGCCGCTGAGCTTAACCGGTACCCCAAAAAAAAACAATTAAATGTTGACAACTCGGTATCTTCACATAAGTAAACGATTAAAAAGGGAATCTTAAAAATACAACCAGCTAGAAAAAATTACGTTATAAATCATCATATTATGCATTAACTCACCTTTTTGGCGACGACTCGCAATCTGGTATCTCTTTTGAATATTTTCGTGCTTTCGTGTCGCCTACTTTTGATTTTCGTGGATTAAATGATTTTTCTCAGCGCCAAACGCGAAAGATACGCGTTTTATCATAACCCTAAAAAATTCGCATATTGAATGGCGGGATTCAACTGCCGACTGATTATCCTCGATTAATAAATCTTTCCAAGCGTTGCATGGCGACAGCCATTCTATCGATGGAGGTCGTATAAGCAAAGCGGATATAGTGATTAGCCTCGTTGAGGCCAAAATCTTTTCCCGGCGTTACGGCAACGCCTTCAGCCTCCAACAAGTCCAGCGCAAATTGATAGCTGTCATCGGTAAACCTGGAGCAGTCGGCATAAATATAAAATGCGCCATCCGGTTTAATCGGGATTTTAAAACCGAGACGCAATAAGGCGTCATAAAGAAAATCGCGGCGAGCTTCAAATGCGGCGCGCCTTTGCTCAAGCTCGTCCAGCGTGCGCTCGTCAAATGCGGCTAATGCGGCGTATTGCGAATGGGTTGCAGTGGCGATAAAAATATTTTGCGCCAGCTTCTCGGTCACATCGACAAATTCCTCCGGCACAATCAACCAGCCGACGCGCCAGCCGGTCATGCCGAAATACTTGGAAAAGCTGTTGATCACAAACACATTGTCGCTGAACTCCAGTGCCGTCGATGCCTGTTTACCGTAAACCAGCCCATGATAAATTTCGTCGGAATAAAAGCAGCCGCCGAACTCATTAACAGTCTGTACCGCCTGTTCCAATTGGTCTGGAGCAATGAGGGTGCCGGTAGGATTGGACGGCGATGCAATCAATACCCCTTTGGTGGTTTTAGTCCAATGCTGTTTGATCTGCGAAGCGGTCAACTGATAACGGCTTGCGGCATCGACTGGGATGGTTCTGGCTATGCCGTCAAACAACTTAACAAAGTTACTGTTACAGGGATAACAGGGGTCGGCCATCAGCAGTTCTTCTTTCGGGTTAAGGCCGGTTCCAAGCGCCAGTAAAAACGCCCCTGAGGCTCCTGGCGTTACAAAAATGCGCGTCTTGTCCACAGTCACCGAATAGCGCTGCCGATAAAACTCGGATATTTTCTCACGCAGCTCGGGCAATCCTGCGGCCGAGGTATATTTCACCTCTCCGGTTTTAAGATGACTGACACCTGCCTCAACAATGGCCTGCGGCGTAGCAAAATCAGGCTCGCCGATTTCCATATGGATAACATCCCTGCCCTGCGCCTCCAATTGCTTTGCTCGGCGCAGCAGCTCCATCACATAAAAGGGAGTAATCCCTTGTGTCCGCTTAGCCAGCCGTACATCCATAATATTGACACTCATCGCAAAAGCGTTAGATCATATCAATAAACCTTGCTATCCGGTTGCTATTCTGCTAAAAATGCGCGGTTTTATTTAATCTTGTCTTAGGAGTTAATGGATGACCGAAAGTTCTAAAACTGGTGACTCACCTTTCAGTTTTAAGCCTTACCAAGAAAAAGAAGGCGAAGAATACATGAATGCCGCTCAAGTAGAGCATTTTGAGTCTATTCTAAAAAAGTGGAAAAGTGAGCTCATGCACGAAGTGGATCGCACTGTGCATCACATGCAGGATGATGCCTCTAATTTTCCTGATCCTAATGACCGGGCCTCCCAGGAATCAGAATTCAGTCTGGAATTAAGAACCCGTGATCGTGAGCGGCGGTTAATCAAGAAAATTGATGAAGCCCTTAGGGAAATTGAATCAGGGGATTACGGCTTTTGCGAGTCTTGCGGCATTGAAATCGGCATTCGCCGCCTGGAAGCCAGGCCTACTGCCACTCTGTGTATCGACTGTAAAACGCTCGATGAAATTCGTGAAAAACAAATGGGGTAAGTCTGGACAACCCACACACCATTGGCCGGTTTGCACCCTCGCCCACCGGCCCCTTACACCTCGGTTCCCTGTACACGGCTCTTGCCGGTTTTCTTCAAGCCCGCTCACAACAAGGTCTATGGCTGCTGCGCATTGACGACCTCGATACCCCCAGAAACGTAAAAGGCTCCGCCAATGCGATCTTAAAAACCCTGGAGGCCTTTGGCCTGCATTGGGACGGTGAGGTTTATTACCAAAGTCGGCATATCGACATTTATAACGATGCTATCAGCGACCTGCAAAAAAGCGGGCTTATTTATCCTTGCACATGCAGCAGAAAAACGCTGACCTCTGACGGTAGCATCGATATTTATCCCGGCATTTGCCGAAATAGACAAACCCCACCTGACGGCCCTCATGCACTGCGGGTTAAAGCCGACAAGCGCATTATTGCTTTTCAGGACGAGCTGCAAGGCCTGATTTCCCATGACCTCGCCGAACAGGATGGCGATTTTATCGTCAAGCGCAAAGACGATATTATTGCCTACCAATTTGCCGTAGTCATCGATGATGACCTGCAACAGGTCGACCATATCGTCAGGGGCTTCGATCTGCTGGACGCAACGCCCAAACAGATTTACCTGCAACAACTATTGGGGCTTTCGACGCCTCGCTATATGCATGTTCCGGTTATTGTTGACGAACAGGGCTATAAACTCAGCAAGCAGACGCAGGCAACGGCGGTTGATTTAAACTCGCCGAACCACGTCATTTTTGAATTGCTGGCCTTATTAAAGCAAAACCCTCCGATCGAACTGCAACAAGCCCCGGTAACCGAGCTGCTTGACTGGGCGATTGAGCATTGGAATCCGGATTTATTAAAAAATGCTCATGCCGTGCCCGCAACTGTTAGCTAAAGATAACTTTCCTCAGGGTAACCGCTCACGCCTTTTTAATCGCAAAGCCAATTCCAAAGCTAGCTTTGGACTCCAGAAAATGTGACTATCGGAGTTCAAAGCTTGCTTTGAACCCTACAGGAGAGGTCATCAGTATAACTACCCCTAAGCCATGCCCAGTTACTCCAGCCACACCTTATAAGTTTTTCTGCCGCCTTCAAAAACAAACAATTGCTGGGGAATGATGCCGTTGGCGCGGAGTGAATCGCCCAACTGTTTGAGATCGACTTTACCCGAAGCTACGATGAGCTCCAGCACATCTTCCGGGATAAGATGCTCCAAATCCAGCACCGCTTCGGCGGGCATTTTAACCGCAACACGCTGCTCGCCACCTTCGCTGACGCGTACGCAAAGCGTGGTCGCCTGCTGATCAAAACGCAACGCCTTCGTCGACTCTGACTCGATTGCGGGCAATTCATACACCGCGGCCTGCTGAATCAGTTCCCGACCGACCGCTTGTTGCAGCAGTGTCCACCAGGGCAGGTAAACATCCAACTGTTGCAACTGCTGGATCAGCCCCTGAAAGGCTCGCATCAGCAAAAACAGGTCGGAAGGCCCGGCCGACCGGAACCACCAGCGGTAATCGCCGAGCAGATCATTAAACGACTGGCCCAGCTGCCATTGATCGGGATTAAACGGATGATTTAACAAAAAAGGCCGGAATAATATCTGGCATAAAGCGGGCAACGAGCCGCTGATAGGAGCCAATTTTTTGCTGTCAAAACCCAATGCCGCAAAACAATCCAGCGGCTTGACGGGGCTACGCTCGCGGCAACCGACGATCAGCTTAAGCAGCGCCATTCTACGCGGCTCGGTGATGCTGATAGTGCAGCCGTAGTCGAGCAAGGTAACTTGCGGCTGGCCATACTCGTCATGACCGTAAAAAGCATTGCCGGGATGCGGATCGCCATGCACCTCGCCCGCAACAAACAGGCTTTTAAACAGCGTCAGCACCAATGTCTGCCCAATCGCCAGACGATCCTGTTCTGACCAGCTACCGGCCTTATCGATCAACACACCTTCTGCCCTGCTCTGCACCAGCACCCGTTCGCTGCATAAATCCTGATACACTTTCGGAACTTTCAAGCCCGGCACTTGTACGGTGCGGCCAAAGTAGTCCTGCCTTTGGGCTTCCGAGCGGTAATCAAGTTCGCGGCGCATGTTATCGCGCAGGCTTCTTTTATACGCGTCAAGATCAAAGCCCCAGCGATTAACCGGCCCCACGCCGGGCATCAAGCCGACCAGGCGCAATTCGGCATCGACCGCATCGCTAATATCGGGATAGCGGATTTTTACCGCAACCTGGTCACCGTTTTTAAGCTTGGCAAGATGCACTTGTCCTAGAGACGCCGCCGCGATGGCGGGCTCGATGGAGCGGAAAACGCTTTTGACTTTTTGCCCAAGTTCCTTTTCAAGCAGCGGGATCATAGTTTTTAACGGCAAAGGTTCTATGCCTTCGACAAGCTCCTGAAAGGGCGTCGCACCATCAGTGCCCGCAAACAACTGTCCGACTTTCATAGTG
Source organism: Methylobacter sp. (assembly GCA_030679035.1). Classification (GTDB taxonomy): domain Bacteria; phylum Pseudomonadota; class Gammaproteobacteria; order Methylococcales; family Methylomonadaceae; genus Methylobacter_A. The sequence continues at coordinate 16,654 of JAUXTH010000211.1, read as the reverse complement.
ATGCCGCGCGCATCGGCGAACAAGCCTGCAAGCGCCTTTTTGGCAAGCAAGCGTTCAGTCTCGTCCTGAGTGCGTTGCAGTTTTTTTGCCGCCAGCCCGATGCGGAAAAATTGCAGGGCGCGTTTTGCTGTGTTGAAAATAGTCACGTTATACCTTTCGGTGTTAAGACCCATGTTTTAGTCTCTATGCCGGATGGGGTCTCATAAAAACACACCACGAAGACACGAAGCTTTATGTTTTTTCTTCGTGTCCTTCGTGTCTTCGTGGTGAAATTTCTTATCAATTATTCCACAAGCTCCCCGACAACGCAGCCCTCATCAACAGCGGTCACCACGCAATTAAGCGTCTGATTCTCCACCGACACATCGTTGCTGATCACGCAACCGACCTTAAGATAATTCGGCGTGTAACCAAACACCCGTTGTTTGTCGTCGGCCAACGCTTCGCTGTAGCCTTCCCATAACACCGCAAATTCTTGTCCCACATTCTCGGCAAAAAATTTCAGCTTCATTTGCTCGGCCAACTCATGCAGCTGCCTGCTGCGCTGTTTTTTGATGTCGTTGCTCAGCTGGTCCGGCAGGCTTGCGGCCTTGGTGCCCTCACGGCTGGAATAGGTGAAGATATGGATATGACCGAAACCGGTTTGTTTGATGAAGTCAAAACTATCCTGCCATTCCTGCTCGGTTTCGCCGGGAAAGCCGACGATAATATCGGTAGTGATATTAAAGTGCGGAATTTGCGCCCGCAACTTACTGACGATCGCGGCAAACTCTTCGGTTTTACAGCGCCTTGCCATACGGCGCAGCACGGTGTCGGAACCGCTTTGCAGGGGTAGGTGCAGATGCGGCATCAGGCGCGGATTGCGGAACAGCTCGAAAAAGTCGTCCGGCAACTCCCACGGTTCCAACGAGCCTAATCTAAGCCTTGGAATGTCGGTTTCCGCAAGAATAGCTTTGATTAGATCGGACAGGTTGTTGCCCAGATCGCTGCCATAGCCGCCCAAGTGCACACCGGTCAAAATGACTTCGGTAATGCCTTGCTGGTGCAGCGCATTGATCTCGTCGATAACCGCCTGCACGGGGCGGCTGTTTTCTTCGCCGCGCGCCACGGTGACGATGCAAAATGTGCAGCGGTAACGGCAGCCGTCCTGCACCTTCACGAACGCGCGTTGCCTGCCGCGGGTGAACAGCGATATTTCCCCAGGCTCGGTGGACAGGACGGGCATGCTGTCCATATTCAGTTCAGCCAGGGTTTTTTCAACCAATTGATCCTTATCCTTGTTGCTGACTATCAAGTCGACGCCCAGTAAAGACGCCGCCTCGTCTTCATTCAAGGTGGCATAACAGCCGCTGACGACGAGCTTGGCTTGCGGGTTATCCCGATGTATGCGGCGTATCAGCTGGCGCGATTTTCTGGCGGCATCCTGGGTCACCGCGCAGGAATTTATGACGATAAGATTCGCAGCTTCGGCCTGCTTGGTGATTTGATGACCGGATTTTTGAAAAGCCTGAGCCCAGGTTTCCAGTTCGGCTTCGTTAAGGCGGCAGCCGAGTGTTTTAAGGTGAACTTTCATTAAGGATTAACAGCAGTTAGAAAAATTGAACACGGATGCCAAAAGTAGGCGCCTCTAGGCGACACGGATTAGGCTGATCAACACAGATAAACCTAGAAAAATCATTTCGTCCACGATAAATTACGTTTTTTAGGGTAAAGAAGAAAAGAAAAAAATCCGTTTAAATCCGTTTAAATCCGTTTAAATCCGTCTAATCTGTGTCATCTGTGTCATCCGTGTTCCAATAAAAAATCAGCCAAAGAACCAATAGGCGACAAAAATGGACGCAACAATGCCCGCAAAGTCGGCTATTATCCCACACGCGGCGGCATGGCGAATATGTTTGATGCCGACCGAACCGAAGTAAATCGCCAATACATAAAAGGTGGTTTCGCTGCTGCCCTGCACAATCGACGACAAACGTCCGGCAAACGAATCCGCACCCATGGTCTTCATGGTATCGATCATCATCGCCCTGGCCCCGCTGCCGCTGAACGGCTTGATCAGCGCGGTGGGCAGCGCATCGACAAAGCGGTCGTCGAGCATGAAGTAATGCACCGCAGCTCGCGCCATATCGGCCAGCAAATCCAGCGCACCGCTGGCTCGGAATACGCCGATCGCAACCAGCATCGCGACCAAATAAGGGATGATGGTGGTAGCGGTATGAAAGCCTTCCTTGGCACCTTCAATGAACGCTTCGTAGGCGTTAATCTCCTTATGGATCGCGCCGAGAATAAAGGTGATGACCAGCGAAAACAGGATGAAGTTGCTGATGATCGCGGATTGCTCAAGCATTTGCTGCTGCGGCAAGCTTGAAAAATACGCCAGTATGCCACCGACCATCAGCGTAAAGCCGCCCAGATAAGCCATGATCACCTTATCCAACAGATTGATCTTTTGCACGAACGCGACGGCGAACAATCCTGCCATCGTCCCCATATACGTGGCTATCAGGATCGGGATGAACACATCGGTCGGGTTGGCCGCACCCAGCTGGGCGCGGTAGGTGAAAATCGTGACCGGAAACAGCGTAACGCCTGCTGTGTTGATGACCAGGAACAGGATTTGCGCGTTGCTGGCAGTTTCGGGGTTAGGGTTAAGAGTTTGCAGTTCCTGCATGGCTTTGATGCCCAACGGCGTTGCGGCATTATCCAGCCCCAGCGCATTGGCGGAAATGTTCATTACAATAGCGCCCAAAGCAGGATGGCCTTTAGGCACCTCAGGCATTAACCGGCTGAATAACGGTGTCAGACCTTCGGTTAGTAACTGGATAAACCCGCTCTTTTCGCCGATGCGCATGATGCCCAGCCATAAGGTCAGTACGCCGGTCAGACCCAAGGCTATTTCAAAAGCCGATTTCGACAGCGCAAACATGGCTTCCATGATTTGCGCAAAAACCTGTTGGTCACCCAGAAAAACCAGTTTGAACAACGCGGTGCAAAAGGCGGCCAGGAAAAAGCTTATCCAGATGATGTTTAGCACGATAAATTAAAATTTAAGAGATGTCTGACGCTTCTAGGGCTTAGTCGGAATGACCGCCTCGTTTTGCGGTTCAGCTGAAAACAACAGCTCGCCGGTCGACTGCATGGATGCAGGAGGTACGACCCCAAGGACGGGGGAGGTAGAGCAACGCATGGAGCGGTTGCCGAGAGCAACGAATGGAGCAGTTGCCGAAAAGTCTTTAAGGGCGAATGGTTCCGTCAAAGAATTATCGGCCAGCGGATCCAGGCCCTGCGGGTATAGCGATATGAAATCAACATTCACTGCTTCTTTTTTCAATTCGCTGACCAATACAATCGGCTCCCGATTCGGTCGTTGCGAGGTTTTGACAACCTGTTCGAAAGCGCCGTTCCTGTATTCCCACATAAACAGCACAACGTTAGCCAATGCTATCAGCAGAACCAAAATCTTCATGTGTGCCCTTCCAGGACACACAACAATCCCCGCAGCACCAAATCCGGGTCAACGGTGCAGGGAATACCAAGTTGCCCGGCGATAAGTTCGGCATCGCCGCCGGTTAAAATCAGTCGCAAATTGGCGGGCTGTTTTGCCAGCACATGCTCAATCAAGCCGATAGCGGCCATTAAGGTGCCGCTGTAGATCGCAGCCTCGGTGAAATTAGCCAGACCGACTGCATGGTCTGTTTCGCTAAATGGCAGCGCGTCGGTTCCCTGACCGAGGGATTTTTTCATCAGCGTCAGGCCGGGGCAAATCAGCCCCCCTTGATGCCTGCCATCGGCATCGATTAAATCCACGGTAATCGCCGTTCCGCAATCGACTATACAGGCCGGACTGTGATACTTCTGCCAAACGGCAACCAAAGACAGCCAGCGGTCGACACCCAGCCTTACCGGCTGCTGGTAAGCGTTAATCACGCCAAACACCTGAGCCTGAGATTTAACATGGATAATATCCACATCAAGCCAAAGTTCATGCGCTACCGACTGAACCAGTTCGACCAGCCGGTTTGCACTTACGCAGGAAACGGCAATACGCCTGGGGCGATAGATACCTTTCCAGAGTCGAAAAAGTTCATCCCGATTAATCCGGCTATTAACCAACGATGATCCGGTTATGATTTGGCCGGCGGTCGTAACCGCCCACTTTAACCGGGTATTACCCATATCGATCAGCAGATTCATTGTGGCGATGAACCGTTAAAACTGACTTCGCCGGAGGCAAAGGTCTGCACGCTGCCGTCCGGGCGCTCAATCAGCAACATGCCGCTGTCGTCGATGCCCCGCACGATGCCCTCAAATTGTTGCTGGCCGATAAACAAGGTCGCGGATTTGCCGATCAGGCAATCATAGCTCCGCCATTCATCGAGATATGCTGTAATGCCGACGCCTTCATATTCAGCAATAACCGGCAGCAGATGGTTTAACAAGGTACCGGCCAATTCGTTTCTGGACAGCCGGTTCTGCCCGGTGATCTTGCTCAAATCAGTCCAGGCCTGGGTGATGCTTTGGGCTTGGGATTCCGGCAAATACAAATTTAATCCCAGACCGATAACGGCGGCGCACGGGCCATCGGTCTCGCCCGAGACTTCCACCAGAATGCCGCCTAGCTTTTTACCCTGGCTGTAAATGTCGTTAGGCCATTTAAGACCTACATCATCAATTTGGTGCTGTTTTAAAGCTCTGATGACCGCCGCACCAATAGCCAAGCTTAAGCCTGAAATGGCGGCCGGCCCCTGCTGAAAACGCCAGAGTATCGACAGGTAAATATTACACCCGTAAGGCGAAACCCATTGCCGCCCTCGCCTGCCTTTGCCGGCTGTTTGGTACTCCGCAAAACAGACCGAACCTGACAACGCATTATTTTGTGAGCGCTCCACCAAATAGCGGTTGGTGGAATCGACTTGATCGTGAATTTCCAGCGATGAAATTAACGCGCCAACTTGGTCGTTAACAACTTCATTGATTTTTGACGCCGCCAACAACTCCAGGGAGTTGTCCAACCGGTAGCCTTTACCTCTGACTGCTGAGTGTTGCAAACCCAATTCGGCCAAGCCGTTCAGCTGTTTCCAGACGGCTGAACGGCTGATACCCAGCGCATCGGCCAGTTCGGTGCCGGAATGAAACTCTCCGTCAGCTAATAAGGTTAAGATTTTTTTTTGTTTATCAGAAATATTCACAAACTGCTCAAGTGTTAGTGCCGACCTGCTTTTTATCCCTGATCTGCTGCAATTGCTTTTTGACCACGTACTTGATCAGCAATTCCCTATCCTCATCCTTCATATCGATAAAATCAACACCAACAAAATAAGGGTATTGAATATCGCTTGATTCACTGTTTTTGCTATAAATAACTTTGCCGTAAGTCACGATGACCGCCATGCTGGATACCAGCAGTATTTTGATTTCCAGATAATCACCTGCTTTGAGCTGCTCTTCACAATTAAAAGCCATGCCGGTTGCGCTGATGTTAACGTTGCGGGTTTCGCTTTCCTTGAATTGAAAACCCTGCATCATGACAGCCTGAGCAATAAGATCGATTTTAGTGCCAATTAACCTTAAGTAATCCGCCACATCCGGCAAGTTTTTTTCTATTCTGTGTAACAGCGACATCGATTCTTGCGATACCATTTCAAGCGCTGTAGTCAATGAACAGCTATTCAAAATATTGTCGGAAACATGATGCGGTTCGGTCACCAGCTGTTCATCTATTTTTTTATAAAACAGATTTACTTCATCATCAATTCGAAAAAAACTTCTTCGCTCTTCCGTTTTCATTATGTTGATTTCATCCATATCCTACAACCCTTAAAATTTCTATCGCCACGATTTAATTAACCCATAGCCACAAAGCGATTTTTATCTAATCCAAAGCTGATCATCCTGCCCCAGAGTACAAATGTTTTTTAAGGGGACATATGTGCTAACGCCCTTACCAGCGGTTTGTCAAATTATACGTCAAACAGTTTGATTGTTTTATTTTTTGGCTTAAGCCTATTAAAGTCGAAACGATTCAAGACAATTTCGCTGCCACTTGGAACGGTTTTCAGCTTGAGAAGGAAAAGTCACGAGTCTATTCCGGGGAGCAGGAAAATCCGGCATAGCGTTGCCGCATGTTCTCAATGTGCGATCCCTCCCAATAGATTCGCCGACAATCGGCGCATTGCTGGAAAACCTCGTAATAGAGCTGGGTCTTGGGCTCGAGGCGATCCAAAATATCCGCCTTGGCAACCGGTGCCAACACACCGTTGCAAACCAGGCATCGGGCAAATAGCTGAATCGAGCCATAGAGGTCGAAGCGGCGCAGCACTTCATCGACTTGGCTTTCCACATCGACCGTGCGCACCCAGTAACCGTGGCTGATCTGTTTGGCATACAACAGGCGGCGGTCACGGGTCAGCACGATGCGCTGTTCAATCACCGCAATATTAACCAGTTCCGCATCCCGATAGTCGTTGCGATAGAGGCTGTCGAAACCCAGCATACGCATGCGTTTGGCGAGTTTACCCAGGTTCACGTCCAGGATAAAGCGGGGATTGCGCAGCGGTTTTTCGCGCAATTTGATCAAAGAACTGATGTCCAGACTTTCAAAAACGGGGTAAACCGCGACACGGTCACCGGCTTGCAGTTGATAGCCGAAGCCCACTGACCGGCCATTGACGACGATCAGCTCTACCTCGGGGTGAGGCACACCGAAAGCTTCGATAGGATCTTTGATTCCAGGATGGCCGCTGAAACGATAAAGGATAGTCCGCTTTCGCTGCTCAGGCGGAAGAAAATCATTCAGTTCCTCATAGAAACGAAATTCAGCCGTGTACTCCGGTTTCATGGCGCTCGCCTGTCGATGACAACTAGATGGCAAACAGTAGGAAATCCGACCTGACAAGTCAATTTTTTTGATCTGGGCTCGTAAGATGGTTTTGCAAAACAACAAGACCTAGAGCAAATGCAATCAATACCTGGTTAGCGTCCAACAAGTCTTAAGACACAAACACGGCAGAGGAAACGATAGGAATTTCTGAAAGATTACCTTGTTGAAAAACAAAGATAAATGGCGGAGAGTGAGGGATTCGAACCCTCGATGGGCGATAAAACCCATACTCCCTTAGCAGGGGAGCGCCTTCAGCCTCTCGGCCAACTCTCCAAATTATGGTCTATCCCTTTAGACTACAGCCTTGTGCCTAGAGATAATTTTGAGAGGGAACCTCCCAAAAAACAAACATAAATCCTTTTGCCTAACGATGATAAGGTGCAATCGCTAAATTACTTTCCACCCCGCTTAAAAACAAGCTCACATCTATTAGTTGCCGAATGCCAAAAGCACTCGTAAAAATCGCTGCTACGATTACTTTACTCTTCAGTTCCAGTCAAGCCTGACGGCCCACCCTGTTCTTTTTTGATCCTTTCGTAAATTTCTTCCCTATGTACAGAGACTTCTTTGGGTGCGTTAACACCTATGCGAACCTGATTTCCTTTGACTCCAAGAACAGTGACTGTCACTTCATCACCGATCATCAAAGTCTCCCCTACCCGACGAGTCAAGATAAGCATGGCTACTCCCTATATATGTTAAAAACGAACTGTTCTTAAACAGCATCCAACCAAGACGGGCAATTATAGCAGCTTTTTCTTACAAATAAAGTCTAAGATTCGACTTCCTGATCTAATTTAAATGCAGCATGCAACGCCCTGACCGCCAGCTCTAGATATTTTTCATCGACGACAACCGATATTTTGATCTCGGATGTTGAAATCATGCGGATATTGATACCTTCATCAGCCAACGCCTTAAACATAGTGCTGGCAATGCCTGCGTGGGAACGCATACCTACACCGACAATAGATACTTTGACGATGCTGTCGTCGCCAGTGACGTTTCTGGCCCCCAACTCAGCACAGGTTTTATCCAGCAAGATTTTCGCCCGCGGATAATCATTGCGATGCACGGTAAAGGTAAAATCGGTGGTCGCATCATCGGCGATATTCTGGATGATCATGTCGATTTCGATGTTGGCATCGGCAATCGGCCCCAGAATTCTAAATGCGACGCCCGGCAAATCAGGCACGCCGGTGATGGTTAATTTAGCCTCATCCCGATTAAACGCGATTCCTGAAATTAAAGCACTTTCCACTTGTGATTCCTCGTAGGTAATGAGCGTACCCTTACCTTCTTTAAATGATGATAATACGCGTAACGCAACGTTATATTTGCCGGCAAATTCCACCGATCTAATCTGCAATACTTTCGAGCCCAGGCTGGCCATTTCCAGCATTTCCTCAAAAGTGATTTTATCCAGCCTGCGGGCTTTCGGCTCCACTCTGGGATCAGTGGTGTAAACGCCGTCAACATCGGTATAAATATGACATTCATCGGCTTTTAACGCCGCCGCCAGCGCCACCGCAGTAGTATCTGACCCTCCGCGGCCCAGCGTGGTGATATTGCCGTGCTCGTCCACGCCTTGGAAACCTGCGACCACCACAACCTTGCCTTCATTAAGATGACCTCGAATACGGGCGTCGTCTATCTTGCGTATCCGCGCCTTGGTGTGACTGCTGTCGGTCAGGATTCTCACCTGGCTGCCGGTATAAGAACAAGCATCGCAGCCCAGCTCATGCAAAGCCATGCTTAACAACGCAACGGTGACCTGCTCGCCGGTTGACAGCAACACGTCCATTTCCCGCTCATTGGGGTTTTGCTGCACGTCTTTTGCTAAGGCAACCAAGCGGTTGGTTTCACCGCTCATCGCGGAAACCACAACGACAATTTGATCGCCCAGATCGTGAGCTTGTTTAACCTTTTCGGCGACCGCCTTAATGCGCTCGACAGTACCTACCGAGGTGCCGCCAAATTTGTATACGTATAATGCCATTTAATAAAACCTTGGTATTGCCAGAAGCTAATAAACTTCGTTATGACTGCCTATATCGACTAAGACAATCGTTTCATCTTGTATTAAAAAAATACAAATAATCCGGTAGTCATGAGTTAGGCTGCATGAATAAAACTCTTTCAGCTCGCCCTTTAACTTATGTGTTTTTAATGACGGATCAAACGGATTAGTTTTGAGCTTAGCTAATACCTCTGCATATTTATCAACCAATTGAGAATGTTTTTTAAAAAACTTCCGTTCTTTGCGCTGATAATTTTCGTCTTTAACCAATCTCATTTCTTAGATTCTGGATATGCGCATCCACATCATCGATTTCACTAAATCCCGAAAAATCACCCTGCTTTATTTTTTTCAAGGTGTTCAAACACATAGTTTTATCTATTTCAAAACCCTCTTCTTGAGAAGATTGTTTTACAACTTCGCTACCAAGCCCGAGCCGGAAATAATGAATAAGATCGTACAGCTCTATCAGTTTGGCTTCGGGAATATATTGTAATTCGTTAATAATATCGTCTTGAATCATAATGCAAACCCCTTAAAATCAATCTAAATCGCTGCAACTTTTGAACCCTAAAATCACCCTAAACTAAGCACCAAGTTGCGCTTTCACCCAGGCCGGAACCTGAGCCAATGCGTCAGCCAATCCGGACGGATCGTTGCCGCCAGCCTGTGCCATATCGGGCCTGCCGCCACCTTTTCCGCCGACTTGAGTGGCGACAAAATTGACCAGATCACCGGCTTTTATCCGCCCCATCTGGTCTTTGGTCACGCCGGCAATCAGACTGACCTTGTCGCCGTCGACGACCGCCAACACGATCGCGGCGCTGCCTAATTTATTTTTTAACTGATCGACCATGTCTTTCAGGGATTTGGGATCGACGCCTTCGAGCTTGACCGCCAATACTTTAATGCCAGCAACATCGACAGCCTGAGCGCCCAGCTCGTTACCCGCAGAACTGGCAAGCTTCGCATTCAAGCGTTCCAGCTGCTTTTCCAACAACCGGTTTTTCTCGATCAGCTGTTCGACTTTTTCCGGCGCTTTTTCCGGCGCGCTTTTGACCAATCCGGCAATGCTTGCTAGCGCATGGTCGCGACCGGCTATAAAATCAAAGCAACCGCCGCCGGTTACCGCCTCGATACGCCTAACACCCGCCGCGACACCGGTTTCGTTAATGATCTTAAAGCAGCCTATATCACCTGCCCGCTCGACATGGGTACCGCCGCAAAGCTCGGTGGAAAATTCGCCGATTTTCAACACCCTAACTTCATCACCGTATTTTTCGCCGAACAACGCCATCGCGCCAGCCTTAACCGCGTCATCTTTTGCCATGACCTGCGCACTAACGGGATTATTAGCCCGAACCTGCTCATTAACGATCCGCTCAATGGTGCTGATTTCAAAAGCCGTGACCGGCTCAAAGTGGGAAAAGTCGAAGCGCAAGCGTTCAGGATTAACCAGTGAGCCTTTCTGAGCGACATGATCGCCCAAAACCTGCCTTAATGCGGCATGCAGCAAATGGGTCGCCGAATGGTTAAGCTCGGTCGCCTTTCTATATGCCGCGCTGACACGGGCATCGCACAACTGGCCGTTGGTTAGAGTTCCGGTAAGCAATTTGCCTTTATGCAAGAACAGGTTTCCGCCCTGTTTTTGGGTATCGGTGACTTCAAACACCGCGCCATCCGCTTCGATTTTACCGCAGTCGCCGATCTGCCCGCCGGACTCGGCATAGAACGGCGTCTTGTCCAAAATAACAACGCCCTCTTCGCCATCCTGCAAACTGGTTACCGGCTGGCCCTTTTTGAACAGCCCGATAATATGCACTTGATCGGCAAGCTGCTCGTAGCCAGTAAATTCGGTTTGCACATCAAGCTTTATATCCTGGTCGTAATCAGCGCCAAAACTGCTCGCAGACCTCGCCCTGTCTCGCTGAGCCGTCATCGCCGTTTCAAACCCGGCATGATCGACGGTCAGGTGATGTTCACGGGCAAAATCGGCGGTCAAGTCGACGGGAAAACCATAGGTATCATAAAGCTGGAATACGGTATCGCCGGGGATAACCGAGCCTTCCATCTTGGCGACGCAGGCTTCCAGAATCTTCATGCCCTGTTCCAGGGTTTCGGCAAAACGCTCTTCTTCTTTTTTCAGCACCCGCTCAACCTGAGCTTGGGCGGCTTTAAGTTCAGGGAAAGCCTCGCCCATTTCCTCAGCCAGCGGCGCTACCAGTTTATAAAAGAACACCTCGCGGATGCCCAAACGGTAACCGTGCCGGATGGCGCGACGGATGATGCGACGCACCACATAACCGCGTCCTTCATTGGACGGCATCACGCCATCCGCCACCAGGAATGCACAAGAACGAATGTGGTCGGCAATCACACGCAACGAGCTTTGCGTCAAATCGCTGATACCGGCAAGCCCGGCCGCCGCTTTCAACAGTTTCTGGAACAAATCGATTTCGTAATTGCTATGCACACCCTGCAACACCGCCGCAATGCGCTCCAGCCCCATGCCGGTATCCACCGAGGGTTTCGGCAGCGGCGTTAACGAGCCGTCGGCGGAACGGTCATATTGCATGAACACCAGATTCCAGATTTCGATATAGCGGTCGCCGTCTTCATCCGGCGATCCCGGCGGTCCACCGGCAATGTCCGCGCCGTGATCGTAGAATATTTCGGTGCAAGGTCCGCAAGGCCCGACATCGCCCATTGACCAGAAATTATCTTTGGCGCCGATTCTTGAGAACCGGACAGGAGAAACGCCGACATCGTCCAGCCAGATTTTTTCCGCTTCCGAATCTTCATCGAAAACGGTGATCCATAATTTTTCCGCGGGAATTTCCAACTCCTTGGTTAAAAAATCCCAAGCGAAATGGATTGCGTCTTTTTTAAAATAATCGCCGAAACTGAAATTACCCAGCATTTCAAAAAAAGTATGATGCCTAGCGGTATAGCCGACGTTTTCCAGATCATTATGCTTGCCGCCCGCCCGGACGCAGCGCTGACTGGTCGCGGCCCTGTTATAATCGCGATGATCCCGGCCTAAAAACACATCCTTGAATTGCACCATACCGGCATTGGTGAACAACAAGGTCGGATCATCCCCCGGAATCAGCGAACTTGAAGGCTGCACGGAATGCCCTCGTTCGCGAAAGAATTCCAGAAAGGCGGTGCGCAATTCGGCGCTAGTCATCTTTTTCATAATAAGTAAATGCTTTTAAAAAAATCGGGTTGCGCGAGGCTTACCCACAACTTAGAGAAATCTAATATTCAACTGATCAAATAACGCACTGATCATTGCGCCGGAAAACCCGCGATGCAACAAGAAACGGCTGCGTTTTGCCCACTCATTACGCGCCAACACTGCATCATCGGTGTATTTTTTACTGTAAACCTGCTCCAGCAGCGCCATCCAGCTACCGGCCTCTTCCTGCACGACGCCTTCAAGATCGAATACCGCTATGCCGTTTTGTTTAAGCTCATAGCCCACACGAATCGGCCCGTAGCCCTTCTGGATACGGAACCGGGCATAGTTTTCTGCATACCTTAAATCATCTTGCCAGCCTTGCTCGGCCAATTCGTCAATGACAGGCTGCGCATCATCCCTATCAAAACCTCTTAACGCCAACTTGTTCAGCAATTCCTGCTGACTGTGTTCCCTTCGTGCCAGTAGCCTCAGGCAAATTTCCTGGATTTCCTTGGCAACCTGAGGCTCTTCAATCAAAACGGACTACTCGTCCTCATCAACCACAGGCGCTTCAATCAAAGGAGCGACTTTCTTGCCGAAAGCCTCGGCTCTGATTTTCGCTTCAATTTCTTTGGCTTTTTCAGGATGCTCTTTTAAGAAGGCCTTTACATTATCCTTGCCTTGGCCGATCTTTTCATCGCCGTAGCTGTACCAAGAGCCCGCTTTCTGAATAAAACCGTAACTTACACCCAGGTCAACCAGCTCGCCCAGAAAGGAAATACCTTCCCCATATAAAATCTCGAATTCGGCCTGTCTAAAAGGCGGCGCGACTTTATTTTTGACGACTTTTACCCGAGTTTCATTGCCGATAACTTCCTCGCCCTTTTTAATCGAACCGATACGTCGAATGTCCAATCGCACCGAAGCGTAAAACTTAAGCGCATTGCCACCGGTAGTAGTTTCAGGACTGCCGAACATCACGCCGATTTTCATTCTGATCTGGTTAATAAAAATAACCAGCGTATTGGATCGCTTGATATTACCGGTCAACTTCCGCAAAGCCTGAGACATCAAACGCGCCTGCAAGCCCATATGGGAATCGCCCATATCGCCTTCAATCTCGGCTTTAGGCGTCAACGCGGCAACCGAATCGATCACGACCACATCAACCGCACCGGAACGCACCAGCATGTCGGTAATTTCCAACGCCTGCTCGCCGGTATCCGGCTGGGAAACCAGCAAGTCATCGACATTAACTCCGATTTTTTCGGCATAACCCGGATCTAACGCGTGTTCGGCATCGACAAATGCCGCCGTGCCGCCGAGCTTTTGCATTTCGGCAATCACTTGCAGCGTCAAAGTTGTTTTACCGGATGATTCAGGGCCATAAATTTCAATAACACGACCGCGAGGCAAACCGCCGCAGCCCAGCGCAATATCCAAACCTAAAGAACCCGTAGAAACCACATCGATGTCGCGTGAAGCGGCCACATCGCCCATGCGCATCACAGAACCCTTGCCGAATTGCTTTTCTATCTGCATCAGCGCCGCGCCTAGCGCTTTCTTTTTGTTCTCATCCATTATGTAGTGCCCTTTACGCCCTGCGGCTATGTCGGTTAGAAAGAAATATCGCCAAAATCAAATCATTTATTATCACATACAGACAGGGCTTCGGATAGTGTTGATTTGCTGGAAAGCGTTAAGACGGCGAGTGGAATGCGCTGTGGGTTGGGCATGCTGTTTATGCCCGACATTTCCGCGTATCACTATGGCGGCAAATTTCTGGTTGACCAACTGCCGTTTTATCACCAAATTCTGAAATATCAAACACCACACTGACGCCACTTAGCCACACCGCTACATTGTCCTCGCAATCCAGGAATGCGTGGAATTCAGATATTGCGTAAGGTCATGGATGACCTGTAGACACAACTGGTTTTTTTGGATTATTAGAACCGACCTCGCCTTCCTAATTTCCCAGCCTAGTTGTCCTGCTATAAATTGCCAACGCTCTATTTTTATTGATTTTGTGAGGTTTTGTAGGTATAAAATAATAAACACAATTTATATATAACTATGAAAAAGCCCAAAAGGGCTTTTTTGTTTTTCGGGGGTAGGCTTGTCCGTTTGGTTTATAGATGTTCTGGAGTCGCTTTTTAATGCCTTTAAATGGATTATTAATTATCCCTACCAGCTCTTTGGTGGTCTTTTGTTGTTGTGTTTACGTCCTTGGAATTGGCTGGCCCCCTCTCCCCCTAGCTCACCAGCCTATTTAAAAAATCTAACTCCTGAGGCTCCTGAACTTACTGTTCCTGAGCCTCCGGTGGTTTTTGATCCTATTGCGCTTGAACCTGCCGAACTCGCCCCAGAAACAGTAACAGCACCTCCGCAAGAACCGGAAAAACTTAATAATCCTTGTGTGTTATACGATAACAACCCGGTTTTTTGGGAACGGTTCTTTGCCGATGATATGTTCGGCGGCGCCTTGTTTGATGTTACCGCAAGCGTTACCGTTGACAAAAGAACAGGATATAAATTGTCGAGTCTAGGGGAGTGGGAAGAAGTCGACCACACTTTTTACTTCGAAAAAGAGACGAATAAAATCGCCCTTGACCCGTCGGTCAGATTTAGCTTTTCGATGTATTACAAACTCTATTTAACAAAACCCTTTCCAGAGGATTGGTTGGTTGAGTGTGAAAAGACGCTGTTAAAAATACAAACGGACTGGGAGCTTAAAGAATGTAACCGCAGCGATTCGAATGATCCGACAGACGAAACCCCATCATCCGCCAAACAAAAACAAGAAAGATGCGCAGAATTAATGCGGCAAATTAAAACCCGTGTCGTTTCACTGGGTTGGCTGCATCTTTTGCCTATTTTCGAAGGCTCAATCTATCAAAAGGCTTGGCTGACCAGTCCGCAAGGGCAGCCTGTATTCGAGCAGCCCTGGGGCTCCAGCATTCGCTTCGGCACGCTGGAAAACGGTGAAGAATTGGAATACTCGGGAGATATGTCTATTTTGACGGTCGCCCCTACCGGTTCAGGGAAAACTAAAAGTCTTATTTTGCCGAACCTTGCCACCTACACCGGCGGGGTGATGTGTTTGGATGTTACCGGAGCGCGTTACGCCCAAACAGCCGGCTATCGGGAAGCGATGGGGCAAAAAGTCTGGTATTTCGATCCTTTCGGCGATGATGATGCGGCAGCCTTTAACCCGCTCTCTGTTGTTCGCCGCTCTCCAATCGATATGTGGGGGGATGCTGAAAAATTGGCGGCTGTATTCGCGCCTACCGGCGACGGCAGTCGCGTTTTTTGGAGTGACCCAGTCCAAGAACTGCTGACCATTCTTATCTGTTATTGTATTTTGGACGCAGATAGCCATGACCGGGAAGCTACGCCAAAAGACTTGATTGACACAGTAAACTTCGAACTCGCAAAGTTGCAGCGAATTTTGAGGTCTTGCATCCAGTCAGAGGAAATTTGGTCGTTAGACATGCATGCCAAAAACGTGTTGAACATTATCAATACAAAAGGGCATTTTCCTACAGTGCCTGAATCGCTGAAAACCGCCCTCAAGGGCTGGAATAATCCCCGCTTACTAGCCAATACAAGTCGCACAGACTGGACGCCTGCCGAGTTGCTGAACGGATCGGCCTCTGTTTTTTTTGTGACCGATCCTGACAAAATGGCTACAGAGGGCGCGATTATGCGTGTATTCTTCGGGGCGCATATACTCGCCCTTTTGGCAGAGCACCCGGCAGAAAAACCGGAAAGCCCGCTGTTATTCGTCTTTGACGATTTTTTACAACTCCCGCCGCTTGATTCACTGGAACAGGCGCTATTGGCCGACCATGACTATGGGCTACGCTTTTGGCTGGTCGCTTCATCTACGACCGCACTGCATAATAGGTATGGAAAAGCGATCAACACCATCATGGAAATGTGCAAAATCAAGACATTTTCCAATGCCAAGGGACAAGCGGCGAAAAACTTGTCCAATCAACTCGGATATGTAAAACATCCTCTTATGCCTGGGAAAAAGCCGCTTATTACTGCTCAAGAGCTGGAGAGCACTGAGTTTAAGGCGTTTCATGTTGTCATCATCACAGGCGCACGGCCTGCCAAAGTAAAAAAACGCTTTTTTGATGAATTAAAGACGGAATCGACAGTCGAATAGGATGGGCAACGCACCTAAAAATGCCGGAAGACTATAAATGGAAGCGCGACTTTAGTCGCGCGTGAGGCATCATACACAGACAGTAACGATAACAACCATCAACGCGACTAAAGTCGCGGCTCCAAATTTTCTGAAATTTAAAGCGGATACATTTAAATTACAAAAGTTGAAACACCCTATTTATAATCAATTAACCAGCCAATGATTATAAAAATCAAGCTTATTTTAAGCCCGATTGCCCTGGCGTTGGCGCTAGGGCAATCGCGCTTAAATAAAGCGATATGGTGCAAATTTCTGCTTAGTGATTTTAAGTTCTGCTTTAAAAATCAGGGGAAAACATAAACGGAGCCGCGACTTCAGTCGCGCACGAGTCATAACGCCAGTTGTGAAGGA
>JAUXTH010000208.1 GCA_030679035.1 Methylobacter sp. | reverse complement strand
ATCGAGGGTCAGCAGAAGGGGCTCCAGCCCCACTGCTGACGCGCGGCATCCCTGCCGCGCCCCTAGCGGGCTAGTCTCGATAAAAGCTCCGGTGCTCGGCGCGGCAAACGGGAGAAATACCATCCGTGCGTAACATCAGTTTTTTAACTGATGGTATGACCGCCAAATTCTGTCTCGTTCCCCGCGCGGCGCCACAGTTGCGGTCAATATGTTGAAGCACAGACCAGTCAAACATATGATGTAGCGTGTGTCCTATACTGCAATTACAGTGGTCTTTTCTTTCGAAATTATTTGATTTTAAACTTTACGCGCTCATTTCCCCATACCCAGGTAACATCATCACGGAAGTTACATTTTTTACTCTGCGTGTGCGCCTGTCCCTGCTTATATTGTAAGCCTGGAAGAAAAAAGCTATGTCAGCTAATCCGTTCACGAAGTGTTACACTTAGGCGGTACTAACTCGCGGAATAAGCGAATGCTGGGCATCGTGTTTATGTTTTTAGGAAATCACATAAAATGAGCAAACGGTGAAAATGAGATCGATAAAAACACATTTAACTGTCGCATTATTACTGTGCATACTGCTGCCTACCGGGTTGATAGGTGCAACGGCATACTGGTTCGTGTACCACGGCATCAAGGAAAACCGTATTGCAGATGTAGGGCAGATAGCCGAGGCGCGCTATGAAGAAATGAGTACGCGGCTGCACGAGTACGATGAGCGTGGCAAAGGCTTGCTGGATACCTTGATTGCCTTCTGTCGCTACAGCGATTTAGGCATCAATGCCTGCGCCAAGGCCAAACTGGAGCAGTTTGTCACCATCAATCACGCCGTAGGCCTTGTCCTTCATTCAGGAATCGAGAACGATCTTGCGGTGGGTAGCGATGCCATACCCTTCGATAAATTGAACAAACCGTTCCTGCCCGGCCAGATAGCGGCAACATCAACCTCCACGGCGAACGGCGCTTCATTGTTTTCGCTGATCGCTGCCGATTCGGCATCGGGCTTTAGCTTGGTGACGACCTATCCCGGACAGAAGTTGCAAGATATTTTTATCGGTTCTGCTGTACTGGGGCAATCAGGGGAGACCTTTTTGGCCGATAACCGGGGCTTTTTCATCACCAAGTCGCGTTACTCTTCGCAACAAGGGATGACTCAACCCATTTCAGCCGTACCGATGAAACGCTGTTTGAGCAAAGAAAGCAGTGAAACGCTCGGTTTTGATTATCGTAACGTTCGCATCATCCATGGTTTTCGATTTGTGCCTGAGATCGGCGGGGGCTGCATCATGGCGCATATCGAGCAGGCGGAAGCTTTTGCACCATTGACACGATTGGTGACGGGGCTGGGCATCGTCACCCTCCTTTTTGCTTGTTCTGCCTGGCTGATTGCAACGATGCTCGGCAGGAGCATGACCCGCCCCCTGAGCGCACTGACCGACATGGCGCAAGCCTTGTCTAAGGGGGATTTCACACAGCGCTTCCATTCGACAAACTTCCAAGAAATTGCCGAGTTGTCGCGACTGTTCAATAGCATGTCCGGACAACTGAATATCAATCTCAACAGGCTAAAAGCGTCCGAACAAGAGCTGGAGAAGAAGGTTGTTGAACGTAGCGCAGAAGTCCAACAGCGACTTAGTAAATACCATTCGGTCATTCAAAACACCGGCGAGGGTTTCTGGCAAGTGGATAGGGAAGGCCGCCTGTTGGAAGTCAATCCGGCATACGCCCTCCTTTCCGGATATTCCGAGCAGGAATTGATCGGTATGCGGATCACCGATCTGGATGCGCTGGAAAGCCCAGAGGAAACAGACGGGCGCATCCGCAAGATTATGCGACAGGGAACGGATACTTTTGAAACCCGGCATCGCCGTAAGGATGGGAGAGTGTGGGATGTTGAAGTCAACGTCTCTTTTATTAGCGAGGAGGGCGGATATTTTGTCTGTTTCTTCAGGGACATCACCGAGCGCAAACGGATCAAACAGGAACTGCGCATTGCCGCCACCTCTTTCGAAACCCTGGAAGGCATCATCATCACGGACGCCAACGAAGTTATCGTGCGCGTCAATCGGGCATTTACCCAGATTACCGGCTACACACCCGAAGAAGCTATTGGCAATAAGCCTTCTATCCTGAAATCAGGACGCCATGATCAGGAATTTTATCGCGCTATGCGTCGCGCCTTGAAAAGCAAAGGCCAGTGGGAAGGAGAAATATGGGATCGCCACAAGGATGGCCATATCTATCCAAAATGGCTCGCCATAACGGCTGTCAGGGATAATACAGGATGCATTACCCATTATGTGGCTAATTTTACGGACATCACTGAGCGCAAGGCATCCGAGGAAAAAATTACAAGTTTGGCTTTCTACGATACGTTGACGGAGTTAGCGAACCGACGTCTCCTGACTGAACGTTTGGAGCGTGCTATCGCCATTCATATGCGCACTGGAAATCATGGTGCGTTGCTATTTCTTGATCTGGATAATTTCAAGTTACTCAATGATACCCAGGGGCATGGGGTGGGTGATGAACTACTGATTGAAGTCGCTCACAGGTTGAAAGCCTGTGTACGGGAAACAGATGCTGTTGCCAGGCTCGGTGGTGACGAATTTGTCGTGTTGTTGGAAGAACTTGATGCAGCGAGAGACAGTGCCGCCGTTAAGGTAAAGACGGTTGCCGAAAAGATTGTTTCAGCACTGGCGGAACCTTATGTATTAAGTAATGTCGTGCATAACAGCTCCAGTAGTCTCGGCATAGTTCTGTTCAGCAATTCGGTCACGACAGCCGAGACAGTGCTGGCGCAGGCGGATACCGCTATGTATGCGGCCAAAAAAAGCGGCAAGAATGCATTCCGGTTTTTTGATCCCGCCATGCAGCAAGAATTGGAGCATCGGGTAAAATTTGAGTCCGCCTTGCGACAGGCTATTAACAAGGATCAATTAAAGCTCTTTTATCAACCTCAGGTTGATAATCATAAACAGCTGATTGGCGTGGAGGCGCTGATTCGCTGGCATCATCCTGAGTTTGGCTTGATTCTTCCTGACCAGTTTATTCCATTGGCCGAAGAGACGGGCATCATCCTGGTCATCGGACGCTGGGTGCTGGAAACAGCCTGCGCCCAACTCAAGGCATGGAGAAACCTGACCTCGACCCGAAACTTAAGCATTGCCGTAAACGTTAGCGGCAAACAGTTCTACCAGCCGGGTTTCGTCGATGAAGTGCGCGAGATCATGGCGCAATACGCCATACAACCTTCGCAACTTAAACTGGAACTGACTGAAAGCATGGTATTAAAAGAAATGGATGTCGCCATCGCAAAGATGCTCGAACTCAAAGCCATCGGCGTAATTCTGTCCATGGATGATTTCGGTACCGGCTACTCATCTCTCAGCTACCTGAAAAACCTGCCTTTCGACCAGATCAAAATCGATAAAAGTTTCGTGGATGGCATCAAGGAAAATAGCAACGATTCCTATATCATAAGCAGTGTGTTTGCCCTGGGTAAGTTTATGGGGATAAACGTGGTCGCGGAAGGCGTGGAGGATTTCGAACAGGATGAGCTTCTAAAATCTATGGGATGCACGGTATTTCAAGGCTACCTGTTTGGCAAGCCAGTACCCGTCGAGGAACTGGAAAGTCAGTTAAATATGACGCCTCGAAGTTAAAGGGACAAAAGGGCAATATCAGCTATATTGCTGGCTGAGTGCGGTGGCAAAATAGCATGCGTATTTTGCAAATGCTGTTACGCTGCAATCGGCGTGGTTGTAACAGCCCCGCACGTAAGACGCTTCGTTACCAATGAGCCCATTCTTAGCCAGTGCTGAATCGCATTGAAATGGTGTGGCTCAAGATGAAACAGGTTTAGCTGATCGACGGAATGATGGTAGCATTTGGGTATAAAAGAGCCGCTCAGGTAGAATCTTGGAAATAGCGCTTTTGATGTTACAAACATGAGATTTCTAATCGATTAATCTGTAGCTGAGTTATTGAGCGCCCAAGACTAAAAACAAACTTTTTTACTGTGACACTTTTATTTTAAATGAAACCGAAATTTTACCGTCCTGCCCAGCTGCGTGGCTTGGCCTTTCTGGGTTTATTGTTGCTGGCGCTTGCCATACTTGGCGGCATGATCTGGCGTAATGCCCATCACTTTGAAACGGTTTTTTCTTATGTCAATTATTCCCATCGCATCCAAAATGTATCGGTGGGCCTACAGCAATCGCTGATTGAATATCTAACCGAAACGGTGTCGAATTCGCATCCCGAGGCATTGACCAAAACCCTGGGTGAGATGGATGCTTTAATGACGGATAAGCGTTATTTGTCGGCGGAGACCAGAGCAAGCTTGGAAACGGTCAGAACCATGCTGGCTGATTTGTCCACACTAAAAAAAGAAGAACAACATAATCATCTGTTGGCGGCGCTTAAATTGATGGACAAAACGCTGGATAACGAGACATTGCAGCGTGATGAATTGCTGGAAAACATCAGTCTGGATACCCAGACCGAATTGTATATGGCGCTGGCTATATTCACGGCGATTTTGGTTGTGGCGGTATTGTTTTTACGTTTCCGAATCCTGCATCCGCTCAATGATTTAAGGGAGCTGTTGCAACGCCTGACCGAAGAAAATTTCACCCCGATTACCACCGATCATCTTGATCCATTGCTGTTGCCGGTGTTTACCAGCTATAACGAGATGGTCAAGCATCTTGCGGAACTGGAAGACGTCAATCGCCTGCATGCTCAATCACTGCAACATGAAGTCAGGCTAGCCACGCAAGCTTTACTGGAACAGCAATACAGTCTGGCAAGAGCCGACCGGCTGGCGGCAATCGGTGAAGTGGCTGCCGAATTGGCCCATGAGATACGCAATCCGCTGGCGGGGATTCAAATGGCAATCCACAATTTGCGCCGTGAAATTGACGATGTCGACCAGCTGGAAAGGCTGGACCTGATCAATGCCGAACTGAAACGGATGGCGATATTGCTTAACGATATGCTCGGCCAAAGCCGTCATTCGCCGGAAGAGGCCACCGCTTTTGATGTGCGGACGTTAATCCGGGATTTGGTGGCGTTGACTCGTTACCAGATTGCCGAAACCATACATCTGGAAATAGAGGCACCCTGTGCCTTGCCTGTGCATCTGCCTGAGAGCGGCTTAAGGCAGGCCTTGTTGAACCTGATACTGAATGCCGTCGATGCGCTTGAAAGCAACCCTGGGACTATTTGTATCAGGGCTCGCACATCCAAACAGGGACTACGCATTGACGTGCAGGATGACGGCATCGGTTTTTCCAAGGATATGCTGGAGCATGGCATCCGACCTTTCCGCACCAGCCGACAGCGCGGCACCGGTCTGGGGCTGGCGATGGTGCAGCGCTTTGTCAAAGATGTAGGCGGTACCATCAGCCTGACCAATCAACCGACTCATGGCGCATGCGTATCCATTTTTTTGCCCAATGAATGCCTAGTCAGAGATAAATCATGATAGAAACCCTGCTCATCATTGAAGATGAAAAACTGTTAGGTTCCGAGTTGTCCCGTCACTATCGGCAGTCCGGCTGGGAGGTGCTGTTGGCGGCCAATCTGAGTGAGGCCAGGGAATTACTGTTGAATAAAAAAGTGGAGCCATTGCTGATCCTTTCCGACATGAATTTGCCGGATGGTAATGCGCTGGATTTCATGGAAAAGATTAAAAAAGAGATTAGTTATGCCGAATGGTTGTTCTTGACCGGTTACGGCAATGTGCCGGACTCTGTCAGGGCTCTACGACTGGGCGCTTATGATTTTCTGGAAAAACCCTGTGACCTGGATCGCCTTGATCTGATCGTCGCCAGCGCCGCGCGTAGCGCGTCGATCCAGCGACGGGTTGTCGATCAAACCAAGCACCGGCATCGGCGTTATTCACCGGATGCCTATGTCGGCCATAGTCGGCAGGCACAGGGTGTGCGGCAGTTATTGGCAAAGCTGACCCAAGTGCCGTTCAGCGCGCTGATTATCGGCGGCGAGAGCGGCACCGGCAAAGGTTTGGCGGCACGCATACTGCACTACGGCAGTTCTCGCGCCCAGCAACCGATGATCGAAGTGAATTGTGCGGCGTTGCCGCGGGAGTTGCTGGAATCGGAATTATTCGGTCACGAACCAGGCGCATTTACCGGGGCCGCAGGACGGCATCGCGGTCTGCTTGAACAGGCCGATGGCGGCACGCTGTTCATGGACGAAATCGGCGAAATGCCGCTGGATTTGCAGGCCAAATTGCTCAAGGTGATCGAAGACCACAAAGTCCGGCGCTTGGGCGGGGAAAAGGAAATCCAGGTCGATGTGCAGATCGTCGCGGCCAGCAACCGTGATCTGGAAAAAATGGCCCGGGACGGCAGTTTTCGCGCCGATTTATACCACCGTTTAAGCGTGTTCAAGCTGATCTTGCCGCCGCTGCGCGAGGCCGTAGAAGACTTGGACGAGCTGGTGCCGTTATTTGTCGCCGAATACAACGCTAAAGCCGGACGGCAGGTAAAAGACATCCCCGATGCGGTATGGGACAAGCTGAAAGCGCATTACTGGCCGGGCAACGTCAGGGAGCTGCGTAACGTCATCGAACGCTGCGTATTGTTTTCCGATGGGCCGACCTTTCCCGGACAATGGCTGCAATTACCCGGACAGCCTTCCGCAGATGCGTTGCAAACCGAACAGGGCATTTGGTTGCCCTTGGATGGCAGCATGGCGCTGGACGATATGGATTGCTTTATTATCAAGACCGCCCTGGAACGAGCGGATAACAACCTGACCGCAGCAGCCAGGGCTCTCGGAGCGACACGGGAAACGTTACGCTATCGGGTGCGGAAATATAATTTGAAAATTGCTGATTGATTTTGTTGAAGTCTACGATATGGTCACGACAAGTTAATTCAAACATTTTTCTGCAAACCTCATTTTCTGTTACCCTATGGCACTTTTTGAAGCCCTTAATGCAGCAGTACATATGCAAACATCAAAGCTAATAAACTTCAATGTTGAAACAATAGAGGCTAGTTGGAATAGTATTATTTCCTCAATACGAGAAGAATACCTAGCTGACAATCAGCGCTATCCTTGGATCATCGGCTTTTCTGGAGGAAAAGACAGTACCGTTGTGGCTCATGCTGTTTTCGAAGCGCTGCTCTTGATTTCACCATCTCAACGTACTAGACCTATCCATATTGTTTCTAATGATACTCTTGTGGAAAGTCCACTTGTTATCGCTCATTTGGATGACGTTACAAGCCGTATTGAAAACGCCGCTAAGAGCCTTGATTTACCGATAACTGTTGTCAGAACCAAACCGGAAATTGAGCAATCTTTTTGGGTGCTTTTGATTGGCAAAGGCTACCCCAGCCCTAATATGACAATGCGTTGGTGTACGGATAGGCTGAAAATCCAACCAACGAGCAGTTATATTAAACGTAATATTTCCGAATATGGTTCCGCCATAGTTGTTTTGGGTGTTAGGCGCAGTGAAAGTAATAGTCGTCAACGCTCTATTGATAGCAACGAAAACATTCGAGGCACCAATTTAACACCACATAAAGATTTGCATGGAGCCTTTATTTATCGCCCTATCGTCGATTTGACGACTGATGACGTATGGGAAATCCTTGGCACATACCATGCACCTTGGGGTGGAAGCCATCGAAGCCTTATTCAACTATATAGGGATGCGGAAGGCGGCGAATGTCCAGTTGTTTTAAGCAAGGACGATGCAGCTGGATGTGGTACTTCGAATAGCCGTTTTGGATGCTGGACATGCACTGTTATTGAAAAAGACAAAAGCTTGCAGGGGTTTGTGGATGCTGGAAAACACGAATACAAACCTCTGGTTGAATTCAGAATCTGGCTTAAAAGCATTCGAAATAAACCCGAAAAGCGTCAAGGATACAGACGTAATGGAAAGCTCACCTTCGATGCAACAACTGGTAAACATATTCCAGGGCCATTTACCATACAAGCAAGAAAAGAGATTCTTGAATACCTGTTACGTGTTCAAAAAGATTTTGGAGACAAGCTAATATCGGATCAAGAACTCGATTTGATTTACCAACATTGGACAACAGAATTACAACAAGAAAAAGGATTGGCGGATGGATGATTCCTACAACGAAGAAACTTATCTAAATGATCTTCCTCTTTGGGCCGATGATCAAGCTCGTTCTATGCTTGAATCTGTCTGTGAACGTCATCAAGTTCCGATGGATGTTATTGCCGAATTAGTGATGGTTCAGCGAGAACGACAACATCAAGAGCGAGCACATGGGATTAATCTTCGGTTTGAAGAAATTCTTGGTCGTCTTGAATAACTATAAATATTTCAGGGAAGGTTATGTGGATTTCCAAATTAGAATTAATTTGTTTTAAAAGTTACCAGCAGCAAACATTTTCATTTCCAGAGCCGAGCGATGAAAAAAACGTTGTGCTTATTGGGGGACTTAATGGTTATGGTAAGACTTCAATTCTTGAAGCACTATATCTCTGTCTTTATGGCAAGGATGCCATTGTTCATCTTGCACGCGCAGGATTAAAATCTGACGATAAAAAGGGCTATCCTACCTTTCTTGAGCGTGCTTTTAATGGCGAGGCAAAGCGGGATGGGTTAGATACCATGATCGTTAGGGTAGTAATTAACAGATCGAAAACTAAAGCCGTAGATATATCGCGCAAATGGTTTTTTCGTACGAATGGTACATGGACAGGTGAAGAAGAAGCTATCGTTAGAAATGTAATCCGAGATATACCTGAAATGCCACGGATAGATGGGAAATCTAATTTTCATCTTTCTGATTTACTTGATGAGATTTTCGTTCCCGCTCATGTTGCGCCGTTTTTTTTCTTCGATGGCGAAGAAGTGAAAAAGCTCGCTGATCAATCACGAATAGAGCAAGTAAAACACGGCTTGGAAGGTTTGCTAGGCGTCGTACTACTTCGTTCGCTAGCGGATCGATTGAAAAATTACGAAGCAATGAAACGTAGTGATGTTGTATCCGTCAATGAAGATAATCTTTCTAAACTTCTTGATTCATTGCTTTCTAATCAAGATCAACTCAAGCTTCTTAGGGATGATGCAGAAAGGAGCGAAGAGGAAAAAAACCATCTTAGGGCTGAACAACAATCTTTAATTGAACGGATTACTGCTGCTGGCGGAGGCGGAGGCGATATTGCTACGGTCAAGGAACTCGTTGAAGAACGGGAGCAGATTCGAAATAAGCTGAGAGACAGCCAAAAAAAGCTTGAAGATATATTATCTGGACGCCTACCTTTTCATCTAGTACCTAAGGCGCTAATGGAAGGTTTCCGTAACCAACTCATAGCTGAATCCAAATATGACGAATGGGAAAGTGAAAAACGAACGTTAGAACCTAAAAGAGCATTATTCGAAAATGCTTTTTTATCTGAAACCAAGCCAAACATTCAACCGCCGCTTACGGATGAACAAATTGACGCAATTAAAGAGCGAATCGAAACTGCTTGGACAAGCCTTTTTTATCCGCCACCTGATGACTGTGCAAAGGAAACGGTTCATGCTTACCTTCATGAACCGTTACGACTGAAAGCCTTGGAATTTCTTTCCACTATTAACCTTGGTCAACGTGAGATCCATGATTTGTTGAACTTACAGCACGACTTGCAACAAAGAGCCGACGAACTTGGCCGTAAGATTTCTCGCCTGGAAGGTATCGATCATGACGGGACGTTGTCATCACTAAAAAAGCAGCTGGAAGACATCCAGAAGAAATTGGATTATTTGGCAGACCATATCCGTGTCGATGATCGAAAAATCGCAGCTCTTGATGCGCAAGTTTCAGCCCAAAGTGCCGAATATCAGCGAGAACAAAAAAAACTGGATGACTCAAGCCCTGTACGATCATTTATTCAAAAATCTGAGCGTGTCCGTAAGGTTATCGATGAAGTCATTCCCGCATTATTTCCGTTAAAAGTTGGTGAATTAGCTAAAGCCATGACGGTAGTTTACAAGCAGCTGGCTCATAAAGATCAGGTTGCCAAGATTGAAATTTTCGATGATGGCACTACAAAAATTCTTGGGAAAACAGGAAATGAAGTATCTTTTGACCGCTCTGCTGGTGAGAATCAAATTTTTGCCACAGCTCTGATTGCTGGATTGGCAAAAGTTTCCGGTGTCAATGCACCGATGGTTGTGGATACTCCTCTGGGGCGTCTCGATAGCAAGCATAGGGAAAATATTTTGCGTTTTTGGACAGCAGATAAAAATCGACAAGTCATTTTATTGTCGCAAGATGAGGAAATTGATTTTCACTTTTACAAGCAGATTGCTGATAGCGTTTGCAAAACTTACCTGTTAGAACATTTGGATGTTGGAGATGGTATTGGTAGAACGAGTGCTAAAGAAGATCAATATTTTGCGAGGGGGCGGCGATGAGTGAATTGTCTATCCAACAAATCCTTAATTCACGCTTTCGTACCAGTACGGAAGCTGACAAGATCACATCCGACTTGAGGTCTGGCCTTGGCTTGTCCACAAAAGCGAATGTTGCTCGATTGGCAATTGGTCGATCACTGGCACAAGGCCAATTTAAAGACGAGAATATCGATGCAAAAGGGTTGGAAATCCCAGCCGCATCACTTTTTTCTCAGGATGACATTGGCATATGGGTAGGCCTTATCGTCACTCATGCACAAACGTATGGATTAGACGATGTTGATTCAATGGACGCATTCCGGACAGCTGTTCGCAAGCATTGGCACCGTGGCGCAATCTTGCTTATGGAAGATTGGCAAGCATCGGGAGAGGGTAATGATCAGTATGATAAGTTTTTGGAAACATTGATAGTTCGGCGTGCCGAACTGCCTGATGTTGCACCTAAACATATAGGTAAAAAAGATGACACAGTTTCCGCAGATGAACCACTGGATGTTTCAAACAAACTGGTAAAGGCTCTTGCAGATATTGGCGTTTTAGCGGAGATCAAAGGATTTACCCACGGCCCAAGAGTTACTCGTTATAAGGTTTATTTGCCTGACATTAACCAATTGGACAAACTAAAAAAAGGACTCGAAAGGCTTAGCCTAGTTTTGAACCTACAACAGGCAATGCCATCATTAAGTCGCGGAGATGAAGCTAAAACGGTTAGTCTTGATGTGCCGCGCCCCAAAAGCACATGGCAATCTGTTCCTTTTGAGCAATTACGCCAATGGGTCGCTTCCACTGGGTTTGATGAGGAGCAATTAATAGTCTTTCCTGGTGTAGATATATTAGGAGCGCCTTATTCATTTGATTTGGCTGCCGCCCCGCACTTGCTTGTTGGTGGCACAACCGGGAGTGGTAAAAGCGTTTGTCTACACTCGTTAATTTTATCTCTTATGCTTCAGTTTTCTTCCACAGTGTTGAAATTAGCCCTTATCGATCCAAAGCAAGTTGAGTTTTCTGTTTATCACCATTGCGATTATCTTTATGGTGGAGAAGTTTCTATGGATGCATCGTCGGCCAGAGAGCGTATCTTTGAATTGGTTGAAGAAATGGATACACGATACCAAACCTTCGCGACAGCCGGTGTTAGTAACATTGCAGAAGCTCGACGCAAAGGAATTAACCTTCCTTATATTGCCGTGTTTATCGAAGAACTAGCGGATTTGGTTTTGCAAGACCGCGACATTGAAAATCAAATCGTTAGGCTTGCTCAGAAAGCCAGAGCAGCAGGCATACACCTTGTACTTGCAACCCAACGCCCGGATGCCAAAACTTTTTCAGGACTTATTCGAAGCAATATTCCTGCACGGATTGCGTTAACTGTCCAAAAAGGAACAGAATCAACCATTATTCTGGACGAAACCGGCGCGGAAAATTTGCTAGGTGCCGGTGATATGCTGGTAAAAGCTAAACCGGGAGGACAGTCCGAAAGGGTTCATGGGGTACGTGCAACTCGTGCTGATATTGAAAGTGTACTTAAAGAACGTTCTCGTAAGATAATCTTCTAATGAATACCCGTTATATGTATGAGCTCATACAAAGAAACGTGTTTTGCTTTGGGTTAACGAAGTATCACGAACTGTGAAATTCTTATAGATTTATACCAATAAATGACGTTTTTAGGAAAAACCATGACGCCTCAGCATGAAACAAATCGAGTTGATGCTCGCCCAACAAAAGAATTCTTTATTAGCATGCTCACTCGAGACATTGCGACTGATCGTGCAATATTGGATTTGATCGATAATAGTATTGATGCGTATCAATCAAACTCAAAGACTGATAGTCGAATTTCAATAACAATTAATAGAAACGAGTTTGCAATTCGTGATAACGCAGGTGGTTTAGATTTAGAAACTGCAAAAGAGTATGCTTTTAGATTTGGACGATCTGCAAGTAATCCATTAACGCCAAATTCTGTTGGTCAATTCGGTGTTGGAATGAAAAGGACTTTATTTAAAATAGCTGAAAGTTTTTATGTCGAATCAAGAAAAAACGATACCAGCTACCGGATTGATGTTGACATCCAAGAATGGGTTTCAAAAGAGTCATGGGATTTTTTCTTCGATTTGCTTGATAAAGATGTATTAAATGAAGGTGAAACTAATATTTCGGTAACAAAACTTCGTCCAGAAACAAGTGAGTTATTTTCGGAGCAAACCTTTAGCATTGGTTTGGGAAATGAAATAGCTGCTGCATATTTCAAACAACTTTCCGACGGATTAAATATTGAATTAAATGGGAAGCAAATTCGGAGCGAAGATGTTTTTGTTAAAGTTTCTGACGAACTGAGTTGCTTAAAAAAGTCTATAAAAATCGATGATGTTGATATATCAATCATTTGCGGCGTAGATGATCGAGAATTAGAAGGCGGTGGGTGGTATGTGATATGCAACGGTAGGCTGGTTTCAGAAGCAGATCAATCTATAGCCACTGGCTGGGGGTGTAATGGAATTCCCAAATACCATCCCGATTTCGCTTTTTTTCGTGGTCTTGTTGAGTTTTCTTGCCCAGACTCTTCCAAGCTCCCTTGGACTACAACTAAAACAGGGGTAGATCAAGATAATAAGATCTATAAAGCAGCATTGCATCATATGAGCACCTCAATGAAGCCTGTCACTACTTTTTTACGCGAGAGAGCTCAAGAAGTAACACATATTAAGGAAGGAAAAATTAGTGACACGCCTTTAATGCGGGCAATTGAAAATGCAGCTACCTTTCGAATATATGATGCGCCAGCAAAGAATGAATTTATACGCCCGGAAAGAATATTACCTACCTCAGAAGAAAACGATAAGTTGGCAAGTGTGCAATACGCCGTTTCAGTAGAACAGATAAATTTAGTTAAAAAATCACTTGAGGTGACCACCAACCGTGAAGTAGGTGAAAAGACTTTTCAATATTATTTCAAATACGAGTGCGGAAATGAGTAACTCTGGACGAAAAATAAACTACGCAGTAAGGCCTGCAAAAAATGTAGAAAGAAAAATGATGCGGGATCTTTTTATAAGATTAAGATCATTTGGTCGGTTGGAAGATTATCGGTATATTGGGTTTGGATCAAAGTATTTTGCAGATTTTATCCTCTTTCATAAAATTTTGAATATTTCAGAGATGATTAGTATTGAGTCTGATGTACATAATCGGGCCAGATACGAATTCAATAAACCATATTCGGGCATAAAAATGGAGTGGGGGAAATCCACGGAGGTTCTTCCAAAGCTTGTAACAAAACAGGGGAAATCCATTTTTTGGATGGATTATGACGGCGCATTCGAAAAATATATGCTTGAAGATGTTGCAATTATAAGCGAAACCATTGAATCAGGAGGAGTTCTTGCTTTAAGTTTTAATTGTGAAAAATTGAAAATTGACGAGGTAAATGGAGCAAACAATCTTCATGAACAGCTTGTCAAAATGGTCGGCAAGGAATACGTCGCAAATAATATTGATACGAGAGGATGGACATCTAGTAAAAAAACAGCTGTCTTTTTAAAGAATTGCATAGCCGATAAAATTGAGCACATTCTAAAAAGTCGAAACTACAGTTTACTTGAGGATGAAACACTTGAAGCTGCGCAAAAACTGTTTTTCACCTATGCTGACGGAGCGCAAATGGTAACGCTTGCTTATGTTTTTTCGGCCAAAATAGACCGAAGTCGTGTTGAATCTTGCCATTTTTCTGACTTGTATTTCGTTAGGGAAGGTGATGAGCCTTTCGATATATCCACGCCTAACTTGACAATCAAGGAAATTAGGCACTTGATGGAAATTAGGCCTTGTGCAGAGGAGGTGAATGCTCAAATCTTTGCCCAAAAGGATGTGGATGCACTATGGGAAAATTATAGATATTTTCCAGGTTTCTCAGAAATAGAGTCGTTTTAAAAGTGTCAATATAATTAGTATTTTAGAGTTCGCTGTGCGTACCTTTCGGATTGGCATTCCATATAATCCTTTCATAAAGGAGACAACCCCATGCAAGCTATCGAATTTGAGAGCCACTTATCCCACGGTGCCATACCTGTTCCAGAATCTTTGCATCTTGTCGATGGCCGACGGGTACGGGTTTTATTGTTGTTCGAAGAGATGGAAGATCGCACCGTTGAGTCCCGCGACGCCATTGCCGACTTGCTTGACAATCCTATGGTGCTCGACGATTTTCAGCCGTTGACACGGGAACAAGCCCATGAACGATGAGCGGTACTTTGTTCTATTCGAATATCTGGTTTTATGCTTTCATTCATCGCCCGGATGAAGATAAACGCCACGAGCAGGCTAGAAATCTTATTCGGCATAGTAGTGGAATCACGGTCAGCGAACAGGTCATCGCAGAGGTTTCGGTCAATCTGCTCAAAAAAGGGAAGCTTTCCGAGCTTCAACTGGCTCGCATTATCGAAGCCTTTTATCAGCGCTACCGGGTGCTTGCGCCTTCCCTGGAAACACATCAAATCGCAGGCAAACTGCGCGGACGCTACTGTCTCAGCTATTGGGACAGCCTGATTGTCGCGGCGGCTCTGCAAACGGATTGCACTATTTTGTATTCCGAGGACATGCAAAACGGCTTGGTTTTCGACGAGGGTCTGCGAATCGTGAATCCATTGGAACAGCCCCGTAGGCCGGAATAAGACCACCCAAGCCTGTCCTGAGTTCGCCGAAGGGCGTAGCGCGAGGTGGCGTTTCCGGCGAATTCGGGATGGCGTTGTTTGCCGGAAACACCTGTTCTCGCTGCCGCCCAAGCTGGCTTATTACGGCCTACGGAGCTGATCGTCGCCAGCGCCGCGCGTAGTGTGTCGATCCAGCGACGGGTTGTCGATCAAACCAAGCACCGGCATCGGCGTTATACACCGGATGCTCATGTCGGTCATAGTCGGCAGGCGCAGGGTGTACGGCAGTTATTGGCAAAGCTGACCCAAGTGCCGTTCAGCGCGCTGATTATCGGCGGCGAGAGCGGCACCGGCAAAGGCTTGGCGGCGCGCATACTGCACTACGGCAGTTCCCGCGCCCAGCAACCGATGATTGAAGTGAATTGTGCGGCGTTGCCGCGGGAGTTGCTGGAATCGGAATTATTCGGTCACGAACCAGGCGCATTTACCGGAGCCGCAGGACGGCATCGCGGTCTGCTCGAACAGGCCGATGGCGGCACGTTGTTCATGGACGAAATCGGCGAAATGCCGCTGGATTTGCAGGCCAAATTGCTCAAGGTAATTGAAGACCACAAAGTCCGGCGTTTGGGTGGGGAAAAGGAAATCCAGGTCGATGTGCAGATAGTCGCCGCCAGCAACCGTGATCTGGAAAAGATGGCCCAGGACGGCAACTTTCGAGCCGATTTATACCACCGTTTAAGCGTATTCAAGTTGAACTTGCCGCCGTTGCGCGAGGCGGTGGAAGACCTGGAAGACCTGGAAGACCTGGACGAGTTGGTGCCGCTATTTGTCGCCGAATACAACGCCAAAGCCGGACGGCAGGTTAAAGACATACCCGATGCGGTATGGGACAAGCTGAAAGCGCATTACTGGCCGGGCAACGTCAGGGAGCAGCGTAACGTCATTGAGCGTTGCGTATTGTTTTCCGATGGGCCGACCTTCCCCGGACAATGGCTGCAATTGCCCGGACAACCTTCCGTCGAAGCGATGCAAACCGAACAGGGCATTTGGTTGCCCTTGGATGGCAGCATGGCGCTGGACGATATGGATTGCTGACCGCATTGGAACGGGCTGACAACAACCTGACCGCAGCAGCCAGGGCGTTGGGTGCTACCCGAGAAACGCTACGCTACCGGGTGCGAAAATATAATTTGAAAATTGCGGATTGATGTTGGTGTTGTCTATTTTTCGATGATTGTAAGGTACCCAGCAGACAAATTAATGGAGTTACAGTTCAATCGAGCTTGACCCTGCGGTATCGAAGCCATTTTGGTTCGGCGTGACATAATACCAATCCCAATAAGTTCACATGCTATCCCTTCTCCAGCGGGAGAAGGTTAGGTTGAGGGGTTTCAAACAACAACTTATTGGGATTGGTATAACACGCATTTTTTTCGCTTCATACGAGCTACTCGCTCATTCCGGCCCCGCTGCCAGAGCGATAGCCGCACGTTGATTTTTAGTGAATGACAGCGGCGGAAGAAGATCTTCGAGCAGGGTATCGTAAGGTACCTATGTCCCGTGTTTGTGGCACTGGAGATCAAATAACTTGATTGGCGAACAAGCGAGTAGCCCGTATTTCGTAGCGCTTTATACGAGCTACTCATTCCGGCCCCGCTGCCAGGGCAATCGCCGCCCGCTGGTTCTTGGTAAACGACAGTGGCGGAAGACGGTCTTCAAGCAGTGTATCGACAATGGTTGACGAGGCATTGGGTTTGGCAAAACGCAATGCATTGAATTTCATTCGAGCCAATCTGTCAGGATCTTCCAGCAAACGTTCCAATTTGAAGGGCAGGGTGGTCAAGTCGTTGCATTTGACGGCGATACCTTCTTCCAAAAGATGATCGCTGTTTCTTTCTTCTTGTCCAGGGATCGGGGACACCACGCACATCGGCAGTCCGCAGGCGATAGCCTCGGAGGTCGTTATGCCGCCGGGCTTGCCGATGAAAATATCGGCTATTTTCATTAGTTTGTGCATTTCGTCGGTGTAACCCAGAACCTTAAACCTAGCGTTTTGACTGCCGACTAATTGTAAGATGCGCTGTTTCAGGTCATCGTTGCGTCCGCAGACAACCACCGTCTGTGCGTCGTTTTTCAGGTTCAGCATCCGCTCCACCATGTACTCGGTGGGTCCTACGCCAAAGGCTCCCGCCGACAGCAGGAGAACCGGTTTTTCAGGGTTCAATCCCAGTCGAAGCCGTTCTGCTTCGCGGTCGATGGGTTGTTGAAAAACGGGATCGATGGGTATGCCGGATACGGTGATTCTGTCGCTGGGAATTCCGAGCATTTCAAGATGAGCTTTGGTTTCATCAATAGCGACAAAATAGCGGTGAAATGAACGCGATAACCACATCGCATGAAAATCGAAATCCGTTACCACAATGGACAGACGCGCTTGCAGCTGTTGGGTTGCAATCAGGTGGGAGATGATTCCGGCGGGCATGAAGTGGGTGCAGACTGTGATGTCCGGGTCGAATTCCCGGATAAACCGAACCAGCGGCTTGGTATTGAGCCGGTCTATCATGTGTCGCATTCTGTCTGTGTGCCAGGGTTCATCGCTGGTTTTATACCACCAGCCGAGGAAATTCGGCGCAGATCGCACCAGCGATGTATAAAAGCTGGAATAGAAATCCCGGAACAGTTTATTGGTGTATTGCAGCGCATCATTATTGATGACTTCAGCAACCCGGCCGTCAGCGGCAAAGGAAAGCTCCAAAGCCTCGGCCGCCTTGATGTGGCCGGTTCCCGCCCCCGCCGACATAATCAAAACCTGTTTTTTCATCAGTGTATCAGCAGCTAAGATTAATTCTGGTCATGACCATGCTATTGTCCATTGTGGTCGACAAAGGGCGCGAGCACGATAAAGGTGAAGACGAAAAATTGCTGTAATACAGAGGGGGATGGAGCATCCAGGCTTTTGAGCTGCGCGATAGCAGCGAATAGCAGTGCGTTATCCCCAGTGATGAAAAGAACTGGGCCGCAAGAATAGTATTGAAACTGCGATTCATAGGATGTGTGCCCCGTGCGACTCTGCAAAAACCAGAATCATTGCATTCTTAAATGGTTAAATTGGATTTGTTGGGATTTCACAGGTTGCTTGCAGAGTCGGTTCATCTATTAGGGTAATCGCGCTTAAATAAAGCGATATGGTGCAAATTTCTGCTTAGTGATTTTAAGTTCTGCTTTAAAAATCAGGGAAAAACATAAACGGAGCCGCGACTTCAGTCGCGCACGAGTCATAACGCCAGTTGTGAAGGA
>JAUXTH010000207.1 GCA_030679035.1 Methylobacter sp. | reverse complement strand
TCCTTCACAACTGGCGTTATGACTCGTGCGCGACTGAAGTCGCGGCTCCGTTTATGTTTTTCCCTGATTTTTAAAGCAGAACTTAAAATCACTAAGCAGAAATTTGCACCATATCGCTTTATTTAAGCGCGATTGCCCTAGTGCTTAAGCTCGTTTAAATATTTACTGTGATATAATCCGACAGTTTTTCGACATTGGCAATGCTGTTATATTTTTAGACTTCTACATGAACTTAAATACATTTTCCCGCTTGCTGTTGCTGTTTCTGCTTGTTTCCCAAGTGGTTAAGGGCGATGAAGAGTTTATTGTAGAGGATATTCAAGTCAGGGGCCTGCAGCGCATCTCTGTCGGTACCGTTTATAACTATCTCCCCGTCAATGTGGGCGAAAATTTTTCCTTGGATAATGTCGGTCCGGCCATCAAGGCGCTATTCAAAACCGGTTTTTTTAAGGATATTACGCTGGAAAGGGAAGGCTCGACGCTGGTTGTTAATGTGGTAGAGCGGCCATCGATTGCAAAAATCATTTTTGACGGCAATAAAGACTTGAGCAAGGATGACTTGACCAAAGCCTTGAAGAAAATCGGCTTGGCGGAAGGCAAGGTATTCGACCAGCAGGTGCTGGATAAAGTCGAGCAGGAATTAAGCCGCCAATATTTCAGCCACGGCAAATACGGCTTGAAGATTACCACCGAAGTGTCCAACCTCACCCGCAACCGGGTTGGTATTCATATCAAGATTTCCGAGGGCAGGGTAGCCAAGATCAAGCAGATCAATATTGTCGGCAATAACGTTTTCGAAGATAAAACGCTGTTGCGCACTCTTGAATTGAATACCTCCAATCTGTTGTCGTTCTATACCAAGGACGACCAGTATTCAAAGCAAAAGTTGGCGGCAGACTTGGAAACCTTGCGTTCCTATTATCTGGATCGCGGTTATATCAACTTTAATATCGAGTCCACACAGGTGGCCATTACCCCGGATAAAAAAGACATTTATGTCACCATCAATGTCAAAGAGGGCGATGTTTATACACTGGAAAAAGTCAAATTAGCGGGTAATCTGGTGGTAGATCCTCCAGAGCTTATTAAACTGGTTAAGGTCGGTCCGGGCGAGACTTTCTCCAGAAAAAACGCTACCGAAACCTCTAAAGCAATTTCCGATCGCCTAGGCGATGACGGCTACGCTTTTGCCAACGTCAACATGGTGCCGGAAATCAACGAAGCCAAAAAAACCGTCGATATGACGTTTTTTGTTGATCCGGGCAAACGTGTTTATGTTCGGCGCATTAACATGAAAGGCAACAACAAAACCCGTGATGAAGTCCTGCGCCGTGAAATGCGGCAAATGGAGTCCAGCTGGGCTTCAAGCTCGAAGATTGAACGGTCGAAAGTCCGCCTGGAACGCCTAGGCTACTTTGAGGAAGTGAATGTTGAAACACCTCCGGTTGCAGGCTCCGCTGACCAGATTGACGTTAACTATACGGTAACGGAAAAACCTTCCGGAAATTTGTCGGCAGGTATCGGTTTTTCTCAAACCCAGGGGATAATATTGAATGCCAATATCGCCCAGGATAACATCTTCGGCTCGGGCAAGCGGGTGAATGCCGCCTTTAATAACAGTACTTACATGACAAGTTATCAGTTTGGTTTTTATAATCCTTATTTCACCGTGGATGGTGTCAGTCAGGGTTATAATCTAGGCTATACCAAACGAAATGCCGGGCAAATTAATATTGCCAATTACTCAACTAATGTGGCGAATGCCGGGATCAATTTCGGCATACCGTTGAATGAATTCGACAGCTTGCGTTTTGATGTCGATCTAAAACATACGACGTTGAGCGCTACCAGCTTTTCATCCAATCAAATTTGCGATTTTATCTATGGCAATACGGGTGTAAATCAGTGTACAAATAATTCAGGCACTATAGGCGCTGCCAATACTCGGCCAATAGTTAAGGCTACCGGCAGTACGTTTCTGACGCTGGCGCCGGCAATTGGTTGGACTCACGATACGCTTAACCGGGCAATATTCCCGAATAAGGGCGGTCAACAGCGGTTTTCTGCGTTGGCGACTGTCCCCGGTAGTGATCTGCAATATTATAAAATCGGTTACAAACATCAAATTTATTTTCCGTTGGCTAAAGACTTTACGTTCAGGCTGCAAGCTGAAGCGGGCTACGGGGGCGGTTATGGAAAGACTACCAGTCTTCCTTTCTTCGAGAATTATTTCGGCGGCGGCACGGGATCGATACGCGGATTTAAGAATAATACGGTAGGGCCCAGGGACTCCAACGGTTTTGCATTTGGCGGCTCCAGCAAAATTATCGGCAATGCCGAATTGTTTTTTCCGGTGCCTTTTATGCCGGAGACAAAATCAGTTAGGCTAGGCACCTTTTTGGATGCCGGTTCCATTAACAATGGCTTTAAAACAAACAGCTTAAAATATGCTGTCGGTATTTCAGGGGAGTGGTTGTCGCCGTTCGGCGCATTATCGGTCAGTGCGGCATTGCCGTTAAATGCCGCTCCTTCTGCAACGTTACCTGATGGCACTATTACAGGGGATCAAAAACAGATGTTCCAATTCAACTTCGGTCAAAACTTCTAAGAAGTTGTTTTTGTTTAACAAGCTTATCCCCTATAATTTACCGAAATAGCCGTATTTTTAATTATTATTTTAATCCCACCAGAGACCTGTTTAACGATGAAAACAAAAATTGCTTTATTTTTAGGGCTGTTGCTTGCGGCTAATGCGAGCTATGCTGATTTAAAGATTGGCTTTGTCAATATACCAGCCGTTCTTGAAAAAGCACCTCAGGCAGAAAAAGCCAAAAAACGTCTGGAACAAGAGTTTTCACCGCGAGATAAGCAATTAGTTGCCCAGCAAAAAGAAATCCAAAGCATGGATGAAAAAATGGCTAAAGATACAGCTGTGATGGGTGAGTCGGCACGAGCCAATCTGGAAAAAGATATTTTAAATAAAAAAAGAGACGCAAAAAGAGCTCAGCAGGAGTTTAGCGAAGATTTTAATGCCCGCCGTAATGAAGAATTGGGCAAATTGCAACGTCGTATTGTTGAAGCTATCCGCGAAATAGCCAAAGCGCAAAATTTCGATTTATTGCTGACTGACGGCGTTATTTATGCCAGCGACAAAATCGACGTGACCAGCCAAGTTCAACAAAAGTTGTCAACTATGCCGGAATAATTACACACGGTTTTTTATTTAATCGCATAGTCATCAACTTTTAAGGGAAACAACCTCAAATATGTCCATTAAGCTAGATATTTTACAAATACAAGAATTCTTGCCGCATCGTTACCCTTTTTTATTGGTTGATAAGGTTATTGAGTGTGAACCTGGCGTTAGGCTGCTGGGCGTGAAAAACGTGACTTATAACGAACCGTTTTTCCAAGGGCATTTTCCGCAAAAACCCATTATGCCGGGCGTGCTGATTTTGGAAGCCCTGGCGCAATCCACGGGATTGTTGGCATCAGAAACAGCAGGGGATGAACTGGCCGGGATGATTTATTATCTGGTCGGTATCGACAAAGCCAAGTTTAAACGACCCGTTGTGCCCGGCGATCAACTGATGCTGGAAGCAAAATTCCTTAAAAGCAAGCGTAATATCTGGGCATTTGAATGCCGTGCGGAAGTTGACGGCGAGTTCGTCGCGAGTGCCGAAATCAGATGTGCGGCCGTGGTAAATTAATTTGATCGATCCAACAGCGATAATTGACAGCAAGGCGGAGCTGGCCGACGATGTGTCGGTTGGCCCTTTTTCGGTCATAGGCCCGGGCGTGAAAATCGGCGCCGGCACGGTGATAGGTTCCCATGTTGTCATTAAGGGGCCAACCACCATAGGCAAGCAAAATCGCATTTATCAATTTACTTCCATCGGCGAAGACCCCCAAGACAAAAAGTACGCGGCGGAGATTACGCGGTTGGAAATCGGCGATAGAAACACAATACGCGAGTACACCTCCATGCACCGGGGTACCAAGCAGGATCGCAGCCTTACCAAGATAGGCAATGACAATCTGTTCATGGCCTATACCCATGTCGCGCATGACTGCATTATCGGCAATCACGTCATTATGGCCAATGGCGCCTCATTGGCAGGGCATGTGCATTTGCACAGTCATGCCATCTTGGGCGGATTCACCCTGGTGCATCAGTTTACCCAAATTGGGCAGTACAGCTTTGCCGCGATGGGCAGTGCAATTACCCAGGACATTCCTCCTTTTGTGATGGTCGGCGGCAAGCCTACCAAGCCGCATGGCATTAATTCAGTCGGCATGGAACGCAACGGCATATCCCCTGAAGACATCAGATTAATCAGAAAAGCCTACAAGATCATTTACAAGGCCAACCTGCGTCTGGAAGATGCGATAGACCAAATGGAAGATTTGGCCGGTGAAAGCAAGGAATTGTCGGATATGGTCAGCTTTTTGCGCAATGTAAGCCGAGGCATATTGCGCTAAGTACGGTTAAATATTTTTCCACGAAATAATACAAAAGGCTGGCAGTGCAGAAAATAGCAAAGCCAATTTTAAAGTGACCAAAGCAAGCTTTGGACTCCAGAAAATGAACAATCGGAGTTCAAAGCTTGCTTTGAACTTTATACGACTAAGCAAGTTAGTTAGCTTAAATAAATCTAAAAAACCACCGTTAAGCACCCAAAATGGGTGGCAGTGTGGAAAACCGCTCATAGTTCGACAGGCTCACCACGAACGGTTTCTACACGCATCAACTGATTTTTTGATAAGCGGTCTTTCGTGCTTTTCGTGGAAAACGTAGCTTAAATTGGTTCAGGAGCGAAAGTGATTATGGATGATGGATTTTCAACAAAAAACCTCGTTGCCGGTGTCGACGAGGCAGGACGCGGCCCACTAGCAGGCCCGGTCTTTGCCGCAGCCGTTATCTTGGATCCCCTGAGACCGATAGCAGGATTAGCCGATTCCAAAGTCCTTAGCGAGAGCAAACGGGATAGTCTTTATATCCTCATTAAAGAATTCGCTTTAAGCTGGTCGATTGCCCAGGCCAGTGTTGAGGAGATTGATCAGCTCAATATCCTCCAGGCCACGATGCTTGCCATGCAAAGGGCTGTAAAAGGTTTGCCTGTCCAGCCGGATGAGGTTTTGGTCGATGGTAACCGTCTTCCCGATCTGACTATGCCCGCCCAGGCTATCGTTAAAGGCGACAGCAAAGTGCAGGCGATCAGTGCGGCATCAATATTGGCGAAAGTCGAGCGGGATAAACTCATGGTCGATTATCATCAACAATACCCAGACTTTGCGTTTCATGTGCATAAGGGCTACGGCACCAAACAGCATTTGGCTGAAATCGAGCAGTTCGGTTTTTTAGATGTGCATAGAAGAACATTCAACCCGGTAAAGTCCATGCTGATGAAAAGAGCTTAAAAGAATATAACCACGAAGGTCACGAAGTTTTTATTCTTCGTGGCCGTCGTGCTTTCGTGGTGAATAAAAGATTTTTTAATGACTTTTAAATAGCATTTTGCGCTACCGCAGAATCACCTTAAGCCAACTCCAGCGGCCCTTCATCCATTAGCGCGATCTGCTCGCGCAGTTCAATGATCCGATCCTGCCAATAACGCGGCGTATCAAACCACGGGAACGCCATAGGAAAAGCAGGGTCATCCCAGCGCCGCGCAATCCAGGCGGAATAATGGATCAACCGCAAGGTGCGCAGGGCCTCAATCAGATGCAATTCCCGAATATCAAAATCGTAAAAAGTCCGGTAACCGGTCAGCAGATGGTTTAATTGCACGGTCATTTCAGAACGATCCCCGGCCAGCAAC
The DNA here is from genome assembly GCA_030679035.1 of Methylobacter sp. Lineage (GTDB taxonomy): Bacteria > Pseudomonadota > Gammaproteobacteria > Methylococcales > Methylomonadaceae > Methylobacter_A. Next base: position 13,669 of record JAUXTH010000207.1, on the reverse strand, counting down.
ATCCACAAATCCTGTATTGCAGGCCCCATCCTGCTGTCATCGAAATCAACAAAATGCGGGCCGTCATCGGTCCATAAAATATTGCCGGGATAGCAGTCGCCGTGCAGGCGCAAGGTTTTCACCTTACCTGCGCGTTCAAAACAGCGCCTTACGCCATCCAACGCATGTTCAGTCACACTGCGGTAAGCCTCGACAAGATCGGCGGGGATGAAGTTATTCGCCAGCAGATAAGCTCTCGGTTCATCGCCAAAACCGGCAATATCAAGCGTCGGACGCTGCTTAAAAGGCTTTAGCGCGCCTACGGCATGGATGCGCGCGATAAATCGTCCCATCCATTCCAGTTTTTCGCGGCCTTCAAGTTCCGGCACACGACCGCCTTGCCTTGGGAACACCGAAAAGCGGAAACCGTCGGCGTGGATTAAAGTCTGATTATCGCCAAACGGCAGAGCAGGAACCACGGGGATTTCAGACTCAAACAATTCCTGGACGAACGCGTGTTCTTCAAGAATGGCCGCAGATGACCAGCGCTCGGGCCGGTAGAACTTGGTAACGATAAAAGAGACGTCCGTCATGCCGACTTGATAAACGCGGTTTTCATAGCTATTGAGCGCCAGCAGACGGCCATCGCTATGCAGGCCGATACCGTCGAGCGCGTTTAAAATAAGATCGGGAGTCAGTGCTGAAAAAGGAGTGAGATTCGTATTCATGGTTACCATTGTAACGCTGAATTCAGCAGCGTCTTAACTAATCATTTTGGGTGGCGTAGGAGCGTCAAGGCGGACGCACTTCACTGCGTCTGGTACATCAGTCTTGTGCGTAATGAAGAATTACATTTTTTCAATAATCCGGTAGAATTAAATTATTATTCAAATACGCTTAGCAGCCAAAATCGGGAATACTTAAAAATGAACGAGTATCAAGTAAAAGCCCATTGGGATGAAGATGCAAAAGTTTGGTGGAGCGAAAGTGATGACGTTCCAGGGCTTTGTGTTGAAGCGTCAACCTTCGAGGAGTTGGAAAAACGTTTAGCCGAGCTTATTCCTGATTTGCTGATTTTAAACGATATAATTAAAGAATCAGACAACCAACCTATTCGGTTTTGCGTTTTGGCCGAAAAATACAGTACGGTAACTATGCGGGCTGCGTGAATGGCAGCGCTCTATCAAGCATTAAGGGAAATGCTGCTAAAATCGGGATGCACTATTGCCCGGCAAGGCAAGGGGAGTCACGAAATATGGTATAGCCCTGTCACAAATAAGTCGTTCACCGTTCCTGTTACCTTGGCATCCAGGCATATGGCTAATGTCATTTTGAAACAAGCCGGATTGGAAAAGAGTTTTTAACTGCACACAAACTCTCGATATTTCATATAGGACTCAACTTTTTCCGGTTGAGCCCTATGATGATTTTTTCACTGGCTAAAGTGTACGACTTCCCCTTCCTGCATGGTATTGCCGCCACTTACCGGGTCGGCATTTTGATAAGCGCCGCCGCCCAGTTGTTCATTAATCTGCCGCGCCACATCGACTCCCAAGCTTTTAGACACTTCCGACACCACCTTGCCGCGACTGGGTACGACACGGCTTCCACCGGTAACAACGCGAACATCCTGCCCTTCGCCGGTAGCGCTGAAGGCGGCTTTGACTTCGTAAGTGCGGGTGTTGATCAGGCTGAATTCCGCGACCAGCATCAGGCTGAAGGTGTTGGACAGCGTGTCGGTGCCGATAATGGGATTCACCTCATCGCGAAAATCAAGCTCGCTGACCGTGCCGAACAACACATAATCAGCCCCAGGATAAGCGCCTTTTTTGATGCGGCTGATAATATCGTAGATTTTTTCACTGCCCTTGGCGGTATAAGGCTTGGCTTGAGACAACTTAAAATCGCCGGTTTTAAGGATTTCCCCCTTAATGTCACCGACAAATTTACGCAGCTCGCCATACTCAATATAGCTGTAACTGCTTTCGACCTCGGTATAATCAGTCTGCGATTTTCCGCTATACGATGAGCGACTCGAAGCCGATGAGCTTTCGAAACTGTCCCGTTCGCGTGCGCTTTCGCTGGCTCGCACCGATGATTTGTTGTGATAATCAACCAGATGAAAATACCCGCTGACCCGCTCGGCATAAGCCAGATCAGTCACAGCGATTTTGGCCGCCAGGGTGTTGCCTGCCCCAAGCAGCGACGACAGTAGGAATAACAAACGTAACTGTTTCATTGTCTGTCCCACTAAAACATCGATTTATTGGACGTTTTGCGGATCTCTTTTTCATCCGCCCATTCCATAGTACCGGATTCAATATCGACCAGTTGCAAGCTGAATTTATAAAACACGTCCTTGACATCGCCTGCGCGTTTTACGATAGAGGTGATGGTGCCTTCAATGCGGAAATCCGCGCCTTCCATGTTGCCCATTTTTTTAGATTTACTTTTCTTGTACAGGCCAGTTTGATTTTGCCGGGTCAATTCATCGACCTGAGTTTGCATAGCGCTGGTGTCGACCGCAAAGCGCACCATGCCGCTTTTTACAATTTTGGAACGTATCGAATCGGTGATCGATTTTGTATCGATGTATTCGCTGGTATGGTTTTTCACTTCGGCAACGGTCACCAAAGGACGTTTTTTTTCAAACAGGGCAGGGGACTGCAATAGCGAATTGGCCATTGATTCTGCGATGGTTTGCAGGTCGGTGGAGCCGAACTCGTTGGTTAAGGTCTCAACCGCTTTGCTGTCGCCGTATTCGACGTTGCCCGAGCTGAGCGTTGGTGATTGGGTTGCGCAGCCGCTTAACAGCAGTGCAATTGCGGTGGTTTTGAGGACATTATTTGATTTATACATGGGATTCTCTCTATTAATGTAGGGGCGACTTTAGTCGCCCAGACTATTTAAAGGGCGACTCAATTCGCCTCTACAGGTTTTTTTGAATCGTCTAAGGCAAATCACCCGTATTATCCGGGCTTTGCACAACCAGCCTGAAATCCGTAACCTGGGGCGATGGCGCAACCGCCGTCAACGTTTGTTTCTGGTAAGCGTAAACCAGCACCGGCTTCCAGGCCTCTTCGCCGCCGACCGCAAAACCGGCGGCATCCAGCCATTTAAAGCGGTAGTAAAGCTGCTGGTTATCCGAGTCCGTATTGTTGATCTCCGCCTGCACCGTCAAAAGATGGTTGCGTTTGACAGCGCGCAGGTCGGTAACTTGCAAATAAGACATCTCACTCAACTGCTCGACTTTGGCATTGATGCTGCCGGGTCGTGGCGGCGGCTTGTGGCTGGCGCAAGCGCTGAGCAGCAACAAAGCGATAACTAACGGTATAAATTTAAACAGATGCATGGTTTATCCTTTTGCTTGTTGGACAGGTTTTTTGGCCTTTTTCTTTTTGGTTTTTGATGGGGATTTCTTTATTGCAGATCCATCGATATTTTCAGCAGGTTTAATCATCGAGGGTGCAGTATAAACCGGCATTTGCGCCCCATAAGCCGGTTGCGACCAATAAACCTGATTACCCAGCAAGCGTGTCACCACGATGGCATGCGAGCCTTGAATGTCGATGGATTGTTTGCTGCTGCCAATGGCGATGTCATGCTTGCCGGAAGGCATTGTCATACGGGCAATGCTGATGGTTGCGGGCAAAGTGCGCCAGGTGCGCTCATCCGCAGATTCGGTAATGACATTGGCGACATTTAAAGCAATACCGGCAATCGACGCATAGCCGCCTTGATCCATCAAAGCTTTTTGCGACATGGCTTTTGCAGCGGCACGAAGAATACCCCTGACAATAATTCCCGGCATATCATCCCGCAATGCCCGTTTGGACATCGTGTCCAGGCTGGTCACGCCAGCTAACGGCAGGGTGTCCTTGCCGTCAATGCCGACTGTGCTGGGCTGCAACGTGTGACTGGGGTCAGAATGCAACACCGGGAACGAAATAGGAATAACCCCTAAATTGCTGACGATGACCGGGACAGGAATGGTGACCGAACTGAGCGCGGGCGCAGCGCCGGATTCGACCACAAACAACACATCGGTTTCTGTAGGTTTACGAAGGCTGGGGCGCGATTCCAACGTAGCCAAGCCGTCTTCGAGGATTTTAATATTGGGCTGTAGCTCAATCGCCTGCCGGTAACCGGGGGAGGCGAGACCGTGTTCATTCAAAGCCTCGTAGACAAAACCAGCCAAATAATGGCTGAAAGCGCTTTGGTAGCCGTTTTTAAGCGTGGTGACTTCGGCCGAGTTAAGCGTTTCGACCGGATAACCGTTCAGATCCTTAAAGGTAGTGGTGATGCCTTTTTCCTTGCTTTCCTGTTCCAGCGCCTCGGTATCTTTCGCGTTGATTTCCGCGATAACGGCTTCCCGCTCGTGGGTTTTCTTGATCTCAGTTCTGGCCGCATTCCAGTCGCCTGCCGACAAGTGATCCAGCGCAAGCCGGGTAGACAACATCACTTTTTCATAATCATGACCATCGTAGCGGCGGGTCTTATCATTTAAAACCACCGTGCCGATATTTTCCAAAATGGCTCCGGCCCTGATTTTTGCTGCATTCTCCCATTCATTGACTTTTTGATCAGCCAACAGCCACGCACCTGCGCTGTCTTTGTATTGGCTTTTCAAGCGTAATAATTCGCCTTTTTCCAGGTAGTAAAGCAGATCGAAATCGCCGCCGGTATTATTGGCTTCATGTTGAGTTAAAGCTTGGTCGATTTGGCCTTGTCCGACCAGAGCAACGGTTTGTTTGAGTTCATTATCGTAACTGCGCATTACGGAGCAGCCGGACAGGGTTATGGTTAATAAAATAGGCAGCGCAAGGCTGGTAGGACGGAGATATGCAGACATGATAATTCCTTGTTCTATTATTTTTATTATTGGGTTATATCCGGCAGCTTGGTCATTATCCGTAATCAAAGTGCGGGCATGGGGAAAAGTATAAATGTTTTTTGGAGTTAATGGCTTGTTATTTTTGAGGTATTGCAGGCCAAGTAAATTGACTGGAAAAAGTTAGGGAGACGATTGGATGGAGCAGCCTAGCGGCGTGTTGAGGAGATTTGAAACACCGACAATGATGTGTAAACACAATATTTTGTATTTCATTGCCTTTCCTATATGCTTGATGCCGTACTTCATCGTAAAATATCATAGGATACATTTAGTATGAAATTAAAAGTCATCATTCATCCGGCGGAAGAGGGCGGGTTTTGGGCTGAAGTCCCTGCAATTCAAGGATGTGCCACTCAAGGCGATACTATTGAAGAACTTCTAACAAACCTATACGAAGCAGTCGAAGCCTGTCTTTCTGTAGACTTGGAGCAAATCGAACTTTCCAAGAATGATAGAGTTATGGAAATTGCAGTGTGAAATCAGTTTCGGGAAAACATTTTGCGCGAATTCTTGAAAGCCGAGGCTGGAATTTAATTCGAGTAAATGGCAGTCATCATGTTTATATGCAGCCTGGAAATTCTGCCCGCATCTCCCTGCCAATACACGGAAACGACGACTTGAAAATCGGTTTGCTCAGACATTTTATGAAAATTGCCGGCATTACGGAAAATGAGCTGTAGCAAGTATATTCATCCGCCAAGCCGGACGGGGAATGCTGCCCTGTTTGAAACGTTTTGGCTTGGTTAAGTGCAAATACTTTGCATTAGGCTGCGCGGAAACGTTAGAAAAGTATAAAGGTTTTTTTGGGTTAATGGCTTGTTATTTTCTGATTAGCAAGGATGCCCCGTCGCTCGAACCGGTTTATTCCGACCTACCGGGCTAAAAGATGGTGACGAAATGTAACCCGACCCTTTTTCCCGAAATGTTTGGCGACGAGGAACTTTTGCTCAACCTACTAGGGCTGATTGGCGAAATGTGTGATAGCAAGACTTGTCCCCCGGTTTGCTTTTTTCGCGCTTTATACGACTCAATCTCATTTCAAGAATGAGATATTTGCACCAAGCATATCGAGATCGGGAAGTTTATTTTTTTCTACAATTGGCATCTTAACTGATCCACATAGATAATAAGTTCTCGTATAATTTTCAAAACAAGAACTTCGATCCTGCGATGGGTCACACAATACAGCGAGATTGTACCAATTAGAATTTTCTGCACCTTTAAGTTTTTCATAAGTAGTCGAGATAGAGCTTCCTGTTGATATAACATCGCTTATAACGAATATAATTTTCTTACCTTTGACTATGTTTTTAAGAGTTTCGTTAATTCTCTCAACGTTATCATATGAATCTCTTTGGCTTCTAACAGCAATACAACAATTGCGAATATTTGTAGCAGCCCCCAATCTTGATGATAAAATTGCCCCCCATAAATCAACTCCTACTAAAAGACAATGTTCTCGTTTAATTTCTTGGGGTATGAGTTCATCTATTTTCCCCTTAAAAGCCTTAATTACTTTTGAGAAAAGAGAGTAATTCCCCAGTAATCCTTGAGTAGATACCCACGAAAGCGATGTTAACTTAGCACTTGTATCAAATCGACCAAATTCATATAGATTTTTCTTGATAATTTCATTATGTATATCCTCCTGAAGTTTTTCGTTAATTAAGTTAATCCGTATAATAGATAGAGCTGAAATAGTATCTGTTTTATTTGATTCAGCATTAGTTATTTTTTTATTTTGTTTAGGATGAATTTGGTGTTTTTTACCAACTAGCAAAGCATCAACTTGTTTTGAATCCCATTCACCTTCAAGTCCAGTTTTATTATGGCCTAAAAAATTATATTTATACTGATGATAGGTATCGATATTATTTACAGATACAATATGTACTTGCGGTTGTATTGCAGAAGTTGTTTCGGTTGTTACATTTAAACTACTACCAACTGATAAAACCCTAATGCCTTCAATTATGGAATATTCATCTCGATGTACATCACCTGAAAACCAAAAAGTCATGCCATTTACAGTAGCTTTTGACGACAATCTTTTATACAAACTTCCACCATCAGGCCACATGTGTTTCTCATTCCAGCTAATATCCCCTTCATCAAAAGGTGCTTGATTTTGAGTGTCATAGCTCGCAGCTGGATGATGTGATAAAACAAATAGGTTGTTAAGCTTATGATCTCTAACAGTTTTTACGATATTATCTTTCGTGATTTCTCCCAGAGGTGAAGAGTAACCATTGTTAAAAGATGAACCAATAGAATCTAAACATAATACAGCATCATTTTCAGCCACCTTGTAGAGTTCAAATCTATTCCCCTTATTCAATAAATTATTAGATTCATTAAACCGTTTAGCAAACGTGTTAAATTCTGCAAGACTTCCTGTACTCCTAATAACATCATGATTGCCATTAATGACAAACACATTATCTATGGTGACGCATAATTTTTCGGCCAGATAATTTAACACATCAAAAGCATGGGAGTAGTTCTCTACTTTTGCATAATTTACTATATCTCCAGTAACAAATATAAAATCTACGTTAATCTGATCATCTCTGATCTTTTGGATAAGCGATTCAAAATACTCTGGAAAAAATGCAGCTCTTAGAGCCTCTTTTTCCCCTTCCGGTTCATCTATGTGTAAATCTGTAATATGCAATATATTCATATGCTAATCCAGAGAATAGCTTAAAGTGTCTATACAATCTCTGAGGCTGACAAGACCATGAAGTTTCATATTGCTATCCAATGACTCTTGTATAGTATATTTGCCAATAACAAAAGCGTGACGGATTCTTCCGCCAAGAAAATTGCAATAAGCCGAAGCTATTTTAGCTTCTGTACCAGCTATTAAGAAGTCACCTATATATACACAATAACCTAAGTTTTGTTCTTTATTGGGAGCTTCCAATATGTCATGGCGCGGTCCTATATGATCAATGATGTGTATTTTGGGACCTGACAAAAAATGGAGTATTTCCCATACAGCTCCAGCAATAACTGCACCTCTAAGACTAACAGCAATAATAGTATAAGATATTGGTCGTTCTTCCTGTATTACTTTATTTATTATCTCAGCCAGTAGAATGGCAATCCATCTGAACTTCGATGGGTCTGCAATTAACATGAATGCATTGAACTCACCAGAGGCTATTAAAGGAGTAGATGACAGCCGTTTTTTGTCGTCAAATTCTTTATAGGTCTTTTTCACTTCTTTTATTAACCATTGTTTCTCTAAATATAACGCGTCTTCTATAGTCTTTTTTACTGTTGAACTACTGCAATTTTTTTCAACAAAGCAATAGCTTTCCGTATCTCCTTCAGAAAAACGCTTTATATTTTCATGCTTATCTATATTTAAATAATCATAAAGGTGTTTTACTACGATTGACTTTTTGTCGGTCGAAAAAAAGATAATATTCTTCTTGGTTGATAATAAGTATTCACGAATTGGGTCAATAAAATGGTCGTCAATATCGTTGATATCATTGCAATTAATTACTACCAACTTTGTAGGAGAGGATATTTCGCTTTTTAGAAGTTCAACGAAATGTTCCCCGTTAGATTGAGAAAGATTTGTAGGGGGAGAATCGCATATCCATGAAAACAACATCATGCGCGTGTAAAAAAAATCTTGGTGAGGTATAAAATGAATCACAACTCATACCCCATCTTGATTAATCGGGATACTAAAAGAAACACGAGTCCCTCTAATAGAGTTATTCCATTTTCTAATATAGCCTTTTTCTTTGTCAGAATATTCAGCTTTGTGAATTGGCTTTGGCAGTATTAAAAGAGCGTTCTTTGCACCTTTGGCATCAAAACATTCTACAAATTCTTTCCAAAGGCTTTCGCGCCAAAGTATTTCACCAGAGTTTGAAGCGATAGAAATACTTCCTCCCAAGTGTATAACCGTAGATACCGCTCTTTTTAAACCAAAACTGTTTTCATTTATTACACTACAGAGGGCGATTGAAGTAATATCCGAGTTATCATTATCTAGTAAATTTATATACGCACCTTTTGAAACTAAACTACTTTCAAGCCCAATACCAATATCGGAAATACTAATTGTTATTCTTTTACCAGATCTTTGTATGCCTAGGAATGCTGCCGACTGTCCCCATAACAATGAATTAATAGCAATTTCAGCGCAAGTACGAGACATTGCTAAAGCCAAATTTACTCCAAATATTTTCTGATCTTTTTGAGTAAATAAAGACTCACACTTATGGATAATATCTTCTCGGTAGTTTTCTCGATGTATTCTCTTCCATTCGGATAATTGGTGTGCGTCGCTAATTTCGGGTGCTTGAGATAATTGATTATATGAAAGTAATTTCGTATTAGGATTTGTTTTACCTATATCATGCCCTCCAATCTCATACGGCCATTCAAAGAGATCGTATGAATTAGCTATTTTAAAAAAACCTACATCTGCTAGAAAGTCCAAAACATTAGGATTCCAATCGATTAATACTGGTTGGGGACATCCTGTAAACTGGCGCACTCTGTGGGCTATTGCCAAGAAAAAAGAAATTGCCGAGACACTCATTTCTTTATTTCTTAAGCTTCTAATATCCCAGCAAATTAATGATTGCTCGCCTCTTTTCCAACGAACATTGAACTCATGTAACCCTTTAGAGGAATTCTTGTAAACAGAAGCAATCCCTTCTAATCCGCCTATATTAATATAAATTTCTTGCTTACCAGAAAGCATTTATAACTCCATAGAACTGTCAGGTTCGGTATTTTTCAAGACAGTTGTCGCCTAACGATCATGATGATATTAATCATCACCCCATAATGAGAAGAATATAATTCAGCCTAGTTAGCATTGCGACAGTTGACGTAAATCAATGGGATAGGGGGCAAGTCTTGGTTGCGGCTGGGCAATGCCGCACATTGTCCACTATTCCCTTGTATTTGTATAGCCAGCCTAGGCTTACAAATAAGTTGACAGGATAGTGCATTGGAAATGTTGTGCGTCGTATGAAAAAGTAGGAGCCAAGGACAAATTAGTCAAAAAATTAGTGAGCTGGGGGGGGGGCAGTTCCAACAATCCAGCAAATGCACATCAATACAGTGTCATTGCAACAAGCCATCAATAAAGACACAAAAATAGATACACGCCGTGTATCTGATATGGTATGTTTGACATAGAAAAGAAAGAGGAGTTTTTATGTCTTACAACCAAACATCAACCGATACACAAACTCAGGCAGTTAACCTGCGCGTTCGCCGTGATATTCGCGCCTTGATTGACAGGGCGGCAAAGGCACAGGGCAAGACGCGCTCTGACTTTATGATTGATGCCGCTCGACGTGCAGCGGAAGAATCCTTGCTTGACCAAACACTGGTGCGGCTTGATCAAAAGACTTACGAGCATTTCCTTGAGGTTCTCGACAGCCCGCCTGGTGGTGAAGGGTTTGAGCGGCTGATGGCTGCCGCAAAACCTTGGAATGGATAATGCTGTCTTCCCCCGTTCTGTTAGCTACGGATCATCAGTTTGATGATTTCGCCTGTGGTGTCGATAGCCTTGATGATTGGCTGAAGAGGCGGGCGCACCCTAAGCAGGTCAGCGGAGCGTCTCGCACTTATGTGGTGTCGGAAGGGAAAAAGGTTGCCGCTTATTACTGTCTGGCCTCAGGCGCACTGGAGTTGAACGATGCTCCCGCATCAGTCAGTCGCAATATGCCCGATCCTGTTCCTGTCGCCATTCTTGGTCGTCTTGCTGTTGACAAATCCTGGCAGGGTCGGGGGCTTGGGGTTGCCTTGCTTCAAGATGCCGTAGGTCGCACGGCGCAAGCTGGCGGCATTCTTGGCATACGCGGTCTTCTTGTTCATGCGCTTTCGATTGAGGCAAAGGCTTTTTATGAACATCATGGGTTTGTCGCGTCGCCGACACAACCCATGACTTTGATCCTGTCACTAAAGGGACTTGTGTAGATATTGATGGCTCTCGTATAGGGGGCTGTCCAGCAGTTATCCTGCCTGATTCTATTTAAACCAAATGCACTTCCAGTTTTTTACCCGTAGCGGCGGCATATTTGCGCAACCTATTCGAGCGTTTTGCTTTTAATGCGGGTTCCCATCAGGTAGTCGAACCAGGGCCAGGTCACACACCAGTTTGCGTCGCGGTTGCCGCCGAGATGGTGGTCGTAATGCCAGCGCAAATGACGCTTAGCCCAAACAGGATTTAGGTGAGCCTTGCGATGCTTGTAGTAATAAAGCATCAAGGACGCATACACCGTGCCGGTAAACAAGGGGGATAGCATCAACAGCGGCACATGCAATAGCACAATGCCTGCCAGCACGGCCAATTCCTTGGTTTGGGCGTTCCATGTCGTTAACATCAACGACTGGTAACCCGGATCGAGCATCGCGTTTTGAGTGCAAACCGCATGATGTTCATGCCAGTGATAAGCCCAGAAACTACGCCGATTTTGTCCCAGTGCATGCAGGATGTATTTGTGCATCAGCCATTCGCCTGCATTGGCATAGATCAAGCCCAAAATGAATTGAATGGTTAAGTTGAACATGGGATACAAAAATCCTTTAATCTGGGCAATTACTGTTGGCTATCTTACGTCTGTTATCAAGCTAAGCCAAAGGTATTGCAACATTTAAAATACGGCATAAAGCGATACTTCTGGCACTAGAGTGCAAGATTTCCTTTTTTAATAAAGGTAAAGTTGATAAAATTAGTTGGTTTTTTATTTATTGGGTGAACCATCATGAGCGTTATTGAAAGAATTAAAGACCAGATTGAAAATAATCCGGTTGTTTTGTATATGAAAGGGTCACCGGATTTCCCTCAGTGCGGCTTTTCCGGCCAAACGGTGCAAATATTGGAGGCCTGTCATGCCAAATATATGCACGTTAATATCCTTGAGGATGCCGAACTTCGCGAGGCGCTTAAAGAGTACTCGAACTGGCCGACCTATCCCCAGCTTTATATCGGCGGCGAGTTAGTCGGCGGCTGCGATATTGTGATCGGTTTGTACCAGCAGGGGGAATTGGCTAAGATGTTGGCTGCGGCTGGTGGCGTAGAGGCGTAAGTTGGTTTAGCTAAGGTAAAGTTACGAAGGACACGAAGAATCAAGATAAAGCTTCGTGTCCACACCGGAGGTGAATAGGGTTTTACGCTAAGCTTCCGATCGGTGTATTCAGTTCCAGTTGCTTCCAGCGGTTGACTATCATGCAGAACAGTTCCGCAGTCTTCTCGGCATCATAAAGCGCCGAATGCGCTTTTTCGTTATCCCAATCCAATCCCGCTGTTTGGGCCATTTTTGCCAACACGGTCTGTTGATAGACCAATCCCCCTAGTGTCGCGGTATCGAAAGTGCTGAACGGATGAAAAGGACTGCGTTTTATTTGGGTTCTTTGAATGGCGGCATTTAAGAAACCGATGTCGAAAGCAGGGTTGTGTCCAACCAGAATCGCCCGGGTGCAGTTGTTACGCTTGACGGCCTCTTTAATCGGTTTAAACAACATGTGCAGCGCGTCTTTCTCGTCAATAGCCATGCGGAACGGGTGGTGCGGATCGATTTTATTAAACTTGAGCGCAGCTTCGTCCAGCTCGGAGTTTTTAAAGGGAATGACGTGGGTTGTATAGCGTTCGGTAATTTCCAGGTCGCGGTTGCCGTTAAACTCAACAATAACGGCCGCAATTTCCAGTAATGCATTCTTTTTGGGGTTAAACCCGGCTGTTTCTATGTCGATGATGACCGGGAGAAAGCCTCGGAAACGTTTGTCTATGGGAATTGCAGGTGTATCCATTTTTGTGAGTTATGCCAAGAGGTGTGGAAATGATGAGGAATAAATGCGGCTATTTATGGTATGTTACGCGATTGTGACCCATTATAAAAATAATAGCGTTGTGGAGTGGATGACATGCAACAGAAAAAATTGATGACTCGACTTGGATGTCTTGTTTTATTGGCTACGGTGGCAGGATGCGCGACTACGGCAAAAGACGCCAAAGATCCATGGGAAGGCTGGAATAGGGGGGTGCAGACCTTTAATGATAAGCTTGATGATTATGCGATGAAGCCGGTCGCCAAGGGGTATCAGTGGATAACGCCGTCGTTTGTCGATCAAGGCGTGACTAATTTTTTCAGTAACATTAACGACATCGGCGTAACGCTCAATGACCTGATGCAGTTTAAACTCTCGCAAACCGGTATGGATGGATCGCGCTTCATCGTTAACACTATCGCCGGTGTCGCCGGTTTTGTAGATGTCGCGGCGATGATCGATTTGCCCAAGCATAATGAAGATTTTGACCAAACCATGGGTGTTTGGGGCGTACCTTCTGGCCCTTATCTGGTGCTGCCGTTTTTTGGACCTAGTTCACCCCGAGGCGTGGGCGGTCTGATCGGCGATGCGGCGATGAATCCGATCAGCTATATCGACAGCGGTGTTATCAGCAGTGGGCTGTTTGGGGTGAATGCCGTCGATCTGCGCGCAGACAATTTGACGTCTGAAAAGATAGCAACTGAAGCGGCGGTAGACCGGTATGCGTTTTTTAAAAGCGCTTATTTTCAACATCGTGAATACTTGATTCACGATGGCAATATGCCGGAGGGGTCGGATCTGTTTGATATTGATGAAGAGGAGATTAATAAGGATAATTTGGCTCCTGTTAAGCCGTATTAGCGTCAGGCAAAGGGCGAAAGGCGAAGGGCAAAAATAGCTTGCATTCAAGTTTAAGGAATATTTCAATTTTTAGCCTTTAGCCTTTAGCCTTTAGCCTTTAGCCTTTAGCCTTTAGCCTTT
>JAUXTH010000201.1 GCA_030679035.1 Methylobacter sp. | reverse complement strand
GCAAATTACTCCATGCTATCCACGGGATGTTGAAGCATGATGTGCTTTTCGATAACACCCGTTTTTATGCAATTCCGGCATCTGTCGGATAGCTAAAAATCAATGAAATAGGTTTGACTTTGAACAGAGTATCTACAGCGGGAACTCTGTCAGCTAGACCAAACCCGCTAAAAGTTTTTCCATTTCGGCCTTGGTCAACTTACCTGTCTCGTCGCGGGGAATACTGCCCACAAAATAAATTTTACGCGGCAGGAAAACACTGTCCACATAAGGCTGCAACCCCTCCAAAATGCCTTGTTTGTCAAGCCGACTGACAACCACAGCAACCAGACGACCTTCATTTCCCCCACCCTCCTGAATGAAGCAAAACCCATCTGCCACTCCTGCTATATCCTTTAGCCGTTGGTTCAACTCGGACAAGGAAGCGCGCTTGCCGCCGATCTTAACCATATCGATGTCCCGACCCAATACAGCAAAGCGTCCGTCCGCTTCGACTTTGAAAGCGTCTTGAAGCAGGACTGATGTCTGCAAATGGGGGGATTCCAGGTAGGTAAGCCCCGAATCCTGCTGAATCAATCGGCTGCTCGCATAAGGTTGCCACAGGCTTTCACGCAAAAGCTCCCTGCTGGCAAACGAAAGCGTTTCGGTACTGCCATAAATTTCCCTAGGGGACTGCCCTAAAACAGCATCCGTTTCGCGGGCAAGCTGCTCGGATAATGCCTCGGTTGCGGATAACACACCGGCAAGATTGGCCCATGATCCGCTGGTTTTAGTCAGGGAGCGCAAATGGGTGGGCGTAGTTGTCAGTACGACGGGGCTAGGAGCGGTCTCGACCACGCGGCGAACGTCTTCAGGAAAAAAAGGATGACCGTCATACAAGATCAGACTGGAAAACAAGGGCCAAAACACCGAGGTTTCCAAGCCATACATGTGTTGCGGTGGAGTCGTGGAGACCATCAGCATTTGTTGCTGCCCGAACCCCAGACTGCTTACGGCCATGTTGGCCGAAATCCTGAACGTCGCCAGGTTGTGGGCGCAGGGCTTGGGCTTGCCGGTACTTCCCGAGGTGAAGGCGATCACCGCGGTGCTATTCCAATCAAAACGGGATTCCAAGGCAGTGCCCTCAGAGCTTGGCGCTTCTACCGTAAACCATTCCAAGCCGGGCAGGTTCGGGGTGCGTTCGCTGGCTACGTAAGATCCGGGATAATCGTGGAAGATTCCCCTAATCACCGCCACCTGACTGGAAGGGGGCAGCAGGCAAATCTGCCCCCGACTGGCAGCCGCCAATAAAACCAAACAAAACAAGTAGCGGCTTTCGCACAAATTGAACACATAGGGTCGGTCAGGCAAGCGTCTCGCCATTTCCCTTACGTCAGACCATAAGTTTCCGCGTGTTATCATTTTGCCCTGATGGAGGGCAAAGGGGGCTTCGTTGGCTAGGGGCATTTGGTGAGGAGTATTCTAGGTTTTCTGTATGGATAAGACTATAGGGCTTTTTCTTGACGAATCATTGCTTATTCACCAGGAAATTATTTATAAACGTTTGACCGATGTTTGATCTCAACCGCCACAATCACCAGTTCATTATCGACAATCTCACAGATAATCCTGTAATCACCGACGCGATACCGCCACATTCCTTTGAATTTTCCCTTTAAGGTCTTCCCAATCTGACGTGGATTATCAAGATTCAACAAGTCGACTTTTAAAAATTGCAGAATCCTATTTCTATTTTGTTTGTCGATCTTCGATAGTGCTTTGAGTGCATATTTATCAAAGCTAATCGTCCATTTCATTTAGCATCCTTTCAGCATCTTCAAGCGATACAAGCTCAGATTCGCCGCGTCGTATCCGTTCAATTGCCGCTTCCGCAATACGCGCATCGTGATAGTCTTCCAAGAATTCTGTTAAAGCCGTCTCAATAAGTTTGTTCACGGGTTTGTGTTCGATTTCTGCAACATGCAAAAAGGATTCTTCCAAATGTGTGGGTATCTCGATCATCGTTAATACCTCCAAAAATAATACAATACGTGATAGCGATGCTAGTGATTTTTACAGAATAAAGCAATCGGTATTAACTTGCCCATTTATCCCAAAGGCTTGCAGGATACGTTCAGTCTTAAAGATCGCGAAACCGTCACACACGCGCAACATCGATTACAGCTTGCGCAGTGTGGTGGGTTGCCTAAAGGCGAATTCACCTTACAGCTTTAAATTATTTTCTATCACATTCCATTTATCTGTTTGCTCTTGTAGTAATAATTTTTTAAGTCCAAAATTATATGCCTTCACAGGCACTCAAGCGTATCCTACGAGGCTTAACCTACTTGCTAGCACAAATATTTATTGAGTAAACCATGAAAAAACAATTTTTGATGATGCTATGTCTTATTGCAATTACCGGCATAGCGATTGCCGATGATACACAAACCCGTTTAAAAGCCATGGAAGCGGAAAGGGACGATGTTTTCATACATAAAGGCACAAGCGAACCCTATTACACTGAAAACTGCCCTAAACAGCTTACTTTTTGGCAACAAGCCGCACAACAGGAGGAAGCAATCGCCCAAACATTTTTGGCTAAGTGCTATTTCTTAGGTAAGGGTGTAGCCAAAGATGAAACCCAAGCGGGGGTGTGGTTACGCAAAGCCGCTGAACAAGGAAATGCAAATGCACAAGCTAATTTAGGAGCTATGTATGCAGAGGGCAAAGGCGTAGCCAAAGACGAAGCACTAGCGGTGGTTTGGTATCGCAAAGCCGCTGAACAAGGGAATGCAACCGCACAAGTTTATTTAGGCTTTATGTATGAAAATGGCAAAGGCATCGCCAAAAATGAAGCACTAGCCGTATCATGGTATCGCAAAGCCGCAGAACAAGGAAATGCATATGCACAAATTGGTTTAGGCAATGGCTATAAAGAAGGTAAAGGCATAACCAAAGATGAAATTCAAGCGTTGGCATGGTATCGCAAAGCCGCTGATCAAGGAAATGCACAGGCACAAGTTTATTTAGGTTTTATGTATGCAGCGGGCAAAGGCATAGCCAAAGATGAATCTCAAGCGGTAACTTGGTTTCGCAAAGCCGCAGAACAAGGGGATGCAAAGGCACAAGTTTATTTAGGCTTTATGTATGCAGCGGACAAAGGCATAGCCAAAAATGAAGCACTAGCCATATCATGGTATCGCAAAGCCGCAGAACAAGGGGATGCAGAGGCACAAGCTAATTTAGGCTTTATGTATGCAGCGGGCAAAGGCGTAGCCAAAGATGAAGCACTAGCGGTAGCGTGGTATCGCAAAGCCGCAGAACAAGGAAATGCACGGGCACAAGCCAGTTTAGCGGCTATGTATTTACAGGGTAAAAGTATAGCCAAGGATGAAGTCCAAGCGGCGGCGTGGTTTCGCAAAGCCGCTGAACAAGGATTTGCAGAGGCGCAAACTAATTTAGGGTTTATGTATGCAGAGGGCAAAGGCGTAGCCAAAGATAAAGCACTAGCAGTAGCGTGGTATCGCAAAGCCGCAGAACAAAGGGATGCAAAGGCACAAGTTTATTTAGGCGTTATGTATAGAGATGGTATCGGTATCGCCAAAGATGAAACCCAAGCGGTGGCGTGGTTTCGCAGAGCCGCAGAACAAGGAGATGCAGAGGCGCAAACTAATTTGGGATTTATGTATGAGAACGGTAAAGGCATAGCCAAAGATGAAGCACTAGCGGTAGCGTGGTATCGCAAAGCTGCTGAACAGGGGAATGTATATGCACAAACCAGATTAGGGGCTATGTATTTTCAAGGCATGGGCATCGCCAAAGATGAAACGCTAGCCGTATCATGGTATCGCAAAGCCGCCGAACAAGGTGATGCTGAGGCACAAGCTAGTTTAGGGGATATGTATTTTCTAGGTACAGGTATCGCCAAAGATGAGGTTCAAGCGGCGACATGGTCTCGCAAAGCCGCCGAACAAGGACATGCACGGGCACAAAATAATCTAGGATTTATGTATGAAAACGGTAAAGGCGTAGCCAAAGATCAAACCCAAGCTGCGGTGTGGTATCGAAAAGCGGCTGAACAAGGGTATAAAGGGGTTAAATGTGTGACTGAGCCTTTGGAGCCACAAAGGAGTTTAAGCTGTTAGCAAGGGTTTCTCTTTCCCACGCGCCGCGTATCAACCCATAGCCCGAACCGTCAGGGTTTCCACGCAGCCCGTGGGAGCCCGTGTGCCACATGGCGAATAAATTCGCCCCTACATGGTCAACCTTATCCCAACCCATCCCGCCCTGGGCGCACCGGGCGATACAAAGTCATGTAGGGTACGCTGCGCGTACCGTTTAGTGGACAAGATAGATTTTAGCATGGCAAACCGGACTTCGAGATCGTGATATGATACGTTCAGTCTTAGGTACGCACAGCGTACCCTACAAGGCTCGTCATTTTTCTTAGGGACTAATATGCGCACATTTAGACAACACTTTAAACAAATCCTGGCTTTCTTTCTTTTCATCGCAACTTTTTCGAGTTATAACCTTGCTTTTGCTGAAACGGCTGAGACAGCGAATATACATCATGCACAAAATAGCATTGATTGGCCCGGTGTTTATTACGGTTTCTTGCCCTGTGATGATTGCAAGGGGATTAAATCGACGCTCGCTTTGAACAAAAATAACAGTTATCTCCTGATTACCCAAAACGTTGGCCAGTCAAAAAGAGACATTGTAGAAAAAGGGAAATTTACTTCGGGCGATAAAAGCAATACGCTTGTTTTAACGTCACGCGACGGCTCAACTACACGGCAATATTTTGTCGGCGAAAACATGCTCATTCAGCTCGACAACAATGGCAATCGTATCTCCGGCAAACTTGCAGATCGCTATATTTTGCGTAGATCTGATGTAACAGAATCGCCACAGTCACATTCGTCGCATTGAGCAGCTTATGCTTCAACTATTCGACATAACATGAATTTAACACTGTGGGCGGTTTCGCGTAGCAAATCACCTACTTGAAGAAACAGGAAAAACCATAAACGGAGCCGCGACTTTAGTCGCGCATGAGCGTACATGCATAAGCTGTAAGAAGAGCCATCACCGCGACTGAAGTCGCGGCTCCAATCGCCCTGCTTTTCGTGTTTTTCATGGATAATACATAACATCGGATTTTACATAGAGAACCAAAAATGGACGCAGATGTGTTGATTATCGGGGCTGGCCCCTCTGGAAGCGTCACTGCGCGGATGCTGAACAAGCTGGGCTACCGCGTAGTGATATTGGAAAAAGAACTGTTCCCGCGCTTTTCGATAGGCGAAAGCCTGCTCCCCCAATGCATGGAATTCTTGGAGGATGCCGGTATGTTGGAGCGGGTGGCTGCGGAAAATTTCCAGTTTAAAAATGGCGCGGCTTTTTCCCATGCGGGCAAGCTGACGGAGTTTGATTTTTCAGAAAAATTCACTCCCGGCTGGGGCACCACTTATCAGGTTCCACGCGGTCGGTTCGACCAAACGTTAGCCGAGGCCGCCGAAGACTGCGGCGTAACCATCCATTACCAGCACAGCATCGTGGCGGCGGATTTCAACACCCCCGGACAGGCACGACTGACCAGCATTGATGCCAACGGTTTGCAGCGGGACTGGACGGCCTCCTGGGTCATGGATGCCAGCGGCTTTGGACGGGTATTGCCCCGACTGCTCGGACTTGAGACGCCTTCTTCGCTGCCACCTCGACTGGCCTTGTTCACCCACATTGAAGATCTAATCACCACACCGGATTATGACCGCGACAAGATCCTGATCGCCATTCACCCTAAATTTCATGAAATATGGTATTGGCTGATCCCTTTCAGCAACAGCAGAAGCTCCTTTGGCGTGGTGATGCCTATGGATTTTCTGGAGACTCGAACCGGCAGCCCGCTGGAAATCTTGCAGGAATTGGCGATGGAAGAACCCAGGCTGGCTGAGTTATTAAAGGTAAGCCGTTTTGACACCCCGGTCAACCGGATTGGCGGCTATTCCGCCGATGTCAAAAACTTGTATGGCGATGGCTTTGTTTTGTTGGGCAATGCCGGTGAATTCCTTGATCCCGTGTTTTCCTCTGGCGTCACCATTGCCTTAAAGTCCGCATCGTTAGCGGTTCCCCTCGTAGACAGACATTTGCGCGGCCTTCCAGTGGACTGGCAGGCCGATTATGAGCAAGTTTTGCGCAATGGCATCAATGTGTTCCGTGCTTATGTGGATGCTTGGTACGACGGGCGCTTCCAGCGGATTATTTTTGAACAGCGATCATTGGCTAACATTAAATCGATGATCTGTTCGATTCTCGCCGGGTACGCCTGGGACGAGACCAACCCCATGACCCAACGTTGCAGCAAGAAGATCGATGCCATCGCTGATAGCTGCCCGCCTTTGTGAACGCCGTTTCCGATTCGGAGTCACCCTTGTATTTGAATGATTTAGGGATAGTCTGCGCACTGGGTAGCGGCAAGGCTGAAATATTGACCGCATGGCTTTCAGGCCAGTGCCCCAAGGCGGCCCCCGTCCCATGGCTTGATGTGGACATTCCGGCATTTAGTTTGCTAACCGAGCCTCCTCCCCTCCCCCAAAACCTCAAGCGCTATAACTGCCGCAATAACCGCATCCTGCTGGCGGCCTTGGGACAAATCGAAACTTCCGTCAGGGACATGATCGAACGTTACGGCGCAGATCGCATCGGCTTAGTTCTGGGCACCAGCACCTCCGGTATCGCCGAGGGTGAGCAGGCCATTGGCGTGTTGCGAACCACAGGACAGTTGCCATCCTCCTATCATTATAAGCAGCAGGAATTGGGCGGGGCGGCTGAATTTCTGGCCCGCTATTTGGACACCCACGGCCCGGCCTACACGGTTTCGACTACCTGCTCATCCAGCGCCAACGCCATGGCCTCGGCCCGCCGCCTGTTACGCTTGGATGTCTGCGATGCAGTGCTGGTCGGCGGTGGAGATGCGCTGTGTCGCACTACCTTAAAGGGTTTCGCCGCCTTGGGAGCGCTCAGCAATACCCGCTGTAATCCGTTCAGCAAAAACCGCGACGGCACTGTCATCGGCGAAGGAGCAGCCTTATTCCTAATGAGTCGTGAGCCTGCGCCCATCGCCCTGCTGGGTGTTGGCGCCAGTTCTGATGCCTATCATATTTCTGCGCCACGCCCCGACGGCGCCGGTGCCTATACGGCGATGCAAGCCGCCCTCCACGATGCAGGCATTGCTCCCGAGCAAGTGGATTACATTAACCTCCACGGCACGGCGACTAGGCAAAACGACGCGATGGAAAGCAAGGTAGTTGGGCAGTTGTTCGGCAACCAGACGCCTTGCGGCTCAAGCAAGCCTACCACCGGCCATTGCTTAGGCGCAGCCGGAGCCATCGAAGCCGGTTTGTGCTGGCTGCTCCTGTCCAGCTTGAATAAAGAAAATCGTTTGCCGCCGCATCTTTGGGATGGGGAAGTAGACCCTGAAATGATGCAGCTTGGGTTTGTCACGCTTGAAAACCATGGGCTTAATCCACTACAATACTGCCTTAGTAACTCTTTCGCTTTCGGCGGCAACAATGTGTCTTTGCTCATTGGCAATTCCTGACAGTCCAACAGTTTTCCCTTATCCTATTGAATCGCTGCTTCCCCAGTCACTAGGCATGGTCCTGCTGGACAGGGTAGTGGAGATAGGCGAAGACTATATCGTCGTCGAACTCAAGGTGCGGGACGACGGCTTGTTTTCAAGCCCTGACCATACCGTGCCCGCCTGGGTCGGCCTGGAATACATGGCACAAGCCATAGCCGCGTATTCCGGGTACCATAGAAAATGTCGCGGCGAGGAGATTGTATTAGGATTTTTATTAGGCACCCGGCACTACCAATGCTCGGTCGGCAGCTTTCCCTGCGGCACTCATCTAAGGGTACGAGCAGAAAAGATCATTGAAGCAGCCAATGAAATGTCGGTGTTCGCCTGCGTCATCGAAGGTGACGCTATCAACGCGACCTCGCAGCTTAATGTCCTGTTGCCCCAGAATTCAAAAAAATTTCTCGCCGGAAAAGGAATATGAGCCAAAAAACCATTTTAGTCACGGGATCAAGCCGTGGCATCGGTAAGGCCATCGCCTTACGTCTGGCCCGCGAAGGTTACGACATCGTTGTACATTGCCACAGTCGCCTGGTCGAAGCCTCAGAAGTACAGGACAGCATCATACAAATGGGCAGACAGTCCCGTGTCCTCCGCTTTGATCTGGCCGACCGCAGCGCCGCGCAAAATAGCCTTGAAGCCGATATATTAGCTCATGGCGCTTATTACGGCGTGGTGTGCAATGCAGGACTTACACGGGACAACGCCTTTCCTGCGATGAGCGGGGAAGATTGGGATCTGGTATTGCGCAGCAATCTGGACGGCTTTTATAACGTGCTCAGCCCTTTGGTCATGCCCATGATCCAGCGGCGCAAACCGGGCCGCATCGTTACCCTGTCGTCTGTCTCGGGACTTATCGGTAACCGAGGCCAAGTTAATTACAGCGCCGCCAAAGCAGGCATCATCGGCGCCACCAAGGCGCTGGCGGTGGAATTGGCGAAACGCAAAATCACAGTAAATTGCGTGGCTCCCGGTCTGATTGAAACTGACATGCTGAAGGATATGCCCTTGGATGAGGTGGTCTCGGCCATTCCCGCAAGACGTTTGGGAACCACGGAAGAAGTCGCCGCGCTAGTGGCTTTCCTGATGTCGGAAGACGCAGGCTATATCACCCGCCAAGTCATTTCAATCAATGGAGGCATGTTTTGAGTCGACGCGTAGTAGTTACCGGTATGGCCGGCTTGTCTCCAATCGGCAACGATTGGGACGAGATGCGTGCCAAGCTCCAGACCTACAGTTCGGGCATACGCTATTTACCGGAATGGGAGAAGTACAACGGCCTACTGACCCGCTTGGGTGCCACGGTGGAAAATTTCATCCTGCCAGCCCATTACACTCGTAAAAAAACCCGCAGTATGGGACGGGTCTCTTTACTGGCCACCCGTGCTACAGAACTGGCTCTTAGCGACGCAGGGCTGCTCGGTGACCCCATCGTCAGCGGCGGGCGTGTCGGCGTGGCATACGGGTCTTCGGTAGGCTCGACTCCGGCCATCGCCGATTTCGGCAGAATGCTTATAAATCATGACGTCGGCAATCTCAACGCGACAACCTATCTTAAAATGATGGGGCACACCAGTGCGGTGAATGTGGCCCTGTTTTTCCAGGTGCGCGGCCGTGTCATTCCCTCCGTCAGCGCCTGCACCTCCGGCAGCCAGGGCATAGGCTTCGCCTACGAGGCCATCAAGTTCGGCCTACAGGATGTCATGTTGGCGGGTGGCGCGGAAGAGCTTTGCCCGACCGAAGCTGCGACCTTCGACGCCTTGTACGCCACCAGCACCCGCAATGACGAACCCCAGCTCACCCCCCGGCCCTTCGACCGCGACCGCGACGGACTGGTACTCGGTGAGGGAGCTTGCACGTTGGTGTTGGAAGAGTTGGGCCGCGCTCTGGATCGGGGCGCGCATATCTATGCCGAGGTGGCGGGCTTTTCCACCAATGTCGACGGCTCCCACATCACCCAGCCCCACGCAGAAACGATGCAGGTGGTCATGCGTCAGGCTTTAATGGATGCGGCACTCGAACCCAGTCAAATAGCTTACATCAGCGCTCACGGTACTGCTACCGAGCTGGGCGACATCGCCGAAAGTCACGCTACACAGTCAGTATTCGGTTCCAAAACCCCGATCAGCAGTCTTAAAAGCTACACAGGACACACACTGGGGGCTTGCGGGGCTTTGGAAGCCATGGCCTCAATCCGCATGATGCGGGAGGGTTGGTTCCACCCGACGCTTAACCTTGAGCATCCCGACCCCCGCTGTGCCGATCTCGATTACATCATGGGTGAAGGGCGCAACATTGATGCTCAATACGTCATGAGCAATAACTTTGCGTTCGGTGGCATCAACACCTCGCTGGTTTTTAGTCGCTGGAAAGACTGAAATGGTTTTAGTAAGTGTCGTAGGAGCGGGCCATGCCCGCGATGAAGGTGCTGAAACTTTGCATCCGCTGAACAAATGTCGCGGGCACGGCCCGCTCCTACGGCGTCATTGTGTTTTCGTGGACGAAATGATTTTTCCAGGATGAAGCCAATCCGCACAGCCTCTGCCGAATCCGCCATCAAGGAAACCCGGATGTGTTTTACACTCCAGCACTGGTGCCTGTGGCAATCCGAAGAACCTCCCCTAGTGGATCACTGGCCCGGCGGCGAGGTTTTGCCCTATAACGGGGGTAGCCCCGATGTGGGATTCTTGCCCATGATGCAAAGCCGCAGATTGTCGCCCTTAGCCAGAGCCGCCTGTGCGGTGGCTAATCATTGTCGGCAAAAAAACGGGGACATGCCTTCGGTATTTTTCTCCAGCCATGGCGAAAGCCAATATTATTTCGAGATGCTGGATGGAATTGTGGCGCACGAGGATGTCTCTCCCAGCCGCTTCAGCCTGTGTGTGCATAACGCCATTGCGGGCCTGTCCAGCTTCCACAGTACAAGCTTCCAACCCTATGTGTCTTTGTCCGGCGGAACGGAGGGGCTATTTGCTGCTTTTCTGGAAGCTGCCGGCATGCTTTTGGAAGTACCCAAGGTATTAGTGGTCTGGTATGAGCAACCTTTACCCGATGCGTACCGTGCCCACCTTGCCACGTCTGAAACCACCTGGGCCCTGGCTATGGTTTTGACCAGGGCCGGAAACTCAGACCAGCAGTTGCGGCTGGTGCGTAGGCCGGACAAGGATCTATCCACAGCAGAAGACACCGCGAAAAGCTTGATTCAGGCAATTCTGGAAAATCGCCGAAGTTCACTGTGCCAGCTGGATCGGTCGATTTGGCAATGGAGTCTGGACTATGTTTGACCGGATTAATTATTTCTGGAGGCTGTTCGGCACAGGCACCAGCTTCTTCCTGTTCGGTGCAGTGGGCGTGTTGTTTTGGGGGATGCTGTTTCCGCTGATCGAAAAATTCATCGGTGACGGCCTCCAAAAAAAACTACGCTCCAGAGCCATAATGAACAGAATTTTCCATATTTACATGGAGTTCATGCGCGCCATCGGCATCCTGACCTATGAAGTGCATGGCGGCGAGCGGCTTAATACTCCAGGCCGACTGGTCATCGCCAACCACCCTTCCTTACTGGATGTGGTGTTCCTTATCTCACAAATCCGTAACGCTACCTGCATCGTCAAGCCCGCCTTGGCTGCCAACCCATTTATGCGCATTCCTATCCGTGCCATGGGCTATATTTACGCGGATGATCCTGAAACCGTGGTGAAACAATGTGCTGAAGAATTGCACGAGGGCTGCTCGCTGATCGTCTTTCCCGAAGGCACACGAACCACGCCCGGCAAACCTCTCAAATTCATGCGCGGTGCCGCCACCATTGCCTTGCAGTCCAAGGCCAAGATTTTACCGGTCATCATAGGCTGCACCCCGACCACATTGACTAAGCGCGAAAAATGGTATCAAATACCTCACAAGAAATTTACTCTGAGCCTGCATGTGGAGGAAGATTTCGAGCTAGATGCAATTGATGAAAATGCTAGCCGCCCCCTCGCCACCAGAAATATAACCCGGCAATTGGAGAAGTATTTCATTGAAAGGCAGGCACGCTATGAAAGACCTTGAAATCGAATTAAAGCAGTTGATTATTGATACCTTAGAGTTGCAGGGAATAAGCCCACTAGACATCGCCTCGGAAGCCCCATTGTTTGACGGTGGCTTAGGCCTCGATTCCATTGATGCGCTAGAACTCGGACTGGCCTTGAAGAAAAAATATGACATCCACATCGATACTGACTCCACTGAACTTTTTAATTATTTCGCCTCGATTAAAAACCTAACCCGTTTTGTCGTATCACAACAACAAAAAATCTTATGAAAACCCCAGAAGAAATACACGCCACTCTAAGGCAGCTAATGTCGGAAATGTTCGAACTAGCGCCCGAGGACATAAATTTGAATGCCAACTTGAACAAAGACTTGGATATTGACAGCATAGATGCTGTAGATCTAATGGTCAGGTTGCGGAACATTGTCGGTAAACGCATCAACCCGGAAGATTTCAAAAACGCACGCACCATACAAGATGTGGTGGACGTCATTTATCGAATCAACGAAGCTTAGGCGACTCGCAATAAATCAACTACAAATAGAACGCAGATGACGCTGATAGTTATGATTGCCGCAGATATTTCATGGGTTATCCGTGCTTATCATAATCATCTGCGTTATCTGCGTTCCATTGCATTTTGGGCTTATTTTTTGCCCGTTACCTTATCCTTTTATGCTTAACGGCATTATCTGGGTGGTGACCATCAGTTACCCTTTCCTGGTTTGGTTTTCCCTGGATTATATTCAGCCCCGTTATTTGGCCTTGGCGCTGGCGGGACTTTTCCTGCTTCGCTTCCTTTATCGCCACCCAAGCCTGCCGAGGGGTGGAGCATGGTCACTGGCGTTAATGGCTTGCCCCCTGTTTCTACTGGTTATCGCACTGGTCAACGAGACCCAGTGGCTGCTGGCTTATCCGGTATTCGTCAGCCTCGTGTTTTTCACCGTTTTTGCCTCTAGCCTCGCCTATCCTCCAACGGTCGTGGAACGCTTGGCGAGGCTCGAAGACCCTGGTCTGCCGCCCAAGGGCGTAATCTATACCCGCAAAGTCACCCAAGTGTGGTGCGTGTTTTTCCTGGCCAATGCCTCCATCTCCCTTTTCACGATCTGGCATGGAGACCCCTGGCTGTGGAGCTTATACAATGGCGGAATATTTTATGTATTGATGGGACTGTTGATGGCCGCTGAGATGACTGTCCGGCGCAAAGTCAAGGCAAGCTATTGATCCTCACACAGACTGGCAATCCGCCGATTTTGTTTCCTGAAATACTCGGAGAAAAGCTAGGGGCAGAGGGTATTATCCTGACTTTGCGTATACCCGAAGACTTGGCTTATTTTGCAGGACATTTCGATGAAGTCTCTGTTGTACCGGGTGTAGCGCAAATCCAATGGGCGGTACATTACGCACGGCAATACCTTGGACTTAAGGGCATCTTCAGCCACATGGAGGTTGTCAAATTCAAGGAATTGTTATTGCCTGGGCAGCGACTGAATCTGAGCTTGTGTTATCAGGAAGCGGGCTGTAAATTAAGTTTTAGTTACCGATCGGAAGCCACCGAATTTAGCTCAGGTAGAATCTATTTCCATGACGACCCCATTTAATCCCTGCATACTCATCCCGGTTTACAACCACGAGGGGCCGCTGCCGAAAATTGTGGAACAGTTGAGTCCTTACAAGCTGCCTTGTATTCTGGTGGACGACGGTAGCCGGGAATCCTGTGCCGAAATGATCCGCAATTTATCGGTTCAATACCCTTGGGTGCAGACCATTCGTTTAGCGACCAACTCCGGCAAAGGTGCGGCAGAAAAGACAGGCTTGCTACTGGCCCAACAACAAGGTTTCTCCCATGCCTTGCAAATCGATGCCGACGGCCAGCACGATCTACACGATCTGGAAAAGTTCCTCGCCGCCTCCCGTCTAACTCCAGAGGCCGTCGTCATCGGGCTGGCGATATTCGACGACTCGATTCCCAAGCTCCGCTATTATGCCCGCTACCTGACGCATATCTGGGTGCATATCAACACCCTATCCTTCCGCATTCCTGACTCCATGTGCGGCTACCGGATTTATCCTGTCGCAACCAGCACCCAGCTGATCCAAACCACCGTCTTGGAAAACCGCATGGCCTTCGATACGGAAATCCTGGTTCGCCTTGACTGGCAGGGCGTCCCTATCGTGTCGATTCCGACTCACGTCACGTATC
This sequence comes from Methylobacter sp., assembly GCA_030679035.1. GTDB lineage: Bacteria > Pseudomonadota > Gammaproteobacteria > Methylococcales > Methylomonadaceae > Methylobacter_A. The sequence continues at coordinate 20,777 of JAUXTH010000201.1, read as the reverse complement.
CGCAAGACGGCCTGTCGCATTTTAAGGGCTGGGAAGATAACCTGCGCCTCAGCCTGACCCATGCCCGCTTGTTTTTCGGCATGTTGCTGCGTTTTCCCAAGCTGCTGGCCAGGCATTTTTAATGAAATCCGCAAACACAGGCCGCCATTGGGCATCCTTGCAGGAAACCAGCGCCATCTTAGGCATACGCATCTTGGTCTGGGTTTACCGGCTTTGCGGCCGCTGGGTGTTCCGGCTGTTCTTGCGCCCGGTCGTGACTTATTACTTTCTCAGCGGACGAATCGCCCGTAATGCCTCACGGGAGTATTTGCGCCGCTTGGGTCAGAGTTACCCTGAATTGGGATTGTCGGGCGGATGGTGGGAAAGTTACCGCCATTTCCTCAGCTTCGGCGAAACGCTGCTGGATAAGATCATCGCCTGGACAGGAAGCATAAATCCGGATCAGGTCGATTTCCCTAACCGGAAACTGCTGCTGGACTTACTGGAACAAAAGCGCGGTGCCATACTGCTCAGTGGGCATATCGGTAATCTGGAACTTTGTCAGGCGATAGCCGATATGCGCGGCCACATCCACCTCAACATTCTGGTACACACCAAACATGCCGAAAAGTTCAACCGCCTGCTTGGTGGCAGCAAGGGCAGTGCCACCATCCAACTCATCCAGGTCACCGAGTTGAATCCAACCGTCGCCATAGAGTTGCAGCAAAAAATCGACCAAGGGGAGTTTCTGGTGCTGGTTGGCGACAGGATACCGGTTAGTGGCGGCCGCATAGTGCAGGCGGACTTTCTCGGCAACAAGGCCGAATTTCCTCAGGGCCCCTATCTGCTTGCGTCCTTGCTGCGTTGCCCGATCTATACCCTGTTTTGCTTCAACGAGGACGGGCGCTTCCATATCGATCTGGAGCTTTTCGCCGAATCTATCCGCATCCCGCGTACCGAGCCGCAACGCCTACAAATGCTTGAAACTTTGGCGCGACGCTATGCCGAACGGCTTGAAGCTCATTGCCGCGCCACGCCGTTCCAGTGGTTCAATTTTTACCCGTATTGGAACCTTTCAACCTGAAAAGAGCAGTTGAGCCACGGATGGACACGGATTTATACAGATGAACAATGGATTACATCAATTCTTTGCCGCGCCCTTAGCAGGGCAATCGCGCTTAAATTTTAGCCATTTAAAAACGATAGGGTACAAATTTCTGCTTAGTGATTTTAAGTTTTTGCTTTGAAACCTTAGTCGGAGCCGCGACTTCAGTCGCGCCAGCGGTTATTGGCGTTATGTGACTCGTGCGCGACTGAAGTCGCGACTCCAATAACCTGAAATTTAAAATAACTACATTTATACGTATTGATCAGTCAGTGATTATAAAATTCAAGCTTATTTAAGCGCGATTGCCCTGGCACCCTTAGGGTTAAAGCGTTAATCTAATGTAACAGAATGTATAATCAGTGTTTATCTGTGTAAATCTGTGGCTAACTGATTTTTTAAATTCAACCGAAGAGAGGCAAGCCGTCAATGATCCGCGCCGAAGTGGAATTAACCGTACCTTTCCATGATGTCGATATGCTTGGCATCGCTTGGCATGGGCATTATTGCAAATATCTCGAAATCGCCCGCTGCGCGATGCTGGATAAGATCGATTACAACTACATGGTGATGAAGGCCACCGGCTACGTCTGGCCCATCGTCGATTTACAATTGCGCTTTGTCCGCCCCGCGAAGTTCGGACAATGCATTCGGGTCGCGGCAGAATTGGTGGAATGGGAATACCGCATGAAAATAAAATACCTGATAGCCGATCTCGAAACCGGTGAACCGCTGACCAAGGGGCATAGCATCCAAGCAGCCGTGGATGCCGTCACGGGGGAAATGAGCTACGCCTCCCCTGCTGTTTTCCTGCAACGTCTTGGAACCAAAACCGATGTCTATTAGACACCTCGCTGTCTTTCTGCTCCCGCCTCTGGTTTGGCTGATCTGGTATTTTCTGCCGGACTCGCCGCCGCTGGAAGCGATCACCCGGCATTGGCGCATCACCCTGACCATGGCCTTCGGCTCTTTCATCGGCGGCGCAACCAGCGAGGCGGGCGGCGCCGTAGCCTTCCCTGTATTTACCAAGCTGCTGGGCATCCCGCCTGCACACGCCAAGCTGTTTTCCATCGCCACCCAGAGCATAGGCATGGGCTCAGGTTTTTTGACCATACTGCTGTTGCGCATCCGCGTCGAATGGCGTGCCGTATTCTGGGTCGTGCTCGGCTCCGTGCCTATGCTGCCGGTGGGTTTTTTCCTTTCCACTTGGCTGCCTTCCAGCGCGGTGCGGATATTGTTCACCGTAGTTCAGTGCAGCTTCGCGCTGGCCCTTTGGTGGCACAACCGAGACCCGGATCGCAACCGCAACGAACATCTGCCCCGCATTGAGGCTTTGGAAAAAGGCATCTTGCTGGTCTTCGGCATGATAGGCGGACTGGTTAGCGGTCTGTTGGGCAGCGGACTTGAAATCATCGTCTTTTCGGTGTTGGTGCTGTTGTTCCGGATCTGCGAAAAGGCCGCGACACCGACCGTCATCGTGATGATGGTGCTGACCTCCTGGTCGGGTTTTGCGATGATCGTTGGTGCCGGGCAGTTTGTCCCGCCGGTTAGCGAATACTGGCTTGCCGCCATTCCCATCGTGGTGGTGGGCGGGCCTTTGGGCGTGTATGTTTGTTCGCATATGTCGAGAATGCTGGTGGTCAGAACCTTGATCGTGCTGATCCTGGCGGAGTTGGTCTCCTCACTTTTGCTGATTCCGTTGAGCCGGGAAATTGCTGTCGCTTCGGCGGCGGTGTTCCTGGGGTTTTCATGCGTGTATTATCTGATGTACCGTTCACGGCGGTATGTGTGAGCGCGGGCTACTGATATGATTAATAGAACACGGATGCCACGGATTAGACGGATTTAAACGGATTTTTAAAAGCCTAGGCGTAACTGCTCACGCCCTTAACTACATCCATCCAACTTTGAAGCGACCAAAGCTAGCTTTGGACTCCAGAGAATGTGGATGCAGGAGTTCAAAGCTAGCTTTGAACAGTTACGAGGCCAAGTTTGTTACGCGCTTTAAATCAGCGTCTATCCGTCTAATCCGTGGCATCCGTCGACATGGACAGATATTTGCTCCTGCAATATCTGCATTCCCCACATCCCTGTGGGTTATGCAGAAGGTAGAGCAATGCAGGAGCAATTGCCGAGTTCCATTTCTTTCTACAAGGTCAAAACAATGTCGATTAATACCGAGATCCCCAAGCACTGCGATGTCCTGGTCATCGGCGGCGGCCCTGCCGGTTCCAGCGTTGCGGCTTTGCTGGCGAAAAAGGGCGTGGACGTAGTCTTACTGGAAAAAGCCTCCCATCCACGCCCCCAGGTCGGTGAAAGCCTAATCCCGCATTTTTGGAAATACGCCGACCAAACAGGGGTGTCGCCGCTGCTCGAACAAGAAGGCTTCGTCGCCAAAGCCGGAGGCATCACGGTTTGGAACGACACAATCAGCCGTATCGCCTTCTCCGAATTCGGCTTTACCCGCCCCGCCTTGCATGTGGAAAGAGATGTTTTCGACCAACTGCTGCTGAAACACGCCGAAAGCCTGAGTGTGCAGGTTTTTCAGCAAGTCGCCGTCCAAGAAGCCGAATTAGGCTCGGACTTCCCCAAAGTAAGTTATTTGGATCGGCGCGGGGGTGATACGCATGTGGGCAGCATTGCTTGCCGCTACGTGGTTGACGCCAGCGGGCCGTCGGCAGTCCTTGCCGGACAGTTCAAATCCAAGCAGCTGATAGACTCCCGCATGAGGTTTCTATCGCTCTGGGGATACTTTAAAAATTCCCGTTTTGTCGCCGCCGATGGCCGCAGCTATCCGGCAGAAGACATCGGAAAAGTCCGCCCCGTCACGTTTGTCACTTCCTTCGAAGACGGCTGGATCTGGCATATCGCGATGCGCAAGCTGACCAGCGTCGGCCTAGTCATCAACACCGACCGCGCCCGCGCCATGGACAAGGAGGGCCGCGAACGGTTCTTCCTGAACACCTTGAAGTCCGCGCCCTACCTCGACCGCTTACTGAAAAATGCCGAGTATGTGGACGGTTCCTTCTGCGAAAGGCCGGATTATTCCTACTACTCCACTAAGCTGTGCGGGGAAAATTTTTATTGCATAGGCGATGCCGCATCCTTCGTCGATCCTATTTATTCCCACGGGGTACTGAATGCTTTTTACAACGCATCGATGACCGCGTTGGCGGTGTCAGAATCCCTTAAAAACCCCGCCTACCGCGCCCGCTATGCCCAACTTTGCGAGAACCGCATTCGGCAATTTTACGGCTTTTCGCGCTCGCTGGCATTAGGAGAATTCGGTGGCGACGGCGTCGATGCAAAACTGGTGCAACGCTTCATGCGCCAAGTGCCTCCAGTGGAGTTGGAGCTGATGCTGGCTGCCTCGTCGATGTCCGAACGCTCGGAGAACTTCCATCGCTTGGTGCGTGATGCAAAACTCGATCTCAACCCCGCTAGAGCTGGGGCGCATCTTATGGATGAGTTGCTATTTTAAGCTAACGATAAAACATCCGCTATCGGCCAAAACTGGTCGATCAATAATTCCGTATTAATGGCGGATAAAAGCTAGTAAACTGCCGTTCAACGCCAAAATTAGCCTATGCTTTTAGCGGCTGGCTGCATTTACTTGTTGGCACTGTTTGCATCTTCCAGACTAAAACCCAATGCAAGCATCGAATCATTACTTATTCTTTTATTTTCTTCTATTGGTATCTCAAAGCGTTCAGTCAGCTCATTGAGATAATGAAAGTTACGTTCTATAACATCTACTAGCGGCCTAGGGTCATACTCAATTTTAAGCTTATTCGTATTTGAAGAATCATGTTCGACTGAAATGATTTTTGTTAAACAGGTGAGTAGCCATATTAGAGTCGAGTTATTCTTTGGATTTGCGCAAAAAAAGAACCAATATTTAATTTTCGGCTCGGCTTTCTTTGCCCAACGCCTCACATCTCTGATCTCCCATAATTCACGTTTATCAAAATGATATCCGGCTACAGCGACTTCTATTTTACCCTGTAGGCTTATTGCAAGTTCATCATTCAAAAGAATGCGGTTAAAAAACTCTGAAAGTGGCTTAATATTACCTGACTCAATATCTTCTCTAGGAATTGCATAGTGAACAAAGTCGGCGGCTTTAAATGCCTTAGTCATTTTCCACTGTTGATCAGCCTCCTCCGAGAAGTCAACAGGCTCACCTACTAAATCTATAAGGGCAGCTTTACTGTTAACAGTTAGTTTGTTTCGTTTAGGTATGTTTAGTTTCCAGTTATCTTTTGTCTTTTCAGTTTTTTCAACTGTAAAGAACTCCCAATAACACTCTCTAGATTCAGGGTGGCAAATGATAATTATGACAGGGAATATTGCATTGCAATAATAATTCAGGTGTTTTATTTCACCATAAAAAGTAAAGCCTGTTTGGGTTTTTGTTTTAAAGAACGATTCGCCACATTTAATTTGAGTAGCAATTACCTGGCCAGTTACAGCGCCTTGATCTGTAACTATTTCAATATACCCATCAATTCCGAAGTCATACTCTGCGTTGTTTCTTTTAAATATAAACTTCAATTCATCATTGACTATCGTAGATACAGCATTTACACCGATGTCGCCAGTGTTATTGGATTTTAAATAGGTTGGAAATTTGCTACTCATGCATGATTTACATTTAGAATGCCAGAAAATAATTAGATAATTTTTATATCATCCCTGATTATCGAAACCTAATCAATAGACTCAGTATGTTCTTGCGAAGGCTAACAGTCTATCTTTCGGCTTAATTACGGTTTCTTGTTATTTCATTGACGGTCTCACATTCGATGTTAGCCTGACAATCAAAAAATTACTGTAAAAGTCGGCTTAGGGTCGTAAGCGGGCATTCACTAATGCCGCGCTACACAACTGGTCGTCCTTACAGTTATCGTTTGCCCAAGTTATTTAACTCTCATCCATAAGGAGGAACGTTCGGATTCAATCTGTTCGTTTCACGATTCACGGACCGATACCGGAAGCGCCTCACGCAAAGTAACCGGGCGCAACTTCGCGGCGGCGACCGCATCCAGCAAGGACGGCAGCACTTCGAGGATGACGGGTACGCCCGTGGCAGTCCTTGCGGCATTACCGTCATGTAGCAGCAGTATGTCGCCGGCTTTCAGGCCATCCAACAGTTTTGCCAACACTATCTGGGGATCTTTCTCTGCGGTGTCGAAGCCCCTGCGAGTCCAACTAGCCAGTTGCAGGCCTAGTCGACTAAGCACCGGATCTAATAAAGGGTTGCGCAAACCCGCCGGAGCACGGAAAAAGCTCGGGCGGATGCCGGTAATGGAGGCCAAGGTCTCCTGGGCGGCTGCCAGTTCGGAAAAATACCCTCCAAGTAACAGAAAGGAAAAATGGTGTCTATGGTGCATGCTGTGGTTTTCCACCGCATGGCCCCGGTCTGCGATCTCACGGCACAAGTCCGGGTGGCGTCTCGCTTTCTCGCCAATGCAGAAGAAAGTGGCTTTCACGTCGTGGCGGTCGAGTAAGTCGAGAACTGTTGGAGTAACTTCGGGGTCGGGGCCGTCGTCGATAGTGATGGCAATTTCGCCTCTTGAGGCGGAAGCTTCGGGCAGGGCGTTCCAGTTTGATCCCAATAGCGTACAGCGGGGCCAAAGTCCGGCAATGGTCAACAGTGCATGATCGATGACAACAACAATCGCTGCCCAGGGCCAAATATCGGGACGGACAACTACCGCGACTACCGACGCTACGATGAGCAGAAAAGAACCCTTGATCATAAGGGTTGGTCGCCAAGGGCGATTGAAATAGGCAGACTTCATCTTAAAATCATACGCTGGTTCCCAAGCTCCAGCTTGGGAACCCAGACAACGAAGCTCCAGCTTCGTGAGACGGGAAGCTGGAGCTTCTCGCACTGAATTCCCAAGCTGGAGCTTGGGAATTAGCACAAAATCCCGCTCCCCCTTCGACTAGGCTCAGGACGAACGGAATTTTGAAATGCTCAACTACGATTTTTAGGTTCATTGCTTACCGGACGGGGCGCTACCCCGATAAGCTTCGCCGGTACCCAGCAGAGCGGCGATAAGGTTCTTCTGCACTTCCGAACTGCCGGAAAACAGCCGTCCGGCCAGAGCGTCTTGCACCAAGTCGGCCATCGCACTGCCCTGCTCCAATGCGGCCGCGCCGATGATCTGGACTGCATCCAGGCTCGACTGCAAAAATGCCTCGGCGGCATAGAGCTTGGTTTGCGCGGAGGCTAGAGTCAGCCTTTGACCGGCATCGCAAAGCCTGGCGCACTCCCTAAGCCACAAGTCGATGGTATCCAGCCGCATCTTCATGTCCGCGATGCGATGACCGATGGCCTGATGGTGGCCTAGGTGAACGCCGCCGGAACGCCTTTCCCGGCTATGACGGACGACTTCCGCCAACTGCCATTCCATGATCCCGGCAATGCCAGCAAACACGAAGGCGCGTTCATACTCCAAGGCTTTCTGTATCATCTGCGCCCCTGCCCCGGCCTTGCCCAACAGACGAGTGGTATCGAGTCGGCAATCCTCCAAAGTAATGCTTCCGGTGACGCTTCCCAAGCAAGCATCCAAAGCCTTCTCACGGCTGAATTCGCAACCAAGGTCATTGCGGGAGACCAGGAAAGCGGTAATTCGCCCCTCCAGCTTGGCATAAACCACCAGCCAATCTGCCAGAGGGACATTGGTGATATAGCGTTTTTCGCCGTTCAAGATGAACCCTTCGCCACTCCGCTCGGCGCAGCTGGCCATAGCCTGCACATCGGAACCGCAAGACGGCTCGGTGATGGCATGTCCGCCCAACCAACGTCCTGCCAGCAGCGGCGGCAAAAACTGTTGCCGTTGCTGCTCGTCTCCGTACAGCAAGATAGGGAATACTGCCCCCCACAAATGGGCATTTATCATCAACATCAGGCCGGGATCGCGGCTGGCCTCACCCAAGCGGCGGTGGCTTTGGTACAGGCTGGCAAAGTCATCGCCATAACCCCCAAAGCGCTCGGGTAGCGCATGGCGCAAAACACCTTTATCTGCGACAGCGCGGAAACGGGATTGGATTATGGCCTCGCTGTTAGGCTTGGCGTAAGGAGGGAAATCGGCAAATTCCAAATTCATTGTTGCGCCTCCAGCAAGGTACGCACTTGGTTGTAATCCAGCTTGCCGTTGGGCAGGCGGGGCAGTTCCTCCAGCGCGACACAGCGGCTAGGCTGCATGTAGGACGGCAATTGCCGGAACAGAGCAGTGCGGATTTCGGCAGGGGTTGCAGGGGATTCCAAGACTAATGCCAAAGCCGGACGCTGCCCGGCGGCAGGGTCGTCGATACCGACCACGGCACAATCTCTTACCCCAGCCATGGCATTGACGGCGGCTTCGATCTCCGCCGGCTCGACCCGGTAACCGGAGCATTTGAGCATGCGCCCGAGTCTGCCATGGAAGCGGCATTCGCCATCGACCAGACTCACGCGGTCGCCGGTGGGATACCAGCCTTCCTCGTTCAAAAACGGCAGCAATCGGCCTTGATTCCAATAGCCGCTGGCAAGACTGGAGCCTCGCACCCAGAGCTCGCCGGTTACGGCATCAATGTGAAATTCGCAACCCACAGCAGGCAGACCGATGGGGATGTTTTCATCAGCTACCAAGCGCTCGCGCTCCACCGGCCAATAACAACACACATTGGTTTCAGTGGGGCCGAAAAAATTGTACAACGCAGTCCGGGGCAGCTTGGCGGCTAAATCGATCAAGGCGGGAGTGGGAAACACTTCTCCGGCGAAGAGCAAAAACCGCAAGGACTCCAAAGGAGTTTGCGCCAAATTGCCCTTATACGCCAGGAAAGCCAACAGCGAAGGAACAGTGTACCAGCCGCTGATGGCCTGTTCCTTTAGCCATGCGCTGAGGCGGGACGGGGATAAGATCAATGCGGATGGGACGAAATACAAACTGGCTCCGCGCCCCAACACGGCATAGAGATCGAAAGTGGACAGGTCGAAAAAAAACGGCGTGCTGCTGGCGATGCGGTCGTTGTCTTGCAATGCGACCAAGTCTGCGGCCCATAACGCGAAAGACGCCACCGCGCCATGGCTTAAGGCCACACCGCGAGGTTGACCAGTGGAGCCTGAGGTGTAAAGAATGGCGGCCATAGAATCGGCTGGAAGTTCGACCGGCTTTGGAGTCGCCTCGGAACAAGCATTGATGTCTAGCCACAAGCTTGCATCCAACCCAGCGGGCGCATCACCCAAACCCAGCACCGCATGAACCTTTGCATCTCTGACAATAAAGGCCAGCCTCGGCTTTGGGTTTTTCAAGTCGAGGGGAACATAACAAGCACCAGCCAGCAGCGCGCCGAATATCGCGATGACTACATCAATGCCGCGATCAAGATGAACGGCGACAGGCTGACCGGGCTGAACGCCCAGTGCTTGCAAACCGGCCGCAACGGATTGCGCACGCGCCAGCAAATCGCCGTAGGACAGGTAACGATCACTTTCCACCAAGGCGACTGCCTCGGGCTGTTGCCGACATTGGTGTAGAAAAGGTTTAAGCAACATCGATTAGGCCTCGGTCAGCAACTTTATGGTTCCCACGCTGAGCATCACTGCCATTAAGTTACGCACAATGACGCTGTAGGAGCGGGCCGCGCCCGCGATATTTGTTCAGTGAATGCAGAATTCTAGCCCCTTCATCGCGAGCATGGCCCGCTCCTACAGCGCTCAACTTAATGGCCGTGACACTGAGCATGGGAACAATGAGACCAAGTTTCGGGAAGTTATTGCCGACCATATCCTAAACCTCGGCCAGCAATTCAACGTCCATTTGCGCCATGACCGCATCCAGCCAAGCCTCGTCCACTGCCGGTGATAGGTAGTTGTAAGACAGCGTTAGCCGACCGTCCAACTGCCCGGCCAACAGGGCTAAACCCGGAGGCAAGGTCATCCAGCACAGCAGGGACATGCCGGTAACGGGGCTGCCGAGAAAGCCTTTCTTTCCCCAAGACAGGTCGCCGATGTCGGAAAACCACAGTGAACTCAATTCGCCGCCGCTGTGTTGTTTGCGCAAAATTTTGGCGTAACGGGCCGGAGATAACCACTGACCCAGCCACATCAGCGGCAAGTAGGCCAGATCCAACTCATCCCGCACGACCTGCTTATACTGCGACAGCAAATGCTCGAACAAACCTTGCCGGTCCTGCACTTGATCGCGGGCGGCGCGGGCGAACAAACAGCCCACATGGTTGCCGAACACCGGTGTGGGGGCGTTCTGGCGACGCAAGTTGAAGGCATAAGGTATGCAATAACCGGCCTTTGCGACGGGAGGCCCCACCTGTTCCATGGCTCGCATGAAGCAACCGAGATAATACAGAGTTCGCCCGGCCACCCCGGTATGCTGCTGGGCCAGTCGGGCGATCTGCCGGGACTCTTCCTCGCTAAAGTTCCGCACTTTGAGTTGCAAGGTTTGCGACCCCTGCTCCTCTTGCGTGGGCAAGCAGCTATCCAGGCTGTTGACTTCTCTGTTATGCAGTTTAGCCTTGACGAACAGACGACATTTTTTCCAGAAACTCCATTGCGCCAGCTTGGCCTCAACTAAAGAGGGCGATTCCTTAAAGCTTTCGGGCCGGTCTGAGGCGAGAAAATCCAACACTATCTTTACACCACGGGCATCCAGCAGCGGATGGTTCCAATTCAGCAGCAAAGTCCCCCCGGCTCCGGAGGCAATCCAATGCAAGGTTAGCGGCAAGGATTCCTGGCGATTAAGAATTGCCAACTGTATATGCTGGGCCTGTTCGCCCTGCCGGCATTGATGGCGTTCCAGCATGATTCTCTGACCGGTCGGCACCCAGGCGTAGCGTTTACCCTGACGCTCGATCTGAGCCGAAGCGATAGGGAAATTTTCCACCAAAAGATCCAGTCGCTGTTGCAGGTGCTCCAGGTCAGGCTGTTCGGCCAGTTCCAGCGCAAAGCCGCAATAGCCGCCCGGATGGCCGATATTACGAATTTCCTGATCGAGTACGAAAGTGAAATAGTCGGCAGGATTGAACAGCAGAGGGGAGGCTTTTTTCACTGCCCCGCCCCTGCTTGCTTTATCCATTTTTCGAGCGCGTTCAAGCTGTTGACATTGTCCGGTTCGATCTCCGTATCCGGCAAGGTCACGCCGAATTCCTTCTCGGCAAACATGATAAGGCGCATGATGCCCAGGCTGTCCAGTCCCGCCTCCAAAAGGTCGGCGTCATCGCCAAAAGACGCAGGGTCTTCATGGTAAATAAGTTCGGAGAAAATGAATGTTTTTAGTTTTTCTTTCATGGAAGTCAAAAGAGTTCAACGGAATTTTAAAGGGACAGCCAAATTATACACAGTGCAGAAGCCCTTATTACTTTTAACAGGACTCTACACAAGGTTACTTAATTACTTCCTAGAATTTGGCAGAATCCATGGTGAAAGATCGAAAAGCAAAATTCCAGCGTGGAACTTTGCGGCAATAATCACTGTAAGACACGCCAAACCGGCTACGGAGAATCGGTTCCTCGTAAAAGACGACGAAGACATGAAAAACGAGAGCGAACGAGGCTGTATAAACTAAAAGGCCACGGTCTGGGAACAACAAGCACTCACCCAGAAGAATAAGCAGTACGCCTTGGTACATAGGATTGCGGATCCAGCGATAGAGTCCGGTCACGACCAACTTTTTCGGAGGATCTATGGGGGCGGGCGTCCCCAATCCATCAATCGCAAAGTCCCAGGCACAACGAAGGTAAATGGCCGTCCCGACCAGGAGGCAGGCGCAGGCGGGAATGGATAGGACTAAACTCGCCACTTGCAAGTTATCGTCAGCGCGGGAAAGCAGCGAATAGGGAAAGTACAGGGTCACTGCACCGGGGACGAGCACGCTAAAAAGTATGACCTTGAAAGCCAGAATAAAACGCACGTATCGGCCTGTTGGGATTGAAATAGTAAATGACTTGAATTCAAAACGATTCTGACATTCCCGGCATCCCAATTCAAGTGTTTTTTGAATATTGCAGTAATCTTGTGTAGAATCTAGCCTTTATTAAAGGGGTTTATTTACACATGTCAGATGACTTGATCAGCCAATTGAAAACCATGCTCATTGAAGGTTTACGCCTCGAAGACATCATGCCCGACGACCTTTCCCCAGATGCGCCCCTGTTCAATGGCGGCTTAGGTTTGGATTCCATCGACGCACTGGAAATTGGCGTTATGTTGGACCGCCAATACGGCATCAAAATCACTTCCGGCGACGAACGTAACAACGAAATTTTTGTATCCCTACGGTCGCTGGCGGACTTTGTCGCTACCCATCGTACCTGCTAGACATGGGCACCATAATTAAGGCAGTCAGCATCGCCTTTATTCTGATCGCCTATCCATTCCTCAGCTCTTATTTAGCAGGACTTGGCTTTGCCAACTTGGAGTTACTGGTGTTTGCCGCGCTGACCCTATGGCGAGGCCTTAACTCGAAGACGATGGCCTTACGCTTCGGCAGTTTTCTGTTCGCCGCCTTATTGCTAACGGGTGCCTATTTCACCAACGCCTATTTTATCTGGCTGGTTCCCTCACTCGCGTATTTGTGGCTGACGGTTCTGTTCGGGCATACGCTATGGACCCCCTCTTCCCTATGCGAACGTCTAGTGCGCTTGCAATATCCGGAGTTCATTCCCGGCATTGCAGAATACCTGCGGGAAGTGACGTGGGCCTGGACGCTATTCTTCGCCATCAATGTGCCGGTCTGCGCCTTGCTGCCGGCCCTTGCAGGACAAAAGGTATGGGCGGTTTATACCGGCGTGCTTGTTTATGTGCTGATGGGCTTGCTTGGCGTTGGGGAATGGTTCTACCGCCATCGACGTTTCCCTGATCTGGAAATCCCCCCTATGCTGGAGACCTTCACTTTCATGGCAAGGCACGGCCACAAAGTGTTTAAGGGATAGCGGCCATAAATGATTACCCAAATAGAACGCAGATGACGCTGATAAATATGATGAACGCAGAGTGTTCAAAAAAAATCTTACTTAATCATAACTATCAGCGTCATCTGCGTTCTATTGTGATGCCCGGCTTCTGCTTATTGTTAGCGTTATTGCCTATGCCGGGATTTTGCGATGAATCCGAATTGCAAGCTTTGCTCGGACGCATCCGGCAAAGCGGATCAGCCGAGTTCCATTACGAGGAAATCCGCAAACTGGAATTAGCCTCTTCCCCTTGGCAAGGCCAGGGTAACATGCTGTCCGGCGCGGACGGCAGCTTGGTCAAGCAGCAACTGCAACCTACGCGGGTTATCATGGCTATCGCCGAAGGCCGAATGTATTACTGGGATCCCGAACAACAGCAGCGCCACACCGCCCCCCTAGGCCAATCGGGGCAAGCATCGGATCTGATCACGGTATTCATCGCCATTTTGCAGGGACATGCCGATGAATTGAAATCGAGCTATGATTTTGTCCCGGAACAGCACGGCAAACGCTGGACCTTGCGCTTGACGCCTAAGCCTGAACTCAGCAATGAGGACGCGGCGACTGTCGAAATTTCGGGGGACGAAGATGGACGTAAACAACAGGTTTTAATCCGTCAACCGGATGGCGAATCCACCGAATACCGCATGGTGAAAACTGCCGAAGGTCAGCAATTGGATAATGTCATCCAACGCTTGCTGCTCGAAGCCATGGGAGATTAATTAGGTGTCTTTCATCTGGAGAAAGCGCTGGTTTTTAGTTTTGTTCCCCTTGCTGTTGGCGGTAACCGTTTGGCAAATCCGCATCGAATCCGACCTGAACGCCTTTTTTACCGCCAGCGACAACGAAGATTCAAAGCTGCTGTCCGGGCTGTTGCAATCGGGCGAACTGTCGCGGCGCTATATGCTGGTGGTAGAAAAAACAACTAATCCAAACGAGGCCAATCCAGCGCAAAACCCGGTTTCCCTAGACGCATTCAGCGCCAAGCTGGTCTCGCAGCTGGCGCAGATCGAAGGCGTGGAACAAGTATGGCCCGCCAACGAGCCTCCCCGCGAGTGGATCGATGCCGTCCGTTCTTACGCCCCCTATCATGCCCGCCTGTTCAGCCTGAATCCCGAGGAGGAAGGGCGCGGACTGTTCAACCCCGCCAGCTTGACCAGCCGGGCCGAGGGTCTCAAACAGGCTTTGCTCTCGCCCCAAGGCGGGTTCATCAAAGCCATCGCCAAACAAGATCCTTTGCTGTTATCCCTGAACGGCTTCAAGGACTTGAAAGGCCAGTTCGAACACCAAGCCGAATTGGATAGCGGCGGCGCGTTGATTTTGCAAAGCCGATACGCCGCCTTGGATTCGGATCTGCATTCGCGCCTGCAAGCCGCCATCCGCGCAAGCTTTGATACCCTGAACCAAGCGACAGGGAACGCATTCCGACTGTCCATGGCCGGGGTGCCGGTTTTCAGCGTGGCGGCCCACGGCGAGATCAGCCAGGACGTCACCTTGGTTTCGGTGGTGTCCAGCGTGGCTGTGGCGGTTGTATTTTTGCTGCTGTTCCAATCTTTTTCCGCACTGCATTGGGTGATGATGGTTCAGATCGCTTCCTTTGTCGTTGGCGCTTTGGTGACGGCTTTAGCGTTCGGCACTGTCCATAGTTTGACCCTGGCCCTAGGGGGCAGCTTGATCGGCATCTGCACCGATTATCCTATCCATGTGATGGTGCATTGCGCAAAGCACCGCAACTCTCCATTGGATGCCGCCCGGCTGCTATGGCCCAGCCTGCTCATGGGCGGCCTGACCACCGTCATCGGCTATGCGGCCTTGGGTCTCACCGGATTTCCAGGCTTCGAGCAAATCGCCATATTCGCCTTGGCCAGTATCGCAGCCTCATTAGGACTGACCCGCTGGGTGCTGCCCGCCTTGCTTGCCCACTCCTCCCTGCATGTCGCCCATTTGCCCGGTATCGCCGCCTGGGTCGATTTCTGCGCCCGTCGCCGCAAGCTGTTGCTGGGTTTGTTTGCTATCTGCATCATGCTGGCCGGACTGGCTTTGCCGCAGATCCGCTGGATGGACGACATGCAAAAACTGGCGATGAACATGGATCAGTTAAAGCAGCAGGACGAAACCGTCCGCAGCCATTTTGCCAGTATCGAACCGGCGCGTTTTGTGTTGGTTCAGGCTGATGATTTGGAAACCGCGCTTAGGCGCACCGAAGCGGCTGAGCGCCGTTTGAAGCAATTGAAGCAGGCCGGGATCTTAAGCGAATATCACGGACTGTTTCCCTGGCTGGCTTCACAAGACTTGCAGAACGAAAACGCCAAAGTTTACGCACAGGCACTGACCCCGCAATTTCAGGATGCTTGGCGGGCAGCCTTGGGCAAAGCCGAGCTTTCGGTGGATAAGCTCGGCAAGCTGTTACCACCTGCCGCACTGTCGCTGAAGCCTGAAGCCGTTCTGGCCTCACCGGTGCGCCATATCCTGAGCGGACAGATGATCGAGGGCCAAAAAGGCGTGGCTTTAACACTCTGGCTGGGCGATCACGATCCCCAAAAATTGACCGAAGGTTTGGCTGGCTTGGAAGGAACACGTTACTTCAGCCAAAAAGACCAGCTGGATCGCTTAGCCTCGTTATACCGGGACAGGTCTTTGCTTATGTTGGCTATCGGCATCGCGGTCATGGGACTGTTCATTTGGCTGCAGCAACGCGACATCCGCAAGGTGCTGTTGACCTTACTGCCCTCGGTCGCCTCCGTGCTATTCATTTTCGCTATCTGGGCGCTGATGAAGGAAGAAGTGAGTTTCCTCCATATCATCGGCCTACTGCTATCGGTTTCCCTGTGCGTTGATTACGGTATATTCTTCATGGATAATCGCGGCCGGGATTCTGACATCACCTACCACGCCCTCGCCTCGTCCACCCTGACCACCTTGGCTTCGTTTGGCGCTTTGGGGCTGGGCAAAACACCGACTTTACCAATCCTGGCGCTGTCCGTGAGCCTGGGAGTTACCTTGGGATTCCTGCTATGCCCGCTGCTGATCCAAAAGCCAAGCCTGAAATGACCAAGCATCCGCAAATACCGCCTGTCGCCGTCACAGCCTACCAGTGCGTCAGCGCCGCCGGGGAGGATGTGGAAGCTTTGTATAACAGCCTGATCGCAAACCGAAGCTGCCTGCAACCTTTACGCTTATTCGATATTCCGTTCAAAACCGTGGTGGGTGAGGTCACATCACCTTTGCCGAATATCCGCCAGAGCCTTAAGGCATATGACTGTCGCAACGCAAGACTGGCTCTTAAGGCGCTTAACCAAGGCGAGTTCCGCTCCGATGTGGAACGGGCAATAGCGAATTATGGAGCCTTGCGAGTAGGTCTGGTGTTAGGCACCAGCACCTCGGGAATCTATGATTCCGAGAATGCTTATGCCCATTTCCTGAGTGACGGGATCATGCCGAGCGATTTTCATTTTATGCAAATCCAAACGGCCCAGGCCACCGCCGAATTTCTCCAACGCGAACTGGAATTGCAAGGCCCTTGCTACGGAATTTCAACCGCCTGCTCTTCCAGCGCCAAAGCCTTGGGAGCGGCACAAAGATTGATCATGTCCGACTTTTGCGATGCGGTTTTGGTCGCCGGCGTGGACAGCTTGTGCCGATTGACCTTGCGCGGCTTCCACAGTTTGCAATTGATCTCACCCGAAGCTTGCCGCCCCATGGATATCAACCGCCGGGGTATCAATATCGGTGAGGGAGCAGCCCTGTTGTTACTGGAACGCCAAAGCGCGGACAACACCGCCCGTCCACGGCTTCTGGCAGTAGGAGAATCCTCCGACGCACATCACATGAGCGCCCCGCACCCGGAAGGCACGGGAGCGGTCTTGGCTATGACCCAAGCTTTGCGTCTGGCGGATCGAGAGGTGGGCGATGTCGATTACATCAACCTGCACGCCACCGCCAGCATACTGAACGACCAGGCCGATGCCAAGGCCATAAACAATCTATTCCCAAACCCACCTCCGTGCAGCGGGGTGAAAGGCCTGCTCGGCCACACCTTAGGCGCAGCCGGAGCGGTGGAGGCTGTAGTCAGTCTGCTGGCTCTGGAACGGGGTTTCCTTCCGGGCACCTGTGGTTTGGAACAAGCCGATCCGAACTGCCCCTGTCCGGTCATCGCCACGCCGCGTTTGGAGTGCGCGCCTAAACTTGTATTAAGCAATTCCTTCGGCTTTGGCGGCAACAACGCCAGCGTATTACTGGAGGTGGCTTGATGGAATGCATGAGTCTGCTGGGCTTTGGCGCCTGCGCCCCAGATCCCGAATTTCGGATCAGCCTCCCCTTCCCTGCCTTCGACATCGACCGCGATACGATCCCGCCCCTGTTGCGCCGCCGCACCAGCCAGGCGACGCAAATGGCGTTTAGCGCTGCGACAGTGGCTTATAGACAAGCACAACGCTCACCCGAAGCACTTCCATCGGTGTTCGCCAGCGTAGCCGGTGAAATCCAAACCACCGACCTTCTTTGCACCGAACTGGTCAAACCCGCAGGGATCATTTCCCCCAGCGTTTTCCACAATTCCGTCCAGAATACAGCAGCCGGTTATTGGAGTATCACCCAACAATGCCAACAGCCTACCAGCGCCTTGGCGGCTGGTTGTGACACCTTTGCCATGGCTTTGCTGGAGGCCTGGTGTCAACTGACTTGTCTTGGGGGTGAATTGCTGCTGGTCTGCTACGATGAAAACTGGCCAAAATACCTAGCCCCCGGTCAGGGTCAGCCGGCTTTCGCCTGCGCTCTGGTGTTGGCCGCCGGCGCAGTAGAAGACAGCATTTTACACATCGGACGGCCTCATCTCGGAACGGATATTTTCCCTCACGCCTGGGAATCTCTGGTCGCCAGCATGCCTGTTTTGGCAGCCATTCCTCTTCTCAGCTTAGCTGCGACGGGCGGTGAAACGCAAATCATACCGGTCTCACCGCTTGCAACAGGTTGGCAGGCTAAGATAAGCCCATCCAGCACTATGCTAGGCTCATCATGAACAACCCTTTTGTTTGGATAAGATTTACAGAATAGTCAAAACTTGTTAGGCTTTCGACTTGTCTGGCGTTTATCTTTTGAAATGGAACCTACCATCCACTCCAGCCGAATCACTATTGAAAAGCTCCAAATCAACCATCAAGGACTTCTATGAAAAATTATAAAATCTTGGCAATCATCGTGCCCCTCATGTTCCTCGCCGGCTGTGCATCAACCCATAAAAACCCGGACGCTTCGAATGCCCTACCGGAATCCCGTATTGAGGGAAATGCCCCCACTAATGCTCCCTTCGCTAAAATCAAGATTGGCATGAGCCAAGGTCAAGTACATAGCATTCTCGGCCAGCCAACTGATAGCAAAGTGTACCAAACCGGCAAAATGTGGATCCCCTTCTATTTCGGCAGCGATACGCATCGTACAGAGGAGCTATACAAAGGCATAGGAAAAATCACTTATACGGGAATGGGGATTGGCGGTGTCAACTTGACAGTTTTTAAAGCCACATATGACCCGAGCGAAGACGGTTTTCAGGATTCAAAAAATTAAGAGACATAAAGATCATGCCCGACAACAAACAAAATGCTTTTGATTATGACGTCGTCGTCGTCGGCGGAGGCCCGGCCGGCTCCACGGCGGCGACTTTGCTGGCTCAGCACGGCCATTCGGTTTTGCTCTTGGAGAGCGGTAAGCATCCACGCTTCCACATCGGAGAATCCATGCTGCCCTTTAGCGAACCGGTACTGCAACGTTTGGGAATTGATTGGAGCGAGGGCAACCAATTCAAAAGCGGGGCGGTGTTCATCGACGAAGCTACCGATCAGCGCATGTATTTCCCCTTGAGTGTCTACCGCAAAACCTACCAGTTAGAACGCGGCCCTTTCGACCAAGTGTTGTTTAAAAACGCCGCCGCCCATGGCGTGGAAACCCATGAGGAAGAGAAGGTGCTTGAGGTAGACTGCCAGCCGGAAGGAGTGGAGATCATTTCCGACAAGGCCCAGTACCGCTGCCGATATCTGGTAGATGCCACGGGCCGTAGCGCCCTGATGGGTAAGAAAGGCAAGACCATAGATCGCATCGAAAACCTCGGCAAGTTTGCGGTGTATACCCACTTCGAGAAAATCCAACCCGGAGAAGAAGCGGACGAACTGTTCCGTTCCGGCAGTATTTATGTGCCGGTCGTGGACATCGGCTGGCTCTGGATCATCCCCATATCCGGGCGACGACTGAGCGTGGGCTTGGTGGTACAGAAGGAAAGACCCAAGGACTGCGAGGTAGAAGAATTGCTGCGCCGCTATCTGGCGGCCTCGCCGATATTGCAGCGTTTGCTGGAAGGTGCTGAACAATATGCGCCAATCCGCGTCGAGGCGGATTTCAGTTACAGCAACCAAAGCCGCTACGGCCTACGCTATGCCTGCTGCGGCGATGCGGCAGGTTTCCTTGATCCGGTATTTTCCTCAGGCGTTTTCCTCGCCTTCACCAGCGCAGCCCGCATAGCCGACCGGATCCACGAGGGGCTACATGAAGGGCGCGAAGCCGATCCTCTTCTTCACGCTGAAGATGACGAGGCTTACCAACTGGGTTTCAACACTATGCGTTTGTTCGTGGAGCGGTTCTACCAATCCAACATCGTACATAACCTGTTTTTTGAGGCCGACCGGCAGCCTGATTTGAAAGACCAGATAGCGAGACTGTTGTCCGGCGACTTGTGGGCCGAAAACAATGCTTTGCAACAAAACCTGCTAGCCGGTCGCCGACCGAATGAAAAGCTGAATCTTTCGTAACTATTCAGCGTGCTTAATAGAACGCGGATGGCGCAGATTGGGCAGATTTACGCGGATTTTTAAAAGCGGTGTTTATCAGTCTAAGTAACTAAAAAATCTTATTAAATCATAAGCAACCTGCGCCATCCGCGTTCTATTCTTTTTTACTGAATAGTTACAATCTTTCTACCCAAGCTATAGATTAACGCAGCAAATCCAGCGTTTTTTCAGCTGCTTTTTCTTTAGCTTTACTTTTGATGGCCTTAGTCGATTTAGGCGCACTTTCAACCTTTCCTTTCAGGTTTTTAGCGGCTTCTTTGTTGGCTTTTAAGGTTTCTACGGCCTTTTTGGTCTCTTCCGGCGTTGCTTGCTCAATCCTTTGCTTGACCGACTCCTTCGCCGTTTCTTTCAGTTGATTTTTAACTGCATCAGGGGCGTTTTCTACGCCTTCTTTGAATTTTTTGGCATTTTCCAGCGTTTGGTTTGCTGACTCCGCCTTTTCAACAGCACCCGGCGCCACGACTTTAGCGGTATCTTTAGCCGCCTGTTTTTCCACATCTTTAAGCAAACCTTGCTCGGCCAGCACGGAGCTTGCTTATTAACTGATGTTACGCAGTTAGTCGAATTTCGACCGCTTTAACATTAAGGAGTCGCTAGCGCGACAGTTGATTGAAGCGGGTTCTCGCACCCGAAGGCGAGTTACTTTCTTTTGCTTCGCCAAAAGAAAGTAACCAAAGAAAAGGCGCCCCGGTTGCCGCGTGCTTCCTGCGCTCCTCGCTTTTATCGAGGGTCAGCAGAAGGGGCTCCAGCCCCTCTGCTGACGAGCGGCATCCTTGCCGCCCCCCTTGCGGGCTATTCTCGACAATAGCTCCGGTGCTCGGCGCGTCAAACGGGAGAAGTACCGTCCGTGCGTTACATCAGTTAATATCTAACTAATGCTCTATTTAACATAAAAC
>JAUXTH010000199.1 GCA_030679035.1 Methylobacter sp. | reverse complement strand
AGCGGAGCAAGCCCTTCGACATCCCGAAGCCTGTTGTCGATGTGGATGCGCGGGTCGTAGTCGGCTAGATCGGGCGTCAGCAGGTCGCGAATCTCTCGGGGCCGTACGGCCATGGCTGACAGCTCGCACAGAAGTTCCCGGTTTGAGGCTATGGCCAAATACAACTGGCTCTCCGCCAAATTGCCCGGCTTCAGACGGCTGTGCAAGTTGCCCAGGACTCTCTGCCATAACCATTGGGGAAAGGCGCTACGCAGCAAAAGCATCCGCTTGGTTCGAGCGTACTTCGAGTGGCCGCAAAACAGCTCATCCGCCCCGTCGCCGATCAGAATAACTTTGGAATAATGCGCCGCAGCCTTGAATATGCCGGCACAGGCGACTTGGGATGGATCGTCGAAAGGTTCGCCGTAGATTCGGCTCATGCGCGGGAAAAACGTTTCAGGGTCGTCCAGCCTGCATTCGATCTCGCGATGGATAGTCTGATAGTGATCGGCAATCTTCCTGGCCCTGGAAAGTTCATCCTGGCCGGGCAACCCGAAGTCGGCTGCGTAAGTATGGACAGCGCGGGGACTGGCCTTGGCGATCACGCCGACCATGCCGTCCGCATCCACGCCATTGAGCAGGCAGCCCACGGAAACATCGCTGCGCGTGGTTTTTTCTGCGGCTTCGCGGCAGTAATGGTCGAGGCCTTCAAGCATTTGCCCGTCCGTCTTAAGATCCGTCTGGCCGATGCATGGCTGCCAATACCGGTCACTCCGCGTCGTCAATCGGTCGCTGCCCATTTCAACGGAAAGCAGGTGGGCGGGTTCGAGTTTTTGGATGTTGCTCCACAAGGTCTTCGGCGAGGGTACAAAGCCGTAAACCAGGAAATCGGCGAACGCGGTTGGGTCGATTCCGGCTTTCGGGAGCACCTGCGGCTCGGAGGCGAACATCACGCTTTGGGAATCGCAAGTGTAATAAAGCGGTTTCTCGCCGAGACGGTCACGGCCGATAAGCAGGCGCCGCTCCCGCTCGTTCCAGATGGCAAAGGCGAAAAAGCCGAACAGCCGCTGGACAAATTGCTCGCCCCAAACGCGATAGGCCTGGAGCAGCACCTCGCTGTCCGACGTACTGCGAAAAGTGACGCCGAGCTTTTGCAGCTCTTCGCGTAATTCGAGGTAGTTGTAGATGCTGCCGTTGAAGACCAGCACAACATCGCCCTCAGGACTCGACATCGGTTGTTTGCCCTGCTCCGAGATGTCTATAACCGCAAGTCGCCGATGGCCCAAGCCGACGCCGTGGCCGGGCGTGCACCAAATCCCCTCGGCGTCGGGGCCGCGATGGGCGAGAGCGCCGATGTTGCCGCGCATCCAGTCGTGATGCTCTTGTCTTTTCGACAGCGTTATATAACCTAAGAGTCCGCTCATACAGGAATTAATTCAACAGCAAAAATTCAACAAAAAGGTAACTACTCGGTAGTTACCTATACCTAACCTCTACGGCCT
>JAUXTH010000193.1 GCA_030679035.1 Methylobacter sp. | reverse complement strand
TTGAATTGGCCTTCGGTCAATTTGAGAAAGTTGGTTTTGTTGTTTGTTTTAAGCTTATTCGCCGAGAATGTAAGCCTTCTGGCTGAAGGCGGTTGAAGTTTGTCATGGCAAACTTTTTTGTTAGGGTGTGGATTATTTGAGGACTAATGCAGGATAGGCGAAGTGGGCCGCTGCGTGCTACACTACGTTTGCACTTTAATAAACCACACTCGATTAGGAGGCACCTATGCCGCGCACGGCTGAGATTGGAGCGACACGAGATAGCTATGTATACCGTCTTCGTCTCCCGGCTCAATTGAAGGAGCAATGGGACGAACATTGCGCCAAACAAGACAAGAGTTCTTCCGTGGTGATGCGGGCGTTGATGCGCTATATCATCCAGGATGACATGCCGCCGGAGGTTCGGCGCTGGATCACCGAGGAAACGGAGAGGGTGACGGATACCGGCCCCAAGGAACGCCTTCGCGTTAGTTTCACACCAAGCGAACATGCGGCGCTTTTGAAACTCGCCGAGGCCGAAGCATGTTCTCCACAACGCTGGGTTGTGAATTGTGTACGGGCGTCATTGACCAACAAGCCTCAGTTCACCATGGAGACGGCAAAGGCGCTTTGGGAGTCCAGCGCACAATTACGTGCAATTGGCCGTAACTTAAACCAGATAACCAAACGTCTACATGAAACTGGCGAGTTAAGCGTTCGCGTTGAAAGGATCGAACAACTTTCTGCCATAATCGACGGACACCGTGAAAAGGTCGCCGACCTTCTTAATGCCAGCCTTACAAGATGGGTAATTGCCGATGAAAAAGATTGATGGTGTTATTAAGGATTGGGGAGAGCGAACGGATTACGGGCGTGTTAAGGGCCGTAAGGGTAAGAACATTGTAGGCGGTCGCTATTCTAAGCCCGCGCCAACGAAAGCGCCGGCAGGACGTGACAAGCTCGTTTCTACCGTGCGCAAGGCTCCCGAGGTTATGGTCAAAATCACGACGGGCAGAAAAGACCCTAATACAGGGAAACCACGGCCCATCATGACCGATATGCGCTCTATCAAGGACCACTTAGACTACATATCGAGAAACGGCGACGTTGAGCTAGAGGACGAGAACGGGCACATCCAGGCAGGTAAAGAAGATGTCCGCACCGTTCGCAACGCTTGGGCGGATGATGGCTCTATCCCTTACGAGAATGGCAAACGCCGCGAGGCGTTTAATATTGTTCTGTCGATGCCGCCAGGTACGGATCGTGCATCGGTGAAGAATGCCGCTAGAGAATTCGCGACTGAGCTTTTCAATAATCATCAATACGTTTTCGCCGCACACGAAGACGAAAAGCACCCACACGTTCATATTTCGGTTAAAGCAGCAGATAAGGACGGTATTCGTTTAAATCCTAGAAAGAATGACTTACAACGTTGGCGAGAGATATTCGCCGAGAAGCTGCGTGAGCAAGGTATCGAGGCCAACGCGACACCTAGGAAGGTGCGGGGCATAGTTAAGAAAGCCGAGAAGCAAGCTGTTCGTCACATCGACCAGGGGCATGTAATAGGCAGGCGCAAATCATCTTCGCGCGTGTCTGCCTCACAGCTCGAAGCGGCCGAGCGGGAGGCGAACGGAGAGCGGAAGCACGTCAATCCGGCCGAAGCCAAGATTGTGGAACAGCGAAAACAAGTTCAACACGACTTCGGCACCGTTGCGCGGACGCTTGCCGCCGGCGATAAGGACGATAAGACGTTAGCTGTCGAAATTGTCCGGTTTGTCCAGCACATGCCACCAGTCCGGACCCGCCACGCCGAACAGGTCGAGGCATTGCAGCGTTCGAGCGTACAGAGCGGGCAAACAATTGACCGGACGCCAGAGAAGGGCAGGGGAGAGAATAAGGATCGGGATCGCTGACCTTCAGAGGTGGCAGGCTAAACAAGCGCTTGACATACGCCCCAATGGGGCGTATAGTAACAATCAGGCCGGGCATTCCGCCAAGGCCGATTTTCAGGAGCCATCCGATGATTCAGTTTTACCCTACCCCTCGTTCATTAGCCGAAAAGGCGTTCGCTAAATTCAAGTCTCATAATTTCTTACGCGTGTTAGAGCCGAGCGCCGGGCGCGGTGATTTACTGGCCCCATTGCTCGACAAATTTAACTACCGCTATTCGTCTCATAGCACCGATAAAATTGATTGCATTGAGCTTGATTTAGATAATCAAGCTATCTTGCGCAGCAAGGGCGTTAATGTGGTCGATACCGACTTTTTGGAGTTTAGCGGGGCAGGGATGTTCAGCCATATTTTGATGAATCCACCTTGGAAAGATGGGGCCGATCATCTTGTTAAAGCCTTTGATTTGTTAGTCGATGGCGAACTGGTTGCCATCTTGAACGCCGAAACAATCCGCAACCCACACACCGCCAAGCGAAAACTCATTTGTAACTGGATCGAAGAGCACGGATCGGTTGAATTTCTTTCAGAAGCGTTTCTTGATCCTGACACCTTGCGCAAAACCAGCGCCGATGTGGCGTTGATTTGGCTGCAAAAGAAAGTCGATATAAAGCAGAACTTCACTCACGGTTTGGAAGTTGAGCATGTCTCGGAAATTGACTACACCGAGAAAAACAGTATCGCATTGAAACAAAACACGATCAGTAATGCCGTGGCCGTATTTAACGCCGCAGTCCGGTCCCTTAAATCCGCTGAGGTTGCCCGAGAAGAAGCTGATTATTACGCTCGTTTGTTGGGTCGGCCATTGAATGAATTGCATAAAACGACGCCAGACGGCGAGGTCATTGCTATTCAAGAGCGCTTTAATAAAGGCTATGACGATTTGAAAAAACGGGCATGGACCAATGTACTGCATAGCACCGAGTTCAATAAATACCTTTCGTCTAAAGCCTACCAACGTCTTGTAACCGACTTTGAGCAGATTGCGAAGCTGTCGTTTACAGAATCAAATGTAAGAGGCTTTTTGATTGGCCTGGTCAATAGCCAGGGCGATATGAATATGCAAATGTTGCTTGATTGTTTCGATGAAATTACCAAGTATCGGCCCGATAACAGGGCGTATTACAAAGGGTGGAAATCGAACGAGAAACATAGGGAGTTAGCGTACCGGGTCAAAATGACCCTGTTTATTATTCCTGTCCGGAACAGTTACGGTTTAGGACCGAGCTGGGAAGACCTTAAAAAATTGCAAGACTTTGATAAGGCCTTTGCAATGCTCGACGGTAAAACGCAATGCAACTACGGGTTGCATGATCTATTTAACACAATGCCGGATGACTTAAAAAGAAGCCAGCGAATGACCACCGATTACTTTGATGTTCGTTGGTATCGGCAGGCTGGTACTGTGCATTTTTACCCCCGTAATCGTGCAATCATTGACCGCTTGAACCGTATGGTTGGCCGTCAACGTCAATGGCTGCCTAACGAGAAAAACGCCGCTCCAGGGGCGTTTTGGGAGCATTACGAAAAAGCCGAAACGATTACTAACGCAATGATATTGCCAACGGTACGCTGGGGCCATCCGTCAGATGAACAGATCGAAGCGGCGCACACAAAAGCCTGTGAAGATGCGGGCCTTGATGTAAACACATTCTTTGCCTTAAGTAATTCAAATCCTAACCAACTGGCGGCCGCCTAAGTTGTAGCAAGCATTTATACACAGTTTTTCGCTTTTCGGGGGCAGAGTGGAGGCCCCCACGCGGAAAAATGTGCATAAATTGATTTACCCCTTTACATGCGCCTATGCCAGGCCTTTTTAAGACGGTTTAATGAGAGGGGCTTGCTCACTGTGCGACGATATTGACAGAAAGGCCGGCTTATACGGTCAAGGGGCTTTCGCGGCATAAACCGGGCGCTATCGCGCCCTATTTATTCCACGTCCCCTTGACCGCGCCGGCCTCCCTGTCAACCGATACGCACCGCAA
>JAUXTH010000205.1 GCA_030679035.1 Methylobacter sp. | reverse complement strand
ATAAAAAATTATCTGGAACATCATTTTGAACCCAAAGGTGATGATAATTTTAGGACAGAATCATGAACGGGTCTTATGACCCGTATCCGGACTTTAGTCCATTATACGAACCCACCAGCTTTAGCTGGTGGTTGTTCAGTTTTTCAGCTTTCCGTGCCGCGCCCGGTTAGCTCTACGTTAGGCAAAAAGATGTTTTTTAACCGAGGAGGAATGAATATGAAACAGAATATTTTTACAAGTATTAGCTGCTTTATCTGTATTTCAATGCTTTATGGATGTTCGGCTATTAAAACAATCACTGATACATCTCCAGAAGGCATGTTCGGTATACCCTATTATCTACCCAAAAACTTGGTAGAGCTAAAAGTAACGAGAACAGTCAAAGGGCAAGATCTCTCTTATGCAATTGAGGTAAAGCCAATTCTAATTCCAGATACAGAAAACCGTTTTGTCTTACAACGCCAACCAAACCCTCTAGCCAGTGATCGGTTATGTGTTGCAAGGTCTAATACAGGGTTGTTACAGTCAGTACAATTTGCTACCGATGACAAAACGGATGAAATTCTTGTCAAACTAGCGGAGTTAGCCGCTAAAGTTGCAAAAACAGCAGCTACTGGCCCAGCCGGACTCAGAGGAAGGGCGGTTGATCTACCAGAAGGATCAATAACCGCCACCGCAATTGGCGACCCAGAGAAACCAGAAATGCTACGTCAACAAATTATCGCAGTTCTCCCTGAAGTTACATCATTAGAATTCCCGGGAATCATGCCTTACAGTAAGGATAGAAAATGTCCTCCTGAAGCAATTTGTTTTAGCACCTTAACTTCTACTCCTGTGCTAATCAACATAGAACGTAATGGACTCAAATTAAATGCGGCAACAACTGTGTCATTAGTGAATTTTAGCCAAGTTGGTAAATTAAAAATTGACCGGCCATTTTTAGTAGAAAACATAACCAAACTTGGCTTCGATAACGGTGTATTAACATCTATGGCATTCAAACAACCCAGCGAGGGTTTAGCTCTTGTCTCTCTGCCACTTGATATACTTGATGCAGTTATGGCTGTACCAGCTAATTTTTTCTCAACAGCTTTGGGTGGTACTTTTTCAGATCAAAAATCAATTCTTGAACAACAAAAAACACTTGCAGGTTCACAAAATGATATACGTAAATCTGAAAAAGAAAACCGTACCGCATCATCAATATCGGAAACGGCGGAAAGCTTTCAATTAGAATGTCAGAGCTTAAAGTCAACAAAATAATGAGGTCTTCCAATCAAGCATCTAGCCTAACATGGCGCTCAACCGGAGCGCGGCTATAATGCGGTTTTATTTTTCAGCTTTCCGTGCCGCGCCCGGTTAGCTTTACGTTAGGCTTTTCAGGGGTTAAGCTGGGCGGCTTTAGTATTCTCACTCGCCGCTGTTGTTGCTGGTTCGTTCAACTGTTGATGTGTGGCAGTGTTTCGGGGTTGGTGGCTTTTTGGCGGTTGCTAAAGTCTCAAAGTCTG
>JAUXTH010000203.1 GCA_030679035.1 Methylobacter sp. | reverse complement strand
GGCTATTAATCACGCTGTTCGCCACCCCAAACATCAGATCTTCCGATCACAACAGCAGGTATAAATAATGCGCGACGCTAACCCCCAAACCATTTATCTAAAAGACTACACCGTACCCGAATACCTGATTCACAGCGTTGCCTTAAACTTTGCGCTGGATGACGAAAACACCCTGGTTAGCTCACGACTGACCTTGAGCCGCAATCCTGCCAGCCAGTCCCGCGATACATCACTGATCTTGGCGGGTGAAAACCTGAAACTGATCCGCATTAACCTGGATGACGGCACAAATCCGTCTGGAACGGATTTGCATTTACCCGAAGGGCTCTGGGCAGGACAGCCCAGGGTGAATGACCTGACCAAGGATCAATACCTGCAAACCCAGGATGCGTTAATCATTAATAATGTTCCGCAGCAGCAGCGCTTTGTGCTGACCATCGAAAACACGATCAACCCGAAAGCCAACACCGCTTTGGAAGGCTTGTATCTTTCCAATGGCATGCTCTGCACCCAGTGCGAGGCGGAAGGCTTTCGGAAAATCACTTATTTCCTGGATCGCCCCGACGTGATGACCTTGTTCACCACGACGCTGGTCGGCGACAAAGATCGTTATCCGGTTTTATTA
This sequence comes from Methylobacter sp., assembly GCA_030679035.1. Classification (GTDB taxonomy): domain Bacteria; phylum Pseudomonadota; class Gammaproteobacteria; order Methylococcales; family Methylomonadaceae; genus Methylobacter_A. Next base: position 1,155 of record JAUXTH010000203.1, on the reverse strand, counting down.
TCCAACGGCAACAAAATCGCTGAAGGGGAGCTGCCGGACAATCGCCACTGGGTGACCTGGGAAGACCCGTTCAACAAGCCGTGCTATTTGTTCGCGCTGGTCGCAGGGCAACTCGAATGCATCGCAGACCGCTTCACCACGCAATCCGGCCGCGACATCGACCTGCAAATCTTTGTCGAAAAACACGACATCGACAAATGCGACCATGCCATGCAATCCTTAAAAAACGCGATGCACTGGGATGAGCAGGTCTATGGCCGCGAATACGATCTGGATTTATACATGATCGTCGCGGTGGGCCACTTCAACATGGGCGCGATGGAAAACAAGGGGCTTAACGTATTCAACACCAAATTCGTGCTGGCGCGTCCCGATACCGCGACCGACTCGGATTATGAATCTATCGAGGCCGTGATCGGCCATGAATATTTCCATAACTGGACCGGCAACCGCATCACCTGTCGGGACTGGTTCCAGCTCAGTCTGAAAGAAGGCTTTACGGTGTTCCGCGACCAGGAGTTTACCGGCGACCGTACTTCCAAGGCCGTAAAGCGCATCGAAGACGTTAACATGCTGCGCACCCGCCAGTTTCCCGAAGATGCAGGCCCGTTGGCGCATCCGATACGCCCTGACGCTTACATTGAAATCAACAATTTTTACACCTTGACCGTGTACGAAAAAGGCGCCGAAGTGGTGAGGATGATCCACACACTGGTCGGCTCCGAAGGCTTTCGCAAAGGCAGCGATTTATACTTTGAACGCCACGATGGGCAGGCGGTGACTTGCGATGATTTCGTTAATGCGATGGAAGCGGCCAACGGTGTTGATCTAAGCCAATTCCGCCGCTGGTACGCCCAGGCCGGAACGCCGGCATTAACCGTGCAGCAGCACTATGATCAATCAGCACAAACCCTGACCTTAACCTTAAGCCAAAGCTGCCCGCCGACTCCGGGGCAAGCGGTTAAAGAACTGCTGCATATTCCGGTCACTGTGGGTTTGCTTAATAAAGACGGTTCCGTCGCACCTTGCAAGCTGCAAGGCGGCGATCAAGCTTGCAATGAAGTCATTCTGCAACTTACCGAAGCCGAACAAGTCTTTACCCTTGAAGATTTGGCCGAGCAGCCCGTAGTATCCATCTTAAGAGGCTTTTCAGCG
>JAUXTH010000202.1 GCA_030679035.1 Methylobacter sp. | reverse complement strand
GGCTATTAATCACGCTGTTCGCCACCCCAAACATCAGATCTTCCGATCACAACAGCAGGTATAAATAATGCGCGACGCTAACCCCCAAACCATTTATCTAAAAGACTACACCGTACCCGAATACCTGATTCACAGCGTTGCATTAAACTTTGCACTGGATGACGAAAACACCCCGGTCAGTTCACGACTGACCTTGAGCCGCAATCCTGCCTGCCAGTCCCGCGACACATCACTGATCTTAGCGGGTGAAAACCTGAAACTGATCCGCATTAACCTGGATGACGGCACAAATCCGTCTGAAACGGATTTGCATTTACCCGAAGGGCTCTGGGCAGGACAGCCCAGGGTGAATGACCTGACCAAGGATCAATACCTGCAAACCCAGGATGCGTTAATCATTAACCATGTTCCACAGCAGCAACGCTTTGTGCTGACCATCGAAAACACAATCAACCCGAAAGCCAACACTGCCCTGGAAGGCTTGTATCTGTCCAACGGCATGCTCTGCACCCAGTGCGAGGCGGAAGGCTTTCGGAAAATCACTTATTTCCTGGATCGGCCCGATGTGATGACCTTGTTCACCACGACCTTGGTCGGCGACAAAGACCGTTATCCGGTTTTATTATCCAACGGCAACAAAATCGCTCAAGGGGAGCTACCTGATAACCGCCACTGGGTAACCTGGGAAGACCCGTTCAACAAGCCGTGCTATTTGTTCGCGCTGGTCGCAGGACAACTCGAATGCATCGCAGACCGCTTTACCACGCAATCCGGCCGCAACATCGACCTGCAAATCTTTGTCGAAAAGCATGACATCGATAAATGCGACCATGCCATGCAATCCTTGAAAAATGCGATGCACTGGGATGAGCAGGTATACGGCCGCGAATACGACCTGGATTTGTACATGATCGTCGCGGTCGGCCACTTCAACATGGGCGCGATGGAAAACAAGGGGCTTAACGTATTCAACACCAAGTTTGTGCTGGCGCGACCCGATACCGCGACCGACTCGGATTATGAATCTATCGAAGCCGTGATCGGCCATGAATATTTCCATAACTGGACCGGCAACCGCATCACTTGCCGGGACTGGTTCCAGCTCAGCCTGAAAGAAGGCTTTACGGTATTCCGCGATCAGGAATTCACCGGCGACCGCACCTCCAAGGCCGTTAAACGCATCGAAGACGTCAACATGCTGCGCACCCGCCAGTTCCCCGAAGACGCAGGCCCGTTGGCGCATCCGATACGCCCCGATGCCTACATAGAAATCAATAATTTTTATACCTTGACCGTGTACGAAAAAGGCGCCGAAGTGGTGCGGATGATCCACACGCTGGTTGGCGCGGACGGTTTCCGCAAAGGCAGCGATTTGTATTTTGAGCGTCATGACGGTCAGGCAGTGACTTGCGATGATTTCGTCAGCGCGATGGAGGCCGCCAACGGCGTTGATCTTACTCAATTCCGCCGCTGGTACGCACAGGCAGGAACCCCGGTATTAACTGCCCGGCAGCACTATGATCAAGCTGCGCAAACACTGACTTTAACCCTAAGCCAAAGCTGCCCGCCGACTCCTGGACAAGCGGTTAAAGAACCGCTGCATATTCCGGTAACCGTGGGCTTGCTTAACAAAGACGGCTCCGTCGCACCTTGCAAGCTGCAAGGCGGCGATCAAGCTTGCAATGAAGTCATTCTGCAACTTACCGAAGCCGAACAAGTCTTTACCCTTGAAGATTTGGCCGAGCAGCCCGTAGTATCCATCTTAAGAGGCTTTTCAGCG
>JAUXTH010000200.1 GCA_030679035.1 Methylobacter sp. | reverse complement strand
CGCGTTGCGCGAATGAATTCGCGCCCACCTTCTTGCCCCTGAAAGTAAAAAATCGCCACCTGCTCCCCGTCAAGCAACGCGCAAACGCCGGAATCGGGCTGTAAGTCATCGATACTGCAAACCTCTATCCACTTAGCCATTTACGCCATCTCCACCCGTTTGAAATGTTTCCGTTCATCGCCGGCAACTGCTCCATGCGTTGCTCTACCTCCTGCATCCTTGCAGTCGTCGTCCGCAGGGCGAATTTGACCGCGTTCTTCGACAAACACCACATTATCGTCGGGCCGGTCGCTGTTGACAAAATGCCTGAAGCGCTTGAGTTTAGCCTCATCTTCAATCGTGGCTTTCCATTCGCATTGATAGGTATCAATGACGTATTGCATTTGCAGCTCCAGCTGATCGCACAGACCCAGCTTGTCTTCAATCACCACCGATTTCAGGTAATCCAGTCCGCCTTCCATGTTTTCCATCCAGACCGAGGTGCGTTGCAGACGGCCTGCGGTGCGCACATAAAAACTCAAGAAACGGTCGATATACTTAATCAGCGTTTCCTTATCCAAACCGGTGGCGAATAAATCGGCATGACGCGGCTTCATGCCGCCGTTGCCGCAAACATACAAATTCCAGCCGTTTTCGGTGGCAATAACGCCGACATCCTTGCCCTGCGCTTCGGCGCATTCGCGGGTGCAACCGGACACTGCAAATTTGATTTTATGCGGCGAGCGCAAGCCTTTGTAGCGGTTTTCCAATTCTATCGCCAAGCCCACACTGTCATCGACGCCGTAACGGCACCAGGTGCTGCCGACACAGGATTTAACCGTGCGCAGCGATTTGCCGTAAGCGTGACCCGATTCGAAACCGGCATCGATCAACTCTTTCCAGATATGCGGCAATTGATCGACCCGCGCACCAATCATATCCACGCGCTGGCCGCCGGTGATTTTGGTCTAGAGTTTGTATTTTTTGCCGACCTGGCCCAAGGCAATCAGCATGTCGGGACTGATTTCACCGCCGGTGATGCGCGGCACCACCGAATAAGTGCCGTCTTTTTGCATATTGGCTAAAAACGTATCATTGGTATCCTGTAGCCCCAAATGATTTTTTTCCAGAATATGCTCATTCCATTGCGACGCCAGGATATTACCGACGGTCGGTTTGCAGATTTCGCAGCCCAGGCCTTTGCCGTGTTTATGCAGCAAGTCGGCAAAGGTTTTGATTTGCTCAATCCGAATCAGGTTGTGAAGATCCTGCCGGGTATAGGCAAAATGTTCGCAAAGATCGGTATTGACTTCAAAACCCTGTTTCGACAGTTCCGAATCCATGACCGATTTCAGCAACGCCGTACAGCCGCCGCAACCGGTTGCGGCTTTAGTTTCGGCTTTTAAGGCGCCCATCGTCATGCAGCCGCCTTCTATCGCCGAACAAATCGCACCCTTGGTCACGTCGTAACAGGAACAGATTTGCGCCGAAGCGGGCAACGCATCCGGCCCCAAACCGACCGACTCGTCGGAGCGGTGCGGTAAAATCAGCGCATCGGGATAAGCCGGCAGTTCGATACCGTTCAGGCAATATTGCAATAAGGTTCCGTAACCCGAGGCATCGCCAACCAGCACCGCACCCAACAATTGTATTTTATCCTGACTGACCACCAGGCGTTTAT
>JAUXTH010000194.1 GCA_030679035.1 Methylobacter sp. | reverse complement strand
ACGAGTCATAACGCCAGTTGTGAAGGAAATATAACTACTGCCGCGACTAAAGTCGCGGCTCCAATAACCTGAAATTTAAAATAACCACATTTATACGCAATTGATCAGCCAGTGATTATAAAATCCAAGCTTATTTAAGCGCGATTGCCCTGCCGATTATATAGGCTGTGAAGTTTTCATATTAGCTCATAATGTATAATGTAAAGTCGTTTCGCCAAGGGGACTTCCATGCCTGAACAATCCAATCCTTATGATCCAATTCCAGATTTTTCTTCTCTGGCTGCATGGCTAACCACCGCCGACAAAACCTCTTTGCTACAACGGCAGCCGAATGACCTTCGCTTTGCCGACAACAATGATTTTCCTGTGATAACGGTGGATGCGGAACAGAAGTATCAGGTCATCGATGGCTTCGGGTTTTCCTTGACCGGAGGCAGCGCGATGTTGATCAGTCGCTTAGCAGCCGCTGACAGGCGCGCATTGTTGCGGGAATTGTTCTTGCCCTATGGCGACGGCATCGGCATTAGTTTTCTGCGCTTGAGCATAGGCGCGTCGGATCTGAGCGAGCGCTGCTTTACCTATAACGACTTGCCGGAGGGACAATCGGATCCCGAGCTTGCCCATTTCGACATCGAGGCCGGGGATCTTGAAGTCATTCCCCTGTTGCGGGAAATTTTGGCTATCAACCCCGAGATCAAGATCATGTCCACGGCTTGGTCGGCGCCGACTTGGATGAAGACCAACCAAAGTTTCGTCGGCGGCAAACTCAGGCCGGATTGCTACGGGGTTTACGCCGCTTACCTGATCAAATACCTGCAAGCCATGCGGGAGCGAGGCATCACCGTCCATGCGATCACCCCGCAGAACGAACCCTTGAATCAGAAAAACGAACCCAGCATGATCATGGAAGCGGGCGAACAGGCCGAGTTCATCAAAAACCATCTGGGGCCAGCTTTGTCGGCAGCCGGGCTGGCCGATGTGGAACTGTTTTGCTGGGACCACAATTGCGACGTCAAGGAGTACCCTTTGGAAGTTTTCGCCGATGCCGAAGCGCGTCGTTATCTGACCGGATCGGCTTGGCATCTATACGGGGGCGATATTTCTGCCCTTTCCAAGGTGCACCAACTTTACCCGGAGATGAAACTGTATTTCACCGAACAGTGGGTGGGGATAGACGGGCAGTTCGGTGGGGATTTAATGTGGCACATGAAAAATGTGCTGATAGGCTCGATACGCAACTGGAGCCGAATCGTGCTCGAATGGAACCTGGCCTCCGACCCGTTTTGCTGTCCCCATACCCCCGGCGGTGAGGCCCGTTGCGTCGGCGCTTTGACCCTAGGCGAAGGGGTTACCCGCAACGTCGCCTACTACGTGATCGCCCATGCCGCGAAATTCGTCCGCCCCGGTTCGGTAAGGATTTATTCCGATGAACAAGCGTCCTTGCCGAATGTGGCTTTTTTGACGCCTGCGGGCTACATCGTTCTGATTGCGCTCAATGACGGAGCCGAATCACTATCCTTTACTATCCAGTTTCAAGGCAAAAATGCCGTAGCCACTCTGCCTGCAAGCGCTGTGGCTACTTATGTCTGGCGGGCGGCGTAAAGTTTATATATCGTTCCCACGCTCCAGCGTGGGAATGCAGTGAAGGACGCTCCAGTGTCCCGTTCCACTAAACCACAGCCAGAGCCAAATACCACCTAACAAAATAACCGATTAGCGCATGGGACACATACGGCGCAAAAGAATTACGCTTTATCATATTTATTGATTTCGTGATTTTTCGACGGCAAACACCTTGCCATCAGCCCTAATAAATACGCCCACGTTATAACGGTCATCTTCGAAAACAAATTTATCTCTGCCTTTGACTAACTGTTCAGAAACAAAAATGACCTTGCCATCAGATGTTTTTTTATCAAAGAAAAAAATCATAACTCCATTTCCCTTTGTCCATTTGACTTCAAAAGCCATTTTTATGGGAGAGACGGTGCAGCTGGTATTGCCGACTTTGTAAAGCCCTTCAAATTCGGAGGTCACACTGCTTGTTTGAGATGACAAAACAGGCGGTGTTGCATGAATATCCTGCGCGTAGGATATTCCACAGCTCGCCGTAAATAAGTAAATTGTTATGGGCAAAAAATATTTTTGCATTAGATAGTGGCTAGATGGTCTTGAGCCAGTGCAGCAATTTCCTGGGCCTTATCTTTTCCATTAATACAGTAACGCGCTTTTACGAAATCTGTTACATGGTCATTAATAAAATCAGATATTTTACGCCCAGTGAATGCACCGGTTTTAAAACCATGCACCAACACGAACAGAGCGATTTCCGGTTCTAAGGCTAATTCAGGATGTTTAAGTAAATCTTCACAGACCAATTTGCTGTATTTTTTATAATTATAATCCCAAGTCAGCTGGACATAGCCGCGCCCATAATAAGGATAGTAGTTTGCATGGTGTTTCTTTAAATATGCATCAGGATCTGAGAGCCAATAGGCTTCAGTGACAGGTTTGAATGTATGATTAGTTTCATGGTCGGCTGTTGCTAATACATAGGCGATTTGTGTTTTTAAACCGATGCCTTGACGGATACATTCTTTTTTTATAGCCTCGATAGTCCCTGCTGGTGTAGAAAAATCGTAGTCTTGATTACTGTTTAAATCATTCAGCATTTGTTGCAGTGTGTTGAGCGAATTCGAACTGATCGACTCAATCTCATTGTCAATATTGGCATCATCCATGAATTCTGCCCAGGCATTGCGGGTATTATGTCCATAATCACCATCAATATCCCCCGCCGGATAACCGAGTTTGACCAGTACAGTTTGTAACTCGGTAATTTGCGCCTCATTCAATTCTTTAAGAGGGGTCGGTTTGTCTTTTGAAATAGCCGTTAGTGCCGTCATTGTTTTCATGAAATTTCTCCAAAAGTTTTTTTGTTGTTGCGAATCCCATTATTTGCTATGTTTTCAAAAACACATCATCTCTGTTTGTCACTATCTCAGTGTGGTTGGATATCGAAAATGGATGTGGTCCGCAACCGTTCTATAGTGCGTAGGTTGAGCTGACGCGAGGAAGCCCAACCTATAAACGTATTGATGCCGAGCATAACTAGGTTTTATGCTACAGACTCTGGATCCAATTATTTTAAGCATACATAAGGCGACGCCCCTTTGGTTCAGGAATTGGGTCGCCGAACTCTTTTGCCGTATCCAGCCAAAGCCCAATAGCCTCATTTGCATTCGCCAGCGCTTCTTCTTGGGAGTTGCCATGCGCCATGCAGCCGGGAAGTTCCGGGACTTCGGCGATAAAAGCGTTATCTTCCTTGCTCCAATATAAAATGGTTTCATATTTGTATGTCATATTTCCTCCGCCAAATGGTATTTGATGATTATGAATCTGACTTGTCGAACCTGATATGGCTTCGCTTTACTGTCATCCTGCTGAAGGTTTAGCTTCTTCGATGCCTTCTTTTCGATAAACATGATGGCTTCCGCGTATCCGCTCATCGAAGCCTAAACGAATCAATAAGCCCTGAAGATCATCGAATGGAATATTCGCATCCGAAGACCCACGAAGAATCTTATCGATTAATTTATCGTATTTTCCCATCGGAAGATGGCTAACTTATAAACCTAGATCACGCAAGCAACACATCCACTCGTCGGAATATCCCTTGGCGTAGCGCTTCGGCGGCTTGCCCCTCCAGATGAGGGCCTTCCACGGTCTGCATGCTGCCGTCCCGCCCATGCAACTGGTAGCGGCCGGGCCTTACGGCGGCGTCACCGAAAGTATCTTGGCGCGTGGGGTTGATGTAGACCAGCAAGGTTGCCCCCAATAAAGCGCAGGCCGCGCTGCCGGCCGGCAATGTTTCCTCAAAACCGAAGGAATTGGCGCATTGCTCGTTCGTCGAGAAAAATGACTTCGACAAGACCGGCGCGGGCCTGAACAGCAACTTTCCTTCCTCGAACACAAACGGAGCCGCCCCCAGAAAAAGATGCGTCCAAAGGTGCAGGAATTCTACCGTGGAACCAGCCGGACGGGGCATGTTGCCCCGTTCGAAACGTTTTGTGGCTATTAAATATGGTTGCTTAGCTCGGACATTGTAGAAACGTTAGGGGCGGGGTTGCAAACCACGTCCCGCTCGGCAATCCCGTCATCTCCACCCGATCAGCGTTAAGTGCATCTAATCGTGTTGAAGGTTCAATTGCATGCGTCCAAGTAAAGCATGGCGGTTGCAAAGTCGCTTTCGTCATCGGGGTTTTTCATCATGGCGGATTTTAAAATTGTTAATTTGTCTTCCGTCGGTTTGAGGCGTTTGTTAATGGCATCAAGTTCGGGGCCTAAGGCTTGTAATTTGGCTTGATCGTGATGCTGATGGGCTATCAGAAGTTCCTTCTTGATTTTTATTTTTTCGCATTGATCCATGTGCGATTGCTTCATCAAATCAATGGCGGCTTCCACCTCCGCGCTGTTGGCGGCAACAGATGCGGAGAAAAACAATCCAACGGCGACTGCCAAAGTAAAAAACAACTGTTTGTGCAACACAACCTTCTTGTGAAACACAGGCTCTTGCAAATCTTTACTGCGTGGAATAACAAACGCTTTGGATTCGGCATTTTTATCTTTCATAGTGGTTTCCCTTGCTTCAATATTAAAGCTGAATTGAGCAGCTTGTCTGCTCAAACGAAACTTATGCCCTTTGGGTATAAGGATTTTTTCATGATCACCTGCCCAAACTGACTAGTGGCTAACGATGATGACCTGTCCGCTAGGAGCGGTACTACGTCACGGCAATTATTGGCCTTTAAAATTAAGAGAACTGCCGCTGTTTTCCAAATCAAAACTTTCATTAAGTTCCGCATCCTTTTCAACTGGGCGTGGCACATTGTATTCGCCCAGGTCGGTTTTAACCCTATTTGGATGCAAAATCAACACGGCGACTTGCTGCCGATAGAGTTCATGGATGTGATGACAACAGATCGTAGCTTCGAAGCCCCGGATTCCGCTACGCTTCATCCAGGCTACTTGCTGAGCGTGCCGAAGGAATATCGCCGTTGCTAAAGCAGATATTCATCGCGTTTGTCAGGAGTTAACGGCATTCCCGATAGCCGCAGTTCGTGGGTAAAGTTGGATTTGATCGCCCGCCAGCGTCCCGAGTAATCGGCATCGCCGTCAGGCAACGTCCAAACAGCATGCAAGTGATCCGGCAGAATAACAATGGCGTCGATGGTGAAAGGCCGTTCCGTCCGCACCGTGGTGCGAAATGCGTTTCGCAGTAGCCCGACGTGTCGCACCAGCACATCGGAACAACGATCCCGCAACGTCACCGTAAAGAAATACGTCCCTCGCAACCAGGTTCCGCCGATATAACACCATGCCGCACCATCATAAGTTTGAAAAATTGTGTAGCCTGTATTCCGCTACGCTACATACGGGCTACTTGCTATTTTTCATTCGAACTTTTGGCTACGCGATTTAGGATGTCAGGTACAAATCGCTCGCTAAAACCAGCAATAAATCCCCAAACAATCGATTTTGCGTAGTCAGCTGCTTTGTCAGGACTCCAATACTGGAGGAAAGTTTGAAATTCATTACATGCATTTCCACCCTCTCCACAACTAAAAGCAGGAAAGAATGGACCAGTCGCTATTTCAGCAGCAAACGCAACATATAGTATGGCCGCTGATATAGCTCCAACTAAAGGCGGAATGGATGAATATGCTATTAAGTAACCATTAACCTCTTTTAATAGCTCTGTATATTTTCCAATTGGAAATACTTCTGATGCTGAATAAATACGGTTTAATGCACTTACGAATGCGCCTAATACACCAGCCAGAATAACTACTGGCAAAATCGTCAATACTTTTTTACCTGTTGTGTCAGAATAGATTAGTGCAGCTGCTACGGAAATAGTTAATAAAAAGGTGGCGATAAATAACCACATCACGATAGCTCTATGTGCATCAAGCTCTATTTGCTCCGTTTTAGGCTGAGGTTTATCGTTATTTTCGGACATAAAATTTCCTTGAGCGGTAAATTTAAGTAGGTTGGGCAACATCTTTTCGTTGCCCAACGTTTTGTGCGAATTGATGTCGGGCATAAACAGCATGCCCGACCTACTGGGCTTTAATATATTAATCAGAAACACCAGCAGATAGTCGTTGAGTTATAGCCTTATCAATTAGCTGTCTAACCGTATCCATTACGTTAATAAATTCAAATTTTTGCATAAATGATACGGCTCCAACTTCAAGAAATAATTTCCCAAATGCTTCATCAGCAAAACTACTAGAAATCAGGGCTATATCAGCTAAATCAATGATAATTTTTTGGCTTCCACCCATTCTAAGTAAATTGGCCAATTTGTTACGCACTGGCTTCCCAGCAACACGACTTCCAAATGAATCTGATTCTACTTTTAATATAAAATGAATCAACCCGTCTTCTGACATCTCATAATTTGTTTCAACATAGTCGACTGGAATATGCTTTTTACCACCAAAGCTCAGTGCTTCTTCAAGAAGCTTGGGATTTGAAAAATCTATTGTTGCTATAACAAGTGTTCCATCATAAGGGATGTTTTCATTGGCTATAGATAATCCTTTTCTATTAGAAAACTCTAAACAAGCGTGTCCAGAATGAACACCGAAATAACCACCAGATTTACTACAAATTTGATAGCTCCCAAATAATCCGTTACCTTGACCAACTGTTTTATCTCTAGTAACTCCTTCCCTAATCGCTTTATCCAAGGCGTCCGTATCTGACCCAATTTCAGGATGACCCTGTTTAAGAGTTTTAGGAATACCAATTCCAGCGTCTGCAACGACAAATTGAACTTGTTTTTTATTTTTTTGAAATGTAGAAAGTTGAATAAATCCACCAACTGGTGATTCAGAATGTACTAATACATTATCCGTTATTTCATTTATAGCCCACTCAAATGCCGCAAAATCAGAACGTTGCATTTCTGGAATTGCACCAAGAATTACGTTGACAATTTTATTAACGGCGTCTAATTGTTCCTTTGGACTTTGATATTGTGTTACAGGTATTCTTGAAGAATAGCTTCTATAAATAGGGGGTTCAAACATTCTAGGGTCAATGAAATAAGCCCAACCTGTATTTTTAAATAGATTTAATAGCTTGACGTCTTTAGGAGGTATAAATGTGAAATATATCCCCGCCTTTCTATATGCTGAAATTTGCGCACATATAGAAAGCATCGCATTCTGAAAAGCTGAGCTGCACTCGCTAAAATTGAGTATAATTTCAGAAAATTCAGCTTTATTAACAGCGGTATAAATATAAGAAAGGAGTATAGGAAAATTATCGAAGTCACCTATAATTTTAATCTCATTATGCTCTCTTGTGATATTCAAAAATTAGCCACTCCATCTCGATTTTAATTTAAATTTTAATAACACCTCTCAAAAAGATAATAATCCTAAATACTAGACTACGCAAAAATACTTACCCCTCAAACTACCTTGCATCGTGATAAACAAGCATTCAGTTAAAGTTCTTATAAAGAAGATTCATCGCGCAAGCAGCACATCCACCCGCCGAAACAGCCCAAACCGCAACTCCTCCGCAACTTGCCCCTCCAAATACAAACCTTCCACAGTCTGCATGCTGCCGTCCCGTCCATGTAACAGATAGCGGCAGGGCATTATGGCGGCGTCGCCGAAGGTGTCTTGGCGCTCGGGGTTAATATAGACCAGCAAAGTTGTTCCCAATAAAGCGCAGGCCGCACTGCCCACCGGCAATGTTTCTTCAAAACCGAACGGATTAACGCATTGCTCGTTCGTTGAGAAAAACGTCTTCGACAACACCGGCGCGGGCCTGAACAGCAACTTGCCTTCCTCGAACACAAAGGGCGTCGCCCCCAAGAAAAGATGCGTCCAAAGGTGCAAAAACTCTACCGTGGAACCGGAAAGACGGGCTACGCAGCCCCGTCCGTGTTGCCGTGGATCGACGGCGAAACCACTGCTGACCAGGAAGCTGGAGTTTTCGACCGGGTTGCGTCCATATTCCGCAGGATCGCGAAAAGCCACCAGCAGCTGTTCGATTTGACCGTAAAACTCCTCGATTAACCCGGCCCGAACCATTTCCAGCACGAACTTGTAATGCATGTGCAGGAAGATGGAGCCGTTCTCCAGCCAGCCGTAGTTGAAAACCCCGATCCGTCCCAGTTCCAGCGCATTTTCGCCGAGCGGTTCATTGACGCGGTACATGCCCAGCTTCTTGTCGAACAGTTCGGAGTTGCGCGCGGCGTCATAAAGCCGCCGGACTTCCGCCGGTTCGGCGATGCGCAGGGCATGGACGAAACCTTCCAGAAACAGCGGTATCGGTTTTTGCTTGAAGCGGGTTACAGCCGCCTTGCCGTCCGCGATTGTCTGATACTGCTCGGCCTCATAGGAAAAATAGGTGACGATGCCTTCCGGCGTCCGGGCTTTGTCGATCGCAGCATCCAGGTAGTCCGAAACCGTCGCCAGGAAGTTTTGCACCGCTGCAACGGAGAGGGCTTGCTCGGCACCTTCAAAGCCCATGAACACCTTTTTCCGATAGGCTTCCTTTTGGGCTCCGCTTTCCTGCCAGAATAATTCGGGCGTCAGATTTGGGCGATTTAACAATACTTCCAATCCGGATATAAAGTACGCCAGTTCCGCCGGCAGGGAAAATGTTCCATCGATATCGGCGAGTATTTTCAAGGTAAAGTCCGTCAGGCGCTTGAGCTCAATGGTTTCATTGACCGAAGACCCGAAAATGCCGGGCAGGCCGTTCAACGCATCGCACCAGCCTGGGCGGTCGGCTTCCATTTCTATGCCTACGCCGAACGGGTCCAGTGTGGCCAGCTTGTTGGCTACCAGGGTCAGGATTTTTCCGAGCAGCGTGGTGTAAACGATCTCGCCGTGACCGCCTTGCGCGCGGACTTGGTGGCGTCGCCGGCTACGGGAGTTGATCAGGGATTCTTTCTCAGGGCTGCCCTGCACCGCGCCGTATTGGCGAACGCCGTTGGGCGTCACCACGTATTTTTGGGCGCGCGGGACGACAAAATGGGTGGAATCGAAGAAGGTGTAGGTCTTCTCCTTGAACAAGCCGGGCAATCGATCCGGGAAAATTGCTTGGTAGCTGATCAGCAAATCCACCAGATAAGTCCAGTGATCCGACCAATAGCCCCGGTCGAATTCGGCATCCTCCACTTCCTGTGCTTGTGCCAGAATTTCCTTGATGATCGGCTCCGGGTTTTCCGCGCCTTGAAGCACCTGCCATAGTTCCGCGTATTTAAACTCGCGGGACAGCAGTTGTTCGAGGCCTGCAAACCGGGCGAAATGATGCGCAAGGTTTTGGGGTAATACTGTTGATTTAAGAGCGGGTGCTCCTTCTCCCTGAGGGAGAAGGCTGGGATGAGGGGGATTAAATAAACTCTCTTCCATATTTGAACTTCCCCTCACCCAACCCTCTCCCTCTGGAGAGGGCTTTATGCTAATTAAGTCAACAGTAAAACGTGAGTTCCGCAAAGAGCAGGGATTGCAGCCGTCCGTCTGAATCAGGTTGAAGAAATAGCGGATGTTTTTGGCATCCAGCGTAGGATCGAAGAACAAGTCCATCCGGCGGTTTTGCAGCACGTCGCGGAAGTCGCCGTTGCCTTCGGAAAACGGCGTGTCCTGCAACAAAAAGTCGTTGTAATCCCTTTCCAGATCGCCGTGCTTGCGGCCGAACAAATACAGTTGCGCACCTCCCGGCACTTCCCTGGGAAAACCGCCGCGCAAACCGTTGTCCAGATAACACTGCCGGGCATGGGCATCGAACAGCGGCTTGGCCGTCGCGGTAAAGATTCGTTGGGTGATGCCTTCGATCAAGCGGCGGTTTACTTCCCGTTTGATCTCGAAATAATCTTTTTTGTCTGCCTCCTCTATGAATTGCTCAAACACTTGCTGCGATTCTGCATGGCCGTAAAAGCCGTAAAAGACCTGGCTTTGTCCCGGCTGGAGTTCGACGGTCAACGCCTGGAAAGCCGATGGCGTTTGATTGCCAGCCACCTGATTAGCGAAATCCATACTCTCACTGCAAAAAAACCGTTCCGGCCTGGAAAAATCCCCGGCCAAACCGAAAATCCTTTCCGCGTCCACGACCACGCGGGTGCGTCCGCCGCTCAAAAAACCGGCGAAGAAATTGCAGGCTATCACCGGCTCCACTTGCGGGGAGTCGGTAGGCCATACTTTCAGCCGATAAAAAGGCAAATTTTCCTCCACACCCTCGACCCGCATGAAGGCTTCCGAGGTTCGGCTCATGAACTTGAGTATCCATTGATTCATGCCAAAGGGAAGCACTTGCGGCAAACCGTCGACGATCTCTATCTTTCTGGCCTGCCCGGACGTATTGATGATCTCGACCCGCCGCAGCAAACCGGCCACTGGCGCTTCGGGCAAGGTGAACATATCGGCCCGAATGCAAAATCCCAAGTGCGGATTGATCTCTTCCACGCCGACCTCATGGGGCGTGACGTAAAGGCGTTGTTTGACCTCCGGCCCCGCCCCGCGCTGGAAAGGCTCGTGGGTCAGGATTTGATCGCCATCCGCAATCTTGAGGAAAGTCCTAAAACCTCGGGACGATGTCAGTTGATAAGCCTTGTCGGCAGGAAAAAACTCCAAAAAGGCCCCGTCTTTATTGCGCACCCCAAAACTGGCTACGGCCTGCCCTCGGTTAACATAAAATGCCCAGGCCGGGCGACCTAGGCTACCGGCGATACCGGGCAAAAAACTGGCGAAAGGGGCAAGGTCGTTGTACTGTTCAATGACGAAGCGATTATCGCCGTCTAAGGCATAGTGGGTCTGGTTCATGGGGTTGTGCCATTTGGATTAGTTGGATATTGAGCCAGCGGTTTCGAGCGTAAAACAGCGTCTATATTA
Organism: Methylobacter sp.; assembly: GCA_030679035.1. Lineage (GTDB taxonomy): Bacteria > Pseudomonadota > Gammaproteobacteria > Methylococcales > Methylomonadaceae > Methylobacter_A. Next base: position 29,850 of record JAUXTH010000194.1, on the reverse strand, counting down.
AACCAATGAAAATTTGGTGTATGGGCTGCTGAATGAAGTGGTGCAGGACAATTGGTTGAGGGTAATTAAAATATAAGCAGGCAACGGCTTGATGCTCAGTATTGCCACCTTACGTCCAAAGCGCGTTTACCTCTGGAATTGAGTATAAAACAGGGCTGTAAACAACGCTATATAAATGTTAATAGTCGGAGTGTGTACATGGAAAACATGAGGCAGCCATGGAGTTGTCATATACCGGCAGGAGCGGCTTCGAAACTGCCTGTGTTGTTGGATACATCTGGTGCCAGAACCCTCCTCTTTACGTGTAGTCATAATGTCATAGGATTGGTTGGAGAACGTGATTAACCCCATGCTGCCAGTCCGGCAGTTCGAGATTGAAAGTGTTGCGTATCAGGCTGGTATCAAGCCGCGAATTGGCCGGGCGCTTGGCGGGTAATGGGTAGTCGTCGGTGGTAATGGGATGTATGTTGTTCGGGGCCACTTTCATGATCTTGCCGACTGCGACGGCCTGATTAATGACGAAGCGAGCATAGTCGTACCAAGTCGTTTCGCCCCCCCGCCACGAGGTGGTAGAGACCGAACGGGAAGCCCTGCAAACCCTCGCGCTGCGCCCGCCCCACCACCTGCGCCGTTATGTCCAGCGCTTACGGTAAAGCAAAAAAAACCAAAGCACAGCCATACCCAAGACAGCACCAAGAACGTTAGCGACAGCATCGTAAAATGAAAACTGCCGCGTTGATGTAAACCAATATTGACCATATTCGAACAAAACGCCGATCAGGCTTGAGGTCAGAATCACGATGCTTGTCATCATCAATGGTCGGCACTGCTGCCTGAAAGCAATCGTCATCAAAACCGACAACAAGCCATAAGCGGCTGCATGATCGAGCAAATCCCAGGCAATAAAGCCCATTGCCAGTTTAGAATCAGGGAGCAGCCAAGGATTTAAACTTAAAAATCCTAAAATAATAAGATAAATCAATAACAACCACTTAAAAAACACGCTTATTTCCTCAATTAATAGCACCCTGTACCCACAATCTTAAGATGCCCAATCAGATACGTCATGACCGAATAAGAATCATCGGATTGGACAAAACGCTGATCTACAACCTCACACCGGTATCCTGTCTTGCGGCTATGATCACTCCTTTTAGTTGATTGGTCACATTCCAGCTTTCATCATATTTTGTAGGTCTCTTATGTTGCGAATTGACGCTCCGAAATAAACAGTCCCCACTAAACTTACGTTCCCAAGTCCATGCATGCGCAACGATCGCTTCCAGATCGGCAAACATCGGTTTCCATCCCAGTTGAGCACGAGCACGGGTTGAATCAGCAACCAAACGAGCCGGATCGCCGGCACGGCGCGGACCATCCACGACTGTCACCTTACTGCCGGTCACTTTTTCCACGGTATCGATTACCTGTTGCACAGAAAATCCTGAGCCATTGCCGAGGTTAAAGCGCTCGCTGGCACCACCGCCTACCAGGTGCTTCAGTGCAAGTAAATGCGCAGAACAAAGGTCAGCGATATGGATGTAATCGCGAATACAGGTACCATCAGGCGTATCGTAATCGCGGCCAAACACCTGAATCTCAGGCCTGCGGCCTGATGCTGCCTGCAGGATCAACGGGATCAGGTGCGTTTCGGGATCATGGCGCTCGCCCAGCAGACCATCCGGATCAGCGCCGGCCGCATTGAAATAGCGCAGGCAAACGGATTTCAATCCGAACGCATGCTCATAATCGGCAAGGATTTGCTCCACCATCCACTTCGAACGGCCGTAAGGATTGACCGGCCGGTTCGGATGCGCTTCGTCGATGGGTACATAGTCCGGCTCGCCAAACACCGCCGCGGTCGATGAGAAAATAAAATGTTTCACATCATGAGCCACCATGGCATCCAGCAAATTAAGTGTGTTCGATAAGTTGTTGCGATAATACATGTCTGGACGGCGCACCGACTCACCGACCTGAATAAACGAGGCAAAATGCATGACAGCATCCGGCCGGTGCTTTACGAAAGCCGCATCCAGCTCCGCCTGATCTGCCAAATCACCCAAGAAAAACTCACCCCCCAGCACAGCGTCACGATGCCCGCTGGAAAGATTGTCGAAGGTCATAACCTCATGCCCTTCGGCGAGGAGCATCTTCACCATGTGCGAGCCAATATAGCCGGCTCCGCCAACCACCAATACTTTCATTTATTCCTCGCTTTTAAACTTGCCTGAAAGACTCAACTATCCGCCTGTCCAGACCATAATAAGTAATACCCTGTTTTTATATTCAAGCTATATGCCCGTTCAAGAACGGCTTTAGCCATACTCATCGGCGACTAAAGCCGTTCTTGCCAAGCTTATTTACTTCCTCATTGATCTTTTGAAATTCCTATCCAACTTGCTGTTGGCTTCTTGAGATAATTCAGTTGCTCTATTGGCAGAAGCTTCTGCTGCTGCGGCTTTAGCTTGTGCGCTGGCTGCGTCGGCTGATGCTTGTTTAACGGAAGCATCCACGCCATTAACTTGAGACTGTAATTTTTCAACATCTTCATTAGTTGCACAACCGGCCCCCAGACTTACAGCCAGAACGATTACTGATACCTTTATTACTTTTTTCATATTGCTTTCCTTTTTCAATGTTATTACTAAAAAACTACAAATTACTTCGAACGGTTCTGCCGAAGAGGTTTATGACATGGCGTTAAGCCAGTACGTTTTATGCAGGCTAAAGCCTCTGCGAATTGCTGGCGGCAAGCCCTTATGTAATGCGCCCAGCTTGAATCCGAACCATTTCAACCCTGTCCGCAACGCTGCGGAGGGAATCAGCCAGGGGGCATGTTTGATCAGATAGCGCATTTCCGAGATCACAAAGCGCAAGCCTTCGCCGGACGCTCCGCCAAATGTCTGTTGCAGCCACGCAGTATGGGTGTGGAAAACACCGATATCGAAGTAGCGCTTAAATTCGTCCAGAAAACCGTAGTCATGAGAATGGAACACTTGGGCCTCGGCGCAATAAGCGATTTTCCAGCCGGATACCAGCATCTTTCCGGCCACATAGGTGTCTTCGTTCATGATGGTATCGACCGGGAAGCCGCCTACCTGCATCAGTGCATTTCGCCGATAGGCGGCAAAAGAATTGGATATAAACACCGTTTTGATGCCATAGCGCGCTCTATCTGCCAGGCCGCGTAACTGGCTTTCGTCCGGATAATTGAACAGACGGGCGTGGGTGGCAATCGGTCCGGCGTTCCGATGCGGAAGCTGGCGGCCGTAAATCGCACCGACCCGCTGATCTGCGAATGACGCTAACAGCCGTTCGATGGCATCGGGACTGGCCAATAACGCATCCTGAGTCAGGAAGACTATGATATCCACCTCCGCCAGCCTATTCACGCCGAACTGGCGAGTGCCGCCGTGATTAAATTCCGACTTGGGAATCACTTGCGCATCAAAGCCGTGGGCGCGCGCCATGGCAACGGTTTCGTCGCTGGACGAAGAGTCGATCAGCAAAAGACAATCAGGTTTCCGGGTCTGCTGTTCGAAGGCTTTGAGCCAGGATTCCCAAAGCCTGCCGGCGTTTAAAGTGGGGACGATAAGACCGACCTTACTCATAGTGAAGACCCCGCGACCAGTGACTGCGACAGATTGGCTTGGTCAGGTCTCTTCAACACCTGCCAGACCTGATCTCCCAGTTTGATCGGGTCAAGCTGTTGTTCGACGTAGTGCCGGGCATTCCACGACATCCGCCCCCACTCCCAGTACTCCAGCGATTGAGCTTTACGCAGCACCTCGCACACGGAAGCCTCGGTTCTATCGAAAACGAAACCGGCCCCAATCGATCCCAGATGGTCCCATGCCAAGCCTCTTGCAACCAATACCGGGCGTCCCGCGGCCATGGCTTCGGCCACCACATTGCCGAAGTTCTCTCGCATTCCGCCAGCCTCTTCCAAGCCCGAAGGCAACACCAGGAAATGGCTGGACGCTAACAAGTCCATGACTTCGCCGCGCTCCAGGTAGCCGCGATAACTGATAGCGCCTTGGGCCTGTTCGACCAGTGTCTGAAACTCTTCGAAATAATCGCCGTCCACGCTACGGCCTGCAATCACCAGCCTATCCTCAGGATTCCGAACTTTCAGCCATGCCCTGATAAAGGCATTGATGCCTTTTTCCTGCTGAACGTGCCCCAGGAAGCAAAGCTTCATGCCTTCGCCAGCTGGATATTTAGCTACCTTAATATCACGGCTGTCGATGCCGTTCGGAACCAGCAGGATGCGGGCGTCTTCGCCGAGCACGTTGCGTACGCCTTCGGCCTCGGTGTCGCTGGTGCAATGCACGGCGATGGCCCGGCGCAGGGTCGGAAAGGTCAGCAATTTATAGAACAGCCATTTATGCGGTTTCTCCCGCCGTATCAGATCAACATGCTCAGGCATCAATCCTCCATGCACGGCCACCATGAACGGGCGACGCAACAGGGTGCAAAAAACAGCCGCCAGCGTAGACGGCCAGGTTGCAATGCCGTGGATATAGACCACCGGCGCTTGCAGGCATAATTTAAACAGCTCGGAAATAGCGCCCAGCCCAAAGCCCCAGCGCCTGAATCCATAGCAATGATAGAGCCTGACATCCACCTGTTCGCCAAGACGCACCTGCTCGGGCCGTAAGCGAGCTGCTATCGACTCGTCGGACGCGACCAGCGCCATCTTGTGTCCCCGTTCCGCCCAGGCTTTGGTCAAAACGCCGGCGGTGACGGACACCCCGCCGTAACCTTTAGCCGGCGGTATATGTGTGGTAACGATACCTACATTCATAGTATTTCTCCTGAATCACTTACGCTGGTTCCCAAGCTCCAGCTTGGGAACCCAGAAGTCGAAGCTCTCGGCAACTGCTCCCTGCGTTGCTCTACCTCCTGCATCCATGCAGTCGCAGCTTCGCGAGACGGGAAGCTGGAGCTTCCCACACCGAATTCCCAAGCTGGAGCTTGGGAACTAGCACAGACCCGTGTTGTCGACAGTTTTGTTCTCATCATAGTTACCTTCCATACGCCAAGAACCCGCGCCAGATACCGACGAGGTTGTAAAAGGAATAAGCCAGCTTTTTCGGGTTCAATAAAACCAAAGCAAGAATCATTTTCAGGATGGGCGCGACAAACATCTTGCGAACGATGTAATACAGCATGAACACATCCTGCTGATTGGCGAATTTTCTGATGTAAGCGCCAATCCCCGTGGAATACATCAGCATTCTTCCGGTTCCCAGCTTGTAGTGATCTTTATCCGGGTGATAAATCTTTATTTCCGGGGTATAAAATGCAGTACTACCGGCCCGAAGCAAACGATACAAAAGTTCAAAACCTTCTCCCCCAGAATATTTGGAACCGATCCCGAAGTCGTGATCCAGGTGGAAGAGCTTGCTGTCAATTTTTTTCCGATCAAAGAAGTGCGTGAACTCCACCCCCATCATCTTAAAACGCGAAAAATACTGGGCATTGTTACTGTTCACACCGATGCTGAATCGGCTGGAGGAAAAATCATACGAACCCGCCACCAGGATCGATAGATTCGGGCGCCTTTTAAACTCGGCGACTACTTTTTTCAGGACATCCTTATCATAGGCACAATCGTCATCGGGAAACGCAACTATTCTGCCCTGGGCCAAACCTATTCCGTAGTCCCTGGCCCTGGCGTTACCGGTAAAATCCACTTTCACATGCTTCACATTAAGGCTGCTGATGACCGGTTCGACGAGGGCGTCGATTCTACCGTCCTTGTTTTGATCAATGATGATCAACTCAAAATCTTTATAGGTTTGGTTCATCAGGGACTTCAACAAAACAGCCAATTCCCAGTCTCTTCCCAGCGTTGCTAAAACCAACGAAACTTTCATATTAATCACCTTGCCTGAATACCGGCTTTTGCTTGTAAATAGATCGTTGCTTCATACCAAGTAAACATCAGCGCAAATTCCAGGCCCGCAGCGCCATCCAAAAACCCGCCTCGGAATACGAAGTGGTATAAAAAACGGGCAATAACCCTGACCCAGGACCGCCCCAATAACACGCTTAGCCGCCCGCGTGTCGTCATCACTGCACCCGTTGTAGGCTGGAGCTGCACTTCCTGCGCGGCCTTATCGACATGTTTATGCATCCATTCGATGATCTCGCCATGATAGAAATAGTGTTCATACGGAATAGCCGAATAGCCGATCCGGCAGGTATTAATCACGGCTTCGCCATGCCCGGTGTGGTTGCGGACAAAGCTGACCGTTTCCCTGCGCACCAGTCTTGGGTGATAAATGGGATAGCCGGGCGCATGGCTCAGACGCTTGCCGCGAAGATAAAGTATCGACGGCACCATCAGCACATCAAAAGAATCAGCGACCGCCATCCCGGATTCAAACCAGTCGTAAAATGACTGAGGGTAGATTTCGTCAGCATCGACGAACAATATCCAGGGCGTATTTATATCGCATTGCTTGATCGCAAAGTTGCGTTGCTCGGCAAAGCCGGGCCATGGATTCGTATAAACTCTGCAACCTCGGCTATTGGCGATCGCAACCGTATTATCGGTACTTCCCGAGTCCACAATCACAATCGGATAGCGCTCGGGGATAGCCGCCAGACAACCAGGAAGGTTGACTTGCTCGTTCTTGGTCAAAATAACAATGGTTAACATAATGACTCGTTTAAAATTTATTGGTGACTATGTATTCGATAGAACACGGATGACACAGATAGGACGGATTTAAACGGATTTTTAGTCCGAGCAAGTTTGTTTAAGCTTTTAAATCAGTGTTTATCCGTTTAATCCGTGTCGCCTAGAGGCACCTACTGTTGGCATCCGTGTTCCATTTATCTAACGCTTTTTTATTTCTTCACCGCATATAAATTGATGTAGATGCCCAGCCCGAAATAATGCATCAATCCGGCAAACGGGGCCTGTAAAAAATTTACCAACCCGTCAGCTACAGCGGCCGGTTTTCCTGTCAGTCGCAGCCTTTTGGATAGCGCGTTGAATGGGATTCGGGTTATCTGCTCCACCTTAACGACCCGGAAGCCATTTCTCTCCATCAACGCTTTTAAGCCATTCTCGGTAAAATAATTGACATGCTCCGGCACCCATAAACAAGCGTTATCCTTGGTGCCCAACAACTTGACTAAAAACGAATCGTAATTAGGTACCGCGCAAGCCAAAACGCCGCCCGAAGCCAACAGACCTGCCACCTTGCTTATCGCGTTATCCGGTTCGAGCAGATGCTCCAATACCTGCGACATCATCACCACGCCAAATGATTCGGATACTGGGTAATCTTCAAACATCACCGCAAGCGGCTCATCGCCGTTCATTTTCCTGAACACTTCGTTTTCGTATTTGCCCGGATTGATGCTGACCGTCCGATAGCCCGCTTTTCTAAGCGCCTGCGTGTAAAAACCGAAGCCCGAGCCAATATCCAATGCCCGATCATTGCCCGAGTTGTTGAACAGATGGGCTTGCTGACTCATGCGCTCGGCGTCCACCTTGCAATTGGGCAGCTCGACCTCTCTAGCCAACACCTCCTCCAGCGTTATCTCTTGGGTCAACGCTTGGCCTGAGTATTGATAAATGGATTGCAGCCATTGCACATGCGGAGGCCGGTTTAAGAACCCGGTTCCACAGCTTTCGCAGCGGTATATGTGAAACTCCTTGTGGCTGGCGCTTTGGGTATAGTGGAAGTTTTTCTGGCGCCAAAATCTTATTTTCTCAGCCCTACAGGCCACGCATTCGCGTAAAATATCGCCATAGATTCCTGAAACTGCTGTTGCATATGTCATAGTATTCCTCTTTATATTTCTCTTTGGTAAATCGCCTAAGCGGACAAGCCGGAAACAAAATTAAAAGTTGCGCTGGTTCCCAAGCTCCAGCTTGGGAACTAGCAACGCACTTTTCTGGATAGCTGCACCCTCAAACCGTAACCTCGCGACTTGAGCTCTCCTGTTCCGGCTGCCCGTCATAAACTGCGCCGACGCTCCGCCAGGGTTTGGCCAGCATTGCCAAAACCAACGCCTCAACACCGAAATAGACCGGATTGGCCATCGCAGCGCCGGGCAAACCGTAATTTTTCACCATCAGCGGAATGCTGATGGCAGCGGTCACCGCCCCGCATATGCGCCCCAGCAATAACAACCGTGTCCGTTTGTTAGCCAGCAGCGGTTGAGACACCACGGTTCCAAAGGCATGCAGCGCACAGCCGACAGCGATGGCGGGCATCAACTCAACCGCCGAATGATAGGATTTTGCGAGCAGCACCGATGCGACCCAGTCCTTGGTCATAAGCACTAGCGATACGCCGATAATCCCTAACGCAACAACACACCCTATCCATATCCATAAAATCTTAAATCTTTCCTTGATCCGGTTTTCGGAACAGGACTGGAAATAAACCGGCTGAAAGGTGCGCAACAAGACCATTGCGCTGCGGTTAAACGCCTCGTTGATGATCATGTAAGTCGCCGCATATAAACCCACCTCCGCAGCCGTCATCAAATAGCCGATCACATACCGATCCCCCAAACCATTCACCCAAAATATCAATTCCACTGGGATTAGCGGCAAGGCATAGGCCCACACATCAACCCTGAAATCACGGGTGATGATGGGACGCTTGTTTTTGTCAGGCTTAGCGCCCAACGCTAACGACCACGCCGTATTCGAGACCATGATTGCCAAGATGTAACCCAGTAACAGCCACTCAGCCTTTTGACCTCCCCACCATACCAATGCGATCGCCAACAATGGACGCAGGATGCTGTCAGTGGTCTGCCACAAACTTGCGCCGCGATGCTTACGCTCACCGATCAGTAGCTGTATACCCAGTTCGCGCCGGACTGTTACGACCAGAAGGACGCCTGCCAGCATAAACAGCCCAACATCGCTGTGCGAAAAATAGCTATAGCCAACGCCGCCCAACACTAGCAGCGCTATCGCCAACGCCGTTGCTCGAACAGTCAGTCTGGTCACAACGCCGTATAAAGCTGCACGCTCCCCTTTATTCAGGCACTCCGGCAAGATCCTCATGCCGGCGCAAATAAAAGGATAGGAAAACAGCGTAACGCCCAGCGCCACAAAACCATTCAACAAAGCGGCTTGGCCGTAAATGCCCGGCGTTACCAGTTCGGTCAGGACTCGAGTACCCGCCAACAATGCAATGGCAGACGCCAGTTGCCCAAACAGCGCCCAAAACGCGTCACCGAATAATCGTCTTTCTTTCAATAGTCCGAACATGGCTCTTTTCCTTTTTGTCAGGACGGGCGACGGTAATACGAACCCGATACTGCCGGGCTAGCCTGCGGTGAGGACGAAACCAACTGATACCCACTGCCTAATACCATTCCCCAGAGATACATCAACATCGCGTTTTGCGGAAAATACTCCCACATATTGAATGTCAGCCCGGCAACGAAGATGAACATCACCACCACTCCCTTGCTGGGATGGACAGACGTCCTTGTCGTTGACCATAAAAGGAATAAATACGCCAGCAAGCCGATCAGGCCATAACCGTTCAGCAGATATAAATAAAGGCTGTCGGAATCGAATTGCCCCTTAAAATGTTCGGCGCCATAGAGAATATTGATCGTATTGGAGCTCAGCCCCAGGCCCCAGCCGAACAGCAAATCCGCAGGGCCGTGTACTTGCTCTGAAAACACCCGCTGCCACAAGTCTATACGGCCGTCTTGGGTTGGATCGGCGTCGTCGCGTCCGCTGAGCAAAGGGCTTGACGCCAGCAACAGCGCACCCACCGCAAGTATCGGCGCCGGCATGACCAAAGCCCAACGATCGCGGGGACGGAGCACCGCATAAACCTGGAAATAAACCACCAGCAAAGAACTGATGAACGCAGTCCGCGAGCCGCTCAGCAAAGCCAAAAATACGCTGACAGCCACCCACTTGCCCATCGCCGGAACCAGCGAGAACAACAGTGCGCAAGTCGCCATGGTTGCACCAAACAGGTTGGGACTGACAAAGGTTCCGAACGGCCGTCCGCCGCCAAAGAATGACACCCCGAACAAAGGCGGCGCCCACAACGCCTGCGCTATCGCCAACACGGCCTGGAGAGCGATGTAATAGCGAAGATAATGCGCGAACCGATTGATAATATATTCGCCCGCGCCCAACCGGCTGGTCACGAACCCGATCAATGCCAGCGGCAGGTATTCGAAAACGCGCAGGCCCGCCATCGGCACCACCAACGGCAGATCCAGATACAGCGCATAGCCAATCTCAAACAACACATAGGTGGCGACAACGCCCAAAAAAGCTAACACCGTGCTGGACAATGCCCCGTTCCGCAAGCGCGGTTCAAAAAACGCGTAAGCCACCAGCACCACCAGCATCGCCTCGCGCAGGATACGCAAACCGAAATCCTGCTCGCCGTAAACCTCCTTCACCCCTGTCCAGGCCGACTCGACCTGAGGCAAAGAAGCCAGCGTCGACACACTGACCAGCGCGAACAACAGAACCGGCAAGTCTTTTTCGAAACGAATTTTCATCTTATAACTGAACCTGGTCGTCTACCTGTTCCACAGCTTCTGCTGCAAGCACATAGTCGCGATCCTGGCGCTTTCCTAACCAGTCGCCCACCGCCTGATATCCGGCCATAAATGCAGACGGGATATTGGACTCCATATCGCTACGGTGGTAGGCGTAACCGTAATAAGGGTAATACGACGAGCCTTCTTTCATATCGTTGATAATGAAGCCATTCGGTTTAACACCGACCTGTTGGAAACGCCTGAAACTGACCTCCAATTCCTGCGCCGTGTAGCGGCCTTCCTTGACCACCAGGAAAGTGGCGTCGGCATACTTGCCCATAATGGCGGCGTCCGTGGCCCCCAAAATCGGCGGCGAATCGATCACGATATGGTTGTAAAAGCTCTTCAACTGTTCAAGCGTCTCCTCCAGATTGCCGAGAACCAGCAATTCCGCAGGATTCAGCACCATGCTTCCACGAGGTATCAAGTCCACGCCGACATCGGGCAGGCTGACGATAACCTCGCCCAGCGTGGCCGTGCCTGCCAACAGGTCGGAAAGCCCCGGTCCCTTGGCGACGGAAAACGTTTCGTGCAGCCGACCGTTGCGCATGTCGGCATCGATGATCAACACGCGTTTCTTAATGCTCGCCAACAATGCGGAAAGATTGGTGCTGACAAAGGATTTACCCATGCTCGGCGCAGGACTGCTGACCATGATGACTTTGCTTGCATCGCTGGCCAGAGTCGCTTCCAGCGTTGTCCGCAGGCCGCGCAGCGACTCCACGGAAATATCGAGCGGATCCTGGCTGACCAGAATGCCGGGTTCACGCTCCCTGCCCTGGTCCATAAGCCGCGCCAACCGACGCTGCTTTTTGCTATGCGGAATCGCGGCAAATAGCGGCAAGCCCACCTGATATTCCAGCAAGGCCGGATAATTGTCGTGACGCTGCAAGGAGTGTCTCATGAACACCAGCGCCGATCCCGCACTCAAGCCCAGCAAGGTGGCGATGGCTAACAACAGGCTTGGTTTCGGCCAATACGGTTTTTCCGGGGTCACCGCAAAATCGACGATGCGGGAGTTACCCAACGAACCGGCAGCGGCAATGCGCTGTTCCTGGGCGCTATTCAACAGCGAAGTGTAAAGCTCGGTATTGACCTGCACATCCCGCGACAGGCTCACTACGTTCTGCTGAGTGCGCGGCAAATCTTTAATCCGTTTATCCAAATTCGCCAGCTTTTGGTCGATGCGTTTGATTTGCGCCTTGGTGGCGATCATATCCGGATGAGCGGCCTCCAGGCGTTGATTCTGCTCTTCGTACTTTTGCTTGAGTTGAATGTTCATAGTCTCCATTTCGGAGGCCTGCTTGAGCAGTATTTCGGCCTCGGCGGATATGTCGACCGCGCCATGTTCTTGCCTGTAGGCGCTCAAGCCCTGCTCCGCCTTTTCCAGGCGTTCTTTAACAACAGGCAGCTGGCTTTCCAAAAAGCCCAGTTTTTGCGAGGCTTCCGCAGACTCCCAATTGACTGTCGCGTTGACATAAATATTAGCGATGTCGTTGACGGATTTAGCGAGTTGCTCCGGTTCACTGCCCTTTAGCTCGACACTCAGAATATCCGTGTCCTTGGAAACTTCCTTGACCGAAAAAGCCTTTTGCAAGGTTTCGATGGCTGCCAACGAGGTTTTCCGGGTCATCTCAAAATGAGTACCGGGATGGGCCGCAAGCTCTGCGAGCTTAAAAACCACAGGCGCAGTCTCGCCGATGTCGGCTATCAGCGTTTCGCCTATCTGCCCTTCGGCCAGGACTTCATCCTTGGGGTCCAGCAACTGGAACCGGCCTTCCTCCAGCGCGATCAGGGTAAACGCTTTTTCCAGATAACGATCCGGCACATTGAAGGTTGCGATCTTCAGCTTTTCTCCGCCCCAAGCCCAACGGCCGAATCCCCACCATGAACCTGCGACCCCGTCATGAGCGTCATGTCGGCGCGCCAACATCTCTCCGATAACGGGGAAATAATCGGGTGTATATTCCACCATCAAGTTCAGATCCTCCACGACTTTGCCGAGCACTGAACGCGAGCGGAGAATTTCCACCTCACGCTGCGCCCGTGGATTATCGGCTTCAGTCGAGGCTGTGTTCGCCTCGCTACGGAGCGGTGCGGCAAGCAGCGCCTTGTTCTTGTCGATCCGTAACAACGCGTCAGCCTTGTAGGTGCGTGGTGCAAACACCAAATAGACCACCGTCACCAGCAGAACCGACAGCAACGTAATCAGAACGATCTTTCTGCCTTCGATCAGCAGATCGACATAATCGCGGATACTGACGCCCTGCTCTTCGATCCGGGACGGATTCAGCGGCGGTAACTGTAGAGTAGCTTCATTTTGTGAATACATAGTTTTTCATATCCCAATCATGTGAAAAGAAAATCCGAGCCTTGCACACCGTTACAAGCCCATGGTGGCGGCTTTCGACATAACCGACGTGAAAGATGACGGCAGGATTTGGTTCAGGACTCGGGACCACTGGGTCACGCCTGCGGTACTTACGAAAACGGTATCGTGAGCTTGCAAGTGGAACTGATCCGCTAGAATCAGCGCGTCAGGCGATTTCGCATTCAACTGGAAAATTTCCGGCTTTAGCTCTCCCGTCTTTAGCTCTCCTGTCCGAATCACATAAACCTCTTCCGCCAGCGAAGTATTGAAATCAATCCCATAGGCTTTCGCCAGCGCCTGTGCGAGCGTCAATTTGCCCTTGTTGATTTGCAGAGCCTGCTGCTTGCCGACTTCGCCCATTACGAACACCTCGTTGTCCTTGCGGTCGGAGACATTCAGCACGTCGCCGTCCTTGAGCAGCAGGTTTTGCTCAGCGCCGCCCTTTTCGTATAACCTCAGAACATCGATTTTATAGAGCTTGCCATCGCGGGCCAAGGTCACGTTGCTCATATCGGCATCCTCGGTCACGCCGCCAGCACGGCTGATGGCTTCGGTAATCGTCAATGGCGTCTCGGTCATCGCCTGGATCCCCGGCGTTTTGACCTGACCGACCACGGCTGTCCGATGACTCTGGAAAGACAGCACCCGGACATCGAGTTTGACTTTCTTGAAGTATTTGGAAAGCCCTTGGCTCAATAACTCCCGAACCTCGTTGGCGGTTTTGCCTTTCACCTGGATGTTGCCCACGTAGGGGTAATAAAGCATGCCGTCATCTTGGACCATCTTGCCCGCCAACTCGGGGTCGATTTTCTCGCCGCCCGGATCGTTCAATTCTGGATGTTCCCACACCGTGATTTGAAGCCTGTCATGCGGTCCGATCTTATATGCGGTCATCGGGACAACCTGAGACGGTAGTTCGTTGATCTCCCGTCGTTTCGAATTTTCCCGGTCGATAATCAGGTCTGCGGTAATCTGAGAAATCTTCGCCTTTTCCTTGATTAACTTGCCGTCTACCATCATCGGAACCTCTATATTCGATGACGGGCTGTTGGTCTCCATCTCCATGCCGGGCGTTAAAGAGCAGGCTTGCAGCAGCAAAGCCGGTATCAGGGGCATTGATCTAAACGTTAATCTAATCATGGCAAATGTATTCCTATAGTCATGCAGCATATTTATGAAAGCGATGGTTTTAAGAGCAGGCGAAAGACGAAAGGCTCAAGGCTAAAAAACCTGAATTTCAACGTATCCACCTCTCGCCCTTAGCCCTTAGTCTTTCGCCTCAATAAGCATTTTTATTGATAAAACCGGTTAGTACAGTGCGCAGTGCAATTTCCAGATCGAACCAAACCGACCAATGCTGGATGTAATACAAATCGTGTTCGATGCGCCGGTTCAAGTCAGTGTCACCTCGCCAGCCGTTGACTTGCGCCCAGCCGGTGATGCCGGCCTTGACCATGTGCTTTTTCATGTAATTAGGCACCTGATCCTTGAAGACTTCGACAAAATCCGGGCGTTCAGGACGAGGTCCGACCAGGGACATGTCGCCCTTAAGCACATTGATCAGTTGCGGCAGTTCGTCCAGGCTGGTTTTGCGCAAAAAAGCGCCGAATCGCGTCGCCCGTTGTTCGCCAGGCTTTGCCCACACCGCTCCGGTTTTGGCTTCGGCGTCCACCGGCATCGAGCGGAACTTCATCATCGTGAACGAACGGTTGTTCCAACCAATCCGCTCTTGCCGGTAAAACACCGGGCCTGGCGAACTCAGCTTGACGCCGATAGAGATCAGCAGCAGCAACGGACTGATCAGAATCAACAGGATAAGTGCAAAGAATCTATCCATGACCTCCTTGATATAGCGGTTAACGCCATGCAACGGGGAAACCGAAAAATCCAATGTCGGAATACCGGCCACCGTGTTCAGGCTGAGGAATTTGCTCTGTTTGAAATCAAAGCAGTCGATAACCAGCCGGATACTGACCGGCAGATGCCGCAGTTGATACTGTGCACGTTCGGCCAACGATTCGCCGGGGAACGCAATCCATACTTCGTCAATGGCTTCCTTGGTGACGATGGCAGTGAGGTCTTCCAAATCTCCGAGTCGCGGCAGCGATAAATCGCCCACCGTACGCTGATTTTCGGATGGGTCATCGACATAACCGACGACTTCCAAGCCTGCCCAGGATGAATGGCTCAACTGTCGGCTAACCGCAACCGCCATCTGGTTCAATCCGACCAAAACGATACGCCCCTGAGACCAGCCACGGGAGCGCAACCATTGCAACGCATGGGACAGCAAACTACGGGCGGCGAGGACGAATAACAATCCCAGCACCCACCATGTAACGATCCAGCGATAACTGGAGCCGAACCAGAAATGCATACGAACCAATGCAACAATGGAAATAACCGACACGATCGCGGATACCCAAGCCCTGACGACACGCGCGACTTCCCCGCGCATGGTGTCATTCGACCAGGGACGGTAAACTTGGCCGATTTCGAAAAAGATGATGGCCGCCAAAATACCCAGGGAGACCACTATGCGGTAATCCTGATCGACGACGAACTGGCGAAGCCAGAAATAATGGGAAACCCAAGCGGCGCCGATGAGCATGGCTATATCGATAAACCGCAGCAATAGGATCACGGTGTGTCCATATTGCTTAAAGAGCCCGTTGAAGATGTTGCCTAAAGCGAGTGGCATATTCGTTAACTCCCTATTCTGTCTGCATTCAATGATGAACGGTAACAACCGTCCATCCCCAAAGTAATTGCGACCGGCGTTATTCACCAATCGCTACGATGGGACATAGACTACAGAGACAAGATGAGAGGAAACCTGTGGGTTTAATTAAAATTAGATGAAGATCGGAGTAACTTCAGGAAGGGAGTAGGAATTAGAAAAAATCTTTCCCGAAACCATTGCTCTTTCAGATCGGGGATTGATAGCGTGTCGACACTAGCCGAACCTGTTCTTGCACCCTAAAAAATACTTTAGAATGTTAATTGCTTTTATTTGAGATGCTTATCGGGTATCACCATTTTTATTTTTAGAGCTGGCGAAACTAAGGTATAGATATATGCTTATCTGGAAAAAGATAAAAGCATATACTCCTTCTTTGATTTCATTTATCGCTTTGTTATTGATTAATAGGTTTGTGGAGTACATTAATGTTATTAATTTTCCTGCTAGGTAGTTTATAAGAAAAAAACACCCAAAATACAAGGGGATCACAGGGAACTTTAACTTTTCAATAAATCGCTTACCCGTGTTGCTAAATTTATTCAAAACCGGGATCACAACGCCGTAGCAAAACCAAAAAAGGTTAAAAAGCATATCGATGACAGGTTTGTTAGGCGATATGGGGCTACGTTTATCTGATAAGGTGTTATGAAAATTAAATTCTCCTTGTACATTTATGGCCTTTAGCCATGCGGGTGTCTCAAAACCTATCATTCGTTGCCCCCAATTTATTTCTTCGCCGAAACCGATAAAAAATATGATTGCTGCAAACAAAAAGAAAATATTGTGTTTTGTTCGCAAAAAACCTAACACAATCCCTTCAGTTTTAATATAAGTTATAAAAAACACTATCGACGATAACAAAAACAATATTGCACCAAGATTCTCGTATAAATTGCCGTCCTTACATAAGGAATTAATGGTTGACTCGTTAAAGATGAAGAAGATGCTGAATCCAAATGCCATATATACTGCAAAACATGCTGTATACCAATAATTTCTCATTTCGTTCTCCTTGCTTCTAAAAATGCAATACTTTTAGGTGTCGATGATGATAAGACGTTAATGCTTTTAGTGTAAGTTCTGTGACATATTAGGTGACCTACGCATTACTAACCATTAGTACTAACACTAATGGTTAGTAGATCATTCGACAGAAAAATTTTAACGGAGGCCGTAGGTTGGGCAGAGCACCGCGAAGCCCAACACGTCAGCTATGCAGCCCTAAATTCAATCTTTTCAACAGCATCAAGATTAACTGTTTGCCTGGCATGCCAAAGATCGTAATTGTCCTGCATAATCAGCCAGCTTTCTGGGGAGCGGCCCAAGGCTTTTGAAAGTCGAAGCGCCATTTCCGAGCTTACGCCGCTGTTGCCTTTTAAAATACGGTTCAGCGTAGAAGGCGAAACGCCAAGTTTCGAGGAAAGTTGCCTGCCCGTGATACCGAACGGTTCCAGGTAGACGTCCCGAATGAACTCTCCTGGATGAGGTGGATTGTGCATAGCCATTAGTGGTAATCCTCATAATCGAGAATGAAAGCATGACCGTCGTGGAATTCAAACGTGACACGCCAGTTGCCATTTACCCAAACCGACCATCGGTCGTTGTCTGAGCCCTTCAATGAGTGCAGCTTGAAACCGGGGATTTCCATATCTTCGATAGTGGTTGCGGTGTCCAATGCCACAAGCTGCATCCGTAAGCGTTTCGCATGGTGAAGCTGGATACCTTCTACGGAGCCGGTATCAAAAAAAATTTTATGCTGGTTCCCAAGCTGGAGCTTGGGAACTAGCGAATACTCAGCCTCAATTTCTGGTCAATCGTTCATATTCGGCTCGCGACAACACATAAACCGGGCTAGCGGAGATCGGGATATCCGCGTATCCCGAGGCATCAACCGTCAATTCTTGGATATGCCCTACCACATCCACCAGCACCCAGAATTTACCGGGAACAAGCTGCTGCCGCCAATTACCGACTGCCTCATCGGTTCGCCAAATCATCAAGGTTTCTCCGAAGTAAGCCGCCTGGATATTGGCGTCCTTGGTATCGAAGGCTTTATACGGCAGGCCGTCGATCAGTGCGCCTGCGGTATACAGTGCCGCCTCGCCGGGCTTGTGACCCATCGAGTAATCCCAGATCCGTCCATAGGCCAAGTCGTATTCATGGCCTATGCAGAAAGCTATGCCTAAGTAATCGCTGCGGCTGTTAACCCAGGCGATCATTTTCGCGGCCTGTTCTGCCTGCCAGCGGCGTCCTGTCAAGCCATGCATCGCTTTGGCGCCGGTTTCGCCCAGCCAAAAAGGCAAGCTGTTCTTCCGGCCCAGGCTGGCGTATGTGGCCAGCACACCACGTTCATCCTCGTTTTCGCCGTTGCCGATCGGGCCGCCGAAACGCGGCGCTTGCTGGGGATAGGCGTGAACATCCCAGGCGTCCTGATAATGATCCAGACCTAGTTCCAACACCTGTTTGAACCACTGCCCTGCCCCTTCCTTGTCGCCCGGCCGCACCAGACTGCCGCCAACGTAATGGGCATCGCTGCGCTGCTTGTGCGCCTGTTCATATTCCCACTTGGCGCGTTGCACCCAATGCGCAGGCTCGCGCAGTTTTTGCCATTCGGCATCCGAGCGAATGTCGATCTCATTGGTCGATTTGAAGAAACGGGTAAATGCCGAAGCCGTGTTGATGAAGTTTTGGCCGTCTGCCTGATTGTCATTCAGCCAAGTGCTGTCGCCCGAGGAGTCGGCGAACAAGACCAAGCCGAGTTGTTTCGCTCGCCCCCACTTCGCCCGATATTGCTGATCGAAGCCCGGATAGCTGCCAAAGCTTTTGTAGATCCCCATCCGTTCCAGCCAGGAAAAATACCCACCTTCCTGCTTGAAGCTCTTGTCCCCGTCGGCCAAGGCGTAATAGTCGTTGTTCCATAGCTTTTTCTTGTCCAGTCTATGCTTTTGCTCGGCCGATCCACCCACGACAGAAAAGCCATCGGCGGGATAGTTCATGATCAACTTGCCGTCAGGCGTATGCAGCGAGGGGTAAACGGCGTAGTAGCCGGGCTCGCTGATCTTGCCGAAGTCTGCTTCGACTTGGCCGGGAAACTGACCGCTTATTTCCCGCACCGCGATCTCGTTGCCCCCGTAATCAACCAGACGCAGCCGCAGTTTTGCCGGAAAGCGCGGCAATGGTGCAGGCAAAGCGGTTTCCTCCAGAATCGGATGCCAGCGCATGTCCACCCGCAGTTTAAGCGGGTCGCCCGGATGCGGCAGGTTGGCCGGCGCGTCGACGAAAATCACAGGCCGCAGCTTGGCGGCGATGCCGTTAAGCGCCAGATCGGCGCCGGGATCGGCCGGTTGCGTCTTGATCGAATCCAGAGGCTTACCGGCCGGATCGGTTAATAAGCCTGCGAAGTAAAACCGTTGGTTTTTGTCATGTTGCATCACCAGCTTGACCAGCAGGCTATGCCATCCCGGCGACAGATTCAGCGTCGCAAGTTGCGGCGCTTCGGGACGAGCCGACAACGCGGTCGCCACCAGCCCTTCGGTAGTCAGCCCATGCAGCAGTTTTTTTACCTGCTCGCCGGGAGATGACGAAAACCCGGCAGGAGGATTAGGATCGTCGGCTAATTTAAAAGACTGCCCATCCAGCCAGACGAAGGTTCTGATGCCGGATTGTTTCAGATGCAGTAACGCCTTTGTGGGCTGATCGACATGCAGGTACAGCTGCGCATAGCCGCTGCCGCGCGACCAGCCGTAGGAATGCTGGGTGTTGGCCTCGATGTCCATAACGCCGCTGGCCTCCGTCGCCGCGACATGCCAAGCCCTCATTTCCCCGCCCATCATTTGCAGGCTGAGATAAGGCTGGCCGGGATTCGGACGCAATACGGTTTCGCTATCCAGCCCGAAAACCGAAACGCCCGATAAGCCGTCCTGCAAACCGCCCACCAGCCAGGCATCCGGTATGCCGCCCTTAAGCGGCGTGGAGGTTTCTCCAGCGACCGCAGGCGGCGTAGGCATCATGCCGACTTTGCCCGGGTCGGCAAGAAATCCGGTTACGGCCTGTTCATTGTTGGGCTGGGCCAACACGCCTAGGATGCCGTAATGATCGTCGGTCATCAATGCGGCAGGCAGTGCCGAGATATTCAAGCTGCGGGCCAAGGCTTCGGCTTCCGGCCCTACCAGATAGGAGACCGACAGCTTTTCATAACGAGGCCGCGCGGCCTCGGAAGCCAAGCCGCGGAACAGGATTTCACTTTTGTCGCCTTTGCCATCTAACACATAAAGACGCTGGGTCACCGCCGGCACTGCCTTGGTCAGCGCCAGAAAGCGATTCCTGGCCTGGGCCTCGGCGGCACTCATCCAGTCGCCCAGCGGCGTTTCCATCTTCAGCAGGAAGGCGTCGAAGACCTTGTTCCCGTCCGCTTTGCCGGTGTTGTTGATTTCCAGCCAGCGATCGCCCGGCAGCACTGTGACGGAAGCTGCGGACTGCAACCATTGATATTCCCAAGGCGTGGTGTTGGTCAGAGCGAAATCGCCGCGCGTCGCCAGTTCATCCGGCTTTGCCCCGGCCTTGACGGTGAAATTTTGGCTGACTTGGGAAACCTCGCCGCCGCTTTTGTAGCGGGCATAAACACGGTACTGCCCCGGGGCAATCGCCGGATTGAGTTCAAATCGGAAATTTGCGCCCCAGCTGCCGAAACCCTGATGAAAAACCTGAACTTCGTCCTTTTCGGTCAACACCGATTCGGCGCCAGGGCCGGCAGTGGCCGTGCCGAGCTGGACTTGCAGGGCCGGATCTTTTTCCATTGCTGCAAGCGCAGGCGCATTGCCCAAGTCCAGCAGCACCAGCGGCCTGTCTGCCGTGCCGCTGGTCGGCAGAGCGGACAATGGCGGGGCGAGCAGGAAGGCGTCGAAGACCTTGGCGTCATGACCGGCACCGTTATCCCGCACCTCGATGACGGCATCGTCGGCCTTGAGACTTACCGGCGACTCGGCGGCTATCCAGGCATATTCCCAACCCTTCGGTTTCATGGACAGTGTGGCGCGCAGCTCCAGCCTGGATGGATCGGGTCCGGCCCAGACTTCAAAGGATTGCACGCAGACATTGGGATCGCCACCCTGCCGCCAACGAGCCCAAAAGGTATACGGCTTGGCCGCGAGGCCGGGTTTGACCTTGAAGCGGAAACTGACCTTCCAGCTGCCGAAACCGGGGTGCAAGGAACTGATTTCATCTTTATCGGTCTGAATCGAAGCGTCCCCTTCATGGGCGGAAACTCCACCTGTAAACACCCGCGTTGCCTTATCATCAACGCCAACCGACGGCGGCGCATTGCCCAGTTCGAGCAGCACCGTCGGTCTCTCGGCGGTGCCGTGTACCGGTAATCCAGCGAATACATCGGCTTTGGCAACGGGCAACCCGGCCAGCGCAACCAACACCGCTTGCAATATAAAAATAAACAAAATCAATGACTTCATAGCTGATAAAAATTTGGTTATGGATAAACTGCCGAACTTACCCTTTGAGTGCATAGGTATCTATACAATGCGTCATCCCTGCCGGGGTGACGTTGATACAATTTGCGTAATATCTACTAAAGTGAACATTTTTTTGAATTTAAACAATACTTTTAATCAAATCCTAATCATATCCGACAAGCTAGTAATGCGGCACTTGTGTGTATAATAACGACTATTAAGTCGAGCTAGTCAGCAAATGTATCAGATGCATACTGGGACTTTTCAATGCCCAAATCGGGTTCCCTTGCAGTGCGGCATCCCGAATGGTTTATTGTAGAGAGGCTTACTTTTGACAATCAAATACACAAATCAATGAAAGCATTCATTACCAACCTTGTTCTGGATATGTTCAAAAAACCGGATTTATCGAAACTTTTGTCAAAGCCATGGTCGAATCAAGGAGAACGACTTACATCTCTTTTCAACCGGATAAAGTTCAAAAATCTTCTATCGTTAAAGTCCCTTATCGTCCTGGGCTTTGTAATTGCCGTTATTCCGCTTTTTTTCGCCGTGATGTACGCTGCTTTTGGCATGCGCGAAACCTCGGCATTGGGCAGGACTATCAATTCCCAAGTCTTCGAACAAACTAAGGCGATACGCTCGGTTTTGCAAAAGACCGGCGATATTGAGCGAAAAGCCAGACTATTCGTTCTGCTGTCAGACCCAACCCTACGTCAGCCTTATGAGCAGCAATCGTATGAAAGTACGCGGGCATCGTTCAAACAAGCCTTGAGCGAATTACTAAAACTCCATGTCGATAACAAAATCGCTCTACTGGTTAACGAGTTATCGGAAAAGGAAAATCTGATTTATCAACAGATCATTGGTTCGGCGAGCGAGAATAATCTTAAACTGCCGGTCGATGAAGCGTTCCAAGGGCTGCGTGATTCCTCCTCCAGCCTTTCGCGTGAATTCGAGAACCACGTTGACCATGAATTCAACGAATTGCGCCAACAATCAGAATCGCTTGAGCAGGGACTGTTAATCAAGGGTGCGGTTCTGTTGGCCATCTCGTTTATCTTCATCGCGATACTGTTGGTTATACTCTCGCGTTCAATGCGGCAGTTGGATACCAGCATCCGCCGTCTCGGTTCGGGAGAACTCGACGAACCGATCGATGTTGAAGGCCCTTCAGATATGCGCTATCTAGGCAATCGCCTGGAATGGCTGCGTACGCATTTGATGGAGCTGGAAGTTTCCAAACAGCAGTTCATGCACAACGTGGCCCGCGAGATCGACCTGCCGTTGGAGAGTATCCTTGAGGCCGCCGAACTGCTTGTAAACGAAGCGAATGAGGAACAGGACAGTGTACGGCAGGAGTTTGCACAGCTACTCTGTAGCAATGTCGACAAGCTGAAAACAGTGTCCGAAGAATTGGTTCGTTATAGTCAGATCAACTCGAAGCCGGAGCTGAACCGCAAAGCAACCGTCAATATGAAAAACTTGCTTGAGTCAGTCATCGCGGATTTTCAAAGCCGTCTACAGACCAAGTCGATTAGCGTGAAAAAGTTGGTCAGGCCGGTCGAGATTGCCGGAATCCACGACCAATTGCGCAGCATTATCGAGCAGTTAATGTCGAATGCGGTGAAATATTCGCCGGTGGGCGGCGAAATACGCATTATGCTGCGCGATTCGGGCACGCAGATGGAATTGGAAGTCGAAGATGAGGGTCCGGGCATTGAACCGGATGAACGTTCGCATGTGTTCGAACCCTTTTTCCGCGGCAAGACCTCCCAAGGCGACGAGTATGTCGAAGGTCCAGGATTGGGGCTGGCTATTGTGAAAGAGTATGTCACCAACCATCAGGGCAAAGTCGACATTATTGACGCAAGACAAGATCAACATGGGGCCCGCATCCGCGTTCAACTGCCGTTAACCGGTGAAGCCTGAAAAATTTGGAACAACACTATTTATGCTGTCATTACCTTCTATTCGAAACATCAGTTTAGCGCTAAGCTTCTTGTTGCTGACAGGATGCGCTCAAATGTATTCCGGTTATCCAGACCGTTATAACGACCCCTACGCGCAGTCGGACTTTGATGAACTGCTGGCTTTCGGAGCCAACATGAGCAAAA
Source organism: Methylobacter sp. (assembly GCA_030679035.1). Classification (GTDB taxonomy): domain Bacteria; phylum Pseudomonadota; class Gammaproteobacteria; order Methylococcales; family Methylomonadaceae; genus Methylobacter_A. The sequence continues at coordinate 6,585 of JAUXTH010000194.1, read as the reverse complement.
TACCCGCTTCCTCACGCGCCGATGTATGTCACACCTTATTGAAGCGCCAAAAAAATCCTCCCGGAGCAGGAGTACACTTGCACCTGATGGTGGGCCGCTTACTTTCCGATGCCTGTGGCGACATCCCCAAAATTCTGAACGGGGTAAACTCTATTCCCCCCGGAAGCCTGGCCGATGAACGAATGCAGCGATTTGTCGCTATTCATACCGAAGCCTTAAAACGTCTACAGAATGTGTCGAGAAAACTCGGTTCGCTGGAGCACAAACAAAAAACCGTCCAATCTGTTCTGGAATCGAAAGATACCAATGGATCGAAGAAAAATGAAGCTCAGCTTCTACGAGAAAAGCTGGAAGCCATCAGGTCCATGGAAAAACATCTGGACGAGACCGGCGACACCAATTAGAACGTATGTTTCGTTTCCGCTTGGCAGTAGTCATCGTTGTTTCGTTCGGCTTTGTCTTATTTTTAGGATTCGCACTCTATTGGGGTTCAAACCAGGTTGCCCGGAATTTTCAGCGCAGCCAAGCGGCATATGAGGCTTTCGATCGTTACGAGCGCTTGTCTCAGGAAGCCTATCGCCACTTCAAACAGCGGATGGATAGACTGGTAACGGCCAGCCCCACTGCGGAAGCCGGTGTAGAATCATCCAAGTATCGCCTCTACGAAGCGATGCAGGAACTTAGAAATACTGCGGTCGCAGAGAATCATGGTGATGATTGGCCTGATAAACCCGCAGAGCTGGAAAGGGTTGCCCACTTCACCGCTTTTCTGGATGCCAGCGAGTATCGGTTCGACGAAGTCGAGCGCTTGCGTCAACAGGGTAAGACCGAAATGGCGGTGCAAGCGTTGTCGAAATTCTCCGAAGAAGAAATCGACGGAAAATTCCAACCTCTGATCGATACAGCCATCAACGCCGAACGGGAAAAGGCCGGACAGGCCAAGCAAGAACTGGAGGATTTGGTCGCTCAGTCACATTGGATCGCTATCTTGGCGTCATTGACTGCGGCGCTATTTAGCCTGACGGCCGGGATATTATTGCTGCGCGGCTTTAGGAAACCTATCGATGCGTTGATGACGGGTACCGACGAGATTGCCTCCGGTAATTTGGATTACCGCATTGCTCTCGATAGCCGCGACGAATTCGGCTACCTCGCCAGCCACTTCAATCAAATGGCGCAGGAACTGGAAGTTCAGCAAAATAAACTGCGCGAGGGACGCGCCGCGTTGGAGAAAAGGGTGGCCGAACGCACTTTGGAACTCCATCAGTTAAATGCAGAATTAAAACGCATGGACAACGAGCGGCGCGAGTTTTTAGCCGACATCAGCCATGAACTGCGCACCCCGATTACCGTCATCCGCGGGGAGGCGGAGGTCACTCTGCGAGGCCAGGATCGGGATGCCGAAGAATATAAGGACGCGCTGCACCGCATCGTCGATCTGGCGATGCAATTGGGAAAATACGTCAACGACCTGTTGTTTTTAGCCCGCACCGAAACCGCCAACCTCCAATTTGAATGGGACAGCTTGGACCTGGCAGAACTGGTGGCCGGCGCCGTCGAGAATTTTCAAGTAATGGCGGAGGAACACTCGCTATCGGTTTCCCTGGATACAGTAGCCGATCCTGTGTGGGTACGCGGTGACAAAGAACGGCTTCGACAGGTACTATTCATTCTCGGCGACAATGCCTGCCGATATTCAACCCCAGAAGGACACATCGCGGTCGCTTTACGGGTAAACGGAAAAGAGGCAAGCTTCAGCCTCACGGATCAAGGCATAGGCATACCCGCCCAGGATTTGGAGCGTATTTTCGACCGCCATTTCCGCAGCCAGAATGCCCTGAGCTCTCGGGACGACGGCAAGGGCCTAGGCTTACCGATGGCCAAGTCGATCACGAAGGCGCACGGCGGACGCATCACCGTGACCAGCATTGAAAACTCAGGCTCGACGTTCACGGTAACGCTTCCGCTGATTTCGATAGAACAGGATGACAACCAGCTAAATGAAAACTAACTTACATAAAATAATCTTATGAGTATCGGATACATGCGAGTTCTGTTGGTGGAAGACGATGAACGGATTGTCAATTTTGTTCAGCGCGGACTGAAGGCGGAAGGCTATGCCGTCGAGGTGGCCCGAAGCGGACTGGAGGCCGTAGCGCTGGGCGCCGAGGGTAAGTTTCAGGTCATCATCCTGGATCTGGGCTTGCCTGATCTCAATGGCCGACAGGTTTGCGAGCGCTTGCGTAACGGTGGCATCCACACTCCGATTCTAATGTTGACGGCCAGAGACACCGTGCAGGACAAGGTGACCGGCTTGCGCTCGGGCGCCGATGACTATATGACCAAGCCTTTCGCATTTGAGGAACTGCTTGCCCGAATCGAGGTTCTGATGCGCCGCCGTGGTGCTGGCGGCGAGACCAAACCGGAAACCAAAGAATTACAGATAGCCGACCTCATATTGAACGGGGAAACACATGAAGTGAGGCGCGGAGACACTCTAATCGAGCTGACGCCGAAGGAGTTTTCCTTACTGGAATGCCTTATGCGGACGCCCGGAAAGGTGTTGAGCCGTACCCGAATACTGGAACAAGTATGGGGCTACAGCAGCGACCCATTGACCAATGTGGTGGATGTCTATATTCGCCAGTTGAGACGAAAAATCGATGACGATTACGAGCTAAAACTTCTCAAGACTGTGCGAGGATTCGGTTACAAGTTGGATGCCTCATAAGCCGGTTTGAAGAAGGCTGTAGCCGCCTCGCCATCACGGCATTCGGAGAGCATAAAATCAATGGTATCTCCAAATTCATCGACAGCTCGATACAGGTAAACCCATTCGCCTCTGATTTTGATATAGGGCTCATCCATCCGCCACGAAGTTGCAACAGTACGCTTACGATTTTTAGCAGCTATCGCTAAGGAAGATGAATGGCGAACAACCCAGCGATTGAGGGTGGCGTGATCCACTTTAACACCCCTTTCTTCCAGAATTTCTTCAAGGTCTCGATAGGAAACGGCATACCATACCGGACATAGAAAAAACGGCGTGAAAAATAATATCTTTTGGAAAGTGAGCTCCTTTAAAACTGATCACCGGTCATTCAATTCTTAAAAAAATAAATATCTCTCAGTTTTACAAACTTTGCGACAAAACCGCCAGTTTTTGGGGGCAAAAAAAATGGTAACTTTTTGCTTCGTTTCACATATAATTGAAAATTTAATAATTTTCAACGTCAGCTTGTGAAGATACTCGTTATTCAATCAAAAACAAAGGCGCTGATAGTGCTTGCTCTATTAAGTCTATGGCTGCTGAACGGATGTGCCAACGGTAAACAAAGTGTCAAGGGGCGAACATTTGAATTCAGTTCTGTGATTAAAAGTGATGTTGACCTGGTGACAGAAACTCATCAGAAAATGGTTTTTTCTGCGCTCAAGGAGCTAGCGGTGAAACTTTACAAGCGCAATCCCAAGGAATGGAAAAAAGCAGGGTATGCCTCAATTAAAGAGTCCGTTACCCCTATCACAACCAACCCGTTTCCCAAGGTAAATAACAAAACCAGTATAGATGCGATTCGTCTGGCATTTGACCAGCAATACGAGGGCGACAGAGTAAAAGCACTAATCGTGGGCCTGGAAACCATGGTTCTAGATTCTTATGATGGGCATAGATCTGTATATTTCTATAATATGCTGGAAGCACAAAAACTATATGATAGTGCCCGCAATATCGAGTTGGCTTCATGGTTGCTCAGAACCAAGCACGATAGTAATAATCAGCTGTTTTTGTTAAGCACAGGTGAAGGGGGGGAAGGGGATGAACTAAACCTGAGCTTTGAAAGACTGTTCGGAAAAATAATTAACGCTCAAGATATGATGGCACAAATCATGGCCGACAGGTCTCACCGGCAGATCAAAAATGCCATTCAGTCAGTTGCTAGGGTATTTATCCCTATTTAAATCAAGAATACACATAAATAATAAGGGGAGTAACAGATAACCCCGTCAGCAGTAAAAAAACCGGACAACCCATCTCTTTGAAAAAGATTAAAGTGGCCCCCAATATCCGGACAATAATTTAAGATGGTAGCCTGCGATAAAAAGGAGCAGGTTGTGAGTGAAAAAAAGCGTAAGATTTTTACCGGCACGCAAAAAGCCAAGGTTGCTTTGGAAGCGGTCAAAGGGACTAAAACCATCAATGAGATCGCTCAGGAATTTGGTGTGCATCCAACCCAAGTGAATCAATGGAAAAAAGAGTTGCTGGCGAATGCGGGTAGCTTGTTCGAAGGCAAGCGTGGGCCAAAACCGGTTGATGCCCAAAGTGACCCGGACCGACTTTACGCCAAGATAGGACAGTTGAATATGGAATTGGACTGGCTTAAAAAAAAGTCTGGGATCAGCCAGTAGAGGAGCGGCAGGCCTGGGTAGCACCGGATGAAGTGCTCGCGTTATCCAGGCAATGCCAGCTGCTCGCGGTCACCCGCTCGGTTGTCTATGCCCAGAGAAAGCGATTACACAAAGACCTTAGCGAGCTTGATCTTTTGTTGTTGCAGCTGCTGGATGAAGAGTACACCCGGCACCCGTTTTATGGCTCCCGGCGCATGACGAAATATCTGCACGGCTGTTGTGGGCACGCGGTTAATCGCAAACGGATTCGTCGCTTGATGCAAACATTGGGCTTGGCAGGTATGGCACCCGGCCCCCATACCAGCAAGCCGCATCCGCAGCACAAAATTTATCCCTACCTGCTCAGAGGCGTTGATATCAACCGGCCCAATCAGGTGTGGAGCACTGACATCACTTACATTAGACTGCCGCGCGGCTTTGTCTATCTGGTCGCGATCATTGACGGGTACAGCCGTAAAGTGCTGGCATGGCGGTTATCGAACACGATGGATGCCAGCTTCTGTGTGGACTGCCTGGAAGCGGCTATCAAAGACTATGGAGCGCCGGAGATCTTTAATACTGATCAAGGCTCGCAGTTTACCAGCGAAATCTTTACCGGCGTTCTGCTCAATAGCGGCATCACCATCAGCATGGATGGACGGGGCCGCGCACTGGACAATATTTTTGTCGAACGGCTATGGCGGACGGTGAAATATGAAGAGATCTATTTGAAGAAGCATGACAACCTGAAGGACTTGCTAATGGGACTGACGCGCTACTTCCTGTTTTACAACGAGGAAAGGCTGCATCAATCACTGGACTACCAAACACCGAGCCAGGTGTACCAGAAAGCCAAAGGCGGTGGTGCGATGATCGTAGATAAATTTAATCGTGCGAAGGAGACATCAACTCCCCGTGCAGAAGAATTGGGACAGCGCCATGCAGCTGTAATGTGAACAGGCCTCTATCTTAAACTAGCAGAATATTTGTCTGGACTTCGGGGTCCACTTTAGTGGCGACTTTTCTGCTGTATATTGCTGGTATCTATTTGGTACTAACACAAGTTTAGTTGAAGTTGAAAAAATAATTGCTGATCGATGTGAAGGTCTACTTATTAATTGATACTTGTCGGTCATTTGGAGCTATTGAATGTCTCAAATTGTCCAATTTCTGACTGCTAATTTTTCTCAGGCCCTTCCCTTTTCATATAGTCTCTGTCGTACAATCTCATTTTATACCTCAGCACTTTTCTATTATGAAACAATGCGAAGTATAGACATTGGCTACTTCGTTACCAACTAATAAGCAAATTGACGGCTTTAAAGCGGTTGTCTAGGGTGTGGGGGTGGCTCGTTAACAGCTCAGTTATTATCGCTTTTACCTTCTTTTTCACTTCTCTGCTGAAACAATTTTTTCGAGAACGAATTCAAAGCCGTCAAAAAATCACTTTGGTATAGCCCAATTATGAAGGACACGATTGCCAGAAAAAGCTTGTGCTTCGATTTGAATTCCTCAAGCGGTAGTTCAAAGTACCATAAACCGACGATAAATAAACTGGCACCGATAACACCTAAAAAACCACTTGTCAGAATACGCTGTGCATAAAGCCAAACATCAATCTCATTTGGATAGCGAAGAATTGCAGGATCTGGCTTGTCCTTCGCACGCTCAAGCTCATTTAAGTTTTTATCGTTACTTAGAAAAATAGATGATGAGATCGTAGCTCCTATAGAAGCCCAAAAAAAGAGCTGTAGCAAAAACGCTATTTTTTCGCCAAACAGCGATACTAATGCATTTTCGGCTGGCCTGGTGTTCATAATCAGAATAACCATCGCTTCTATTAAAAAAGCAACTAATAGTAAAATCACTATCGTGCGATAGTATTTAGGACTACCTTTCAGCGGATCATGTTGGTTTCCTGGCATATACTCACTCGTTGATTAAGAATCGACCTAAAAATAATTATCTAGTTTTCTTAAGAATACACTCCTGTCATCATTAATTGCCAATACAAAATTAAAAATTGTTCTGTACCCTTAAGTTACATATGGTCTCTGCTACGAATGGCACTTACTTAAGCGATAAACAAATGAATTAAAAAGAAAAAGCTGGCATGATGAAAAACTTTAGTCGCCAAACCATCGTAACCATCTTAATGCCAGCTTCCATGTATATTAACCGTTCAATCCAACCACTACAACA
>JAUXTH010000188.1 GCA_030679035.1 Methylobacter sp. | reverse complement strand
CGATAATACGCACAATGTGATATTTATAAAATAACTTAACCCTTAGGCCGCATATGCGGAAACAACAACACATCACGGATTGACGGCGCATCGGCAAACAGCATGACCAGACGGTCGATACCTATGCCCTCGCCTGCTGTCGGCGGCATGCCGTGCTCCAGCGCAATGATATAGTCGGCGTCAAAATGCATCGCTTCATCATCGCCGGCTTCTTTTTCTTCGACCTGCTTTTGGAAACGCGCAGCCTGATCTTCGGCATCGTTCAGCTCGGTAAAGCCGTTGGCGATTTCCCGTCCACCGACAAAAAATTCGAAGCGGTCGGTGACATGCGGATCGTCATCATTACGCCGCGCCAACGGCGATACTTCTACCGGATAAGCGGTAATAAAAGTCGGATTCATCAACCGGCTTTCCACGGTTTTTTCGAATATCTCGATCTGAATCTTGCCCAGTCCGTAACCGTCCTTGACCGGAATATTCAGCTTTTTAGCCACTTCAACGGCAGCTTCACGCGTGGAGACATTTTCCGCCGTTAACTCGGGATTAAAATGCAGGATCGACTCGACCACGGTCATCCGGTCGAACGGCTTGCCGAAATCGTATTGTTCGCCTTGATAAGTAATCTCTGTTTTCCCTAACACTTCCATCGCGATACCGCGCAGCATAGCTTCGGTTAAATCCATTAATTCGTGGTATTCCGCGTAAGCCTGATAAAACTCCAGCATGGTAAATTCAGGGTTATGACGCGTCGATAAACCTTCGTTGCGGAAGTTGCGGTTGATTTCAAACACCCGCTCAAAACCGCCGACAACCAAGCGTTTTAAATACAATTCCGGCGCAATACGCAGATGCAACTCCATGTCCAGCGCGTTATGGAAGGTGGTAAAAGGACGCGCCGTCGCACCACCTGGAATCATCTGCATCATCGGCGTTTCAACTTCCAGGAAATTGCGGTCTATCAGGAATTGACGAATATAGGCGACCACCTTGGAACGGATCAAAAAGGTATTGCGCGATTGCTCGCTCATAATCAAATCCAAATAGCGCTGGCGGTATTTGATTTCCTGATCGGCAATGCCGTGGAATTTTTCCGGCAGCGGTCGCAAGGCTTTGGTCAGCAGGCGAATATCGTCAACCTTGACGCTGAGTTCGCCGGTCTGTGTCTTAAACAGCACACCTTCCGCGCCGACGATGTCGCCGATGTCCCATTTTTTGAACTGCTCGTTGTAGAAATTTTCAGCCAGCGCATCGCGGGTCACGTACAGCTGTATTTGCCCGGACATGTCCTGAATATGCGCAAAACTGGCTTTACCCATCACCCGGCGGGTCATCATCCGACCTGCCAGTTTTACCCGCAACGGTTCTGCTTCTAGTTCTTCCTTGGTTTTTTCGCCGTATTCGGCCAGCAATTCGCCAGCCACCACATTACGGCGGAAATCGGTAGGAAACGCAATGCCGCCGTTTTCGCGCAACTCGTTTAATTTGCTGCGGCGCTGTTTGATTTGTTCTTGTTCGTCGTGCTCAATTTCTGACATGGGCTTTGGTTAAAAAGTTATAAGATTAAAATGTTT
>JAUXTH010000173.1 GCA_030679035.1 Methylobacter sp. | reverse complement strand
CTGCTTACCAATCAACCACGGCTCGCGCTGGTATTCACTCAGGATTTTCTTGTGTTCCTCAACCTTAAGCTGCATTTCTTTCGCCACTTCCTCATAGTGTTGTGCCAGCGCCTCATGATCGGCTTTGGTTTTTGCGTTGTGTACGGCTTGATTCATATCCATAGAATGCGGGTCAAATTCGGCACATGCGGATAACAAACCAATAGCTAAAAGCAGGGTAATCAGTAATTTAATTTTCATGGGTTTTCTCCAGAGTAATTCAAAAAAATTTAAAATGGCATCGTTTTTTCAGGTTGTTGGCTTGTTATCAGTTTTATCTCCTTTATAGCTCGTGAGTTGAAGAATGAAATCCAGTTTTTCTTAGCAAATGTTGGGTTAGTAAACTCAGCATGACTGTTATTTAAAACGAACGCCCCTTATCCCAGGGATGCCCCTGTCCACCAGGATGCGACGAGTAGACATTTTTAATGACTTTAGTCCTTGATGCACACGAAGAAACAGTGAGCAATGAAAGTGTGATTAATAGAACAACAAGTTTTCGACCTCTAAATAACCTGCTAATAAACAACATCGACGGCTCCTTGCTTGCGCTTTTCCTGGAACTGCAACACAAGACTATAAATCACCGGAAACACCAAAAGGCTTAATATCAACACAGTCAGCATCCCGCCCAGCGCCGGAGCGGCGATGCGCTGAGTGACATCGGCACCTGCGCCGGTGGCCAACATAATGGGGATTAAGCCCACGATGTTGGCAAGCGAGGTAATCGCTACAGGTCGCACCCGCATAGCAGTGGCGGCTTCTGTAGCCGCCCGTATTTCGTCGCCGGTCAACAGCGCCTGTTTTTGCTCACGCAGTTTATCAATTTCAATATCGATAAAACTCAGCACCATGACGCCGGTTTCAGCCGCTGTACCCGCGAGGGCGATAAGACCTACATACACTGTAATCGACAGATTGAACCCCAGCCAGTACACGAACCATATTCCGCCGATCAGACTGAAAGGAATGGCCAGCATAACGATGGCCGGTTCGGTGATATTGCGGAAAGCGGAATACAACAGGATAAAAATCAGCAGCAGCGTGATAGGTACCACTATGCGCAACCGTTCCGCCGCGCGTTCCATGTATTCAAACTGGCCTGACCAAGCGACGGTGTAACTTGCCGGTATCGTAACGCGTTCCGCCAGTTTTTGTTTCGCCAGCGTGACAAACCCGCCTATGTCGGACGTCTTGATGTCCACATAAATCCAGGCATTGGGCCTGGCATCTTCGGTTTTAATCACGTCCGTGCCGCGTTTGAAGTTAATGTCCGCCACTGAAGTCAATGGTATTTGACTACCCGTCGACGTGGGGATTAATACCCGCCGCAACGCCTCCAGGTTATCGCGCAGATCGCGCGGATAACGCAGATTAACCGGGTAACGCTCCAAGCCTTCAACGGTTTCTGTGATGTTCATGCCGCCGATAGCGCTTTGAATGACATCCTGCACATCGCCGGTGGTCAAACCGTAACGCGCGGCCGCTTCGCGGTTAATATCGAAATCCAGGAAATAACCGCCGACTGCCCGATCACCGTAGGCAGACAGGGTTTCCGGCAATGTTTTCATTGCCTCTGCAATTTGTAGCGACAGGGACTGCAAAACGTTCAGATCGGGGCCGGAAACCTTGATGCCTACCGGCGTTTTGATGCCGGTAGCCAGCATATCGATACGGTTTTTAATCGGCATGGTCCATGCGTTAGCCAACCCGGGAAAATGAATCGCCTTGTCCATTTTATCCATCAGTTGCCGCGTGGTTAGCGTCGGATCAGGCCACTGTTCTTGGGGTTTTAGCTGGATGGTCGTTTCCACCATCATTAACGGGGCGGCGTCGGTTGCCGTTTCAGCCCTGCCGATCTTGCCGAACACCTGCTGCACTTCAGGAAATGTTTTCAGTATTTTGTCGGTCTGCTGCAACACTTCCTTGGCTTTGGTGATCGATATGCCGGGAAATGTGGTCGGCATGTATAAAAGATCCCCTTCATACAAAGGCGGCATGAACTCGCTGCCGATTTTCGACAACGGATATAGCGTTGATGCCATCAACAGGGCGGCCAGTATTACCGTCATCACTCGCCAGCGCATCGCCAGTTTCAAAACCGGCGAGTGAATAAAGTGCAAAAAGCGGTTAATCGGGTTAAGTTGCTCAGGGATGATCTTGCCTCGGACAAAATACCCCATCAATACCGGCACCAGCGTGATAGTCAATATCGCTGCCGCAGCCATCGCATAGGTTTTAGTATACGCCAGAGGGCTGAACAGACGCCCTTCCTGTGCCTCCATGGTGACAATCGGCAGGAACGAAACGGTAATGACCAACAGCGAGGAAAACAGCCCTGAACCGACTTCACGAGACGCGTTGCCGATGGCTTGCCAGCGTTCTTCTGAAGTCAGCTTGGCCTGCTTTTTCTCGGCCGCTTCGGCAAGGTGTTTATGGGCATTTTCAACCATCACCACAGCACCGTCTACCATATCGCCAATCGCCAGCGCGATACCGCCCAGCGACATGATATTGGCGTTCATGCCTTGCCATTTCATCACGATGAAGGCCATCAAAATGCCCAGCGGCAAGGTGATAACGATCACCAGCGATGAGCGCAGATGCAGCAGGAACAAGGCGACTAGGCTGCAAACGATAATAAGTTCCTGAGACAGCGCGCTATTCAGAGTATCTACCGCTCGTTCAATCAAACTGCCCCGGTCATAAACAGTGACGATTTCAACGCCTTCGGGCAAACCTTTCTTTAATTCGTCCAGTTTTTTACGCACGTCCTCAATGGTCGCCAGGGCATTTTCGCCAAAGCGCATAATCACCACACCTCCAGCAACTTCACCTTCGCCATTCAGCTCGGTCACCCCTCGACGCAGTTCAGGGCCAATCTGGATATGCGCTACATCCTGTAAACGTATCGGCGTGCCATTGGCATCGACCCCCACCGGAATAGTTTTAAGATCGGCGATGGATTTGATGTAACCCAAACCCCTGACCATATATTCGGTTTCGCCCATTTCAAACAACCGGCCACCGACATCATTATTGGAACGCTTGATCGCGGTAATAACGGTGGATAAAGGAATTTGATAGGCTTGCAAAACATTAGGATCGACTTCCACCTGGTATTGCTTGACGTAGCCGCCCATGGAAGCCACTTCGGACACGCCGGAAACGGTCTGTAGCGGATAGCGTAAATACCAGTCCTGAATGGAGCGCAGCTGTGCCAGATCGTGTTTGCCGGTTTTATCGACCAACGCATATTCGTAAATCCAGCCGACGCCGGTCGCATCGGGGCCCAAGGTCGGCGTGATGCCTTGCGGTAATCGGCCTTTAACGTAATTGAGATATTCCAGCACACGGGATCTCGCCCAATATATATCGGTGCCGTCTTCAAAAATGACATAGACAAATGACAGGCCGAAGAAGGAATAGCCACGCACCACTTTGGCATGAGGAACGGCCAGCATCGCAGTGGTTAACGGATAGGTGACCTGGTCTTCAACAACCTGCGGCGACTGGTCGGCATAATCGGTGAACACGATGACCTGCACATCGGACAAATCGGGGATCGCATCCAGCGGCATGTTTTTAAAAGACCAAAGCCCCGCGAGCGCCAGGATAATCGCACCGAGCAGCACCATAAAACGGTCTTTCAAACATGTGTTGATAATGAAATCAGTCATGTTGGTGCGCTCCTTGTTCCATGATCAATCGGTTCGGTTCCGGCTGTTGCGGCGTCGAAGGTTCCATCATTTTTGCGGTAGCTTCATGCAATTTTGATTCGGAATCGATCAAAAATTGCGCGGAAGTAACGACTTCTTCGCCTGCTTTTAGTCCGTCAAGCACGGCAATCTCGCTATTGGACGATAAGCCGGTAGTAATCAGGCGGGGTTCAAACTTGCCGGAACCACGTACAACAAAAACCTGGTTTTTCGCACCTGAACGAATGATCGCCTCGGATGGAATCACCACTGCATCCACTTGCTTACCCGCGTAGATAGTCACTTCGGCAAACAAATCGGGCTTTAACAACAATTCGGCATTATCAAATACCAGACGCACCTTGATGGTTCGGGTTTTTGCTTCGGCATAAGGATAAATGAAAGCCAGGTGCCCGTTAAAAATACGCCCCGGCACACCGGCCAGCTGCATTTCAACCGGATCGCCCTCTTTAACCCAGGGCAATTCATATTCGTAAATTTCAGCATAGACCCAGACTTTAGACAGATCGGCAATCATGTACAGTTCGGTTTCAGGGGTGACATATTGCCCTTCACGAGCACCTATATTGATCACGATACCGTCCGCCGGTGTATGGATATGCAAGCCCTTTTTGATTTTATGACTATTAGCAAGATCATGCAGTTGATGCTCGGGTACATCCAACAGTTTTAACCGTTCACGGGAACTGGTAACCATCTCCTCCGCACCGAGACGTATCTCTTCAATAGGGCTTTTTTCCAGCGCCTTAAGACCGTTTAAAGCCAGAACATATTCCTGTTGACTGGCAACCAGTTGCGGCGAATAAATGCTGAGTAAATCTTCATTCTTGTTCACCCATTGTCCGGTTTTATCCACGCGTAGCGTTTCAATCCAGCCTTCGGTTTTAGGATGTAAACGTACGATATGCTCTTCATCATAGGCCACGCGGCCAACGGCTCGAACAATATGCGAGAGCAAAGTCTTTTTTGCAATAGCGGTGCGCACCCCCATGTTTTGCACAGTAACGGCATCGATTTTGACAGTGCCGGCTGCATCAGCAACGCTGGCGTCGTTATCCTCATAGACCGGCAGATAATCCATATCCATAGCATCTTTTGCAGGAACAGGCGAGGTCACCGATGGATTCATCGGATTCCGGTAATACAGAATTTTAGGCTCTTTAGATGGTTTATCTTCAGCATAAACCGGCTCGTAATCCATGCCCATAGCATCCTTTGCAGGAACAGCAGAGGTTACCGATGGATTCATCAGGTTGCGGTAAAACAAAGGCTGTCTATTTTTGTCTGATGAACTGACCGACTGTTCATGATGTTGATTAGCCCACCAATATCCGCCGCCGGCGCCCAAAACCAGCATCAACACCGCTGTTATTAATATCTGCTTATTCATAAATTTCTTCCTCGCCAACAGCCGCATTTAACTGAGCCAGAGACTGATTCGCTTCGGCAAACGCTTTCCAATACTGGGTTTCGTATTCGAACAAAGTAATCTGGCTGCGCACCAAATTCAGAAAATCGACCTTGTTAACCTGGTAACCGGCCAACATTGATGCAACGGTTTGTCTGGCCTGAGGCACGATGCCGGTTTCAAACAACACCACCTGATCCTTGGCACGCCGGTAATCGTTGTAGCCTTGAGAAATTTGCGAGCGAACCTTGTTCCATTGATCCTGTAAGGCGTATTTTTCCTGCATTAATTCGCTGTTGCGCTGGTCAACCGCCTTGGCCTGTTTTTGCGCGGCAAAAATGGGTACATTCATGCTCAGATTCAAACTTAAGAGGTCGGCCCGCTTGTCACCGGCAGGCGTGTTGGCTCTAGCTCCATACGAAGCCCCCAGATTAAAATCAGGCAGGTAGTCTTTTTTTGCCAAATCCAAACGCGATTGCGCGGCATTAATCCCTTGCCGGTTACTCTCCAATATAGCTCTCGACGTTTCCGCCTGCTGATAAAGCAGGGCTTCCTGCTTAATAGTCGGCAATTGCACTTCAACTTTGTCCGGCAAACGCACCTCTTCGTTGGCCGGTTTATCCAACAGCGCGTTCAGGCTGGCGGCGGCATTGCGGCGCGATGCCTTCAGCATCAATTGCTGATCGAGCAATTTGGATAGTTCAAGTTGAGCCAGCAATACATCCTGCTGCAAGCCTTCGCCGACTTCATATTTAGTCCTGGCAATCTGAACAAACTGCTGTAGCAGCGCATGGTTGCTGTCAATAATCTGAATTGCCCTGTCCAGATAAAAAATCAGCCACCAAGTGGTTTTAACTTCACTCAGTAACCGCAAGCGTACCTCGGTGACGCTTTGTGATGCGGCTTCCGCTTCAAAAGCTGCCGCTTGTTCGCGCAATGCCAGCTTGCCTGGAAAAGGAATGGCTAATGAGATACCCGCTCCCAGTTGCGTCATATCTTCCTGCCTGGTGTTAAAGGTATTAACCGGCAGGCTCATCGCATTGAAACTGATTTCAGGGTCAGGCAGCGCGCCCATTTGCGATGGAATAGCGGCCATTGCTTGAGCCCTGGCCTGCATTTGCGCCAGATCTGGGTTGTCTTGAACGGCCTGCTCGGTTGCTGCTTTTAATGTTAATTCTTGCCCGGTTACCGGCTCTTCACCCGCAAATACGCAGGCAGAAAACAGCAGCAAGCTAAGGCACTTGAATATAATTTGTAGTGACATACGTCCTCCTACACTCGTTATAAAGTCCGTGAAACGGATATGTTATGTTGAGTCGACGCAAGGTGATCACCAGAGGACACTTGCCCCCTGTGGTAATTAAAGGCAAAAAGCTGCCTACCTTACGACGGTTAGAGGCTATTAATCGGCGGTCTTATTTCGGGGGAGAATGCGAGGGAATGGGAAACGGACTTTTCCCAATGCCCATAACGATACGCGCTATAAGCTTGAGTAAATGAAAAAACTGCGGCGATTCCTCCATCACCACAAATATGAAAGGTGCAACTGCCGCTTGCATGGCAGGCTATTTTAAATTTATCCTGATGAAGACAATGTTCTGAACTCTGTGGTGCGGCATCAGCCGAATCAGCTACAGCAACAGCCTGTTCGAAAGAAGGTTCGGCAGATAACGACCCGGCCATACTCGAATAAAAGCCAAGCGCAGACGAAACTGGCGTAATGACCATCATGAGTATTAACAATAATAAAAATCGCTGTTTAATCATTATCCGGCTGTGTCGTGTTTTGCTTGCAGTCTACTTGTATTCATTGTAATTATCAAAAGAATAAAACAAACTGTTCCAGGACTGACACTGATTATTCTTAAGAGCTACATTTGCCTATGAATTTTCCTGTAAACATCGTTAAATGGATCAAAAAGAAATTAATAATCTATTGGTATTTAGCGTCTCTTATGGGTATAGGCTGACTATTGCGACTGCCACCATACCTATACTGCCCCGGAAATAAGCGTCAATAAGCAACATATAAACACTATCGTTTATTTAACTCATCCCGATACAACCGTTTTCATGGGCGGTCTACTTGCCACCCACCCTACACTAGACTGATAATTAAGCAAAACGGCAAACCTGCCGGAAAAACACATCGCCAAACCCCATACGGAAGCAGACTGATGACAGATCATCACCGACACGACCATTCTCACGCTCATACCGGGCACTCGCATAGTGATCCGAACAATCACGGCCTAGCTTTCATCTTTGCCATCGCCTTGAACACGATTTTTGTCATAGTCGAGTTCACTTATGGCTTCGTTGCCAACTCGACAGCGCTGATGGCCGATGCCGGGCATAACTTGTCTGATGTACTTGGCCTGCTGCTGGCCTGGGGCGCGGCAATCCTTTCCCGCAAGGCTCCGAGCGGGCGCTACACCTACGGTCTACGCAGCACCTCGATTCTGGCAGCGCTGGCAAACGCCATGCTCCTGCTGGTGGCGTGCGGGGCTATTGCCTGGGAGGCCATTCACCGCCTCTCACAGCCTCCCCTCGTGGCAGGGCTGACAGTGACCCTGGTGGCAGGTATCGGCATAGTCATCAACGGGCTGTCCGCATGGCTGTTCGTCAAGGGCAGCAAGGGCGATTTGAATATTCGCGGCGCCTATCTCCATATGGCGGCCGATACGGCCGTCTCGCTAGGTGTGGCTATTGCAGGTACAGCAATGATATTCACTGACTGGTACTGGCTTGATCCGGTGATCAGCCTTGTCATCGTGACCGTGATCGTCATCAGCACTTGGGGGCTGTTACGCGAGTCCATACAACTGGCATTGAGCGCTGTTCCGGCACATATCGACGTGGACGCAATGGAAACTTACCTGCGCCAATGCCATGGCGTGGCCGACATCCATGATCTGCATATCTGGGGCATGAGCACCACCGAAAGCGCACTGACCGTTCATCTGGTGATGCCTGATGGCTACCCCGGCGATGCCTTCATTGATGACATCGTACAGACGCTAAAAGAGCGATTCTCCGTCCATCACTGCACCTTGCAAGTAGAACAAGGAACGACCAATCATTCCTGCTGTGCGTTGCAACCCAGCACAACTGCACACATTCACTGAGACTGGAATGGCAACACCCACAAAAAACGCCTTGAGCCGGATTCCCGCTAGCGTATGGGTGCTCGGTTTCGTCAGCATGTTGATGGACATTTCCTCCGAGATGATCCACAGCCTGCTGCCCATGTTCATGGTCACCACACTCGGCGCCAGCGCCTTTTCGGTCGGCCTGATTGAAGGAATGGCCGAGTCCACGGCTCTGACCGTCAAGGTGTTCTCAGGTGCATTGAGTGACTATTTGGGCAAGCGCAAAGGACTCGCCGTGTTTGGGTATGCCTTGGGCGCGTTGACTAAACCTTTGTTTGCTATCGCGCCCAGCATCGGGATCGTGTTAACAGCCCGACTGCTGGATCGCGTCGGCAAAGGCGTTCGTGGCGCACCGCGTGATGCGCTGGTGGCCGACATCGCACCACCCCATCTGCGCGGCGCAGCATTCGGGCTACGCCAATCCCTCGACACCGTAGGCGCATTTCTTGGCCCATTGTTGTCAGTCTGCTTAATGCTGCTGTGGACCAATGATTTCCGGGCGGTGTTTTGGGTGGCTGTGATTCCGGGCCTGATGGCCGTGGCACTGCTCTTGTTCGGCGTCCGTGAACCCGAACGCCATGAGCATGGCAAGCGTTCGAATCCGATTCGCAGAGAAAACCTCAAGCGTCTTGGCGCTTCCTATTGGTGGGTGGTTGGTATCGGCGCCGTGTTTACACTGGCCCGGTTCAGCGAAGCGTTTTTGGTGCTGCGCGCGCAACAGGGCGGCATTCCTATTGCGTTGGTACCGCTGGTGATGGTTGCGATGAATCTGGTCTACGCCCTATCGGCCTACCCATTCGGCAAGCTGTCCGACCGCATGAGCCACACCAAGTTGCTGGCGTTCGGCTTGGTCATCCTGATTGCCGCTGACTTGGTACTCGCTACCAACGATCATTGGGGAGTTGTAATTGCCGGCGTCACCTTATGGGGTGTTCACATGGGCATCACCCAAGGCTTGTTGGCAACGATGGTGGCCGATGCCGCGCCAGCCGACTTGCGCGGCACGGCCTACGGATTCTTCAACCTGATCAGCGGGATCGCCATGTTGGCCGCCAGTAGCATCGCCGGACTTCTTTGGGATCAGTTTGGGCCGTCATTTACGTTTTATGCAGGTGCAGTATTTTGTGTAGCGGCCCTTGCAGGCTTGGCGTGGCAACCAAAGCCGAACAGCTTAAAGATTAACTGAAAACGTTCATAACTCTACCGTTTTAGCCCCCTCTTCAGAGATCATCTAAGATCGTCAGCCCTCCCCTTTGCAATCTGAATGTATTGCTAGCGCATTAGCAGGAGAGCAGCATTACAGTAAGTTTAGAAAACAATTACATCTTTAATCTTCATTTCTGCGCCCTGTATGACCTTAACAAAATGGCTGCCGCAATAGACACAAGTATCGTACAACGTTTTCATTTCTAATTGCTGTTGGCATTGCTGACAAATCCCAAGTCCATTGAGTTCGGAAATAATTAACTCAGCATTTTCCGCTAAAGAATCTTTCATGACAACGTCAAAACAGAAACGTAATGCGTCCGGCTCAACGTTGGAAAACCTGCCTACTTCCAAAGTCACCTTGGTTACTCTACTGAATTTCCGGCTCAGCGCATTATTTTCGAGAATTTCCCGCACACTCTCAAGTAGGGAGAGTTCATGCATGGCTATCCCTGCCCTCTACTTTACGAGTTATTGCACACATGTATGGCGCAGATTCATCCTTGGTAATTTTCCCCAGGCAGGAGCACTTTCCCGCGTGGCCTTGTTAATCAAGCAACGGTAGATTTGATTCATTCAACAACGCCATGATCAATCCAGCGTCTCTGAAATTCATCCGCAGGCAGCGGAGGTGAAAGATAATATCCTTGAATCTCGTCGCAGCCGTAAGACTGTAACAGCGCCAACTGAGATTCGGTTTCTACGCCTTCGGCGACAACCTTCATATTCAAAACTTGCCCCAGAGATACGATGGTCTTGATAAATGCAGCCTCGCTCGATGCGGAGTCATTGACATAAGCCTCGATGAACGATCTGTCGATTTTAAGGCTCTGGATGGGCAATTTCTGCAAATAGGATAACGATGAATAGCCGGTGCCGAAGTCGTCCATGGCGATGTGAATACCTCGCTCCCGGATTTGATGTAATCGTTCGGTCGCTTTTTCGATGTCGTGCATGATCAAGCCTTCGGTCACTTCCAATTCAATCCATTCGGGATTCGTACCGGTTTCAGCCAGAATGCAGTCGAGAACAACAATAAAATCATCAGCCAGAAGTTGCAGGGGCGAGAGATTGATAGCGAGTCGGAAGCCTGCCAGTTTGTCGGCCCATGCATTGGCTTGCAAACAGGCGGTCTTCAGTATCCATTTTCCGAGCGGAATGATTAAAGCGGTTTCCTCGGCGATAGCGATGAAACGATCCGGCGGTATAATTCCGAAGCCGGGACGTCTCCAGCGGATCAACGCTTCGGCGCCGGTTATACGGGTTAAATTGCTATCGGCTTTGGGCTGGTAATAAAGTTGGAATTCTTCCTGTTCTATGGCCAATCGCAATGCGTTTTCCAGTAATAGCCTCTGGTGTGCGGCCTCGTTCATACCCGCTTCGAAATACTGAAACATACCTCGACCTTTTGCTTTGGAGGCATACATAGCGGTATCCGCATGCCTGGTCAGAGTGTAGAAATCATTACCATCATCGGGAAAGATGGCAATGCCGATGCTGACGCCGACATAAACTATGTGCTCTTTAATTTGCACAGGTTGTGCCATGGCATCGATCAGTATTTGGGCAAGCTCGGTGGCATCGGTGATGCCGGTTAATCCGGGCAAGATGATAGTAAACTCGTCACCACCCAGACGAGAAACGGTATCTGTTTTACGTAAGCAGCTTTGAATCCGCGTTGCGATGATCTGCAATAAACAGTCGCCGGCCCAATGCCCGATTGTATCGTTGACATCCTTGAAATGATCCAGATCAAGAAAGAACAATGCGAGACGGGTATTATTGCGTTGTGCCAAAAAGATTTCGTGTTCAAATCGATCTTTGAACAGGGATCGGTTGGGAAGATTGGTGAGTACATCATAGTACGCCAGTTGTTTGAGTTCCTGTTCCGCTTGTTTCTGATGACTGATGTCCGTGGAGATCGCTACATAATGAGTTAGCTGGCCTCGTTTGTCAGTGACGGCGTTGATACTGAGCAACATCGGGCAAAATTCGCCATTTTTTCGGCGATCCCAGATTTCTCCTTTCCATCCCCCTTCATTTAATAAGGATCGCCATAGCTGTTTGTAAAACGGCTGATCATGCAGCTTTGATTTCAATATGCGGGGGTTTCTGCCCAGAACTTCTGAGCGCTCATAGCCGGTGATTGAGCAGAATGCCGCATTGACCTCAATGATAGTGCCCTGCGGATCGGTAATGAAAATCGCCTCGCTACTATTTTCGAAGACCTTGGCGCTCAGTTGCAGCTGGATTTCCCGGTCTTTCAACTCAGTAATGTTCAAGGCTGTCACAACCGCGCCTTCCAGTTTTCCCTGCTCCGAATGCAGCAAACTGCTCTTCAGCCAATAGATGGATTTTGAGTTGCTCCTGTTTTTGCCTAGGAGCTCATGTTCACCGGTATAGTATCCGTTAAGCCGGACGGTTTCCAACAGCACGGATCGGATCGGCCAGGACAACCCCGGCAATCGCTCTGCGAGGTGCTGTTGTTCGAGGGGAGGCAGCAAGTCATCGATACCGGTTCCCAGTAATTCAGCTTCGGTAAGTTCGAGTTCGCGCTCCACCGCCGTATTCAGCCGTAGAATCCTACCTTCCGTATCAATGACGATCAGGAGATCATCAATAGTATCCATGACGCGATCAACAAAGAGGCTGAAGGCTTGCTGCTGTTGCACCTTTTCTTTGAGTTTTACCTTTTGCTGTTCCGATTCGCTGAGCATGGCATCCATACTTTGGGTGATGACGCGAATTTGCCTTTCCTGTTTCAGATTGGCCAGCCTTAACTTATCGATTTCCTCCCGCAGTTGAAGCATAGTTTCGGAACCCTCCCTGCCGGAGATCATTTCGGTCGGATTTTCAGCTGTTCCCAAAAGGCCGGTTTCATTCAGGGATACCAAAAATTGACCGTCGTGTTCTTTGACACGAAATTCGGAGACTTTTAAATCAATGCGTTTACTGTGAGCCGGACAAACTAGGATATTTTCATTGAGCAGCGAACAATGCGTCAGATCGCAACCTTCATGAGGGCAGAGTGCGGGAACACCCTGAAATTCGCCCTGAATGCTGAAAATCAGAATATCGATAGGGCAATGCTCACCGGGTAATTGTAAGCGGCCTTTCCAGCGTGGTGGATCAGCTAAGTCGAGGAATATTACCGATTCGACGATAGCATCACGAAGATTTTGACTTTGACAGTTCATTCTGACAAAAGACCCCGTATCAATTGGACGGTTTTGGATACGGCCTGTTCGGTTTTATCGGAGAGACCGGGGAAAAAGGGGGTTACGGCTGCTATTTCGACTCCCACAATCAAAATATCCGGTAGCGGCTCCCTGATGACTTTGATAGCTTCCAGCAAATACGGAAGTCCCAGTCCATGGCCGGTGAGCTGCTCCGGTCTGTCAGCCAAATCTTCCGGCCTTAACAGGAAAACCTCTCCAACATTGCCGAAGTTGGCCAGGGCATCGACCAGAATCGCCTGACTGCAATCCTCAAAAAACCGTAATGCATTGAGTCCGGCGATGCCCGCATTGAACACTTCGACATCTTCCGGCCATGTCAATTGGCAGAGCTGGGCGTAGATGCGGGCACCGAAGCCGTCATCCCCGTGCAGTTCGTTGCCAAAACAAATGATGTGGTGTGTACTCATGGCTTAAGGCCATACGGTCATGGGTTTACCCGTATCGAGTAGATGCACGGTGCAGACCAGACAGGGATCATGGGAGCGGATAATATGGCCGATTTCCACCGGGTCGTCCGGATCTTCAACGGTCAATCCAAGCAAACTGCTTTCCCAATGTCCGTGTCGGCCTTCGCTGTCTTTGGGCGAGGCATTCCAGGCGGTTGGCGTAACGACTTGATAGCGGCTAATAACGCCATCGGTGATTTGCACCCAATGACCCAGTGCGCCGCGCGCCGCCGTTACCAGCCCAAAGCCTTCCCCATCGGGGATTTCTTTCTCGTTGGGGGTAATCATGTGCGGAGCGTTAGGTTGTGCGGCCAGTTCGTGCAGTATTTCCCGCATTTTATGCAGCAGCCGGGCAGTGCGATGCAAGCGGGCAAACTGGCGCAGCCAGGCATTGCCGCCCTCCGCCTGATATAACGAGCGGATCAGCGGCTCGCCGTCGATTAACGCATCCGCCAGAGGACCGGTTTGTACGACTTTATTTTGATAGCGGGGCGCTTTGCACCAGGTATAGCGATCGGAATGGGGTTGATAATCAGGGATGGTTTGTCCCTGAAACGGATGGCGCCCGCCCGAGTACGGCTGAAACCAGGAATAGCGTACATGCTCGGTAATTTCGGCTTGCTCGAAAGGCTCGATGTTGCCCGTATCGCCATTGAGAAAACCGGACCTGAACAAGTGTTTACGATGCGGTGAAAAAGTCCCTGCATCGTCCGGGTCGTCATAAGCGCCATAGCTGATCATATGCGGAGTGCCGAACCCTACGTCTTGCAGGCCTATGTCGCGGCTTATAAGCGTAAACAGTCCGATGGCGCTGTCTGCGTGGGCATCCTTCGCCGTTAGCCATGTAAAGAATTCGTCGGCGGATTGTATAGCCAGCCAGGAATCCAGATCTGTTCCGATGACGGCCTGCTCAAACCATCGGGTTAACTTGTTGAGGATGGACAGGCTGTCGATAATGTGGCGATTGCTCGCAGGGGTCGTCACACCGCCCGGCAACATATAGGATGAATGCGGCCACTGGCCGCCAAACAGGGCAATAATTTCGACCATTTGCCGTGAGTATTCGAGAGCGCCACGGTGAACCCAACCCTTAAACGGCAGGAAAGCTGTCCGTGCTTTTTCATAAAACGGCCGATCGACGTATTTGGAGTGGCAAAAATCGGCAGTGAAGAACATAAAGGATTGCCGCAGGTCGCTTTGTACTGTCTCGGCCATCAAGCACAGATTGCGGATGCGAATGGCTGCGGGCGGCACGGGAATATGGCCGATATTTTCCAGTGCAAGCACCGCGGCATTTAATTGCGCGGTGCCGCAGATGCCGCAAATACGGGGCGTAATCACCAAAGAGTCCTTGGGTTTACGGCTCAGGAGGATTTGTTCGAACCCCCTGTAGAGGGAGCCGATACAACGGGCATCGACGACTTTATTGTCTTCAAGTTCCAGCTGAAAATCGAGATCGCCCTCGACCCGGTTAAGGTCGATTTGAATGGTTCGTCTGGTCATGGTTAATGATCCATCGTCTTGTTCAGCACCCGGTCGGGAGCAGCATCGTGAGCCAGACTTTTGTAAGCCATGTAATTGGCCCGTTCCACGCCCAGAGGCAGATGTACCGGAATGGTGCCGATTTTTTCAGTGAGGAACAGATCCTGAGTCAGCGGAAATTCGGGGGAAGTGCAGCCGAAACACGGCACCCCTGCCCTGGTCTTGCTGCTGCGGCCATTCCAGAGCTCGGTATTGCAAATGGCCATCGTGACCGGTCCCTGGCAGCCCAAATTAAAGAACATGCAGGCCTTATCGCCAAACTCGGTGTCTTCTACGTCGTACTCATGATATTCGTTGCGGGTGCAACCCTGATGCACAGTGGTATTAAAAAAAGCCTTGGGCCGGTTAATATGATCGAGTTCTATTGGCAGTCCGGAAGCCAGCATGGCCAGCGTCTTGGTCATCGCATTGGGGTGAGCGGGACAGCCCGAGATATTGATGACCGGCAGGCCCTTGCGCGAGCGCCATTCGCTCGGCAACAACCCGCCTGGAGATTGTTTGTCGAACTGCAAGCCGAGACAGTCGGTCGGATTGGGCGGCGCGGCATGAACACCGCCGTATGACGAGCAAGTACCCATGGCGACAACGTATTCAGCCTTTTCGACCAGTTCCCTGACCAGGCTCATTTTGGAGCGTCCGCGATACGGATCGTACATGCCTGAGCCATTGGGCCCGGTGATGATACTGCCTTCAATGCATAAAATGTCGAGGGCTTGTTGATCGGCGATAATCGCCTCGATCAACGTGTCCAGCCTACTCGTCGGCTCTATGGACAAAGAGGGTTGCCAGAGCATCTCGATGCTGTATTCATCCACGAGTTCTTCCAGTGACGGGCTATCCGCACACAGAAGCGACATAGTGTCACCACCGCAGGAGCCGGTTTGTAGCCAAAGTAATGTCGTCATAAAAGTCCCCGTGCCACATCGTAGCCCATAGCAAAATCTGCCACCTGAATCAGTGCATGTTGTTACCCCCGAAGCGTAAAAACAAGGTGCCATTACACTCTATCTCATTAGTTGTCGTCAAATTAGCTTATTGGGCAGGGCAAATAACCAGATCCGATGAATTGTAGTTTTATAGATGTCAATTGGTGCTTGAATTTGGCACTAAACAGCGTCAAAACTGATCAGGCAACAGTCAAGCCGACAATGCCTGCCACCCACTATCAAATAATCATAAAAATTTTGGTCATTTACTTTTTTTCTACAACATAGTGGCGAAACACTAAGATTGGGCAAACAGCATTACATTAATTGCGGATAAAGATTCAGCTTGCAAATCCGGTTTGGGGGTGACGACAACATGTTCAGAAGCCATCAATACCGCCCTACCCACCTTCGCCGCTCGTGCTGCTGCAATATCGGAAGCTTTATCTCCTATTAGAATAGAGTCCTCAAGTAATAGTTCTAGCTCATCCCTGGCACGCAAGATCATGCCAGGATTAGGTTTGCGATCAAAGGAATCTACCTTATATTTTCCAATACCATAAACAGCATGATAGGGACAGTAATAGACAGCATCAATCGCGACACCTTCTTCGGCGAAACGTTCGCACATCCAGTTCGACAACTCATGAAACTGAGCTTCCGTATAGTAACCACGACCAATTCCAGCCTGGTTGGTCACTACCACAATCGCCATACCCACAGCCATGGCATTACGACAAAGATCGAATATTCCGTCAATGAATACGAAATCATCAATGCGGTAAACATAGTTTGTTTCGACATTAATGATTCCATCCCGATCGAGAAACAGCGCGGGGCGCTTTGTAGAAAAACAGTGCATAGGTGTTAGTATTTAATTTTCTTCTAAGTTTATTGACTGAGAACTTTCAACTATTGGTTATGCTTGAATAAGGAAAACAATGCTGACGAGCAATACCGGTAAACCAAGAGCCAGCCTACTTATTAATTTTCTCGTTTTTTCCGTATATGTTTTAGTACTCAGTTTATGCCTGAATTTATCTACGGGTCTATCCACCAAAATGTAAAGCACTACAGAAATAACAATAGATAATGCTGTAATGATAAGCATAACAGTAACAGGCGAATACAGAGGAAAATGTAGCGCCACATTTCTTATGACAAATCCATGCACAAGGTATATCGGATAAGAAAGCTCCCCTATATATCCATCAATTAACGATTGCTTGGAAAGAATAAACAGGTAAGGTATAGCCAGTGCCAGCGCTATATAAAAAAACCAGAGGCGTGGTTGATCATAGTTCTCTGAACCCGAGAAAAGAAATGCGCCATCGAATTTGCATACACTAAAAACCATACCCACGGTACCCACTAAAAGTGCAACCATACCCATGTATTTCGATGACTTCAGATCTTTCGCTTTGGTATATATCCAGTAGCTCATGACACCAAGAAAAAACAATGGAAAATTACAGACAAAAAATCTGGAACGCCATGGATCATTCGGAAAAATATCGCTATTCTGGAGAAAATACAATCTGACCATTAGACATGCTAGGAAAAAAAGTAGCACACGGCGTTTTGATAAAACGACAAAAGGAGCTAGTGCATAAAACATTATTTCGACACTTAACGACCACGCTTGACTGATGAATAGGTAAACCCTGTTCAGAGAACTTGCATCGAAAAACGCTACAGTGCGGTCTATTACCACATTTGGAATTCCTTGCGAGGTATGATCTATAAGCATTTGCCATAGATCCTGCCCTACAATAAATATATTTAGGTAAATTAAAACAGCCTGTGCCTGTGGAGTAACATCATTGTGCGTAGAAAACACATTAGGCGTGTGAGAAGAATTGCAAAAATAAAGTTTGACCGCACAGGCGATGAGATAAGCGGGAAATAGACGTAGTATTCGATTTAAGTAGAAGGTGAGAACCCATGGGGCATTTGTTGTAGCGTATTTTTCATTAATCACGAAAGCCATATAAAAACCTGAGATTATGAAAAAGGCTTCTACGGCAACGCCACCGTGCAACAACATAAATGGTTGCCCAGGAATGTGATGGAAAACAACCGATAACGCTAAAATGAACCTCAGCCCCCCCATGAAACTAAGCTTAGTTAGTTGTATTGAATAAACAGGCGATACTTTCCCTGTTCGCTTAACTTGACCTCACCTTTTTCCGTGATCAGGGCAGTAACCCGCTGTGTTGGCGACACGTCAAAAGCCGGATTGCGAACCTGCCCCCCCTTCCCCGACCACTGACACTCCCTAAATCCAGTTACCTCATCGGCAATAGAAGTGGCGGCACCATCAGAAGGCAAATCAATCGTGGATAGCGGATCCCCATTAAACGGAATTCCGTGACGCTGCGCCAATACGGCCACCATGTAGGTGCCAATCTTGTTCGCCACATCGCCATTCGGCCGACTTGCTGCCAGCACTTCGAGTCCAGCTTCCAAGCTCGCGACAAATATTTCAGGGCTTTCCTGACGACGAGAAGTTAGTTTTCTTTTTAGGCGCATCTCATGCAATTAAATTTCAGGTGTATTGCCGGCAAACTTCATGCAAAGCGCTTAACGAACAAATGGTCTCAGCATTCCACGTTCCGCCATATATCTGCCGATAAACCATACCCAAAGAAAAGATTTCCATCGTAAAGGTAAGCCACGGTCAAATAGGAAATCATGGGTGTACTCTGCAATTGCCTTGAAGAGTGTCTCTGGAACCTTTACTGTTGCACTAGGCTCAGGGCTATAGGGAACTTGAGTCTCGCCATCACGCAATATCCTCAGCAATCGATCAGCCGCTTTTTGGCGAGAGTTGATCAAAGCCAAAAAGATCGAATCATCAGCAAAACGACCACGCTTTCCATACGTTTCATCGTAGGGTGCCTTTCCTGACCGGTAGTGCAGATGCTCGAACACCACATCACCCAAGTAATGAATGCGGTCATAGCCTGCATGTTGAAGCCGCTTGAAAAGATCGAGCAGATGGGTATCGATGAACGCGCCTTTATACTCCTTTGGGTAAGGCTCTACCAATAATTCACAAGTACGCCGCGAAAGTATCGGGAAGGTACAAAAATCACCTTTTTTAAACAGGTCGTTAGCATAGGCCAGGTAAATTTTATCTGGGATACTCGCATCCAGTTCAGCGATCTTCTTGTCCCACCCATGAGTGCCAATCACCACATCATCATTAACGAGGATAATAATATCGCCTTGCGCCTGCGCGAGACAAGCGCTGTTATAGTCCCCCATGGATAATGCCGGCCCGATAATCTTTACAATTTGCACATCCGCACTGTCCAGATGATGACTGCCAATATCGTCATCATCAATGTACAGTATGACCTCAACCTGATCTAGGTATTTCGTTGTATCAACTATACTTTTGAGAAAGCGCTCTACAAGTGCCGGACGCCCTCGCGTAGGCAATAATAACGATATCAATGGGGATTTCATAGGTATCAAGGCCGTCATAACAAATATGGAAACATCACAATAATTTTCCCTCTAAAATTAAAGATTATTTAGGTGACAGAGCCTTTTAAAAAGCCCATTTAGAGCTGATGCAATTTAGCATCCCCTGTAGACACAAGCACTTACATCTATGAATTATACATTATAATTAATGTTGCGCACTGAGCCGTTGAGAATCGCCTCAAACAAAAAGCAACAGAATAGTCCAATAAAATAAGGTTCGATGCCTGCTGTGTCAACACTTTTCCGGCCCCACGGTTAAGCAGCTTTGCGCTGCAATTCGTAGTCTACCGGCGACAAATATTCATTGACTGATGTAGTCGCTGCCGGTTGTAAAAGACCTTAATATACTCAAACACAGCCTGTCGCCTCAGTTTGAGTTTGAGTTTGAGTTTGATAGGTCTGATGATGTATAAGCCCGGTTTTCAGGATATGAAAGAAGCTTTCTGAAACCGCATTATCCCAACAGTTGCCTTTTCGGCTCATGCTCTGCCTGATGCCGTGCTGCTTTAATTAAGACTTTCCGAGGCATATTGACTGCCTTGATCGCAAAGTCTTTGATCCTTTGGGCGATGGACTTATCTGATTCATTCACCAACCTAACCGCAGCCCCTCTAAATTCGGCTGTATAGGACTTAGTGTAACCACTTCTCGACTGCTATGTGGGCAAAACAACCCTAGAAACTTTAGTATTTAAAATCTCAATCTGGTATCTTTATGCTTGGCTTGGCTTGGCTTGGCTTGGCTTGGCTTGGCTTGGCTT
>JAUXTH010000171.1 GCA_030679035.1 Methylobacter sp. | reverse complement strand
CCACATCTCACGGTAAGCATTTTCAACTTTTCTGGCAAACGCACGCTCATCCATCAAAGCGCTGGCTCGCATTTCATCCCGCAGCCCGGCGCGCAATTGCGCCAGCCGCCCAAGGTCGGATGCCAGCCCTACCGCAATATCAATGTATTCTTCTTCACTGCCTGCTACCCACTCAGGATGCCCCAGACCTTCCAGTACCATCTTGCCCAGACATCCCACACTCGGCCGCCCTGCCAACGTCACAAACGGCAGACCCATGTATAGGCTTTCAATGAGTGTCGTGCCCGAGTTATGCGGAAAGCAGTCCAGCATGATGTCGATCCCTCGCAGGGTATCCCAAGGCGGGCTGTGATAGCCAATCTCCAGCCGCTCACGCCCGATTCCCCGCGCCACAAATTCTTCTGCCAGTCTCTCTTGCATCAATGGACTCTTAAAACTTCCGCTGTCGATGACCAAACGTGAGCCGGGTATCCGCTTCAGCAGTTCCGCCCAAACACGTAGCGTTCGATAGTTGATGCGGACAGCTCGTGTAAGTGTACCCAATGTCACATACCCCCGCTCCAGTGCCGGTAGTGCAGTGACCTCACCCACACCTTCCTCAGGCCGATAGACGAAGGAAGGGAGTTCGATGCGCCAAGGCTGCTCTGAAAATACCTTCTCGCACCCATAAGGAGTGCTAGCTTCATCACCCAGATAATAATCTATGGCAGTCAGTCCCGTGGTGCAGCCATAACCCAGCCACGACACCGATACCGGCGCCGGCTTGCGGGCAAAGACTTGCAGTCTGTTTTGGGCTGTATGTCCAGCCAGATCTACCAGTATGTCTATCCCGTCAGCACGGATGCGCTCGGATAACACGGCATCGGACAATCCTCGGGTGGGTATCCATTGATCCACGTAAGTCTTGTAACGGGCCGTCAGCGCATCTTCACGAGCCAAATCGGCGTATGCATATACTTCAACGGCTTGTTTGTCGTGATGGGCCAATAAGGGTTCCAGAAAATGCCGTACCGAATGCTGACGAAAATCCGGGGAGACATACCCTACCTTCAGGCGGCGGCTCGGCTCAGGGTCGTTGCCATGCGGTTGCCACTGACTGTGATACGGCAGACAAAACTGGGCATCATAGTCCCGGTAGACTTCAAATATTTCCTCGCCACTTTTGTCCGGGTGGTAATTCAAGGTGAATAGCAAATTACTGAAGGCCGTCTCAAAATTCGGCTTAAGCTGTAGCGCCCTCCGGTAACTGGCTTCGGCCTCGTCCAGCTGACCTAGATCCTTTAGGGTGTTACCCAGGTTGCTATGCGCTTCCGCGTAATCCGGTTTGATTTGCAATGCCCGTCG
>JAUXTH010000165.1 GCA_030679035.1 Methylobacter sp. | reverse complement strand
CAACAGTTTATCGATATGGGGGCAGGGGATTGGCAGCTGCCAAAAATAACGAGGCAACAGTTTTTAGGTTTGCGTGTCGGTTTTATCAGTAACGCGTTGCTGATCGGCCTGATGACATGGCTGGGATTGCCCGCTCTTGCCGCGATTTCCGCCGATTATGGCTTGCATCGATTACAGCAAGGCGACGCGCAACGCGGTTTGTATTGGCATGGCGTGGCGCGGTCGTTGCAGCAGCGTGATGCTAACTACTACTGGCGGGAGGGCATTATTTGGCGAAATCTGGGCATTGTCCAGGCAAAACCCGAATTGCTGGAAAAAAGCGCAGCCCTTTTTAGCAAAGGGCTTGAAGTTAACCCGTTTGAAGTCAATAATTTGCTGGCGAAAATCGCGCTGCATCGCCAGTATGGAGCGCAGCTTAAACAACCGGCCACCCATCAGGACATCATGACCTGGATAAATCAAGCCAAAAGCCTGCAACCGTATTCGGATGAGATACAAATGGAATATGTGCGTTGCCTGGACTTTGTAGGCGAACGCGCTAAAGCCATTGAACAGGCTCAGCTGCTGGTGCATAAACGGCCGCAATCCAAAACAGCGCAAAAACTATTAGAATCGGTGTCGCATGATTAAGCGCTGTAAAGGCTTTACGATGATAGAGTTGATCATGGTCATGGTTATCATCGGTATTCTGTCGACTTATGCGGCGTCCCGGCTCAATTTTACCAGCCATGCTGCCGGCGGTTATGCTGAGGTAATCAAGTCTTCGATTAGATTGGCGCAGAAGCTTGCGATTGCGAGGCGGACCACACACGCAGTAACTTTCTCGGTGAATCCTTTCGGTGGTTGTGCGGTAAATGGTGTGCAAGTAACCGGTGAGCAATGCGATCCTTTGCCGAATGGCGTCACCGTAATCGGGTTTAACACCGTTACATTCGATGGCCTTGGTCGCCCTGGCGCGGCGGCCACCATTACGGTGTCTAGCGGGAGCGGCAGTGATGATATAAGTCGTGTGATTTTCGTTGAAGCTGAGACTGGTTATGTTCATGAATTAACGGGCTGTGCTTTTCT
>JAUXTH010000160.1 GCA_030679035.1 Methylobacter sp. | reverse complement strand
AGTTTAAGCGCGTGAGGATTCTTGGCAAAACCTACGCCCATAATCGCTGTTGAAATGCTATGCGTAGTGGAAACCGGCATGCCGAAATGGGCGGCGGTCAACAGAATGGTTGCTGAACTGGTTTCCGCTGCGAAACCGTGTATCGGGTGTAACTTGACCATCTTGTGCCCGAGAGTCCTGATAATACGCCACCCGCCTACCGCAGTGCCCAGCGCCATGACCAAAGCGCAAATGCAGGCGATCCAGGTGTCGATGTCTTTTTCTCCGCCATCCGGCCGTAAGAATTCAGCCCACTGCGGTAACTGATCGAGCGTACCGGCACTGTTAGCGGTAAAAATGGCTAAAGCGATGATGCCCATAGTTTTTTGCGCATCGTTGCTGCCATGCGCAAATCCCATATAACCGGCCGACAAAAGCTGAGCCTTGCCGAACACAGCATTAACCCATTTTGGACGCGCCATGCGTTCCAAGACACCACCTGCGGAATTCATGCCGCTAATGATAGCCATCAAGCCGCCCATGATAACGACACCCAAGGTAAAACCGACAACCGGCGAACTGACCATGGGAATCACTACTTTCCAAAGCAAGCCCTTATTTTCCGTCCAGACTACCGCCGTTTTTGACCATATCAAAACATCGAAATTATTGTTTCCGGCGGCAAGCGCTGCGCCGCATAAGCCGCCGATCAAGGCATGGCTGGAAGAAGACGGCAATCCCAATGCCCAGGTAATAAGATTCCAGATAATCGCGCCGGTCAGCGCACAGATCAAGACTTCGGAAGTGATATTCACCATGCCGGTATCGACCAATCCCGACGAAATGGTTTTGGCCACAGCCGTACCCGATAACGCACCGACCAGATTGGTAACTGCGGCGAGTATTACCGCTTGAGTTGGCGTTAATACTTTGGTGGCAACAACGGTGGCAATGGAGTTCGCGGTGTCGTGGAAGCCGTTGATAAACTCGAATACCAGCGCTACCAGAATGACAAGCAAGAGCATGGTCAGCATGATAACCCTTTTATGAATTTTTTAAGGCGATGTGGTAAACGACATTGCCCGCATCACGGCAACGGTCAATCGCTTTTTCGAGGATTTCAAACAGATCCATTTTTACTAAGTAACGGATCGGGTCGGTTTCATTGTCATAGGCATCCCGATACAACTCAAGTATTTGACGATCCGCTTCGGCTTCAATGGTTTGCAACTGATC
Source organism: Methylobacter sp. (assembly GCA_030679035.1). GTDB lineage: Bacteria > Pseudomonadota > Gammaproteobacteria > Methylococcales > Methylomonadaceae > Methylobacter_A. The sequence goes on along the minus strand of JAUXTH010000160.1, from coordinate 788 downwards.
GTTTAATTTTTTGATTTCATCCAAATCCATCCCTTTACGTAACAGTCCGACCATTTGTTCCAAGACTTCGCAGGCTTGTTCCAGCATTTTGGCACGGCTGGTGAAATTCACATCGCCAATACGGCCCACGGCCAGCGTATAGCGCTCCGCGAACTTTTCCACGACTTTAGGGATTTTGTAAAGAGCGCCGTTAAGGGCTTCAATATCTTCACGGTCGAGCACAGTAACAAAAGTATTGACTAATTCCTCGCTGATTTGTGCGAATAAATCCTTTTCCCGGCGACGCGCCTGTTTAAACTTTTCCAATGATTGTTGCGTCGCCGGCGTACTTAGAAGTTCGATCAACGCCTTAGTCGACGAGCGCGCAGACTCGGCACTGGCTTCAAGCAAGCCATAAAATTTATCGCCTTTACCGAAGATGGTTTGCAATGAGAACATGGTGTTTCCTTATTTATTAGCCATAAGGCATTTATTAGTTTTATTGACTTATTATCGCATAACTTAGAGGTTCACTTATATGCTGAACATGAGGTTGTAGGGCAATCGCGCTTAAATAAAGCGATATGTGCAAATTTCTGCTTAGTGATTTTAAGTTCTGCTTTAAAAATCAGGGAAAAACATAAACGGAGCCGCGACTTCAGTCGCGCACGAGTCATAACGCCAGTTGTGAAGGAAATATAACTACTGCCGCGACTAAAGTCGCGGCTCCAATAACCTGAAATTTAAAATAACCACATTTATACGCAATTGATCAGCCAGTGATTATAAAATCCAAGCTTATTTAAGCG
>JAUXTH010000159.1 GCA_030679035.1 Methylobacter sp. | reverse complement strand
CGTCAACGACGCGCCGACCGCAACCAACCTGGGCGCCGCCGACACCTACACCGAAGACACCGCGCTCAATCTGACCGACATCGTGATCAGCGACGTGGACAGCGTCAACGTCACCGCCACCCTGACCTTGTCGGATGTTGCCGCGGGCAGCTTGAACACCGGCACTTCGGGCGGAGTCACTTCGACCTTTGCAGCCGGCGTGTGGACCGCCAGCGGCGTCATCGCCGATGTCAACACCTTGCTGGCCGGCTTAACCTTCACACCGGCCCTGAACTACAACAGCAGCTTCACCATCGCCACCAGCGTCAGCGACGGCGTAGCCGCGGCTGTCACCGGCAGCAAGACGATGACCGGCACCGCCGTCAACGACGCGCCGACCGCGACCAACCTGGGCGCCGCCGAAACCTACACCGAAGACACACCGTTGAATCTGACCGACATCGTGATCAGCGACGTGGACAGCGCCAACGTCACCGCCACCCTGACCTTGTCGGATGTTGCCGCGGGCAGCTTGAGCACCGGCGTTTCCAACGGGGTCACGTCGACCTTCGTCGCGGGCGTCTGGACCGCCGGCGGCGCCATCGCCGATGTCAACACCTTGCTCGCCGGCTTAACCTTCACACCGGCCCTGAACTACAACGGCAGCTTCACCATCTCCACCAGCGTCAGCGACGGCGTGGCCGCGGCTGTCACCGGCAGCAAGGCGATCACCGGCATCGCCGTCAACAACGCCCCGACCGGCGCGGTCACCATTACCGGCACCGCCACCCAAGGCCAGACCCTGAGCGCCACCCATTCCCTTGCCGATGCCGACGGTTTAGGCACGGTTAGTTATCAATGGCGGGCCAACGGTATTGCAATCAGTGGCGCCGCCGGCAGCAGTTATGTATTAACCGAAGCCGAGGTCGGCAAGACCCTAACCGTGACCGCCAGCTATACCGACGGTCATGGCACCCTTGAGGTGATGAGTTCGGTGACCACTGCTGTGGTCACTGCACCGCCCGCCGTCAAGTTTGGATCCATCGATATGCCTATTGATATGCCCGTCAACATCGGCAACATTAATGGGGCTGTTACCTCCATGCCTATTGATATGCCACATGGCTCTTTCAATAATACGGCTGGTATAAATTATGTTGATATTACAAGGTCCGGCAATGAACATATTTTTGATAAGGGGGCATCGCTGAGTAATAAAATCATTTTATCTACTGACGTTATTTCCCATGCAATGGATGCCGTAATTATCGATGCCGATCAACAAATAATCACTTCCGCCAAAAATAGCGAACAGCCACAATCAATAATAAAGCAGCCCAGGGAAGTCAGGTTGGCAAATAATTTTAGAGATTTGTTGGCAAATTCAAAGGCTGACTATACTGTTGACATGAGTCGTATTGTTACTCAACGTGAAGAGCAGGCATTATGGCAACACATAGAGACCATGAGGGATGAAATTGATGACAGCGAGTTATACCGCAACACTTTAGAAATTAATGTGGTTGCACTATCTACAGTGACTTTAACAGCCGGTTTTGTTCGCTGGGCGTTGCGTACTGGATCAGTATTAGCGAGTTTACTTTCATCAATTCCGCTATTAAAACGATTTGATCCACTACCAATTTTTATTGCCTCTAAGAACTCAGCTGAATCAGCCAAGTCTAAAATTAAAGAGCATTTAGACGATGAGATCCTTAACGATAAAGCTGAACGGTTGTTTTCTCAGTCAACACACCATGATAATGGCTGATGTTTAATTGTAGTGTTTGTCCCTTGAGTGAAATAGCACGTATAAATATGAATAATTTAGCTTGCTTAACGCCAATGTTCTTTAATTGATGAATAAATTAACTAAAAAAATTTCCTATCTTTTGCCCGCCATGCGCATAAGTTTTACTCTGGTATTATTGACTATCAGTCTATTGCTTATCGGAGAATTGATTGGTTTTGCACCCAATGAGCGTCAGGCAGAATTGAGAGCCAGAAAATTACTCAGCGAATCATTAGCGATACAATTTTCAATTATAGCCGTTAACGCTGAAAGTCAGTTTTACCATTTTCTGGAAGTCATTGTTAATAGAGATAACGCCATTTTAACAGCCGGTATACGAAATAATGACGGCGATCTGGTTTTTCATGTGGGTAATCATGCTGAGCAATGGGGAGACTACAACAGTCAAAAATCAACGGCTACCAACATATTGGTTCCTATTATTAAAGAGGGCAAGACCTGGCGAACCGTTGAATTAAAATTTGCACCGCTGGACTACGATAAATTTCCAGGCAATATTAGTTCATCTATCTACAAATTGGCGCTGTTTATTTTAATATTCGGTTTTTTTGCTTATTTGTTTTTTGTTTTACGAACTTTAAAACAGTTAGATCCCACAGCAGTGGTTCCAGAAAGAGTTAATGCTGCATTTGACACATTAGCTGAAGGTGTATTGATCCTTGATGAAAAAGAACAGATTGTTTTGGCCAACAAAGCATTTGCGGAAAAACTAGGTCGCACGGCTACCTCCTTGCTGGGAATTAAAGCATCGAAATTAGACTGGAAAGACAAATATGAAGATACGGTTAAAGAAATATTTCCCTGGATCAGCGCAATGCAAAGCGGCAAAACTAATATGGGCTATAAACTGGACTTGCCAGTATCTTCAGGTGTGGTGAAAAAGTTTGTGGTTAATTGTGCACCTATTTTTGGAGATCACAATAAAGTCCAAGGCGTATTAATAACCTTTCAGGATGTTACTTTACTCGAACAAAAAAACATCGAATTATCATCTTTGGTTTCTCAACTTGAGACAACTCAAATCGAAGTTACGCAACAAAATAAAGAATTACATTTTCTGTCAACTAGAGACCCCCTTACAGGATGTTTAAACCGTCGTGCATTTTATGAAGCTTTTGGCATAGAGTTTGCCAAAGCCAAGAAAGACGGAACCGAGTTATCCTGTCTTATGGCTGATATCGATCATTTTAAGTTAGTAAATGATAATTATGGTCACTCAAGAGGTGACGATATTATTCAACTTCTAGCCGATATTCTTCATTCTAACTCCCGAAAAAATGATTTGGTGGGGCGTTATGGGGGCGAAGAGTTTTGTGTAGTTCTACCGGGTCTTTCTGCTAATGACGCAATTTCTGTTGCTGAACGTATCAGGCTAGGCATTATGAGTGATTCAATCAGAATTTATGGCGAGGGCGGGCCGAACGTAACGGCTAGCCTAGGCGTTGCATCAATTTTTGATCACGCAGAAAATCCTGCTGAATTAAATGATCAAGCCGATCAAGCGCTTTATGTGGCTAAGGAATCAGGGAGAAACCAAGTTATCCGCTGGGATCCCTACCAGGAAAGGTTGCCTGAATCCGAAGAGGAAACCGCTGTATCAATTGCAGGATTACAACCCTTGGTAACGGCTCGATCAGCTGCCCCATCAGATGAGAAGGAGCGAACATCATCTACTGTTGAAACAGACCGTTAACAAATAACAGAACTTGAGAGCCTTATCATTAAGCTTTATCAACATTGATGATTTTGGTACGGGTTAGTCATCACTTAATTAAAGAATTTACCCGTAGATACTTTGAAAATAATCCCCCTCCTTTATAATCAACGTTGTTGCGATAATTATGATTAAAATATTGCTACTGATAAAAAACGCCAGGAATACATCACTTTTTATCAGGCATAATTTTAACAACCAAACTGCTTTCAACCGAAAGCACATTCTCCTGGCTCTTGGCCACTTCTATCGCCTTGCTGATGCTTGGCTCGGAATCAACCGTACCCCTCAACTTCACTACGCCTTTGACTGTGGTCACGTCAATATGGGATGCACTAAGCAAAGAATTACTTAAAATTGCCGCCTTAACCTTTGTGGTAATAACCGAGTCATCGATGTATTGCCCAGCTGTTTCAGCTTTATCGGTTACCGACTCCTTTGCGCCTTCAAGTTTTTTTTCTGCTTTTTCTGTCGTTTGTTCAATTTTTTGCTCAGCATTTTCAGCCGCACGATCGATTGATTTCCCTGCCTTTTCTGCTGAGCCTTCTTTCTGGCAACCAGCCAAACCGAGAACCGCAGATAAAGCGGTAATAACAAGAACGCTATCAGCTATTTTTTTTTGTTTGTGCTCATTTGTTGTTTTCATTGGTTATTCCTTAAAATGTTATGTTCTTAAAAAGTGCGTCAAGTGGCATAAAGGTATCGCCGTAAAAAATCGTCCGAGAAAAGAAAACTCTCTTTAAATCACACAGCGAGCTAAAAACCCATAGTGATCCTAGCGACAAGGTCAGTTGCAGTCTGTACGCTATCGCACATAAAACCTAAATGGTTACTACTCGCGACCGGTTTTAGCAGACAAGCCCCCCGGCTTGTTAACATAAAAAAACCCGCTTGAAAGCGGGTTTTAGTGCCTATAGCATTAAGCAAATTCCGGCCTATTTTTTGGCCTTAACAATTCATCAATATTCGATCCAGATCAACTCGACACGACGGTTTTCAGCTTTGCCCGCTTCCGTTCTGTTATCGGCAATAGGTTGAGTTTCGCCATAGCCTTTAGCATTCAGTCTGTTGGTAACGCCTTTCATTTTAAGATAATCAACAACTGACTTCGCACGCCGTTGCGACAACTTCATATTATAAGCATTGCTACCTTCGCTGCTGGTATGACCCTGCACTTCAATATCATTTTTCTGAGGATAGGAAATAAGATTTCCAGCGACGCCATCAAGAAGTTCCTTGGCATTCAATGTCAATTCCGCAGAATCATATTTGAAATGTTGGCCTGTCAGCACAAGTCTGATCGGGCAGCCCGCATTGTTAACCTTGCTGCCTTTGATAGTTCCAGGGCATTTATCCAGGCAGTCGTTAACACCGTCAGAATCGGTATCCAACGTAGAGCAGCTTGCAACCGGGGTAGAAGCCGCAATTGGGGCAATCGGTTTTGATTCGGATTTCGGTTTGTCACCGAACGGAATGACAAAACCAACATTAACCGTCATATCGTGGAATTCATCCGTACCGGGTTGTACCTGAGCATTGAGATTGTTATTGTAACGATAACGCACATCACTGCGGAGCAAGAAGTTGTCGTGAAGCTCGTAGGTAAAACCTGCGCCTGCTTCGCCAATAACGCCCACACCGCAATTAGCGGAAGCGCAAGTGTTCATAGCGCCTGCTGCGACAACAGCATAAGGTGAGAATTTATCGCGAAAGAAATAATACTGTAAATCAGCCGTGCCGCCAGCCAGATCCCAGGGGCCGTTATCACCGCCAAATCCTTCATAAAAGCCTTTCACCTCAACGTTAAAATGCTTATCGAGAATCTTGCCGATGCCCAGACCGCCCCCCCAACCGTCACTTGCTCTACGATCACCACCACTTTTGACGAACGAAGCGAAAGGCGAAATATACCAACGATCATCCTGGATTTGATCTGCGGCCTGTGCCAGCGGCAAGATCCCAACACTGGCTAATGCGGCAAGGGTGAGTAATTTTTTTTTCAACATAATATTTTCCTTCAGTGTAATAAAAAAAGGGTATCCATAAAAACACATCATTGTGTCGCAAATCCAATGAGCATTCTTGACTAGTTTATTTTTGAAACCACGCTAGCTCGGCATATCTGTCCTTAAATAACAAACGCTAACAGGTATACAAACCTGCAAGAATTGAAAATTTAATTTTTCGATTCTGAAAAAGCCATACTCCAAAAAAAGGCGTTTCCAGATAGAAACCTGCTAAGCCTGTTAAGGTCATCCAAATATTATCCGCTGTCTCTTTGGTCTCCAGCAGCGCTTCGCTGCAAGATTTCTCCAACTCTTGAATTTTTCATTAGCTACGGTGTAAACACGTAACTTTTTCAGTTGCGTCGCCAGCTACTCTATATATTCATTTGCTCTTTTCACGAAACATTCCTTAGAAAACACCACAAATCGCAACTCGTGTTGCTAAAAAAACTCAAATGTAGCTTAACCGCAACATTAGCAGCTTGTCCGTGCGGTACCGCACACAACGGCCTTGCCGAGCAAAATAATTGCTCAGCCCTGTAAAGCTAGTAACTGATGTTACGCACGGATGGTATTTCTCCCGTTTGCCGCGCCGAGCACCGGAGCTTTTATCGAGACTAGCCCGCTAGGGGCGCGGCAGGGATGCCGCGCGTCAGCAGTGGGGCAGGAGCCCCTTCTGCTGACCCTCGA
>JAUXTH010000158.1 GCA_030679035.1 Methylobacter sp. | reverse complement strand
ACACTTGAAAGGAGTAATCCATGAAATACCTTGATGATTTGATCGTGGCATTAGCGATGTGCATTCTACGGGGTGTTCTCGCGGTCGGCGCTGGGGCTGTTTATGTCCAGTTTTTGGCGCTGTTGTTTTTGGCTTCCATGGTCGGCACCGTGTCTTTCTCGGTGTTGCTGGTGGCGGCGTTTAATGTCTTATCTGGAGCGTAACGTATGAATCAGAAAAACAAACATATTACAGAATTAATGGAATTGGCCGGCCAGGCTAAACCGTTGATCGAGGCGTTAGCGTCGGAAATGACGGTCATTACAGCGCGCATGACTGCCCTGGAAGCGCTGGGGTTGATTTATGCCTCTGAATACTGGCGGAAGGATAGCGACGGTCAACCAAAGTATTTCTATTTGCTGTATCCGCTTAGGCAAGGCGAGCCAAGGCGACGCGATTATATTGGTTGTGATCCAACTCGGATCGAGGCGGCTAGACAAGGCCTTGCGAGGGCTAAAGAGTATGACGCGCTGGCGGTTGAGCTTGGTTGTCTTGAAGGTCAAGCGCGTAGCGGGTTGTTCGGTATGAAAGACGCCTTGCGGCATCTTTCTAATAAAAATTACCGGCAACACTGAATAATGCTTGTAGTAATGTAATAATAATAGTAATATTACTACTACAATTATTATTTGTTACCACACACACCGCAAGTCGGTCTTCCAGGGGAATTAAAATGGCCTTAAATCCAGATGTAAGAAAACGTATTTTTGACGCCGCCGACGAACTTCATGCCGAAAGCGAGACAGGAGAGTATCCAAACGTCGAAGCGGTTAGGCAGCGTAGCCGCGCTGGCATGAATAACGTCGTTGAAGCCATGCAGGAATGGCGGCAGAACCAACGCAAACAAGTACAGGCTGTACGCGAGCCGTTACCGGCTAACCTGCATGGGGTCCTACAGAGTATGGGGCAAAATCTTTGGGAAACGGCGCAACAGTTAGCTAACGAATCCTTAGATACCGCCAGGGCGGCTTTTGAGTCGGAAAAGTCCGACTTGATACAGTTGTCTGTTGAGCAATCAGAGGCCTACGAGACTCAAGCCGCCGCGCTTGAGGCGGCTCATATTCGAATAGCGGAACTGGAACAGCTTGTTAATGTTGCCGAAACAGCCGCTCAGACTACCGCGCAACAACTTGAAGACGTGCAACGCGCCCTACTCTCTTCCGAACAAAAGGTAGCCATTGTCGAACAAAAGGCAGAGGAAGTCGAAAAACGAGCGGCCGATCTTCGAGCGGAACTTAATCATGCTCACACAGAAGTTGAGCATTTACGGATCGAGCGCGACAAGGCTCATGATCGAGCTGAAGAAGCCGAAAAACACGCCGAGAAAGCGGAAGCCCGCACCGAGCAATTGCGTGAGACATTGGCGGCCCAAACAGAGAAAGCCGATTCAACCATCGAACAACTACGCAACTCGCTTGCTACTCAAACAACAAAATCAGATGCGATTATCGAGCAGTTACGCACGGAGTTGACGGAAACGCGCACCAAGGCGGAGGCCTCAGACCAATTACACGCTGAACAACGGAAACGTACAGCGGAGGAAGTCCATCGAAGCGCAGAACGTATGGCTAAGGCCGAAACGGAATGCGATAAAGCCCGCCTGGTCGCCGCTGAAGCTCGCGAAGAAGCCGCAACATTGCGCGGCCAGTTGGATGCCACCAAAACGCAAAATGCGGCACTTCTGGCGACATTGAAGCCTTCTGCGAAACCTACGAAATAACGCCACTAGCCATGCTATGATCCGCGCTGAATTTGTCTTGCTCAAAGACCTATTCGGCTGTGGATTACCATGTGGATAGTCAAAGTTATCCACACTGAAATTGTCTTGTTTTTACGCTGAAATTGTCTTGCGTTAAATCATTGATTTTTTAGTATTTTATGGTTTTTTTACGCTGAATTTGTCTTGCGCTCGCGCTGAATTTGTCTTGCATATCGTGAACGCAATCGCCTTTCAACCCGCGCGGTTAGTGGGTTACAGCGGTTTGCAAAACGGCCACCCTATATAAATAAACCTGTAC
>JAUXTH010000183.1 GCA_030679035.1 Methylobacter sp. | reverse complement strand
GTCATCACTTTCTTTTCAGCCTAACTTAATGGCCGTGACGCTCTGCGTGGGAATGCCACCAGAGACGCTCTGCTTCTCGCACCGCTGAAGCGGTGCAGAATTTATTCCCACGCTACTGCCTCATTGTCATTAAGTTAAGCGGATTAGACAAAATAATGGTTAATGTGGGGGCGATTTTAGTCGCCCCCCACAATCATTATCATGTCTTTAACTTAATGACCGTGACGCTGAAACCTAGGAACCATACTCATGCCTCAACAAGGCATAGTCGCCGTTTTACGCGCGTAAAACCACCAGGTAACGCCGACACACACCATATAAAAAGCAATAAAACAATATAAGGCCGCATCGGGCGTGCCGGTCATGCTGATCGCCGTACCGTAACTCTTGGGGATAAAAAACGCGCCGTAAGCCGCAATCGCCGAACTAAAACCCAACACCGCCGCCGCTTCTTTTGCCGCATCTTTCTTGGCCTTGGCAACGGCTTCCTCGCCCTGCCCTTTTGCCGCACACAAGCGTTCGGTCATAAAGATAACCGGAATCATGCGGAAGGTGGAGCCGTTGCCGATGCCGGTGGTGATAAACAACAGCATGAACATCGTCAGGAAACCCCGGAAATCGCCGGAATAGTCTGCTGACGGCATGAAATGCAGCACGCAGAACACCGCGACGATCATGATCACGAAATTCCACTGCGTAACCGTGGCTCCGCCAAGCTTGTCGGCCAGCCAACCGCCGACCGGCCGGATTAATGCGCCGACCAGCGGCCCCAAAAAGGCGTACTGCATCGGATTGACATCGGGGAACAGGATTTTAATCAACATCGGAAAACCGGCCGCATAACCGATAAACGAGCCGAATGTTCCGGTGTAAAGCCAGCACATCAACCAGTTATGTTTGCGCTTGAAAATAATCGACTGTTCTTTGAACGAGGCTTTGGCGGAGGCAATATCGTTCATGCCGAACCACGCCGCGATGCTGGTTGCGATGATAAACGGCACCCAGATAAATCCGGCGTTTTGCAACCAGATCGACTTGGTCACGTCGCCCTTAATCCATTCTTGCGGTTCGCCGCCCAGCGAACCGAACACACCCGCCGCGATAACTAAAGGCACCACAAACTGCACGGTACTGACGCCCAAATTGCCTAAACCGGCATTCAGGCCCAAGGCCGTGCCTTTTTGCGATTGGGGATAAAAAAAGCTGATATTCGCCATGCTGGACGCGAAGTTACCGCCGCCGAAACCGCATAACAAGGCCAATACCACCATTAATACATAGGGCGTATCGGGATTTTGTACCGCAAAACCGATCCATAAGGACGGCAACAGCAACGAAGCGGTGCTGATGGTCGTCCAGCGACGGCCGCCGAAAATAGGCACCATGAACGAGTAAAAAATCCGCAAGGTAGCGCCCGAAAGCCCCGGCAAGGCCGCCAACCAGAACAGTTGGTTAGTCGTGTAGCTAAAGCCGATGCTGGGCAGATTAATTACCACCACACTCCACACCATCCACACGGCAAAAGCCAGCAGCAATGCCGGGATACTGATCCACAGGTTACGGGTTGCGATACGCTTGCCGGTTTTTTCCCAAAAGTTTTTATCTTCAGGATTCCAATCGGTCAGCACCAGCGGCGACGGATGACTCAGTTCAGGCAGATCTTTCGATATTTTGGCCAATTCAGGTACCACGCGGCGTTCCATGCGCACGATGGAAAAATGCATCCAGGTCAGCGCAGTCGCCATCAATACGAACAGCAACATGAAGCAACTGCTCCAGATGCCGGTCAAGTCGTTCAGCATACCGAAAGTCAACGGCAACAAGAATCCGCCTAAGCCCCCGATCATGCCGACCGCGCCGCCGACAGCGCCGACGTTATCGGGATAATAAACCGGGATATGCTTGTACACTGCCGCCTTGCCGAATGACATGAACAGACCCAGCACCGAAATCAACAAGATAAAGCCTACAGGTTGAATCGCCAGACTAAAGGCAATATCGCCCTTAATGCCGTGCACGATGTAATCCGTAGGCGGGTAAGACAGGAAAAA
>JAUXTH010000150.1 GCA_030679035.1 Methylobacter sp. | reverse complement strand
AGTCACACCCCCAGTTGTGAAGCATTTTTCAAAATGATGGCAAACAGGTCGGACCGGTGTTTTCAAGAATCCGTTCAGCGCATGGGCCTTCGAGGCCGGTAGGATGATAGAGATGAAAACACGCGGAAATCCATCAGGGCCAGAGGTAGTAAAGACCTCATTAACAGGCCGGATATATGGCAGCAACTGCGTTGACTGACCGTAGCGATCAAAGAGAAAAAGCTTGCAAAACGGAGGAGTCCATATATGAGTAGAGCGCCAAAAGTAGGCGCTTTAGGCGACGCGAAACCGATCACTAAGCGCCTCTGTTTTCCTTGACTTATGTGCATGGACTTGAGAAGCAGAACCTAGCCGATAAAGTTACGTTCGAAAAATTATCAGATTTTAAAAGGAGCTTGCCATGCTAACACGACGTCAATTTCTAGGTTACAGCGGTGCAGGGATCCTGGCTGCTACGGCTGGTTGCAGCCCTCAAAATATCAATTGGCTGCTGAATCAGGAAGAGGCATCTTCAAACATAAACCTGTCGCTGGCCGACAAGGCAAGGATCAGGAAGCAGAAAAACCTTTTGCTGGGGTATCCGATCAATATGAATACCCCATCCGAGGACTTTTTTGCCTGGCGGCAACAACTGCTTGATGCGGGAATCAATACTTTTAGCTACAACAACGTGGGGAATCCCTTCAAAGATAGCACTATCCCATTCAATACCCACGATTTTGAACGGGAAATCATCCTGAGATTTGGCAAGATATATGGGTTTCCTCCGGCTAACACATGGGGCTTTCTTTCAAACAGCGGAACCGACAGCAACATGCACGGCATGTACATGGGACGAACCGTTTTAAAAGGGCGCACCGGCGTGTTGCCGAAAGCTTATTTCACCAAGGAAGCGCATTATTCGATACAAATTTTACGGGACTTGCTGGGGCTTGAAACAGTTTTTGTCGAAACACTGCCGGATGGCGGCATGGACCCCAATGACCTACGGCAGAAGCTGGCCGATAACCCGTCTCATCCCGCTTTAGTGGTGGCGACGATAGGAACCACCTTCAAAGGCGCTATCGATCAGGTTGACCGTATTCAGGAAGCGTTAAAAGGCTATACAAGTTACCTGCATCTGGACGCGGCATTATTCGGCGGCTACCTGCCGTTTACCTCCCATGCAGGGGAAGTCACATACCAATCCAAGAGCAACCCGGCTCTAGCCCGATATGATTCCATAGCCGTTTCCTGCCATAAATTTTTCGGTTTTCCATCGCCTGCCGGATTATTCATTACCACAAAAAGCAATTTTGACGAGTTCAATGGGCTTTTCAGTCAAATCCATAATCCTGAATACATCCATCATGTGCCGGGGACGATAACCTGCTCCAGAGATGCCGTAAAACCGGCGGAATTCTATTTCTTTTCATCGCCATCGGCCATGGACAAACTGGCTGAAGACTCAAAGTCCATATTGCAAAACACCGTTTACCTGCTGGAACAAATGCAAGCCCACTTTTCCTATCTGCAACCCACACGCGTTAACGATCTTTCCAATACCATTTTCTTTAGAAAGCCCAGCGACCGGATTGTGAAAAAATATTCACTGGCAACCATGCATTTGGAGATAAATCATCAAAAACAGGATTATGCGCATGTCGTGGTGATGCCGCATGCAGACCGGCAAGTGTTAACGGAATTTATGAACGATCTGGATAAAGATTCGGTTGCCCGCTTATGATGGATTTATGAAGAATATGCGAATTATTAGATTTTTTATAAGACGATTGATGTCGTATATATCACATTAGCCAACAAGGGCAATCCAGTGGAAATCTTGACAATCATTCTAGGAACACTCGGCGGAGTCTCCGCAGTCTTAACAGGGCTTTTCGCTTATTTCGGAAATTTACGTCTAGAAAAATACAAAGCAGATTTAGAGACAACAAATACAAAATTAAAAGGCTTTTTGGAAAGCTCTGTTCATGTGAGCAAGGCTCAATTCGACAAAGAGTTTTCTATCTATCAGCAAATTTGGGTCTTATTAGTTGCACTTCGTGCAAGAACACTTTTTTTACGACCGTTTGCAGAATCCGTGGATCCCAAAGAAACCGAAGAGGAAAGAATGCAAAGAAAGCTTAAATCTTTTGGTGAAGCCTTCAATGCATTCAGAGACATAATGGAAGAAAACAGGCCTTTTTATGCCCATTCAGTTTATGAGTCTCTCTGTGAGATATTTGATTTGTGCGGCACAGAATCAATTGAATACCAGTATAGGGAGCCTGGCCGGAGTCAAGATTATTGGGAAAAAAGCATAGAGAACAATAAAAAAATTGTTGCCGCAATTGATTCATGTTGCGAGCTTATTAGAGATCGAATTTCCTCTTTATCGGTTGCTTAATAATCGCTAACTCATCATTCAAGCGGGACGCGCTAAAGCGCGCCCCTTAATTCAAACGTTAAAGGTTAGTTTGTCGGGTTATACACTACGCTTGGCACATTGCATCGAAAGAAGAGGGCATCCACCATGAACCATCTGAGCTGTCTGCTGGCTGTCTTGATCCTGTTTACCGCTGTTTCGGCGACCCAGGCTTCCGGCGCGGGGCTGGGCGATTCCCCTGCCAACCCTTGGTCGGTTACACCGCTAGCCAGGAACTATTTTAGCAGCCACACCTCCTACGAATTCGGCAACCCTTTCCCTCCTTACCAGGCACCCCTGAGCCGCCTGGAGTTCCCTCTCAATTCGTGGTGGGCAGGTGCCGAGGTGAAGCGGAACTTTTCGAGGTTTTCGGTCGGCATTGAGGCCATGCGGAATCTCTCGGGGGAGGCTGACGGTCAATTCAAGGATTCGGATTGGGATGACGATGCCCGACCGGGGGTCAAGACGATCTATTCCGAATCGAACTTACGCATCGATCCCAGCTACACAGTCAGGGGCGACGTGGACCTGAAGATCTCGGATTGGGTGGGATTGCCCTCAGGATTCGATCTGCGGCCGGTCGTGGGGTTCCGCTGGCAGCGCTTATCATTTGTCACCCATGACGGCCTCCAGGTTTACCCGGCGCCGGGGGACACAACTCCACCCGTACCGCTGCCCGGTGACGGGATCCGCTTCGAGCAGACCTATCGGCAAGCCTTCCTGGGGGTCAGAACGGCCTATGAATGGGAGAGCCCGCGCTATGTTTCGAGGCTGGGGGTACGGATGCAGCTGGACTGGGCCTATGTGAAGGGGGACAACGTTGACCACCACCTGCTCAGGGAAGGTCAACGCTTCACCTATGAAAAGACGCGCGGCGACGCCTGGCACGCCTCCCTCGGCCTGGATGTCGGTCTGACGCAGCGGCTCAGCGCGAATTTCGATGTCGATTACCTGAGGCTGGATACGACCGGTTCCCATCGCTGGGTAAACGCTGTGTTCGGCGAGGACACAAGCTCCGATTACGCGGTCAATGTCTGGTCGGAGCAGGTAAGCCTCACGATGGGTCTTAAGTACGCCTTCTAAGGGCGGGAGTGTTGAGCCGGTAAACCAACGGCTTTTAGGGAAACGCTGAACAAGTTGATTCCATTCATGGTTCGACAAGCTCACCACGAACGGAATCAACAACTTACCGTTCGTCCTGAGCCTGTCGAAGGATTAAATCAACGATTCCTTAGGTTTATATGTATTTGTCACGGTTATTTCCCGCTTTGCCAAATGGAAAGCAGCAACCAGATTCCGCCGACAGTCGCAAACGAGTATCCCAGAAACCCAAACGCCGGTAAGCCGAATAATTCCGGGCCGCCTTTTACCGTCATGATGATCGAAGAGCCGATAATCAGCGCGGCGGTCACTATGCCCATGGTTAACCGGCTGATTGCATTATCGATATTATTGACATACTGGTCGAGACGCCTGACGGTAATATCGACCTGAAAGGCTCCTTTCCTGGAGGCGCGAAGCAGTTTGCGCAGGTCTTTGGGCAGGCTTGATAAAAGATCGGCGACGCTGACCAGGTTACGCCAGCCCCGTTTGGCGATGGCCTCAGGCCTGTAGCGCTCCATCATGATTTTCTGGATATAAGGCGCGGAAAAAACCAGCGTATTGAATTCCGGGTTGAGGTGTCTGCCGAGACCGTCCAGGGTTATATAAGTTTTGATTAACATGGCGAGATCGGCAGGCAATATCAGCTTATGATCCCTTAATATTGCCATCAGATCGCTCATCATGCTGGTAAGGCTTAAATCCTTTAGCGCCAGCGAACTGTATTGATCGACAAAGGCTTCCAGCTCAATGGTCAACACCTGTTCATCGGTATAAATATTGTCCGACCAGTCTTCAAGTATTTCGGCGACTTTGGTTGGCAGGTGGTTGGTCATGCCGTACAACAGGCTGATGACCTGCTCCCTGCGCTCTTCGGTTAAGCGGCCGACCATGCCGAAATCGATAAATGCCAGTTTGTTATCCTCCAGATAAAACACATTCCCGGCATGCGGGTCGGCATGAAAAAATCCGTCTTCCATGATCATCTTGATGACGGCCTGAGTGCCGCGATCAGCCAGCAGTTTCCTGTCCAGTCCCGCCTGATCCACCGCCGCAAGGTCTCTGCCCTGAATACCCTGGATATACTCCTGCACATTGAGCCGTTCACAAGTCCATTGCCAATAGACGCTTGGAATCTTGATATTAAGATCGTCGGCCAAGTTGACGGCTACCCGTTCCGCGTTTCTGCATTCGGCGGCCAGATCGAGTTCCCGGCGTAATGACTGGTTAAACTGACGCAGGACTTCTTTCGGGTGGAACCTTCGAAACTCCGGCGATTCCGATTCGGCAATATCGACAAGACGATGTAAAAGGCGTAAATCGGCTTCAATGATTTTGCGCAGGCCGGGTCGGCGGATTTTCAAGATAACCGGCGTTCCGTCCTTTAGTATCGCTTTATGAACCTGGGCAATTGATGCCGCTGCCAGGGGTTGTCTTTCAACGGTTGAAAAAAACTCATCAATGCTGCCGCCCAGATCTTCTTCAAGCTGGGGCAGCAGCTCCTCAAAGGGTATCGGAGGCACCTGGTCCTGAAGCTTCTCAAACTCGGCAATATATTGGGGCGAGAACAAATCAACGCGCGTCGCAAGAATTTGTCCCAGTTTAATGAAGGTAGGCCCCAACTCTTCCAGTACGTGACGCACACGCTGTGGCGTGTCGAGTTGCACATAGTCTTCCACATGCTGCCAATGCAGCACTCTGCCTGCGCGTTCCAGTGCCTTGCCCACGCCCAAGCCGCGAACAAAGCTGCCGAATCCATAGCGGATTAATACCGACGCAATATCATGAACCCTGCCCAGATCCCTGGCTGCGTTTAGCATTTCCCATAACATGTTGTACTGCTGAAGTTTATTTCTTGGAATGCGACGGCTGTAAGCTTTCTGCAATGCCCAATAAAATACCGCTGCCTATTTTCGCTAAAGCGGACGTTGTGGCAACCGTACTGGATATAATCATGTCCGCACTTATCTTCGACACGTCTTTCAGCGAATCCAGGGCAATTAAAGTTTGTTCGCCGACTGCCGTTCCGCTTTGCCGCGAGTGGGCAATAAAATCATTCACAATGTCGGTAACGACCTGGCTGCTGCTTTTGGCGACTTTCTCCAGGGTATCGAGAAACAATCCCTCCATATCCCGTATGTCTTTGATAGCACCGTCAAGATCATGCTGGGAATACTCATTTACCTTGGAAGCCGCCTCTTCAATAGCCAAAGTTGATGCTTCCGCCGCAATCGCCAACGCATCATCCAATGCTGTGACTGCCTGATTGAAGACCTCTTTGCCATGCTCGCCATGACTGGACATACCCTCATTAATGCCATTAATGACCGTTTCGGTAACACTTTTGATATTGTCCATATCCAGTTGCCGTTTTGTCAGCGCTTTCAGGGTTATATCCTTTATTTGCTGATGAACATCGGCTCCCGACTTAACCGCTGTCCGGACTGCGTCTTTAACATCTTGTTGGTTTGTTTCAGTCATGGTCGTTCTCCAAATTAATACTAAGAGAGTAGTATGCGCTGATCGCAGTGCAACGCATCAATATCAAGCTCATGCAACAGTGCTTTTAATTTTTCAGTCAAGATCATATGCTCTCGGAGTTACTCAACGTATCCGATTCACCATTGAGGCTGAAGCATTTTTTCCTGGCCGAAGCCGGCGCATAAATAAAATCGTTGTAAGGCGATTTGTCTTTATCGACCGTGGTTAATTTATGTCTTTCCACCATCCAGCGCCGGTGGAAATAGTCTATAAAAAGATCCGGCATGCTCCACTGTTCCGATTCGAAAAAGTTACTGGTGTCGTTTTTTAGTTCAGCCTGCCAATGCAAATAAGGCATCCTTCCTATCGGTTCGGACAGGTAAAAGCTGTTAAATATTTCCAGGACTTTTAACTTTTTGCGAATAACCATAAACAAAGGCGTGCTGGGTAAGCTGTCGTAATCGTAGGCAAATACGCCCAGCGTCCCGCCATCCTTTTCATGGATGCGTCCCGCTATGTCTTCGAGCGATGACAAAAACAAGCGGTTATATTGCCTGAATTCCTCGGCGCCAAAACCGATTATTTCCTGCGCATGGAGCTCTGAAGTCGGGCCGTCTTTCAAAACAAGCATCCTGAAATGTACACCGTTTTTAATGGCGATTTCAAATTCCCTGCAATAATGCCTATAGCGTGGATCGAAGGTAATTAACCAGTAAACATAATCGCCGGGATACAGGCTGTGCATGATTTCTGAAAAATCCAATTCTTTCTCGGTGATGCCTAAAAAACCCCGTTTCTTGGCATTGATGACTGTCCCGTCGATATACCTGGTCAGTACGTTGTGAAATATCTTCTCGGTTTCCCTGCGCTCTTCGGTGGCGATTATCCAGTGATGAAAAAAACCCACTGAAATCACCACCGATGTGAACAAGCCGAACTCGGAGATAATCTTTAACAGCCAGACGTATTCTTTATTGCCGACGTCGGCTGCCAGCACGCCAAAAATCTTGTAAACGGTAAATCCGCCGAAAATAAGCACCAGCGCGAATAGCCATTTCAAGATGTTAAGATTTGATGACATAGCTATTGCTCCAGCCCGTTTAATGAGGCGACAAGTGTTTCATGTACCTTCTTTCCATGACGTCAGATACGCCTGTTGTTCCGGACTTAACCTGTCGATAGTCAAGCCCATCGCCGCCAGCTTCATCACCGCGACCTGTTGATCTATATCGGCCGGCACCGGATGCACTTCGTTTTCAAGATCCCTGCCCTGCCGCCACAAATAGACAATGCTCAAAGCCTGATTGGCAAAACTCATATCCATGACCGTTGCCGGATGGCCTTCTGCGGCAGCCAGGTTGACCAGCCGCCCTTCGGCCAGCAGCCTTATGGTACGGCCGTCTTTCAGCTGATAGGCCTCGACGCTGGTTCGCGGCCGGTGTTTTTTTACGGCCAGTTTTTCCAGCGCCGGGATGTTGATTTCAACATTGAAATGCCCGGAATTGGCGATTACGCAGCCGTCTTTGATAACGTCAAAATGCGCGTGATCCAGCACGTGCTTGTCGCCGGTTGCGGTAACAATAAAATCCGAAATAGCGGCAGCTTCCAGCATGGGCATGACGCGGAAACCGTCCATCGCGGCTTCCAGCGCTCTCAACGGCTCGACTTCGGTGATGATGACTTGCGCACCGTGGCCTTTGGCGCGCATCGCAATGCCGCGCCCGCACCAGCCGTAGCCTGCAACCGTGAAAGCTTTTCCGGCCAGCAGTATGTTGGTGGCGCGGATAATCCCGTCCAGCGTGCTTTGGCCGGTGCCGTAACGGTTATCGAACAGGTGCTTGGTCATCGCATCGTTGACCGCTATCACCGGAAATTTGAGCGCGCCATCTGCCGCCATCGCCCGCAGCCGAATTACGCCGGTGGTGGTTTCTTCGGTGCCGCCGATAACCTCGTCCAACAAATCGCTACGGTTCTTGTGCAACTCGCTGACCAAATCCGCGCCGTCGTCCATAGTCAGTTGCGGCCGGTGTTCCAGAGCGTTGGCGATATGCTGGTAATAAGTGCCGCTGTCATCGCCGCAAATAGCAAAGGTGGGAATCTGATAATGCTGCACCAGCGCGGCAGCGACATCATCCTGGGTGCTTAAGGGATTGCTGGCGCATAACACCAGCTCCGCGCCGCCCGCTTTCAAGGTGCGGGCGAGGTTGGCGGTTTCCGTCGTGATGTGCAGGCAGCCGCTGATCCGCGCCCCCGCCAATGGCCGTTCGTTGGCGAAACGTTCATGGATGGCGCGCAATACCGGCATTTCGGTCAGCGCCCAGTCGATACGATCACGTCCCTGGTCGGCCAGCGATAAATCTTTTATGTCATAGCGATTATTGATCATGCTGTTCACCTAAGTTTTTTGCTTCCACGTCGCAGCCGGAGACTAGTGGTACAAAACTAACGCCAAGAATATTGCGGGCCTCGACTTTGCCGTCGGCCTTTTTTTCTACGACCATCAGTTCCTGATAGCTGTAAGGTAAACCTACCGGTATGACCAGCCGGGCGCCAACCTTCAATTGATCAATCAAAGGCTGGGGAATATAAGCGGCAGCGGCGGTTACGATGATGCCGTCATAGGGCGCATGTTCCGGCCAACCGAAACTGCCGTCGCCGTTGCGTACCGTGACATTATCGTAGCCCAGCTTTTTAAGCCGGCGAGTCGCTTGGGTAGACAATTCTTCGATTATCTCCAGAGAATAAACCTGTTTGACTAATTTGGAAAGGATGGCCGTCTGATAGCCGGAACCGGTGCCTATTTCCAGAATAGTATCGGTGGGCTTGGTGTCCAATAAATCGCTCATCAAGGCAACGATATAGGGCTGGGAAATGGTTTGCCCCGAACCGATCGGCGCAGGGCCGTTATCGTAGGCAAGGAAGCGAAAATCCGCCGGCAAGAACTCATGTCGCGGCACTTGCTTAATGGCCGCCATGACCCGGTCATCCAACACATCCTTGCCGATCAGGTGACGCGTCAGGTTAACTTCCATTTCAATGCCCTTCATCATGCGTTGCAGACCTTTCATTGATAATGCTCCGGGGATGTTTTATTGGTATCGGCATTAAATTTCAGGGCATTTGGAGCCGCGACTTCAGTCGCGGTGATGGCTCATTCTCACAGCTTATACATGAGCGCTCATGCGCGACTAAAGTCGCGGCTCCATTTATGATTTTCCCTGCCTTTTAAAACAGATACGTTTATTACTTTGACCAGCTTTGCAACTATCGCTCAAGTTAAGACTTGTTCCGTTCGGCTACGCTAAGAAAAGCCTTGTCGAAAACCGAACGGAACAAGTTTTCTCCAGCAATACGACTTATGATTTCAACATAACTACGGGAGAGTTTCAATTGGGTACATTACTGATAGTATTGAGCCGCCAGCCGGAATAAGCTCGTATTTTTTGTGCCCATAGAAAATCGGCACCAGCGACTCGCTTAAATCATTTGGATTCCACCATCAGGAAATGCTTTCCTCACAAATTCGTTGTATATTGCTTGTTATGGCTGAAACAAATCTGACTTTACTATAGGAATTTTCCAACATCATGTTCTGGGATATTTTCAAGAAAAAAACACCCAAGCAGTCATCTGGCAATGCTAAATCGAATATTCCACTTGCCCATGCCAAGGAACCTACAGCAATAAAAAATCTCAATATCCCAGTCTCATTTTTAAAAAGACTGATGCCGGTTGCCCAACTACTGACCGAAGAAGAAATACAAAAGTTAAAGATTACCGCCGCCAGTTTTGCGCCGGGCGCTATCGTTTTTAACAGGGGCACCGAAGTAGACTCGCTGATATACATCGTTAAAGGCAATATCTACATGGAAGCCGATAACGGTTCCGGGCTTGAAATAAACTCCCACACTTTTAAAGCGCTGTATCCTTTGTCCGCAGGTAAGCTGCATTATTTTACAGCGATTGCCGGATCGGACGTGACCGTGATCTATCTTTCCAAGGCTATCCTTCAGCCAGACCAATCTACTTTTGCCCCCTTGGACAATGAACTGAAAATTTCCGAGTCCCTTCAAGACAATCCGTTTTTTAACCGTTTTTACCAGCATTTCACTGAGGGGGAACTTAAAATCCCCAGTTTCCCCGATATTGCATTAAAGCTGCGCATCGCTATCCAGCAGGATTGCGATGTTGCCGACATCGTCAAAATAGTTAACCTGGATCCGGTCATTTCCGCCAAACTGATCCAGGTCGTCAACAGCCCTGTTTACAGGCCAGTGACCCCAATCAGTAATTGCTTTGATGCGATCAACCGTCTGGGACTGACGACCACGCGCAATCTGGTGACGGCTTTCAGCATGAAAAACCTGACCACAAGCAAAAACAAAGTCACAAAAAAACTAATCCAACACAACTGGTTACAAAGCATCAAGGTTTCCAGTATCAGTCATACCCTGGCCCAGCTGACACAGAAAGTGGATCCTGACGAAGCGCTGCTTGCCGGGCTGTTGCATAATATCGGTGCGCTGCCGATTTTGACGTTTGCCGACAACTCACCGGAAGGCACTTACCAATCAGCGGATATTGATCTTTGCATAAACGAAATACAAGGACAGATCGGTTCTATTATTTTGGATGCCTGGGGATTTCCTGATAAATTAAGACAAATTCCCTTGCAATCGGCAAACTGGTTTACCAGCACCACGGAAGATCTCAATCTGAGTGACATTGTATTATTGGCAAAATATCACAACCTTCTGACATCTCCCGGCAAAGCCGATCTGCCATTACTGATCACTCTGCCCGCCTTCCAAAAACTGGAACACCAACCTTTAACGCCGGAAATGTCGTTACAACTACTGCATGATGCTAAACAACAAATTGCAGAGACTATGAATTTTTTCTCGCATTAACAAGCATGATTACTTGAGCTTTTCAGTCATACACGATAATATTGATTCAACACTACATTGGAGCCAAACATAATGCTTATTACAAAAAACCGCCTACCCAAATCAATCCTTATCGGCTTGGCCTCGCTCATTTTGCCTCTTGGCGCACAGGCAACCTCTGATACATCCAAAAACATGCACCAGTTATACGAGGACAATTGCGCCAGCTGTCACGGCTCGGATCACGGCGGGTTTATTGCTCCGGGATTGAATGCCGACAGTCTGAAAGGCCGCAGCCCTACGGCTTTACGCAGCCTGATCATGACCGGAAGTTTCGACACCTTGATGCCTCCGTTCTATGGCCGTTTATCGGATGACGAAATCCGCGGCTTGGTCAAACACCTGCAAACCACGCCAAAACAGGCCAATCCGGCCTGGACGATTGACGACATCAAGTCGTCGATCAAAGTCTATGTCAAAGACGAAAGCACCCTGCCCGCAAAGCCGACCTATCAAATCAACAGCATGGATGATGTGATCGGTGTGGCGGCTCGCGGCAAATACGGGCGCGGCTCAGGCTCCAAAGCGGTATTCATCAACAGCGTCACCCATAAACAAATCGGTGAAATTCCTACAGGCACCGCCGCACATATCATCGACTACAACCCCGCCAACCCGCGCTGGGCTTATGTAAAAACCGATACTGCGGAAATTTTCAAAGTCGATTTGTACTCCATGCAAGCCGTGCGTAGCGTCAAAACCGGATTCAACGGTCCCGGCTTGGGCGTCTCCCGCGACGGCAAATACATCATGGCGGGATCTTACGTACCGCACAACGCCGTCATTCTTGATGCCGACACCTTGGAACCCTTGAAAACCTTTGAACTGGAAGGCGTCGATCCGGACGGCAAAATGGTTTCTTCCGATTCCGGCATGATCATCGGCACACCGTTTGCCGATATTTTTGCGATAGCGCTGGAAAACGCCGGCCAAGTTTGGGTGGTTGATTTAAAAGAAGGCTTCCCGGTCACCAAAATCGAAAAAGTCGGACGCCATTTGCATGATGCATTCCTGTCCCATGGCGGCAGCAAATTGATGGTTGCTTCTTATGACGACAGCATCGTGACTGCGATTGATTTAAAAGACCGCAAAATCATCAAAAAACTGGAAGCCGGTTGCGTGCCTCATGTCGGCGGCGGCTCCGTGGTTGAAGTTGACGGCCGTACACTGGGTTTTGGCACCAATTTTGGCGACTGCGACAAAATGGTGGTCAGCGTATGGGATCTGGACAAAATGGAAGTGGTTAAACAGGTTCCTGTTTCCGGCGGCACCGAATCTCCTGCCGCTCATGCCAATGCGCCTTATGTCGCGGTGGACATTATCTCTAAGGACCGTCGCGCCCGCACCATCCAGCTGATCGACAAGAAAACCCTGGAAGTCGTTAAAACCCTGGATGTAGGCGGACATGCTTATTTCCCTGAATACAGCGCCGACGGCAAGTTCCTGTATGTCAGCGCCGGTTACAGCGGTGACGAAGTCGTCGTCTATGACTCCTCATCCTTACAAAAAGTGGCTTCCGTACAGATGGAAAGCCCTGCCGGCATATTCTCTCACGGCCGCGTCAGATACATGACTCGCGGTCTTTCTTCTGACGAGATGAAAGGGGCAAAATAATGAGACTAAGCGTTCTTTCAGGATTATTGATACTGGGCGCTGCCCAAAGCGTCAATGCGGCGAGCATTTATGCAGGCGAGGCCAAAGCGGCGGCGGTTTGTTCGCAATGTCACGGCATCAGAATGCCTTCAGCTGACGCGCCTTTCCCGCCGCTGGCCGGACGCGATATGGATTACTTGAAAACGGCGCTCAAACAGTACCGGGATAAAACCCGCAAGTCCGACATTATGAATGCTATCGCCGGTTCCTTAAGCGATGACGACATTGGTAATGTTGCGGCGTACTATGCCAAGTTAAAACAGTAAGATCCATGAACAAACTACTGGTTTTAGTGTGGGTCATTACAGCTGTTTTGGCTAAAACCAGTTTAGCCGGTGAGCCCTCACCGGACAGACAAAGCGCACTCCGCAACATACTCAATCATGATTGCGGAGCGTGTCATGGTTTGACATTAAAAGGCGGCCTTGGCCCTGCCCTGTTGCCCGAAGCATTGGCCGGAAAGCCGGACGATTTTCTGGTTGCAACCATTCTTAACGGACGCCCTGGTACCGCCATGCCGCCTTGGCAACCGTTTATGAATCGGGATGAAGCGGCTTGGCTGGTTGGGATTTTGCGTAAGCCTGAACATTAAAATCGATTCCATGTCATCCCCATATTTGGCGCAAGGACAATGCAATAGATTGTAATGACGAAACCTTCCAAATACCCCGCCAAAGTAATTGTTACCTTTATCCAGGATAATCTTTATGCAAAGCGTTTTTTTTAAAGAAGCCCAACAGAATCTTGACCAGCTTTGTCAAAAAGCTTGTCAAGACCATGAGCCCTGCATCGTAAACCCTGAAGATAATAATCCAGTAGTTATTTTGTCATTGGCTGACTTTAACGCATGACAGGAAACGCATTATTTATTATCGAACCCGGCCAATGCCCAAAGACTGCTGAGTTCGCTGGACAAAGCGCGGAACGGACAGCTGATGCAAAAGGAATTGATTGAGGAATGAATATCCTGTTTACGGACGACGCCTGGGAAGATTACACCCGTTCCCTTGCGGTATGCCCATCGTTATACACAAGTGCCTACGGGACACCGTCATTCCGGCAGGGATTGCCGGAATCCAGAGCACAGGGATGTGAATACTTGATTCAACGCCCCCTATGTCGAGACCTAATGCTTATTTTGCTATTGCCATCCATGGCTTCTGGATCCCGGCAATCCCTGCCGGGATGACGCGTTGTTTAAATGCTTCTGCTGTGAGGGCTACAAACCAGCAAAACAATCAGCCAAAAAATAACAGTCAGCCGTTTTCATTATTAACACTTTTTATGAAAAAACTACTCCCCTTTCTAGCCTTACTATTCTCCTTCAACGCCATCGCAGATCTGCGCGCCACCGGCGACCTGGGCATCGTCATCGAACGGGAAGACGGCAATGCGCTGATCATCAACACCACCAAGCATAAACGCTTAGCCAAAATCGAAAAGCTGGGCGACTTGTCCCACGCTTCCGTGGTTTTCTCCCGCGACCAGCGTTACGCCTATGTTTTCGGCCGGGACGGCGGCTTGACCAAAATCGACATGCTAAAGGATGCCATCGACAAGCGCATCATCCAGGCTGGCAACAGCATCGGCGGAGCGATTTCCCAGGACGGTAAATTGATCGCCGTATCCAACTACACGCCCGGCGGCATCAAGGTTTTTTCATCCGACACGCTGGAACTGGTCGCCGATATTCCCTCCAGCTATGGCGATGGATTGCGCTCCAAAGTGGTCGGTTTGGTTGATGCGCCCGGACAGCGCTTTGTATTCAGTCTGTTCGATGCCGGTGAAATCTGGATGGCCGACTTTAAAAATCCCAAAGCGCCGGTCATTAAAAAATTTAAGGACATCGGCAAGCAGCCTTACGACGCGTTAATGTCGCCGGATGGTCATTATTACATTGCCGGTTTGTTTGGCGAACCCGGCTTGGCGCTGCTGGATTTATGGAATCTTGATGCCGGAGTCAAACACATACTGCCCGACTACGGCAAAGACGATGAAAAACTACCCGTTTATAAAATGCCGCATCTTGAAGGCTGGGCGGTAGCCGGTGACTATGTATTTGCGCCCGCAATAGGCCAGCACAAGGTTCTGGTCATCGACAAAAACACCTGGGAACTGCATGACACCATAGCGGTCGCCGGACAACCGGTTTTTGTGATGGCAAGGCCCGATGCGCGGCAAGTCTGGGTTAACTTTGCTTTCCCCGACAATAATCAATTGCAGGTTATTGATGTCAAAGACCTGTCCCTTAGCAAAACCTTGTCGCCAGGAAAAGGCGTTCTGCACATGGAATTCACCCCACGCGGCGAACAAGTCTGGATTGCGCTAAGAGACGATAACCAACTGGTGGTTTACGACACGGAAACCTTGCAGGAAATCACCCGCCTGCCCGCCAACAAACCCAACGGCATATTCTTTAGCTCGCGCGCGCATAAAATCGGCTTATGACAGAAAAATCTAATAGAACTCGGCAACTGCTCCATGCGTTGCTCTACCTCCTGCATCCATGCAGTCGACGGATGACGCGGATTAGGCTGATTTACGCGGATTTTAGTCACGTATGTCATGCGCTTTTAATCCGTGCGTATCCGTTTAATCCGTGTCATCCGTGTGCCATTTTTTAATACCAAATATGCTATCCCCCCTACACAAACAGCTGCTAAACGACTACCAGCACGACTTTCCGCTATCGCCACGGCCTTATCAGGACATCGCCGATGCGCTGGGCGTAACCGAAGACGAGGTTTTATCGGCATTTACCGAGCTGAACGACAACAATTTTATCAGCCGCATAGGCCCGGTTATTCCTCCAAACCATATCGGCGTCAGCGCCCTGGTCGCAATGGCTGTGCCTGAACAACACCTGCAGGCTGTTGCCGATAAAATCAGCGCTTACCCCGAGGTCAATCATAATTATGAGCGCGAACACCGGCTTAACCTCTGGTTTGTGGTCATCGCTTCCGATGCCGAGCATTTGCGCACTGTGATCGGCTCAATAGAACGGGAAACATCCTACCCAGCCATGCTGCTGCCGATGCTGGATGATTTTTTCATTGATTTGGGCTTTAAGCTGGACCTGAATAATGCTTGATGTCAAAGACCGCCAACTGCTTGAATATGTTCAGCTGGGCCTGCCGATTTGCCCCAGGCCTTATGCCGAAATCGGTCGGCTTTGCGACATGCCCGAAACCGAAGTGATCGAGCGCCTAACCCGGCTTAAACAACAAGGCCTGATCAAACGCATGGGCGTTATCGTCAAGCACCGGCAACTGGGTTACCGCGCCAATGCGATGATCGTCTGGAATGTACCGGATAACCTGATTAAACAACTGGGCGGGCATATCAGCCGGTTTTCGTTTGTGACGCTCTGTTACCAGCGCCCCAGGCAGCCGGAATGGCCGTATAACCTGTATTGCATGATTCACGGCAAAGACAGGGTCACCGTGTTAAACCAACTGGAACAGCTCGTTGACGCTTGCGGCTTAAGCGGTTTCGACAAGGAAATCCTGTTCAGCAACCGCTGTTTCAAGCAACGCGGCGCCATTTATCAAAACCCTACCCCCGCTTTAGCCGATGGATGAAATAGACAAACAAATCATCAACACCCTGCAAGACGGCTTTCCGATCTGCGACGCGCCTTATCGACAAGTCGCCGCGCAATTGGGACTGACCGAACAGGAACTGATAGCCCGGCTGAAAACGCTGCTGGATAACGGCACCCTGACCCGCTTCGGCCCCTTGTATAATGCCGAACAAATGGGCGGAGCATTAACCCTGGCCGCCGTTAAAGCGCCGCAAGAGCGCTACGACGAAATCACCGAAATCATCAATGCCTTCCCCGAAGTCGCCCATAACTACGCGCGCAGCCATGAGCTGAATATGTGGTTTGTGATTGCCACCGAAACACCAGAGCAAATCCAGCAAACCATCGACGCAATAGAACGACAATCCGGACTGACCGTCTACAACATGCCAAAAAACAAAGAATATTTTGTCAACTTGAAGCTGGAAGCCTGACCATGCTTGATGAAACAGACCGCAAAATCATCCAGGCAACCCAGGCAGGATTACCGTTAACGCCCCAACCTTACCAGACTATTGCAGAACAACTGGGGTTATCAACGGATGATGTTATGATGCGCCTATCGGCCATGCAAAACAGCGGTGTCATTCGTCGCATCGGCGCAGTGCCCAACCACTATAAACTGGGCTATCGCTTTAACGGCATGACCGTCTGGAATGTCCCGGATGAGGCCATCGACGAGCTGGGGCAAAAAGTCGGGCAACTGGAATTTGTCAGCCATTGTTATCATCGCCCTAGGCATCCGCCCGAATGGATGTACAACCTGTTTGCGATGGTGCATGGCAAAAGCCAAGAAGATGTCGATAAACAGATTCAGCAGATTTCCGATCTGCTCGGCGACTATAATCTGAGCTGCGATGTTTTATACAGCA
This sequence comes from Methylobacter sp., assembly GCA_030679035.1. Lineage (GTDB taxonomy): Bacteria > Pseudomonadota > Gammaproteobacteria > Methylococcales > Methylomonadaceae > Methylobacter_A. The sequence continues at coordinate 67,088 of JAUXTH010000150.1, read as the reverse complement.
CAAAAATTCTGAAAAAAACCGGTTTCCGAACAAGTAAATAATTGAGGTTTAGACTGCTTATAAAACACAAAGGGACATGGATATAAAAAGACAAAGGGCGAAAATGCTCCTTGCGCCTAAAAATATCGTAACAACTCAACATTCTCAAACACAATAGAACGCAGATGACGCGGATGAATACGATGAACACAGATAAAATCTTATTTAATCATAATTATCAGCGTCATCTGCGTTCCATTCTTCTAACTATTACGTAATTACTGATTATGTTTAGACTAAGCCACTATATGCGGGAACTGATAGACCCGACACCCTTAAAACCGGCGCGCAAACCGGCTGCTCCTGTGGTTATCTGGAATCTAATCCGCCGCTGCAACCTCACCTGCAAGCATTGTTACACAACATCCACCGATATAAATTTCCCGAATGAATTGAGCACGCCGGAAATCTATATGGTCATGGATGACCTGAAAACCTTTAAAGTGCCGGTACTGATTTTATCGGGCGGCGAACCGTTGCTGCATCCCGACATCTTCGACATTTCCCGCCGCGCCAAGGAGATGGGCTTTTATGTCGCGCTATCCACCAACGGCACTAAAATTTCCGTGGATAATATCGACGAAATTGCCAGCATTAATTATCAATACATCGGCGTCAGCCTGGACGGCATCAAAGATACCCACGATCAGTTCCGGCGAGTCAAAGGCTCTTTCGACCAAGCCCTGCAGGGCATCAACCTGTGTCTGGAAAAAGGCATCAAAATCGGCCTGCGTTTTACCTTAACGCAGGATAACGCCCGGGACTTCCCAGCCTTGTTGCAGTTAATGGATGATCACAATATAGACAAATTCTATTTATCGCATTTGAATTACGGCGGCCGCGGCAATAAAAACCGCAAAGACGACGCCCATTTTGCGATGACCAGAGACGCGATGGATTTGCTGTTTGAAACCAGCTACAACTGGCTTAAGACAGGTAAAGACCGGGAATTTGTCACCGGCAATAACGATGCCGACGCGGTTTATTTTTTGCACTGGGTAGCCAGGAATTTCCCCGATAAAGTCGAGCACATCAAAGCCAAACTGGAACAATGGGGCGGCAATGCCTCCGGCGTCAATGTCGCCAATATCGACAACCTGGGCAATGTCCACCCCGACACATTCTGGTGGCATTACGAACTGGGCAATGTAAAGGAACGGCCTTTTTCGGAAATATGGATGGATACCGGCGATCCGTTAATGGCGGGTCTAAAGCAACATCCCAGACCGCTGGAAGGACGCTGTGCAAGATGTCATTATCAAGAGATTTGCAACGGCAACACCCGCGTCAGGGCCGCGCAGACAACAGGAAATTTCTGGGCTGAAGATCCTGGCTGCTATCTGGCGGATGCAGAGATAGCTTAACGTTATCTTGAAGCAGCCAACGAGGTTCTATATTTCTAAGATCCGTCAAAAGTGGTCAGAAATTAAACCATCAAGTAGGTATTTTTACTCGTTGTAATAATCAGCAATCTATTGAATAGTAATCATCGCCAAACTCGCAGTAAGGTAGGATCAAAAAGTTATGGATCCTAAAATCCTGGAAAGCTGAACTTTCGAGCGTGATTTGCGACTTCGTTACGATCGCATAAAGATAGTTCGGCCTTTTTTCACGACGATGAAGAGAAACGCCAATGAAAGTCCTCGCGATGCCAATCTTATTTGGTACTCTATTTGTTATGCAGGCTGCATACGCAGATGGTCATGAGCAATTATTTTTTGCAGATACCCTTTTACCAACCTTTTCAGACGGTTTCATCGAGCGCCTGAATCCAAACGGCACAGAATTCAAATCGCTTGTGTCAATAGGAGATGGCGCTCGTGGTATTGCAGTTGATCCTGTTAACGGCGAAATCTTTTGGTCAGATGTTAACCGCCATGTAATTAGCAAAACTAATCTTAATGGAAAGAAGCAAAAAGACATTGTGACAACGAAGCTAAATTTTCTTTCTGATGTGGATATAGATATTGAGAATAGAAAAATTTATTGGAGCGATCAATCGCAAAACCAAATTGGCCGTGCCAACTTAGACGGCACAGATCAAACTTTTATTATTTCTTCCCCCTGCCCTTCTAATGTTGGTTTTTTTTGTACTGCCGGAGGAAATCTTGCAATCGACTCCGTAAAGAAGAAGTTGTATTGGACGACTTTATACTGTTCAGACAATTCGTGTTCAACCCCTTCATCGCACCTCGGAGATATACTCAGATCCGATTTGGACGGTTCAAATATTGAAATTGTAGTCACAGCGGTTGGCCGACCGGCGTCGATACAAGTCGACCCAATTGGAAAAAAGATATATTGGACTGATTACGTAAATGATGTTGTTCGCCGATCCAACTTGGACGGCACTCAGGTTGATGACTTATTTGTTGCCGGGAAAAATAACAATCCAAACAGCTTGGCGCTCGATCTAAAGAATGGTTATATATATTGGGATCAAGATGGCGACATTCCAGACCAGTCTTGTATCAAACGAATGCATTTAAATGGTAAACAGCCAAAAAACATAAAATGTGGTTTTGGCAACGTATCCGATATTGAGTTTGTATCGCTCCATAACCGGCCTGCGGATTGAAGCTCAGGTCTCGTCTTTACCAAGCCAATGTTTCACAGCAGGAGGCTGATAATTGATATAGCGATCCAGTAGCGCGTCCGGGTTGGTCTCCACCATCAACATCGCATGATGATGCGCTTTAACAAATTGCTCAGCCATTACGTGATCTAAAAATGTGATCAACGCATCGTAATAACCGTCCACATTGAGCAGGCCGCAAGGCTTATGGTGAAATCCCAGTTGCGCCCAAGTCCAAATCTCAAATAATTCCTCAAGCGTTCCTATGCCGCCGGGGAGCGCTATAAATCCATCTGCAAGCTCGGCCATCAGCATTTTCCGCTCATGCATGGACTGGGTGACATGCAATTCAGTCAGATGCTGGTGCGCAACTTCTTTATGCGCCAAGGCCTTCGGTATGACTCCGACGGCTTGGCCGCCGAGCTTCAATACTCGATCCGCCACCATGCCCATGATGCCGATACTGGCACCTCCGTAAACCAGCCTGATGTTTCGGCTGACCAATGATTCGGCAAGCGAATAAGCGGCTGAGGCGTAGGCATCGAGTCGCCCAGGACTGGAGCCGCAATAGATGCAGATGCTGTTAATTGGGCTCATCTTTGCGTTGCTGTTTAAAATTAATACTCGGCATCATGATAAACATTCTGCACGTCGTCCAGATCGTTACACAGGTCTAAAAACCTTTCAAACAGCGCGACATCATCGCCGCCGATCGGTGTGCTGCCTTTGGGCAAAAATTGAATCTCGTCCACCTCAAAATCAATCTCGCCCAAAGCGTCCGATAAAGCTTGTTTGGCTTTAAAATAGTCGGTCTGAGGCGTGAACACGGTGACTTTTCCATCATCGCTTTCAATATCGGTCACGTCGACATCGGCCGAAAGCAACGCCTCAAGAACAGCATCCTCGTCATCATTTTTAAATGCCAAAATAGCGGCATGATCAAACATGTGGCTGACCGTGCCTTGAGTGCCGATTTTACATTTGGTTTTGGTAAAACACTGACGCACGTCGCCAAAAGTACGGTTAGGGTTGTCGGTCAGGCACTCGACAATCACCATGCAACCGCCGGGGCCGTAACCTTCATAGCGCGCAGGTGCGAAATCTTCACCACCGCCACCTTTAGCTTTGTCGATGGCTTTCTCAATCACATGGGTAGGGACTTGGTCTTTCTTGGCGCGCTCAATCAAGCCCCGCAAGGCTAAATTTCCAGCCGGGTCAACGCCTCCCGATTTAGCACTTACATATATTTCCCGGCCATATTTGCTGTAAACCTTTGCCTTGGCATCGGATGTTTTGGCCATAGACACTTTACGGTTTTGATAGGCTCTACCCATTTTGCTGCTGCTCCAACGATAATAATAAAACAGCAGATTTTACAGGTAAGTATTTGCATAGGAAACTTATGAATTAGCTAACAATTAATTGCCCTTATTTCGCAGCCTTTAAATAAAGTATGAGTAAACGCACAGCATGCCAAGTGATCAAAAATTAAACATAGCCGAACAGAACCACCGCTTAAGCCGCTCACCAGCAATTTCTTGCCGCTTTGTGATGTCAATATCATGACATTAATCAAATTAAAATCTAAATCAATGCGTTAACATGTGATTGTTATTGCTATTTTAAAAAATGGCATGTATTTCGCTTTATTTTTTTAGCGAGTTATTTAGAAGAAATTTCACATACATTAAATGGAAATACATCACGAGTTCCGTATTTTTCCATCAGCATAGGTTAAATTTGGGACTAGTCACATTTTTCGTGACTTTTCCGCATTACACTTTATGCAAGGTTGATAGAAATCATATCGCACGAATGAATTAGAAGGCACTTCACGATATTTGTGAGTTTTACATATAATTCAATGCGCTATAAAACAGAGACATTGAGCGCCCCATGCAATAGTTTTATGTATTGGAGGTAATATCATGAAAAACCAACTGAATTGGCATGTTTGTTTGCGGCCTTACCCTGTATTTTTTGAAGCAGCCCTTATTAGCTCGTCTCATAAACTCAGACCAGATACGAATGACTTAAATCAAGTCAGGGAAAACCACAAAATGAGTGACTTCCGTCTTATTTTTTCTCACATTGAAAACTAGCCCAATCCCAAACGATGCCCTATTTAATTTCATTGTGTTTTTTCGTTTTTTTGTTAAATGTTGCTGCGGCCGATGACTTTAGTGACATAACTGCAAACAGAACTAAACCTGATCCCGTCGTGCAGTTAACCGTTATAGAACGGGAGTGGTTATCGAATCATAAGAGGATCCGAATTGCTTTTGACGGCTCGGTTCCGCCCTATAGTTTTGTCAATGATTCGGGGCAGCTTGAAGGTATTGCCATCGAAGTCATGAACACCCTGAGCAAACGATTAGGGGTTAAATTTGAAACTTACCCCAATACCAACTGGGACAAATTATACGAAGCAGCTACAACACATAAAGTTGATGTAGTCGCTACGATGGTCAATCGACCGGATCGCAGGCAGTGGTTTAAATTCACACAACCCTACCTGAGAAAATCCTTGGTTATCATCAGCAAAAGGGATAACGTCACGATTAAAAACCAAACCGATCTTGCGAAAAAAAGGGTCGCGATGGTTAAGGGTTACCAATTTGCCGACAGGGTTACTAAAGAACTGCCTTCAGTCACGCCCTATTTTGTGGGCTCTATGCTGGACGGGCTAAAAGCGGTCAGTACAGAAAAGGCCGATGCGGCCATTACTTTTATGGCGACAGCCAGTTATCTGCAAACAAAATACCTTCTGACTGATCTGAAAATTGCAGCCTTCTATGATCTCAATAGCGCCAATGAAAGCATTAATGAGAGCATTGCCGTACGTAATGACTGGCCGATTCTGGCAGACATCTTACAAAAAGCGCTGGTCACCCTAAGTGAAGAGGAAATGCAGAATATCCACGCCAAATGGGTTCCCAGCATTAAACCCTCAATTGACTACGAACTGATTTGGAAAATTGTAGCCGCGTTCATAAGCGTACTGGTCTTATTACTACTATGGATTGCCCGCGTTCGCAGACAAAACAAAAAAATCAAACTGTCAAAAACCGAAGTTCAAACCACCAACAACATCCTGCTGTCATTAAAAGACGACCTTGAACATCTGGTCTTAAAGCGCACCGCCGAACTGCATTCCAGCGAACATAAATTTCGTAGTCTGGTTGAAAATTTGCGTAATGAATACATTTTTTATCAGCGCGATTGCGAAGGTATATTCACTTATATCAGCCCGTCAATAACTAATATACTCGGATACACTGTGGATGAATTTATGACTCATTCCCATGAATATCTAACTGATAACCCGATAAACCTTAAAATTGATGAGCTCATCAAACCGTGTAACCAAGACATACACAATTCACCTTACCAGTTAGAAATATACGATGCGCAGAAAAGTATCCACTGGCTTGAAGTAACAGACACCCCTGTTTATGATGAATACGGCAACTGTATAGGCGTTGATGGCATTGTGCATGACATCACTTTACGCAAACAAGCTGATGATCGCTTAATCTGGCTATCTTATTACGATGAGTTAACCGGTCTGGCTAATCGCCGATTATTTGCCGATCAACTTCAGCATGTTATCAATATGGCGCATCGCACCAACAAGTCGGTTTCACTTTTTTACCTGGATCTGGATCGCTTCAAGTTTGTCAACGACACTATGGGGCACGCTGTTGGTGACGAAGTACTAAAAGAAACGGCCAGAAGAATTTCCTCCACTCTGCGCGATTCCGATATAGCCGCCCGCCTTGGCGGCGATGAATTCGCTCTATTACTACCGGAAACCGATGCAACTGGCGCGACACCGGTTGCCGAAAAAATCCTAAAAAAATTACGGGAACCTTATATTTTTGATGACTTGGAGTTTACGCTGGGCGGCAGTATCGGCATTGCGGTTTACCCTCATAATACCAGCAACAGCGAAACTCTGGTTCATTTTGCCGATACGGCAATGTATCACGCAAAGCAGGGAAAGCATGGGATTTCCTTCTATAACGAAAGCATGCAGCAAAAGAAAGCAATCGGATAGTCAGGCTCAGGTTCGTGCTTTCAGCTTGGATCCTCTGAACTCGGATCCAGGCTGCTGTCAGGAATAGCCTAAGCACCGATAGGCAATCAAGCCTGATGCAATTTAAGCTCGTGCAATTGCATGTTGATGATTTTAAGCGCCGCCAAAACCGCAGCAAAAACCTGGTTGGAATGCACCGCGCGGGTTTTGCGCAGTTCGCCGCCGCAATCCCAGGTGATGACGCACTCGGTTAAGGCGCTGGTATGTCCGCCTCTGGGTATCCGCACTTCAAAATCGGCCAGCGCTGGCAGGGTGTAGTCATGCTGCTTCATGACCTTGTTAGTGGCATCGACAAAGGCATCAAAACCGCCGTTTCCGGAGCCTGAGGCAACATGCGTCGTGCCGTTTACTTTGATCCGCAGACTGGCCGTCGATTCCAAATCCAGACCGCTGGTGATCGAGCAGTTAAGCAGTTTGATATGCTGGTAATTCTTGCTTTCCAGTACGTCGGCAATGATAAAAGGCAGATCGTCGGTGGTGATAGTCTGTTTTGAATCGCCGAGGCTGACGATCCGGGCCAGCACTTTTTTCTGGTTCTCTTCCGACAGGTCGAGTTCCAGCATTTCCAGGTTCTTTTTCAGCGACGCTTTGCCGCTCATTTTGCCCAAGGCGTAGCTTCGGGTGCGGGAGAAGCGTTCCGGCCCCAGTTTGGTTTTGTACAGTCCGCCTTTTTGGTCGCCGTCGGCATGGATGCCTGCGGTCTGGGTGAAAACGTCGGCCCCGACGATCGGCGCATTGGCGGCGATGCGTTTGCCGGAAAAGTTTTCGACCATCGCGCTGATGCGGACAATATGACTTTCATCGATAGACAGCTGCATGTTCATTTTGTCGCGCAATACCACAGCCACTTCAGCCATTGAGGCATTGCCTGCGCGTTCGCCAAGGCAGTTGACGGTGCAGTGGATGGCATTTACGCCAGCGCGAACTGCGGCCATCACGTTGGCGGTTGCCAGTCCGTAATCGTTGTGCGGATGAAAATCGAATTGCAGCTTCGGATAGCGGTTGCACATGTCGCTGAAGCTTGAGAATACTTCGTCAGGCGACAAAACTCCAAGGGTATCGGGCAGCATGAAATGGCTGATGCCCGCGTCCTGCAAGCTGTCCATCAGGCCGAAAACATAGTCCGGATTGTCTTGATAACCGTTCGACCAGTCTTCCAGGTAGACGTTGACTTTCAGGCCTTTTTCCAGCGCGTAATTGACGGTTTGCAGCACATCGGCGGTATGTTGAGAGAGCGTTTTGCCGAGCTGCACGCGGCAATGCTTTTCGCTGCCTTTGATCAGCAGGTTGATGACTTCGCCGCCGGTTTCCAGTATCCAGTCGACGCTACGCGCGTGGTCGACAAAGCCCAGGACTTCCACGCGTCCGGCAAAGCCTTCCTGTTTCGCCCACTCATTAATGCTGGTGACCGCTTCTTTTTCGCCTTGGGAGACGCGGGCAGAGGCAACCTCAATCCTGTCAACCCGTAGCGATTGCAACAGGGCTTTGGCGATGCTGACTTTTTCCACGGGCGTGAACGAAACGCCTTGGGTTTGTTCGCCATCACGCAAGGTGGTGTCCATCAGCTGGATGTGTCTTGAATCGGTGGACATGATTGTTGCCTGTGTTCTCAATGTAAGCAGGTTATCTCGTTTCCACGCGCTGCGTGGGAACGCAGGTGGACGCACTGCGTCCTGTGTTTACGCTAGTTCCCAAGCTTCCAGCTTGGGAACTAGCGTAAAGAGGCGAAATGCTTAAGCCCAGAGCCAAGGATAGTTTTTCTTGTGCTGCTGCTCGTACTCCGTAATCTTATCGACATGCTTTAAGGTCAAGCCGATGTCATCCAGTCCGCTCAACAGGTTGCCTTTGCGGAACGGGTCGATCTCAAAGCTAAAACCATTGCCGCCGGGCGTGGTTACCTGCTGGTTTTCAAGATCAACGACAAAGCGCACGCCTTCGTTGGCGGCAATTTCGGCCATCAATTTGTCCAACTGAGCTTTATCGACTTTGATCGCCAGGATGCCGTTTTTAAAACAGTTGTTATAGAAAATATCGGCATAGCTGGTGGAAATAATGGTGTTAAAACCATAGTCGGCAATCGCCCAGGGCGCATGTTCCCGTGACGAGCCGCAACCGAAGTTGTCGCCAGCCACCAGGATTTTAGCGCCTTTGAACGCAGGCTTGTTCAACTCGAATTCCGGGTTGTCGCTGCCGTCGTCGTTAAAACGCCAATCGTGAAAAAGGTGCTGACCAAAGCCGCTGCGTTCCACTTTTTTCAGGAACTGCTTGGGGATAATCTGGTCGGTATCGACATTGCTGCGGTTCATCAATGCCGCGATACTTTCATGTTTTTTGTACGGTTCCATAATTCTTTCCGATCTTATAGTTTGCGAATATCGACAAAATGGCCTGCCGCCGCTGCGGCCGCCGCCATTGCAGGCGAAACCAGGTGCGTGCGTCCGCCTTTGCCCTGACGACCTTCAAAATTGCGGTTTGAAGTCGAAGCGCTACGTTGGCCTTTGGTCAATTCATCGCCATTCATCGCCAGACACATGGAGCATCCGGGTTCGCGCCATTCCCAGCCGGCATCGATAAAGATTTTATCCAAGCCCTCTTCTTCAGCCTGCTTCTTGACGTGATAAGAGCCTGGGACTGCAATCGCGGTGACGCCTGTTGCAACCTTTGTGCCTTTTGCCATTTCGGCGGCGATCCTGAAATCTTCGATACGGCCGTTGGTGCAAGAGCCGATAAAAACATAATCTATCGGAATGTCGGTGATTTTGGTGTTCGGCGTTAAGCCCATATAGGCCAAGGCGTTTTCACAGGCTTGGCGTTTTATTTCATCGCTAAAGCTTTCCGGTGCAGGCACAACGCTGTCGACGCCAACCACTTGTTCCGGCGACGTTCCCCAAGAAACTTGCGGGGCAATATCGGCCGCATCCAGTGTGACGGTTGCATCAAACACCGCGCCTTCATCGCTGGGCAGGCTCTTCCAGTAAGCCAGCGCCTGATCCCAGTATTGACCGGATGGCGCAAACTCGCGTCCTTTAATATATTCGTAAGTTTTTTCGTCTGGAGCAACCAGCCCTGCCCTGGCTCCGGCTTCAATCGCCATGTTGCACAGCGTCATCCGGCCTTCCATCGACAGTTCCCTGATCGCCGAACCGGTATATTCGATTACATAGCCGGTACCGCCCGCCGTGCCGATTTTGCCGGTAATTGCCAAGGCAATATCTTTTGCAGAAGCGAATTTGGATAACGAGCCATTAACCACCACCTGCATGGTTTTGGATTTTTTCTGCGGCAGCGTTTGGGTCGCCATCACATGCTCGACCTCGGAAGTTCCGATACCGAAGGCCAGCGCGCCGAAAGCGCCATGCGTCGCGGTATGACTGTCGCCGCACACCACCACCATGCCGGGATGAACAAAGCCATGCTCAGGCACAACAACATGAATCACACCGTTGTTCGGGTCAGTCATGTCATACAGCTTCAGGCCGTTCACGCGGCAGTTTTCAGCCATGGTTTCTATCTGCTTTTTAGCAATGGGGTCAGCAATCGGCAGGTTGCGATTTTTGGTCGGTACGCAGTGATCCATCGTGGCAAGAATGCTGTGCGGATTGCGCACCTTGCGACCGGACAAACGCAGACCTTCAAAGGCCTGTGGGCTGGTGACTTCATGCATCAAATGTCTATCAACATAAAGCAAGGGAGCTTGTCCTGCCTCGTCAACGACAAGATGGCTGTCCCAGATTTTTTCGTACATGGTCTTTTTCATAGCGTATTCCAAAGCTTGCATACCGGCTCTATATTGAGCGTATGGCGTGTTACGGGGCAATCAAAAGCATAGTAAAGCTATGCATAGCCGCATATTATCCTCTAAAAGAGACATTGTTTGCAATTTGGTAGAAATGCTCTCGTATCAGGCAGCAAAAATCAGTTTAAGGTAAACATCACCACGACGCGAAGAAAAGGGCTTCGGCTTTGATCGATTGGCATAACGTGCACAGTGTCCTAAGAGCATGTAAACATTTGGACGGGATTTACCGCTCAAGAAAACCCATTAGCCATCAGCCCACTGGATGGCCATACGCTTGAGGTCATCATGAATCACCACGAATGCCTCCACCACCTCAGGGTCGAAGTGCTTGCCCTTCCCTTCCATGATGATCGCCGTCGCTTGCGCGATACTCATGGGTTCCTTGTAGGGGCGGCGGGCAAGCAGCGCATCAAATACATCGGCGACAGCCATTAGCCTGGCCGACAGCGGTATTGAATCCCCGACCAGCCCGTTGGGATAGCCTGAGCCATCCCACTTTTCATGGTGACAGCCGGCGATCTCCATCGCCAGAGTCAGAAATTCACCCTGCTCGCCCATATGATCGCCAGCCCGTTTAAGCATGTCGTAGCCGCGCTGGGCATGGGTTTTCATAATGGCGAATTCTTCCGGAGTGTGTTTGCCCGGCTTCAACAGGATGTGGTCAGGTATGGCGATCTTGCCTACGTCGTGCAAAGGCGCTGATTTGCTCATCAGCTCGATATAGCTAGGCGTCAACAGCTCACTGTAATGCGGCAATTTGGCCAGCTCCAGGGCCAGCATACGCACACATTCCTGGGTGCGGCGAATGTGGTTGCCAGTACTTTCGTCACGAAATTCCGCCAACGACACCATCACGCAGATCGAAGCATCCTGCATGTGATTGATTTCCGACAGCCGCTTTTCCACTTGCTTTTGCAGCCAGGCATTTTGGTCTTGCAGGAAGTCATGCCAGGACTTGATTTCCAGGTGTATTTTGACTCGCGCCGCGACAATAGGCGGACTGATCGGCTTGTGAATAAAATCCACCGCGCCAACCGAAAAGCCCAACTCCTCATCTTCAACTTCGGTCTTTGCGGTCAGAAAAATCACCGGCACTTTGCGTGTCGCTTCGTCCAGCTTCAAGCGGCGACACACTTCATAGCCGTCCATCTCCGGCATCATGATATCAAGCAGCACCAGATCCGGCGGCGCGGCGGCCGCCAGCTCAAGAGCCTTAATGCCATTGTTGGCCACCTTGATGCGGTATTGCTCCTTAAGCAGATTGGCGAGCAAGGTCAGGTTGGCAGGCGTATCATCCACAACCAAAATGGTGGAACGCTTGTTTGCTGATGTAGGCATGACTGATCCTTATTCGGTGGACGTAGTGTTCGGCAATTGTACGGGCAGTTCAGCCAGCAACGCCTGCGCGGTATCAAAGTCAAAATTTTGCAGGGCGGTGCCGATGCGTTGCGCTACTTGCGGCAACAGAGCGCAGGCAAACTCCTTATGGTGATTCTCCCACAGATCGACCGCGTCGCTATCGCCTTCGGCCAGCAGTTGCAGCAGTTGCGGCAGGCAATCGGGCAGCTTGCCCGGCTGGACCGTCTGGGTGAATTCTGCAACTGCTGACTCCTCAGCGGACTGTCCCTCGGTCAAGTACTGTTGCAATGCAGCAAGCAGCGGCGTAAGCAGCGTCGTCAGTGCGTCCAGCGCGGCAGCGGCGATCTCGGCTTGCTGTCCCTTGCTGGCCGCTTCGAGCTTGGCGGCAGAAATCTGCACCTCATTGGCGCCAATTGTGCCGGCCAGACCTTTCAATGTATGGGCCAGCCGCTCGACCTCCTCCCACTGTGCGTTGGCGAGATAGCCTGCCAAAGTATCGCTGCTGTCGGCAAAATCGCCGGCAAACATATCCAACATCTGCCGGTACAGTTTCGGCATGTTGCCGGCGTAACGCAGGCCGCTTAAAGCATCCAGACCCGCGATATTCGGCAGTTGCTGAACGCTGTCGTCGGCCGACTCGGCATCCTGCCTTATATCCGCCAAGGCCGCTGCCGAGCCGGTGTAATAGCGAGCCAGGGTGGCGTAAAATTCGTCCGGTTCGATCGGTTTGCCAAGGTGGCCGTTCATGCCCAAGGCTTCGCAGCGATCTCGCTCATCGACCCTCGCATGTGCGGTCATGGCCACCAGCGGCAGCGAGGAATAGCGCGAATCAGTACGCAGCCGGCGAGTCGCTTCGTAGCCATCCATCACCGGCATCTGCAAGTCCATTAAGACTACGTGATAGTGGTCGGGGGCAACTGCCGCCAGTTGATCGAGTGCTTCCTGGCCGTTATTGGCGACAGTAACCTCGATGCCGCGACCTTCCATCAACTCTATCGCCAATTGCTGATTAATAGGATTGTCTTCCACCAGCAACACCCGCATGCCGTTGAAGTCTGCGTTAATGCGGTCATCATAGCTGCCGCCACGCTCATTGATAGCGTTGTCGGTCAGAGTATTGAGCAGCTTACGTAACGCCTGAGGCAGAACCGGCTTGGGCAGGAAGTGTTGGACGCCGAGACGGACGGCGGCTTCGCGCATCGTTTCCGAATCATAGGCGGAAACCACCACCGACAACGGCAGATGCGGCATGCCGCTATTTTGCAAGGCTTGCAGCAAGCCGCCGCCATCCATATCCGGCATAACCCAGTCCTGCATCAGCACATCATACGGCTGACCGGCATCGAACGCCTGCCTGACCATCGCCAAGGCCGCTTCACCGCTGGCGGAGCTATCGATCGCCTGTCCATACGCCGCGCCGACACCGAATGCGGCGAGCAGATCGACCAGCACCCGCCGAGCTTCCAGCAGGTCGTCAACCACCAGCACGCGCAGCACGTCAACCCCCGGCAGCGCAGCAGCAACCGGCGACATCGGCTCGGCCATCGGGAAGCGAGCGGTAAAAATGAAGTTCGAGCCTTCGTCCGGCATGCTTTCGACCCAGATGCGGCCGCCCATCAGTTCGACAAGCTTCTTGGAGATGGCCAAGCCCAGCCCGGTACCTCCGTATTTGCGGGTGGTCGAGCCGTCGGCCTGGGTAAACGCCAGGAACAGCTCCCCCTCCTCCTGCTCGGCCGACAGACCGATGCCGGTATCGCGCAGACTAAAGCGCAGCAGCACGTCGTCATCACTGCGTTGTTCAATGGTAATGGTCAGCTTGATGTAGCCCTGATGAGTGAATTTGACTGCGTTCGACAGCAGATTGGTGAGTACCTGACCAAGGCGCTGGCCATCGCCGAGCAGCGATCCGCTTTCGCCCAGCAACAGCGGATCGGTGATGTCGAGCAGCATCTCGACTTCCTTCTCGTGGGCGCTGAGGCTCAGCATCGACACCGCGTTGCCGACCACGTCTTCGAGTATGAAGGGCGCGTGTTCGAGCTCCAATTTATCGGCCTCGGCCTTGGAAAAATCAAGAATGTCATTAATGATCTCAAGCAGCGACTTGGCCGCATTATGCGCCTTTTCAATGTAGTCCCTCTGGCGCGGCGTCAGCTCGGTTTTTAGGGCTAGATAGGCCATGCCGATGATGGCATTCATCGGCGTGCGGATTTCGTGACTCATGTTGGCGAGGAACATTGCCTTGGCACGGGCAGCGCCCTCGGCCTTCCGGTTGGCTGCTTCCAGCTCCTGTTGCACCTGTTGCCGCAGCTGGGCGCTTTGCTCAATAGTCTCGGCCATGCTGTCGAAAGCTGCGCCCAGCGCTACCAATTCCTCGACTCCGCCGCCACTGACCCCAGTACGAGTGGAATAGTCACCCTGCCTCAACCGCCCGGCGGCCTCCGCTAAGGTCTCAATCGGCTGCAAAACCCGACGCCGAAATACCGACAATGCTGCCAGCACCGTCACAAAGGTGAACACCACGCTACCGAAAGTCAGGAATATCCAACGCTCCAGGCCTTTCGCCGCCCGACTCGCCGCTGTGAGGGTACGCGTATCCACCCTGGAGACCAGCTCTACCAAAGATTTGGCAAGATCGGATTTAAGTTGATTGTATTTTTGGCTGTGTACCAGTTGATTGGCAAAATCCAACCGGGGCTTGCCGCCCGAGACGCTTTCCCCGGTTAGCGGATCGTAAAGTCCCTGCGCGGCGGCAAAGGCAATGCGCTCGATCTGCTTCATCGCCTCGGTCGCAGCGGAAACTTTGCCGAACGCATTGAATTCTTCTTCGCTAAAGCCCAGCGATTTCATGCGCTCCGAAAGGGAACGCTGCTCGCCATCTTGAGGAAACTGGTGCTGAATCTCGTCGGCAATCGCCATGTCCCAATAGCTGCCGGGAACGTAATTTTCCGGCTGGGGCTTCTCGCCCTGGCGGATCGCCAGAATATCGTGGTAATAGGTCAGATAACGCGTCTGCCCGGTGCCGGTGTATGCAGTTACGAAGCCCGCCAACTGTTCAGTCTCTTGCTGCAACTCATTGACCAGCGACATCGCGCGTTGCCGTTGCTCCTGCGCTGCAATCACGCTGTCGTATGCTTGCCGAAGCATTAACAGGGATATGGCGTTAACACTCAACGTAAACAGAACTGCCAGCAAGAACAACAAGGAGAGTTGCTTAAATTTCAGATTCTGTCGCATTTGTTTATACCTGCCTGACTTTGGCGGGGTTTATCATGCGCACAGTTGACCTGAGCGCAATGAGAATATTTACTCTACCGAACTTATACTGATAATAATTAGCCATAAAAAACCCCGCTAAGTCAGATAACTTGCGGGGTTCTTAGTCAACCTAATCGGTTTTGATCAAGCTTACAAGCTGTAGTACATATCGTATTCAGCTGGATGAGTGCTCATACGAAGACGAGTCACTTCTTCCATTTTCAATGCAATAAAACCGTCGATAGCATCGTCAGTGAAAACACCGCCGCGTGTCAAGAATTCACGGTCATTGTCCAGAGAGTCCAGCGCTTGGTCGAATGAGTGGCAAACTTGCGGGATGTTTCTCGCTTCTTCAGCAGGCAAGTCATACAAATCTTTATCCATAGCATCGCCAGGATGGATTTTGTTTTGAATGCCGTCCAAACCGGCCATCATCATGGCTGAGAACGCCAGATAAGGGTTCGCAGTTGAATCAGGGAAACGAACTTCGATACGACGACCTTTTGGGTTGTTAACAAAAGGAATACGGATAGAAGCTGAACGGTTACGTGCGGAGTAAGCCAACATAACGGGCGCTTCAAAACCTGGCACCAGACGCTTGTAGCTGTTGGTTGATGAGTTGGTGAAAGCGTTCAATGCTTTAGCGTGTTTGATGATACCGCCGATGTAGAACAGTGCTGTTTCAGACAAGCCGCCGTACAAATCGCCAGTGAACAGGTTAACGCCGTCTTTAGCTAAAGATTGGTGTACATGCATACCGCTGCCGTTGTCGCCAACTAAAGGCTTAGGCATGAAAGTCGCTGTTTTGCCGTATGCATGCGCAATGTTGGCAACGACATATTTCAGTTCCAGAACTTCGTCGGCTTTTTTAACCAGTGTGTTGAACTTCACGCCGATTTCGCACTGACCTGCAGTTGCTACTTCGTGATGGTGAACTTCAGTGATCATGCCCATTTCTTCCAGCGTTAAGCACATTGCAGAACGCATGTCTTGGAAAGAATCGACTGGAGGCACAGGAAAATAGCCGCCTTTAACACCTGGACGGTGACCGGTGTTGCCGTCTGGATAAACTTTTTCTGAGTTCCAGCCCGCTTCTTCTGAATCGACTTTGTAGAAAGAACCGCTCATATCGGTGCCCCAACGGACATCGTCAAAGATAAAGAATTCGTTTTCGGGACCGAAGAATGCAGTGTCTGCAATACCGGTTGATTTCAAATAGGCTTCTGCGCGTTTGGCGATAGAACGCGGGTCGCGTTCGTAACCTTGCATGTTTTTAGGCTCAATAATATCGCAACGCAAGATTAAAGTGTTGTCATCAAAGAACGGATCCATAACCGCTGTAGATGGATCAGGCATCAAAATCATGTCTGATTCATTGATGTGTTTCCAGCCGGCAACTGAAGAACCGTCAAACATGTTGCCTTCTTCAAAGGTATCTTCATCAATAGAATGAGCAGGGAATGTTACGTGTTGTTCTTTACCGCGGGTGTCACAAAAACGAAAATCGACGAATTTTACGTCGTTTTCCTTGATCAATTTAAGTACTTTTGCTGCAGACATTTATTTTGTCTCCTGAGATGGGTTATATGGAATCTGTGTTTTATGCCAAACGGGGTAACGATACCATTTTTTTTGCTGAATTAGCCACTAAAAAAACGGGACTGGATAATCTACCTTTTCTAGCGCGAGGATGACAATGATAACCAGCGCCTAGTTATGGTGCAGCGATAATTAGGATTGCCCAATAGTTGTGCAAATTGTTTCTGCTTTGCTGCATCAACCTGATGCTTATCAGGGGCTTTGAATGCCCCGTCTTCTATTTTTGTATTTCAACCCATTGAAAATAAATAAGTTTAATTCATATATTCAAGATCATCCCTTTGCAACCCATAGCGCAAATGCAGTTGGCATTTTACTTGCTTTGGTTTGTTTAGGCATTTTGTCTTAAGTTCAATTTAAGTTAAGGATCTTTAATCATGAAAAACCATATAAACAATAATCGTTTCAAGCTAAAGCCCTTAGTTTTTGGCATAGCGCTGGTTTCTGTTTTTGGTGTAGCGCAGGCGAAAAGCTTGACCGAAGCCAGCACTTTGCTCGAAACGGTAGGAGACCCCAACGAAAGCAAGTTCATGAAAGATCTTGGCTTGAAAATTGGCGGCTGGGCCAACGCGGGAATCACCTACAACGCGGCAAGTCCGGATAACAACTTCAACGGCCCGGTTACTTTCGCTGATCGTTCCGGCGAATTCCAGTTGAATCAATTAAACATATTCGCGCAACGCGCGGTGGCCGCAGAAGGCGATGCATGGGACTTCGGCGGACGTGTTGATGCGATGTTCGGTACTGATTCTATTTTTACCCAGGCTTACGGCGTCCCCGCACTCGATGTGAATAGCGGACTTGCCAAAGATCGAGGCAATTGGGATCTTAATTTACTTGGCAGCGAGAGCAACCGTTTTTACGACATTGCACTACCACAGGCTTATGCAGAGGCTTATGCGCCTATCGGCAATGGTTTGAATATCAAGGCTGGTCACTTTTATACGCCGATTGGTTACGAGACCGTTCCTGCACCGGATAACTTTTTCTATACCCACGCTTACACCATGCAATATGGCGAACCGTTCACCCATACCGGCGTGATGGGTAACTATACCGTCGATAAGAACTGGGCGGTTATGGGCGGCGCGACCACCGGCAGTGCGACCGGCGGTTGGGATGGCGGCTTCAACAAACAATTAGGCAACTGGGGCGGCTTGGCCGGTACCACCTGGACCAGCGATGATAAGAATACTTCAGCCAATATCAGTGGCACCTTTGGATCTACTTCTGAACAGAGCAGTAAAAAATGGGGCCTGTACAGCATCGTGCTCAAACATAATATCACCGATAAAACCCATCTGATGCTACAGCATGATCATGGCTACGCAAATGGCGTTTTAATAAATAACGCTTCTACAGATACCGAATGGTATGGCCTCAACATGCATTTAACCTATGACATCAAGGATAACCTGACCGCCGGTATTCGTACCGAATGGTTCCGCGATCAAAACGGTTTCAGGGTCTGGTCTCCGATGAGAGTATCAGCAGCTTCCAGTAATGGACTGGACAGTTACGCCAGTGGCGGCCTGAATAGCAACTATAGCGGCAGTAATTTTGGCAGCGGCGCCAGCTATTACGGAATCACGGCGGGTGTGAACTGGAAGCCGGTGAAATGGCTGAATATTCGCCCGAATGTTCGTTATGACTGGGCGGATGGAGTACAAGCAAACGGCAGCAATCGGTATCTACCTTTCGGTAATAACAACAGGGATAGTCAATTCCTGTTCTCTAGCGATTTCAACGTTAACTTTTAAAATCAAAATATCCAGAATTGCACTTTTGATTCCGAACCAACAAAAACGGTAGAGAAAACCTATGAAAATTAAATTACTTATCACCTTGATCCTGACACTGGCCTCGCTGAATGGCTGCGAAGGCACCAATCCTCATCCTATGGATATGAGCGAGGCTGTACAAAACGCAAATTCCAAGGCCGATCATGAAGCATTGGCTGAGCACTACGAAGGGGCGGCGGCAGAAATGCAGGCCAAGGTTGATGAACACAAGAAACTTCTCACCCAGTATCAAGCCAAAAGCTATTTATACGGCAGACAGGCGCAAGACTTTAAAGCACATTGCGAGGCGCTGATTAATGCTTATGAAAAAGCCGCCGAGGCGAATCTAAGTATGGCCACGATGCACAGAACATTGAGTCATTAATTTAAAACAAGAGGCATTGTATGAAACTGATAACTGCTGTTGTAAAACCCTTCAAGCTCGACGATGTGCGCGAGGCGCTTTCGGATATAGGGGTTTCCGGGGTCACCGTTACCGAAGTCAAAGGTTTCGGCCGACAAAAAGGACATACCGAGCTGTATCGCGGCGCTGAATATGTGGTTGATTTTTTACCCAAAGCCAAAATTGAGGTGGCGGTAGCCGACAGTATGCTGGAACAGGCTGTAGAAGCCATTACCAAGGCGGCCAATACCAGCAAAATTGGCGACGGTAAAATCTTTGTAACCGATTTAGAGCAGGTTGTCCGGATTCGTACCGGGGAAACCGGCGAAGAAGCGCTTTAATCTAGGGGGAACTATGAAACAACTTTTAACTACCTTCGCCCTGCTTGCTTTGCTGGGTTTTTCAGGACTTTCATTCGCGGAAACTGCGGCGGCTGTACCACCGACAGCCGACAAAGGCGATACCGCTTGGATGATTGTCGCGACAGTGCTGGTCATCCTGATGGTCATACCCGGATTGGCGCTGTTTTACGGCGGCATGGTGCGCGCCAAGAATATGCTGTCCGTGTTGATGCAGGTATTCGTGATTTTTTCGATGATGGCCATCTTGTGGGCGATTTACGGCTACAGCATCGCGTTTACCGAGGGTAATGCGTTCTTCGGCGGTTTCAGCAAACTGTTCCTTAAAGGAATCACGCCGGAATCGCTTGCAGCCACTTTCAGTAAGGGTGTTTACGTCCCTGAGTATATCTACGTTGCATTCCAGCTTACTTTCTCCGCCATTACGCCGGCGCTGATTATCGGCGCCTTCGCCGAGCGGGTTAAGTTTTCAGCGGTATTGTTGTTCATGTTCATCTGGTTTACGTTCTCCTACCTGCCGATGGCACACATGGTCTGGTATTGGGCAGGTCCCGACGCCTATACCGATGCATCGGCTGCTGAAGCGGCCGGCGCTACGGCGGGATTCTTGTTCCAAAAAGGTGCGCTGGATTTTGCCGGTGGCACGGTCGTACATATCAATGCCGGTATCGCAGGCTTAGTGGGTTGCTTGATGATAGGCAAGCGTATCGGATACAGAAAGGAATCGCTTGCGCCGCATAGCGTCACCATGACCATGATCGGCGCTTCCCTGTTATGGGTAGGCTGGTTCGGTTTTAACGTCGGCTCCAACCTGGAAGCCAACGGCCTTGCCGCTTTGGTCTTTGTAAATACCTTATTGGCCAGCGCGGCGGCGACTCTTGCCTGGATAGGCGCGGAATGGCTGTTGCGCGGCAAGCCCAGCATGTTGGGCGGCGCTTCCGGCGCGATTGCAGGCCTTGTTGCGATTACGCCTGCCTGCGGCTGGTCAGGTCCTATGGGCGCTATTTTCTTAGGGCTCGCTGCCGGTGCGGTTTGTTTCTGGTCGGTGACTATGCTGAAAACGGCTTTAGGTTATGACGATTCTTTGGATGCTTTCGGCGTCCACGGCGTAGGCGGAGTTCTCGGTGCATTGGGTACAGGCATCGTCGCCAGCCCGTCGCTGGGCGGCACCGGCGTCTGGGATTATGTAGCGGGCGGCGTGGCCGAATACAGCATGATCGGGCAAATCACAAGTCAAGCCTGGGGCGTGGGGATCTGTATCGTCTGGTCCGGCGCGGTATCTTTTATAGCTTACAAGATCGTGGATATGACGATCGGACTGAGGGTTAGCGAGGAGATTGAACGTATAGGTCTTGATGTTTCCGAACATGGGGAAACGGCTTATCACAGTTGATTTAACCTCGAAGATAAAGTTTTCCGCAAAAACGGGCGCACATTCATTGTGCGCCCGTTTTTGCGTTATTTAGGTTTTTTAATCCGGTCTATTAATTGTATGTTGCTTGATAATTCACTATGATTGCAGCCGATGTTACCCACACTTTTTGCTATCTAACTGAGACAAAACATGAAATTAATAACAGCGATCATTAAACCGTTTAAATTGGATGATGTCCGAGAAGCATTATCCGAAATTGGCGTTGCAGGCGTTACTGCAACAGAAGTAAAAGGCTTCGGCCGTCAGAAAGGCCACACCGAGTTATACCGGGGCGCCGAGTATGTGGTCGATTTTCTGCCCAAAGTTAAATTGGAAATCGCTGTCGCCGATGATGTGCTGGATAAAGCCGTCGAAACTATTGTTAATGCGGCCAACACCGGAAAAATCGGCGATGGAAAAATATTCGTATCTAACTTGGAGCAGGTTATTCGTATTAGAACCGGTGAAACCGGAGAAGATGCCATTTAAAGGCGCAAGGGAAAAAAATGTTGTTAAAAATAATAAATAGAAGGCTGTTTTTAGGCCTCCTGCTGTTACCCGATCTTGCTGTTGCGGATCAATTAAACCAAGCCAATACCGCCTGGGTTTTGACATCGACCGCCCTGGTCTTGTTCATGACCATTCCGGGTTTGTCGCTGTTTTATGCCGGGTTGGTCAGAAGCAAGAACGTGCTGTCAGTGTTAATGCAGTGCTTTGCGATTACCTGCATGGTTTCGATACTTTGGCTGGCCGGGGTTTACAGTTTCATCTTCGCCGACGGAGGAGAACTGCAAAAGCTGATCGGCGGCGCTTCTAAGGTATTCCTGCCGGGCATAGGCGTGGCGTCATTGAAAGGCGACATTCCTGAATCCGTTTTCTTCATGTTCCAGATGACTTTTGCGATTATCACCCCGGCGCTGATCGTAGGCGCTTTTGCCGAGCGGATGAAATTTTCGGCGATGCTGTGGTTTAGCGGCTTATGGCTGGTCATTGTTTATCTGCCTGTCTGTCACTGGATATGGGGCGGCGGCTGGCTGGCTGACATGGGCGCAATGGATTTTGCCGGCGGTATCGTCATCCATGTTAATGCCGGTGTCGCGGCTTTGGTGTCCGCGTTGGTATTGGGCAAAAGAAAAGGCTTCCCCAACACGGCCATGCCACCGCATAACATGACCATGGTGGTGACCGGCGCAGGCATGCTGTGGGTCGGCTGGTTCGGGTTTAATGCCGGCAGCGCGTTGACCGCGGATGGACGCGCAGGCATGGCGATGCTGGTGACCCATATCGGTGCAGCTTCCGGCGCTTTAACCTGGATGTTCATAGAATGGAAGCGCTTTAGCAAACCCAGCGTACTGGGTATTGTGACCGGCATGGTTGCAGGCTTGGGCACCATCACCCCTGCTTCCGGCTTTGTCGGCCCCTTCGGCGCGCTGGTGATCGGCATTACCGCTGGTTTCGTCTGTTTTTACGCGACCCAATACGTCAAACGCAGCCTGAAAATCGACGATTCCCTGGACGTATTTTCCGTTCATGGCGTAGGCGGCGTGACCGGCTCATTAATGACCGGTATTTTCGCGGCCGGCAGCCTGGGCGGCCTCGGTTTGGCCGAGGGCGTTTCAATCATGGATCAGGTCGGCGTTCAGGCCTTGGCGATTGTCGTGACTGCTGCCTGGAGCGCACTGTTCAGTTTCCTGATTTTGAAATGTTTGGACAAACTGATAGGACTGAGAGTAACTTCCGATGAAGAAGTACAGGGTCTGGATACCGTGCTGCATGAAGAGACCGGGTATCTCGATCTATAGATTTAGGCATTAGTCTCATTCGGCTAAAAAAGGCGGCTTCTCAGTAATCTGGGAACCGCCTTTTTTGTTTATTGGCAATAAGCCTTAGAAACTTATATTCCCCTGCACCCAGATTTTCTGGGTATCGGTTGTTCCTCCAAAGCTATCCGCATCGTAATAAGCGTATTTGGCTAACACCGAATAATGCTTACCGAATTTCTTCAACGCCGAAAAATCATATTCCTTGCCGTAATGAAAGCGGCCGGTGTCATCGCTAAAATCATGGTAAACCCCGGTTAATACAATACTGCCACGATCCAGCGTGGTTATTGCTGTGCCGAATACATCACGGATACCGTTGGCGGGAGTAGTCAGGAATAAGTCCGCCCAGCCCTGGAATGCGTGGTTAGTGCCCAGCGGCGTATCAAAGGTTTTATTAAGCCCTTTACCATCAAGTTGTTCCATTGCTCCTTGGAAGGTAAAGTTATAGGCGGTAAAACCGCCCATCAGATTGATGCGGTCGGCTTCATACTTGGTCAGGCCGTGTCCGTAATCAATCTGACGATCCCATTCAGCGGTATAAACCAAACCGTAGTTATCGCTGAGCTTAAAAGTGTCCCCCGGTTTTTGAAAATTACTCATGCGCAAACCATAAGTTTGACTGGATTTCTCGTAATTCTCTCGCTCGGTATAATCCAGCAAATAGGCGTAACCGACCAGATTGCCGTAATCGCCGACTTTATAATTGACGTTCAAAATCGGGGCTTCGATGTTTTCAGTCGTGGCGGTAAATGTTTGCACATTGCCGATATAGCCTGCGTTAACGGTCAGGCCGAAAATCTGTTGATTGTTGTGGGTAACCAGCACCGAATCGAAGGTCGTTTCCATTTGCCTCCAGCCGACGTTGCCAATGAAGCGGTCGTCATCCAACTTGATACGTTGCCGACCGCCTTTAATGACCGTATCGGGGATGCCGGCATAGCTGAGCCATAGTTGATTCAATTCGCTTTGTTGAGGGTCTGCAACCGTCGAGTAAGCGGTATTGTTGTTGCGCGTACTGTTGAAATCCTCTTGCATCGCAAGATTGCCTTCGTATTCAGCATAGCCTTGCAGGCCGTGGAATACGGGAGACAGCAAACCTGCCCGTAAGCGGGCGGTGTTGGCATTGGCGGTTCTTGGTGCACCCAGGTCCTGATCGACGTTTTCGTAACGGTAATTCAGGTCGACCTTGACCGCGCCATTTTTGCCGTAATGATAGAAGTTAAGCGCATCTTCAACGTTCTGCGTTATGTCGGCTATCGAAGAGCCGCTTACGACAGAAAGCGCCAGCAACGATACAGAAAGTTTGGTTTTGTTCAGTGGCATAAAGCCTCCTGTTTATGGTTAAAATGGGTTAATACCCAGTAGAAAAAATAGAACGCAGATGACGCAGATAAATATGATTAACGCAGGATAATTCAAGAAAAACCGTAACTATTCAGCGGACCGGAAAACCCGAAAGTTGCTGAGAGCTTGCTTCCTCTCCTGATGGAGAGAGATGTTGTGCTTAGCGCTGAATAGATGCGAAAAATCTTATCCAATCATAATCATCTGCGTCATCAGCGTTCCATTGTATTTATTGTTAATGGGTATGGTCGCACTCGGTCAGAAAGCTCAAGATGCTCTCCCGATATTTGTAGTAATCGGGATGCTCCAGCAGGGCTTTGCGGCTGCGCGGCCTGGGCAAATCGATGGTTTCGATTTTGCCGATTTTGGCGTGTGGGCCGTTGGTCATCATCACTACCCTATCCGCCAGCAAGATCGCCTCATCGACATCATGGGTGACCACAATCGCCGTCACATGAGTTCTTTCCCAGACTTCCATCAACACTTCCTGCAATTCCCAACGGGTCAAAGAATCCAACATGCCGAAAGGTTCATCCAGCAACAGCAGTTTGGGCGATAAGGCAAAGGCGCGGGCGATGCCGACCCTTTGCCGCATGCCGTTGGACATGTCACCGGCTTTTTTGCGTAGCGAATCACCCAAGCCGACGCGGGTCAGGTAATATTCGACGATGTCGTCGCGTTCCGATTTGGCGGCATGCGGATAGACCTTATCAACGCCCAACATCACGTTTTCAAATGCGGTCAGCCAGGGAAACAGACTGGGCGCCTGAAACACCACGCCGCGATCGGGTCCCGCTCCGTCAATTTCCTTGTTATCCAAAATAATAACGCCTTCAGAAACGCTGTTTAATCCTGCGGTCATCGATAACACAGTGGATTTGCCGCAGCCGGAATGGCCGATGATCGAGATGAATTCGCCTTTTTTCATTTTCAGGTCGAAGCCGTCCACGACCTTGACCGAGCTGTTGCCGTCGGGTGTCGGGTAGATTTTGGACAGCTGCGAAAACTCCAGGTAACGGGGGCGCTCCAAATCGTCCGGTGCCGGTTTTATCGCCAGGGATGGCGTGTATGCCGCAGGTCCGTCGGGAACGGACGCGGCGATCGCCAGGGATGGTGTGTATGCCGCAAGCCTGCCGGGAGCAGGCGCGGCGAAGGTCGGCTGGTTGCGATTCCAGTCGCTGCTGGTATTGGGTTTAACATCGGGCAGGACGATTTGATCAACAGTCGAACCCAAGTTTTTTTCAATGCCGATGTCCATTAAATAACGGGTTATTTCGGCCCGTAACCGTTTAAACTCGGCATTATGGTTTAATGCGGTTCGGTCTCTGGGACGCTCGATATTGATATAAAAATCAGGGCCGAAAGTCGCATCGGGACCGGGATTAAGCGGGATAACCCGATCCGCCATGTAGATGGCCTCATCGACATCGTTGGTGATCAGGATGACGGTTTTTTTCTCCTGCGCCCAGATTTGCAAGATCTCATCCTGCAAGTTGCCGCGCGTCAACGCATCCAGCGCGCTGAGCGGTTCGTCGAGCAGCAAAATATCGGGGCTGGCGGCCAAGGCGCGGGCGACATTGACCCGTTGCCGCATGCCGCCGGACAGTTCGGCGGGCTTTTTGTCCATCGCCGCGCCGAGGTTAACCATCCTGACGTATTTTTCGGTATGCGCGCGACGTTGCTCGGCAGGCCAATGCTTAAAAATCTGGTCTACCGCCAGCGCGACATTTTCAAACACCGTCAGCCACGGCATCAAAGAATAGTTCTGGAATACCACACCGCGATCCGGCCCCGGATCGGTAATCGGCTGCCCTTGTTTCAGCACCTCGCCGCTGTCGGCCTGAATCAACCCGGCAATGGTTGAAATCAACGTGGTTTTGCCGCTGCCGGAAAAACCGACAATGGCAACAAATTCGCCTTCTTTAATGCTCAGGTTGATGTTGTGGAGGATGGATGTCGCGCCATAGCTTTTGCATACAGCCTTTAATTCCAATAAGGGTTGATGGGCGTCATTCGATGGCGCAGGCGGCACGTTCAGGGGGCGCTTGACCTGTCCTGAGCTTGTCGAAGGGTTCACAATGTTAAGGTTCACGACGGACATCTCGGCTCCTGGTTAAACATAATTATTCGGTAGGGGCAATCCCTTGTGGTTGCCCAAAATTCGTGGTGTATCAGGGCAACCACAAGGGATTGCCCCTACGGGCGTGAATAAATAATTAAAGCGCTCTACCGAAAGAGAACAGGTTTTGAAAGGACTGCATGATGCGGTCCAACGCAAAGCCGATCAGTCCGATGGTAAAGACCGCGACCATGATTCTTCCTAAGGAGTTGGAACTGCCGTTCTGGAATTCATCCCAAACGAACTTGCCCAGCCCCGGATTTTGCGCCAGCATTTCCGCAGCGATCAGCACCATCCAGCCCACGCCGAGCGACAAGCGCATGCCGGTGAAAATATAAGGCAGCGCGGACGGCAAAATGATTTTCTTGATTTGGGTACTCCAGCCAAGGCGCAGCACTTTGCCGACATTGATCAGGTCTTTGTCTATCGATGACACGCCGACTGCGGTATTGATCAAGGTCGGCCAAAGCGAGCACAGCGTGACGGTAATCGCGGAGGTCAGGAACGATTTTTCAAACCAGGAATCACTGCCGCCCGCGTACATCGCGCTGACCACCAACGTAACGATAGGCAGCCAGGCCAATGGCGATACCGGTTTGAAAATCTGCACCAGTGGGTTGATTGCGGTGTTGAAAACCGGACTCATGCCGCAGAATAGGCCCAGCGGCACGGCGATCAGGGTGGCTATAACAAAGCCTGCAAACACCGTGTAAAGACTGGTGAAAATCTTGTCCAGATAAGTGGCTTGGCCGTTATAAGGGCGGACTTTGATTTCAGCGGCCGGATCTTCAGCAAGTTTTTGCTCGTTGCGGGCCTGCTGGCGTTGGTAATACTCGGCTTCTTTGGTTCGTTCGGCGAAATGATCGTCCAGTAATCCGGCGGCTTCATGCCACACCGCGACCGGGCCGGGAATTGCGCCCAGGCTGGTGTTGACCTTGGATGCCGAAAAGCTCCAAAGCCCCAGGAAGACCATAAAAGCGAGTATCGGCACGCCCATGACCAGCCAAAGTTGGCGGATTTGCAGCGAGGGATTTTCTCCGGCGGCTATTTTTACCAGCGGAACAAACCAGGTGAAGCCGGTTATGTTTAAAAATTTTATCAGTCGGTTATGCATGGTCGGTACCTCTAAAAGCAGTTGGTAAAAAAAGGTGCATCCTTGCACCAAATCAACGTCCATTGTTTCTAGGCACTCACACGTTTAATTCAATTGTTCCCACGCGTAGGGGCAATCCCTTGTGGTTGCCCAAAATTCGTGGTGTATAGGGGGCAACCACAAGGGATTGCCCCTACAATTATTCGACCACCTTCCCGCCGACCACTTTTTGCTTGCCCTTAAGGCCGATAGCAAACTTACTCAGATAATCATTGGGCTTGGTGGCGTCGAAACTGACACCGTCAATAAAGTCAGCGCTGGGCGGCTTGATGCCGGTTTCATTGTCGGCCGGAAAATCGCCGGCTTTCGCCTTGCCTTCGGCAATCAATGTCTTGGCCGCCGCCATGTAAATATCGGGCCGATACACTTTTTTAGCGGTTTCCAGGTACCAAGAATCAGGTTTGTATTCGTTGATTTGCCCCCAGCGGCGCATTTGGGTCAGGCTCCAGACCGCATCGCTGTAATAAGGGTAAGAACCGTTATGGCGGAAAAACACGTTGAAATCGGGCAGATCGCGCTTGTCGCCTTTTTCATATTCGAACGTGCCGTTCATGCTGTTGGCGAGCACCTCGTAATCGGCACCGACATATTGTTTTTGCGACAGCATTTCCACGCCTTCGTTGCGGTTCTTGTTATTTTCCGCATCCAGCCACATCGAGGCGCGAATCAACGCCTTGATGACCGCCTTGTGGGTATTGGGATTCTTGTCGGCCCACTCCTTGTTCACGCCGAAGATTTTTTCAGCGCTGTTTTTCATCAGCTCGTAATCGCTGATGACCGGCACGCCGATGCCTTTGAATACCGCCTGCTGATTCCACGGTTCGCCGACGCAGTAGCCGACGATCGTGCCCGAGTCCATCGTTGCAGGCATTTGCGGGGGCGGCGTGACCGACAGCATCGCTTCGGCGTCGATTTGGCCGGAAGTGTCTTCAGGCGGCGCGTAGAATCCGGGCTTGATGCCTCCGGCCGCCAGCCAGTAACGCAGTTTCATGTTGTGGGTGCCGACCGGGAAGGTCATCGCCATGTTGAACGGTTTGCCCGCGGCTTTGTATTTTTCCAGCACCGGTTTTAAGGTATCGGCTTTGATCGGATGCACCGGCTTGCCGTCTTTCATAGGAATCTGCGGCTTCATCTGCTTCCAGACATCGTTGGATACGGTAATCGCATCGCCGTTTAAGGTTAAGGTAAAGGCGCTGATAATATCGGCCTTGGTGCCGTAGCCGATGGCCGCACCAAAAGGCAGGGTTGCCAGCATGTGCGCGCCGTCCAGTTCGCCGCTAACGACGCGATCCAACAAGACCTTCCAGTTGGCTTGCGCTTCCAGCTGCACGGAAAGACCTTCGTCTTCGAAATAGCCTTTTTCCAAAGCAACCGCCAAAGGCGCCATATCGGTCAGTTTGATGAAACCGAGCTTGAGGCTGTCTTTTTCCAGTTTTTCAGCTGCGTAGGCACTGGAGGCAAAAGATAAAGTTGATACCACAGCCACAGCAATGAGCGCCGCAACCCGTTTTTTAATGGTAAATCGTCCGGTTTGTTTCATATTGACCTCAGCAGGTTTGAAAAAATCAGCAAAAAAAAAGCGTCACCTTACGGAATACATGGAGTATTCAGCCGGGTAGACGCCTTTGTCTGTTTGGGTTCGCCGTTGAACCCCTATTTTTTTAGCGCTCCATCGTTGGAGCCTCTGTATTGTTTAGAGCAATCGTTGTGCCAAAAATATCACATGGATTATTTATGTGACTTATATAATAAATACAGTTAGTTATAGTTTTTGTCTTGTGTGACTGAGATGGTTTGTTCCTGAAAACAGCGCATCGAATCTGTGCAATTTTCCTGCGTGTTGCACCAATTGAGTCCTCTTGATGCGCAAGGTAGCGATGGCTGAACCTAAAGCGATGATTTTTGACATGTAGACAAGTGGCGTGAATATGAAAGGGGTCAAGCTCCAGCGGTATACGTCTGTGCCATTTCTACAATCCGGCATAAAACCTGCTACGGCTTGGATAGTTATTATTAATTATCAGGTTTCTTAGATATGTCTAAAATGGATCATCTCAATGCTATTGAGGAATACGAAGACCATCAACCAACTATTTTTCGGCTATTAAAGAAAACGACTTGATATGAAAACGTTTATTAAAGTAACGGAAATCTGGATACCGACAAAAGATCGTACCCGCTTGGAATTTAGCGCTGGATTGTATGGCGACTTGAATGAGTTTCGGGGCGCCAGTGAAAAGGAATCCTTCGCTTATGACGAAGGTTTACCCGGCAAAGCATGGGCCGCCGGTCATCCTGTGGTATTAACTGAATTCGATCATTCTTATTTTAAAAGGACAAAATCGGCCAAAAAGGCTGGTTTGACCTGCGGCATTGCCATACCTGTTTTTTCAGGCGAATTTTTAATGGCCGTGGTGGTTTTTTTGTGCGGAGACGATCAGCACCATGCAGGTGCGATAGAAGTGTGGAGTAACCGTTTGGAGAATCACGCTGAGTTGACTGTTATTGACGGATATTACGGTACGCTGGATGATTTTGAAGACATGTCCAGAAACATAACATTCACCAAAGGTGCCGGTTTACCCGGACAGGTATGGGAAACAGCCATGCCTGTGCTTATCGAAGACCTGGGTTCATCATCTGCGTTCATCAGAAGTGCGGATGCCAGAAAAGCAGGAATAACTACGGCGCTGGGCATTCCCGTTTCGGTTGTTGCCAATCAAGTTTATATCATGACATTTCTGTCGGCTAAAGCGACGCCGATTGCCAAACGGTTACAGATATGGGTGCCGGATGAAAGCGGTCAGCGGTTGGTGTGTCAGGCGGGATACAGCAAACAAAATGATGAACTGGCGGAAATCTTTGAAACCGTTTCAGTCCGCAAAGGCGAAGGACTATTGGGCAGGGTATGGCTGACCGGAGTTCCTGTTATCAGAAATAATTCAAAAATTGCCTTGGTGGAAGGGAGCTTGAATTCCATGCTTGCGATGCCTGTCATAGATGCAGGGCATTTAAAAGCGGTGGTTACGTTCCTGTTTTAGTGACAATTTGATTACCCCAAAAGGCTTGGCTATCCTTCCATGTCTTCAAGCTCGATATT
The DNA here is from genome assembly GCA_030679035.1 of Methylobacter sp. Taxonomy (GTDB): domain Bacteria; phylum Pseudomonadota; class Gammaproteobacteria; order Methylococcales; family Methylomonadaceae; genus Methylobacter_A. Next base: position 36,867 of record JAUXTH010000150.1, on the reverse strand, counting down.
GAGCGCTTTGGTTGAAAGCAATAACTCACTGACCGAGGCCAGCAACGATAAAACGATAAAGATCATACTGAAGCCAAAAGTAATGTTGCCGTAATTTTGCAGTCCGTAAAAAATCAGCCCCATAGCGAGTATGCAACAGATAATCCCAACGACCGCCAGCACCTGCATCGCCACAATAAAGCGGATGCGCAGCCTCAAGCTGTCGATCTGTTTTTTAGCTACCAGACTTTGGGTTTTGTTTAACAGGTTATGCTGTTCCCTAATCCGGCTGGCAATCGCCAGGAAACGATTGGAATAGGCCAAGAACAGAACAGAAATGGCTGGGAATAACAGGGCTGGTGTAGTGATGGTGATGTCCATGGCTCTATAAGGGGTAATTAAGCGGCAAAATAAAATTTAATTTTACCGCTTTTATTCGTTAATACAGGAGGATTAAAACTCTTCCCAATCATCAATACCAGCAGCTTGCAGCTGTGATTTTTGGCGGATAGATAAAACGTTAACGGCAGTTGTTTTGGTTTGTGCTATTTCCTTTCGAACGGGTGGCACATAAAAAGAACTGCCTGAGTTACTCGGGTTGCCGGCCACCTTAAAACTGCTCATCGTGACCACCAGATTTTGCGCCTGCTCTTCCAGTGATTCTGCTGCCGTTGCGGCTTGTTCTACCAAGGCGGCATTTTGTTGGGTTACATCGTCCATTTGGGTAATGGCTTGATTGACCTGCTCGATGCCGGAACTTTGTTCAGAAGAGGCGGCGGTGATTTCGCTCATTATGTTTGTAACGCCATGGATGGAGCTGACGATTTCTTCCATGGTCTGACCCGCCTGGGCAACCAGTTTACTGCCCCCTACGACTTTATTGACCGAATCATTAATCAGGTTTTTAATTTCTCCGGCAGCCGTCGCGGCGCGTTGCGCAAGACTGCGCACTTCCACTGCCACCACGGCGAAGCCTCTGCCCTGCTCTCCTGCCCGTGCGGCTTCTACCGCTGCGTTGAGGGCGAGAATGTTGGTCTGGAAAGCAATGTCGTCGATCACCGAAATTATATCCCCGATTTTGTGCGAAGACTCATTGATTTCATTCATCGTCATGACAACTTGGTTGACCACTTCGACGCCTTTGCCCGCGATGTCCGAGGCATCAGCGGCTAGCCGGTTTGCCTGTTGGGCGTTTGCGGCATTATGCTGCACGGTAGAGGTCAGCTCATCCATGCTGGCGGCGGTTTGTTGCAGGCTGGCGGCTTGTTGTTCAGTACGGTGCGACAGGTCATTGTTGCCTGCTGCAATTTCTTTAGACGCCGTGTTAATGCTGTCGGTGGCATCCTTGATTTGGCTGATAATAGCTGTAAGTTTTTCTACTGTGGAATTGGAGTCATCTTTCAGTTGTCCGAAAGTGCCGTAATAATCATGGGTAATTTCTTCTGTTAAGTCGCCACGGGACAACGCTCCGAGTACGCGCACCACCTCTTTCAGTCCGGTTTCGCTGGTGTGCATAAGCCGATTAATTTCTTCGCCCAAATGACGCAAAAAGCCTTCCTAGCCATCCAGGTCGAAGCGCATGCTGAAATCTCCCATCGCTGCGGCACCGACAATCGCGGCTACTTCATTTTCCGCGATGACCTCGTCGGTGCGGTCATGCCATTCGGCCACCGTACCCAGTCGTTGACCCTGTTCATTGATGACCGGATTGGCGAGCACTACCATCGAGCGGCCGCCTACCAGCATGGCGGCCTCATAGCTGCCGGCTAAGGAGTTAAGCATTTTTGCCTGATGCGAGGGATCTTCGTGAAAATCATCCATGTTGGTTCCGACCAGGCCATTGAGAGAGAATTTTGACAATTGCCGACTAATTTCAGCTTCAGCCTTACCGAGAATATTGATTACCGATTTATTGGCGTAAATGATGTTGCGGTCATTATCGGCAATCATTACACCGGTACTGACGTTATCCAACGCAATCTTGACGCGCAAAATTTCGTCTGCCGCTTTGCGATCCGCCGTGATGCGCTCCAGCAGTTGTTGTTGCATGGCTTTCATGGAGCGTAAAAGATCGCCAATCTCATCTCTTTGATGGGTGTCAATATTGGAGTTCAGATCACCCTCGGCAATGGCGCCTGCTACCTGTTGGACAGTTTTGAGCGAGCGTAATATGCCGCGGCTGATCAGTGCAGTCAGCACGACAGCCACCGCAACGCTGAATATAAAAATGCCGATCAAAACGATTTTGTACCCGTGTATGGTCGTCAGCGCCTGTGCCTCATCTTTTACATTACGAGTTGTTGTAAACTTGACTACCTCATCAATAGCGAGTCGATGATCTTCATAAGCGTGGCGCATTTGCAGCAGACTGGCCTGAGAACCTTCGCGGTCGCCCGCCTGAATGCTTGGCAGAAATCGCTGGCCGGCTTCATCATAAAAAGTTTGTGCCGCCCGGTAGGAGCGCTCAAGCAAAGAAACATGGAGTTCCGATTCCAAAGACTGCCCTAACCAATAACTATGACGGGACTCGTATTCCGTTTTTAGCGACTGAAAACGCGTCACTAAGGCACTGATTTCATCAGGGTCGCCGACTTGGGTCAATTGCAGCGCAACCAGATAAGATTCGATAATATATTCAGGCGGCGGCAACACGTCGGCAATAATATCCTTGCCCTGAACAATACGTTGATAAATTGGACCGTTAACATTGAGCATATTCATCGCTTTAAAGGTCGCAAAGCCGAATAACGCAAAGCCGATAATTAAAGAAGCCACAATAACCATAAAACGCATTTTGATGGTTAATCGATTCGAGTTTTTAATACCATTTGGCATGATGTATTTCCCTTTATTTTGGGTTGATGGTGGCTTGGGTCAGGTCGAATGCCTCAATTCATACCCATTCGGCAGCAATATCAATTAATAAAATACGCTCGTCGTCCAGTCTCAGCGACAGGGTTTTGCAAAGCATGTCGGTATTAAAATCGCGGTAACGTTCAGACGTTACAATGCGATAGCTGTCTTGCGCCGATTCCAGCGCCAGCAATTGATAAAAATAAGGTCGCCATGCCCAGTTATAGCCGAGTTGCGTCGAATCCTCGAACCATCTGGCATCGGCAAAATTAAAATTGGAGGAGATTTGGTCGCCGTCGTTATTGCATAAATAAAACCGTAGAACGCCGCTTTCCTCAAACGGGTGTGCTGATAATTTATTGAGGTTGAAGTCAGTTTCCAGGGCTTTTTTCAGCAGTTCGATCAAGCTCTTAATGTTGGCGATAAACTGAATCTTGTGTTCTTCGGTGGCTAAGGTCTTTTTCAGGAAGGTTTTTCTGAGTGAGCTGATTTGTTGTTGATAATGCAGCGGCTGTTTAAACTCCGCAGTGGCCGGCGAAAACAGGTAGCCTTGCATATATTGGGCGCCGCAGCTTAAGCCGAAATGGAAGTCCTCAGCGGTTTCAACGCCCTCGCAAACGATGCGACAACCGGTGCGTTTCGCCAGCCGGGATATCAAATGCACTATATCGCTGGCGATGCCGCCTTTGGCTGCATTCTGGAATAACTGCATATCCAGTTTGATGATGTCGGGCTGTATAGCCATGACTCTTTCCAACTGGGAAAAACCCGCGCCAAAGTCATCAATCGCTATTTTCAAGCCGTGCCTGCGATACACGGCGGCAATTTCAACGAGCTTGTCCAGATCGCCTTTCGATTCAGTTATTTCAATAATGACGCGGCTTCTGTCAACATTGAACTCGTCCAGCATCAGCAGGGTCGGCAATGAATTAAAGTCGGCGATCCGGTCGATCCAGGCGGCCGAGATATTGAGCGTTAAATAACCGTTGGAATTCGATTGACTGAATTGCTCCAAGGCTTGCCGCCGAACCATGCGATCCCAAGCTATCAATTGATCGGGCGCAATATCCGCGGAAGAAAACAATTCGCCTGCCGAAATAACCCTGCCCTCTGCATCATGTTGTCTGGCTAATGCCTCATAACCGATGATAGTGCCGCTGGCAGCGCCGACAATAGGCTGAAAATAAGGGAATAGTATTTTTTCTTGATTCATATCGATATGAGTTGTTTAAGGAGTTCGTCATTGAACCCGCAGCACTCCGACGCTGGAGCCCTGTGTTGTCTAAAGCAATCGATGTGCCAAAGCCGGGGGTAAGTTTTATTTGCCCGATTTAAACGGTTATAGCTCGTACCAGCGGCGGCATGATTATTGGCATTGGCGGCTGCAACGCATCGATTTGGTGCGCTATTTTCAGGGTATTGCACCAATCCGGTCTTTTTTGCGTGGGCGCGAAGCCTCTTGGTAGCTCAAGGTGACTAAAGCTGCTCTGTGGCATAAAATCTGCTGGAATATGGAATGTTAATAACAACGTCATCAAGGCATCGTATAATCATGGCTTCAGCTTGAACCCGTCACACAACAAATTATCAATCGAGATTATGACAACAAAATATACCCCGCTAAAAGACCACGACACCCCTATCAAGGTATTGTTTACCGGCTATTTGTGTACGGTTGGCATAGGTTATCTTTTCGCATTAATCCAAATCTTGTTTACCCACGGCATGGCGGACGGCAAATTCGGCTTGTCTGTTGATGATATTGTTTACAGTTATTACGGGAACCGTTCAGGCACTGTTTTGGAGCAGAAACTGAATGGTTCGATGAAGGATAACGCGCCGGAACTGGAACGCTTTAAGATCATGGAATGGGTCAGGGATGGCGCGGATAGCGATGATTACAAGGATGACGGTATCGACAAAATCATTGAGAGCCGTTGTGTGATGTGCCATAACAAGGAAGCGTCCGGCATACCGGATTTCACCCAATTTGAGCCGTTAAAAGCCTTAACCGCGCAGGATACCGGCGCTACATTCGCCTCACTGACCCGTATTTCACATATCCACTTGTTCGGGATCAGCTTCATTTTCATGTTCGTGGGGCTTATTTTCAGTTTTGCGGAGACGACGACAACGCAATATAAATGTATTGCCATCGGCATGCCCTATGCGTTTCTGATAGCCGATATATTGTCATGGTGGCTAACCAAGATTCACCCGATGTTTGCGTGGCTGGTTATTTTTGCCGGTATGGGCATGGGCGTTTCGTTCATGTTTATGTGGGTAACGGCAATTCTGGAAATGTGGCTGTTCAAGCCGGTATTTATCGATGGCTTCGGCTCACGTTATTTGCAATACCGAGATAGCACCGATGCTTCATTTGCCGACAGGTTATGGTTTTATACTAAGACGCTAGGGAAGAAGATTAAACCGGCGGCGGCTTTTGTAACAGAGCAATGGCTGACACGCGGCTGGCCGGTTGTGAAAGAGTGGTTGAAAAAAATTCGGCAGTTAGCAAAATAGAGCATTTATCGTTCCCACGCTCCGGCGTGGGAATGCAGTTCGGGACGCTCCAGCGTCCCGTCACATTAAACCTCAACATTAAAAGTCAATATGGGCAGAAACCGTTACCTGATAACAGAACCCGGTAGGCCTCACTTTATGACCTGTACAGTACTGGAGTGGCTACCAGTTTTCACGCGAACTGAAACCGTGCAAATCGTGCTCGATAGTTGGCGTTACCAACGGGAACACGAAGACTTACGACTTTACGGTTACGTCATTTTAGAAAACCATTTGCATTTTATTGCCCAAGCGAAAGACTTGAATAAATGCGCGCACAGTTTCAAGTCATATACTGCGCGGCAAATTATCGATTGTTTGCAGGCACAGCATGTCGAGAGGCTATTAACACGATTGCGTTTTTACAAGCGAGCGCATAAAACAGACCGAGAGTATCAATTCTGGCAAGAAGGCGTTCATGCCGAGCTGATATTTAGCGAGGCTATGATGCGAGAGAAGTTGCAATACATTCATGCCAATCCTGTAAAACGCGGTTATGTGAACTTGCCTGAGCATTGGCGCTATTCCAGCGCCGCTAATTATTCCGGGCTGGCGGGGTTAATAGACATCGATTCGTGGTAAGGGCGACGCTGGAGCGTCTGACACTGCATTCCTACGCCGGTGCGTGGGAACGATAAAATACCAAGGAAGGCTATTTAAGCAGCTCCGCCATAGCGATAACGTTTTTCGCCATTTCCCCGATGGCAATATTGCGATCCATCGCCAGTTTTCTCAGGGTGTGATAAGCGTCATCTTCGGTAAAGCCGCGGGTTTTGATTAAAATGCCTTTTGCCCGGTCTATCAGTTTTCTTTCTTCAAGCCTGGATTTTGTTTTTTCCAATTCGGTTTTAAGCCGTTGCTGTTCCTTAAATCTTGCCACAGCGATATTGATGATGCTGTCAATGCGACCGGTTTCCAGGCCATTAACAACATAGGCGCTGACGCCGGCCTTAACGATTTGATTGATGGTGTCGACGGTATCGTCAGGTGCAAAGATAATGATGGGCAGCGGATGATTCTGGCTAAGGAAATCGATGTGCTGAAAATATTTTCTGGGGCTGTCAATATTAAAGATAACAATGTCGATTTTGTTGTTCACCGCCAAGGATTGCATGTTTCCTTCAAGCATTACGGTGCCGGTGACTGAATAGCCCTTAGAAACCAGTATTTTTCCCAATAACTGGTCTGCCGTTCCATCTTCAATAAGCAATACTTTTAAGTCGTTCATTTTTAACTATTTAGCCCTGCAGTTACCTTTTAGGTGACAACTCACAATTTTGTATCTCTTTTGAATATTTTCGCACTTTTAGTTTCACTCGTTATTCATGAGCCGTTACGCCCTTCCCTAATCGTTAGTTTTATCCATGCGACAACAAATACATAAAAACCAAGTTTGTGATCAGCAGTATTGCCGATAAGCCTTTCCAGAATAATAACGGGTTGCGCTGTATTAAAGGGATAGACTCTTTAGCGCTCAGGAACTTGGGATTGGGCGTGGATAGGTCATACAGAAACTCCGATAAGTCGTCGTAGCGAAATTGCGGGGTTATTGCGGTGGCTTTTTCTAATGCGCCGTCAATCCAGATAGGAACCATTGCGTTGTGATGAAAACTGGGCACATAGTGAAGTTTTGCCAGATTCATTTTGTTGGGTTTTTCGGGCATATCCTGGCCGAAAGGCAGGGCGTTGTTAAGCATTTCATAAGTAATGACGCCCAATGAAAACAGGTCGGATTTTGGGGTGCCGCGCTGCCCCAAGTGATATTCAGGCGCGGTGTAATTTAAGGTGCCAAGTATGTTCTGCGCCTCGCCGTGATCCAGCGGGGTGATTTCCGTGATACCGGCGATTTTAACCGAGCCGAAATCGATAATTTTAACCGTCCCGTTTTTATCAAACATGATGTTTTCAGGCTTTAAATCCTGATGCAGCATTTCCATACGATGAAAAGTGCGCAAGCCCTTGGCGATTTGCTCGACTATTTTCCGGGTTTCTTTTATGTCCGGCTTAGGATTTGCGTCTATCCATTGCCTAAGTGTCGAACCTTCGAGAAACTCGGTAACATAATAAATGCAGCTTTTTTCTCGATTCGAACTGAGAATTTTCAGCACATTTTCGTGATGAATACGCTTTCCCGCCCATTCTTCATGAAGAAAATGTTCTATGTAATGAGTGTCGTCGTTATAAAGGATGGACGGCGTCTTCAAAATAACCGGGGTGTCGGTTGTTGTATCGAATGCCCGATAAATCTGGGTGCGTTTACTGGCATGCAATTCCGCCTCAATCCGGTAGCCGTCAATCACCATGCCGGGTTCCAACGGTGGCGGAAAAGGCAGGTTGGTATGGCGGCGAATAACCTCGTCTTCGTTGGCTTCGGGCAATTCATCGATTCTGACCAGCTGGCAGGTCAGGTTGTCATCGCTGTGATTATCACTAGCCTGTTGCATAATTTGTGCGGCAACCCGCGTTAAATCCGCACACTCTTGGACGAGCTTTTTTAAGGTTTTTTCATCGATAAAGTCGTGTATGCCGTCCGTCGTCATTAAAAACAGGTCGCCTTTTTCCAAAGAACTCGACTGGTAGTCGACTTCCAGATGCGGCTCTATACCCATGGCCCGGTTCAGATAATTTTTTTCTTTAACCCAGATGCGGTGATCACGGGTTATCTGCTCAAAATTACCTTGGCGTAAACGATAAATCCGCGAATCGCCGATATGAAAAATATGTGCCGTCGTTGATTTCAGAATAATTATGCTGAGCGTGCTGACCATGCCCTTAGTCGATTCATATCGGCTTTGCCCCTGACTGTATAACCAGGAATTGGTAGCGGAAAGAATCTTTTGCCCGGCATGTTTGACCGACCAGGAATCGGGCGTGCTGTAATAGTCGCTTAAAAAACTGACCACACAGCAATGACTGGCTTGTTTTCCGTCGTCACTGCCGCTCATGCCATCGGCAATGGCAACGGCTATGCCTTTATGGAGCAGCTGCGAACCTTCCGGTATTAATGAACCGAAAAAATCTTCATTATCCTGCTTGATGCCTTTATCGCTGGCAGAGCCGATGCTGATTTTGAGTGTTGGTTTGGACATGGTTTATAGTTTATATTCGAGTACAAAAGGCATATCACCACGAAGACACGAAGGACACGAAGAAAAAACAAGGAAAGCTTCATTTCCAAGTCGGAGTACAAGGCTGGCCTTGTACGTAAATCGTTCAAAGCTAGCTTTGAACTCCAATCTGCGGTCAGAGTGACTCCTCCCTAACGTTTCTGCGATGGTTGAGCTAAACCCAACGCAAAACATTTCGGATTGGGCGGCATGCCCAGTCCGGCTGTGTTTTATCTTGTTTTTTTCTTCGTGTCCTTCGTGTCTCGGCAACTGCTCCATGCGTTGCTCTACCTCCTGCATAACCCACAGGGATGTGGGGAATGCAGATATTGCAGGAGCAATATATCTGTCCATGCAGTCGTTCGTGGTGAATTAATCTACTTACATTTATGGATTGAATATTTCACCTGATTCAATTCAACTCAATCATTTCCACTGTACCGTCTTCCTGAACCTCGGCCATGTGTCCTTTCGGTTCATCGATAAACTGTACTGCAATCAATACCGATAGCGCCACTGCCGCTATGATCGTAAAAAATACAGCCGGTGTAACAAACGATAATATGGTCAAAAACAGTACGCCGCCAACATTGCCGTAAGCGCCGACCATGCCCGCGATCTGGCCGGTCATGCGCCGTTTAATCAACGGAACGATTGCATAGACCGCACCGCAGCCGCCGGATACAAAGCAGGAACAAGCCATGGTGATCAATACCGCCAACGCAATAGGCCATTCCGAATCAATCATCGACATGCAGAAATAACCTACCGACAGACCCAAAACAAAAATACTTAACGACAATTTACGGCCGAATTTATCGCTAATCCAACCGCCCGCCGGCCGCGCAACCAAGTTGATAAAGGCAAAACTGCCTCCCAGCAAACCGGCTTCAACCATGGTAATGCCGTGCGACTCATGGAAAGTATCGAAGAAAAACAGCGGCAACATCGAAACCACCGCTAATTCCGAGCCGAAGGTAATGAAATACGCCAGATCCAGAATCGCAACCTGTTTGAATTTGTATTTATGAATTTCATCTATCGGGTGTTGCAAATGCTCTTCATTAACGTGGATTATTTTATACACGTTATAGATAAATAAAGCCCAAATGGCGGTGTAAATACAGATGGCGGCAACGTTCGATAACAGATTTGCGCCGGTTGGCGATAATTTCCAGGTTAACAGGCTCAAGGTGGCATACAAAGGAACGCTCATCAGAATATAGAAAAACAAGTCCCAGATACTGGTGACTTCCATCGCCCCGGCTTTTTTGGGCTTAAAATAAGTCGAGCCTTTAGGCGTATCGGATACACTGAAAAAATAGATAACCGAATAAATCAACGCAATAACGCCTGTCGTTGCAATCGCATATCGCCAGCCTTCATCGCCGCCAAAGACCAGCGCGAGAGCAGGTAAAGCTCCGGCCGCCGCAGCTGAACCGAAGTTTCCCCAACCGCCGTAAATACCTTCGGCAATACCCACTTGTTTGGCCGGAAACCACTCACCGACCATGCGGATGCCGATCACAAAACCGGCGCCTATAAAGCCCAATAAGAAGCGAGCCAAGGCCAGTTGTTCGAAGCTGGTCGCAAAAGCGAACATAAAACAGGGAATGCTGCCCGCCGCCAACAGTGTTGAATAAGTGCGTTTAGGACCGAATTTATCGACCAGAATACCGATCACAATCCGCGCCGGAATGGTCAAGGCGACGTTTAAAATCAGGATGGTTTTTATTTCCGAGTTGTTCATGCCCAGCGTTTTAGCGATCACCATCATTAAGGGCGCATGGTTAAACCACACCACAAAACTGATAAAAAAAGCCATCCACGTCATGTGGAGAATTTTTGTTTTCCCCGAGAAAGAGAACAGGTTAAGGTGTTGAGCTGACATGATTGATTTCCAGTTATTGATGCGACTAAAACTGGAAACAGCATATTGCATGCCACATAAGCCGGAACCGCTATCATGCGGAGTTATTTAGGATGCGAAGTGAATTAAAAGGCTTGCCAGGCGGATAGCAAGCACCATAATGATGCAATGCGTATCATTGTGGTGCTGAATGGATCGCGAAGTTTAAAAATTCATGTTGCTCTGTAGCTATATTTTCTGAGTATCGTTCTTTTCGCGGACAGTACCCAACATCAGCACAAACTGCGCAAGCTCTTGACGATATGCCGTCGCAATACCGGACATTATCAAACCGTGTTTAAAATGAGGCCTGCATTGCACAAATAACGGGCATTGTTTATTTGCATGCACCATATCGGCTCATCATTAATCTTTTTTTTCAACTTGATAATGAAAGAACCTTTTAAAATCACTTGCTTGATCATTCTGGCATAGCCATTGCTCTATAACTCCAATCAACAAACAACGTTATCGGGGTTGTATATGAGCACAAAACAAACATTGGTCGTTATTGGTAATGGCATGGTCGGGCAGCATTTTCTGGCGAGCCTGGTCGAAAGCACCATTAAAGAGCAATATGAAATTATCACTTTTTGCGAAGAACCCAGAGCAGCCTATGACCGGGTGCATTTATCGGCCTTTTTCACCGGCACGACTGCGCAGGAATTGTCTTTAGTCGAAGACGGCTTTTTCGAACAGCATGGCATTACCCTTCATCTGGGCGATAAAGCCGCCACTATTAATAGAGCCGATAAAACCGTCACTTCGGCAAAAGGCCTGACCATAGCCTACGATAAACTGGTGTTGGCGACCGGATCTTATCCGTTCGTGCCGCCCGTTCCTGGGCATGATCGGGCGCAATGTCTGGTTTACCGCACGATTGAAGATCTTGAAGCGATTGCCCTTGCGGCCAAAACCGGCAAGGTCGGTACCGTAGTCGGCGGCGGCTTGTTGGGGCTTGAAGCGGCCAAAGCGTTAATGGATTTAGGCTTGGAAACCCATGTGGTCGAGTTCGCGCCGCGCTTGATGGCGGTGCAGCTTGATGACGCGGGCGGTGCGATGCTGCGACTCAAGATCGAGAATTTGGGCGTGACCGTGCATACCGGCAAAAACACCAGCGTCATCACCGACGGCGAGCAGTGCGTGAACAAAATGTGTTTTGCCGACGGTGAAGAACTGGAAACCGACATCGTGCTGTTTTCGGCGGGGATTCGACCGCGTGACGATCTTGCCAGAGCTTCCGGTCTGGAAGTCGGCCAGCGCGGCGGTATCGTCATCGATAACCAGTGCCGCACGTCCGACCCCAGCATTTATGCAATCGGCGAGTGCGCGTTGTGGAACGGCATGATTTACGGGTTGGTCGCGCCGGGTTATACGATGGCGCGTACCGTCGTAGCCGATTTGGCAGGCAATGACGCCAGCTTTACCGGCGCGGACATGAGCACCAAGCTGAAACTGATGGGCGTCGATGTCGCCAGCATCGGCGACGCTCACGCCAAAACCCAGGGCGCGATGGTTTACACTTACCAAAATGGTGCAAGCGAAGTCTATAAACGCCTGGTGGTCAGCCAGGACAAAAAACAATTGCTGGGCGCGGTGTTGGTCGGCGATGCATCGGGCTACGGAACCTTATTGCAATATTGCCTGAACGGTATCGAACTGCCGGAAAATCCCGATGCGTTAATATTACCGCACCGCTCCGATTCCTCGGTCGGTTTGGGCCCTGATGCCCTGCCCGCTTCGGCGCAAATCTGTTCCTGCTACGACGTGAGCAAGGGCGCGATTTGTTCGGCGATTGAAGGCGGCTGCATGACGATGGGAGCATTAAAATCGGAAACCAAAGCCGCAACCGGTTGCGGCGGCTGTTCGGCGTTGCTTAAGTCGGTGTTGGATTCGGAACTGTCCAAACAGGGTTTTGAAGTCAATACCGACATCTGCGAGCATTTTGCCTATACCCGGCAGGATCTTCATAATCTGATCCGGGTTGAGCAAATCAAAACCTTTGCCGACTTGCTGCACAAACACGGCAAAGGCCACGGCTGCGAAATTTGCAAACCTGCCGTCGGCAACATCCTGGCCTCGCAATGGAATGAGCATATTCTGGAAAAAGACCATCTGGGGCTACAGGACACCAACGATACCTTCTTAGCCAATATGCAAAAAGACGGCACTTATTCGGTGGTGCCGCGCATTACCGGCGGCGAAATCAGCCCGGACATGCTGATTGCGTTGGGTCAGGTCGGCAAAAAATACCAGCTCTACACCAAAATCACCGGCGGCCAGCGCGTGGATTTATTCGGTGCGCGGGTCGATCAACTGCCGCATATCTGGAAAGAATTGATCGATGCCGGTTTCGAATCGGGCCATGCTTACGGCAAATCGCTACGCACCGTTAAATCCTGCGTCGGCAGCACCTGGTGCCGTTACGGCGTCGATGACAGCGTGGGGCTCGCGATAGAACTGGAAAACCGCTACAAGGGCTTGCGCTCCCCGCATAAAATCAAATTTGCGGTGTCCGGCTGCACCCGCGAATGCGCCGAAGCGCAGGGCAAGGATGTCGGCGTTATCGCGACCGAAAACGGCTGGAACTTGTATGTCTGCGGCAACGGCGGCATGAAACCGCGCCATGCGGATTTATTCGCCACCGGCTTGGACAAGGAAACCCTGATTAAATACATCGACCGCTTTTTGAGTTTTTATGTGCGCACCGCAGACCGTCTGCAACGCACCTCGGTATGGATGGAAAACATGGAAGGCGGACTGGATTACTTAAAATCGGTGGTCATTGAAGACAAACTGGGATTGTGCGATCAGCTGGAACAGCAAATGCAGTATGTGATCGACACCTACCAATGCGAATGGAAAGCCGCGATTGAAGATGAAGCCAAGCTCAAACGCTTCAGGCATTTCATCAACAGCGACCAGCCCGATGACAATATAGTCTTTGTTGAAGAGCGCGGTCAGATTCGTCCTGCCGATGAAAACGAGCGGAAACATTTTAAACTAATGGAGATTGCGTAATGGCTAAGTGGTTAGATGTTTGCAAGGTCGATGACTTGCAGCCCGACTCCGGCGTTTGCGCGTTGCTTGATGGGGAGCAGGTGGCGATTTTTTGGATGCGACCTGTCCTGAGCGAAGCCGAAGGGGCCGACGCGAAAATTTATGCTGTCGGCAATTACGACCCGTTCGGCAAGGCCAATGTCCTGTCGCGCGGATTGATCGGCGACATCGGCGGCCAGCCGGTCGTCGCGTCGCCTCTATACAAACAACATTTCAGTCTGCAAACCGGCGTTTGCCTGGAAGATGAAACCGTGAAAATTCCCGTTTATGCGATTCGCATTGAAAATCTCAAGGTTCAAGTCGATCTTTCCTCATTGCCGCATCACGGAGAGCCAGCGTTATGAAATACAACTATTACATCGCCGATGTATTTACCAAACAGATTTTCAGCGGCGCACAAATAGCCGTTTTCCCAAATGCCGAGGGATTAAACAAAGAGCAAATGCAGCTGGTAGCCAGGGAGTTGAACCTATCGGAAACGGTGTTTGTATTTCATCCCGATAAGCAAACCACCAGCCGCGTGATGCGGATTTTTTCGCCGCTAAGCGAAATCGATTTTGCAGGACACCCGATAATCGCCACCGCCTTTGTATTGGCGCATTGCGGAGACATTCAGTTAAGCGATGCGATTACGCCGATGGTTTTCGAGCAAAATACCGGCCCAGTCAACGTCAACATTACCGCTGAAAACGGCCAACCCAGCTTTGTGCAATTCACCCGCAAGGTGACGTCCATCATCGACCGCTTTACCCCCAGCGATGAGGAGTTGGCGAGTTTCCTGTCGATACAGCAGTCGGAACTCGACCATAAAAAATATGCCACGCGCTTGGTGTCTTGCGGCGTTCCGTATTTAATCGTTCCGGTTTGGCGTTACGAAAGCGTAAGAGCCGCAAAATTCAATTACGCGGCCTGGAGCCAATCGACCGCCCCGCAAACCGCCGCCCAGGAAATCTTGCTGTTCGCCCCGAAAACGCCATTTGCGGATGCGGATTTTAACGCCCGCCTGCTCGGCCCGCGTATCGGCATCCACGAAGACCCGCCTGTCGGCAGCGCGATGCCTGCGTTTGCTTCGTATTTGTGCTCATTTGAATTCATGCAAAAAGGTACCTACACCTTTGCCGTGGATCGCGGCGATGAACGCAACCGCCGCAGTGTGCTGAATCTGGAAATGGATAATAAAGGTAGCGACACGCTGACTATCCGGGTCGGTGGCGCGGCGGTGATGGTGGCTGAGGGGGTTATGAATATTCCTGATTGGTAACTCGATTAAACGCGAATAGGGTCGCTGGCTGGAGCAAATAGTTTTAGAGCCGTGTTTTTGATTTGCATAAAAAGGTAGCTATCAATAATTGAATATCTATAGTATCTTGCCTAACGGATTGCAGGAGTTGCGTTATACGCCGGTAATTGAAAATTAATCTGCACCTGCTTAGGTGTCTACTTAACGTTAGGAATACAAATGGAATTCGAGAAATTTGGCTCTACTATAAAAACAAATCCAGACGGCACACTTTCCGTTAAGTCCTCTTCTGGTGCCGTCATTACCATGGGGGAGAATGGAATCTCAATTGACTTGGAAAAAATCGAGTCTGTTGGTATTAAAAATGTTATCGATGTAGAAACCCATAGTATCAACACTGTTGTAGGTTCAAGATCGCACTTTATTAAGTTTTATGGTGGTGGTGAGGTTCGATTTGCATACAACCAAGCTGGGCGGCTAATTGAACTGAGTTCTACAAATGTCATCCTCTCACTCAGTCCAGATAATGGACTTATATTTTCGCGCCGTGATGACAAATCGCATTCCTCTCAAGAAACACATCCCAAGTAATTGACTTGTAAAGGTGTTATCAAGCTGGTTGTTCGGTAGCAACGAGTTTCATCCCCAGTTTTTCGGCGCGCTGGGATAGTTGCCGCAGCACCCGTTCGCGGTAGCGTTCCTCGTAGTAGTCCTGACCTTGATCGGTGTATTCCTCACCCTTGGTGAGCATCGTGTAGATTAGTCGAGCTAATTTGTGCGCCGCCGCAGTGACTGCCTTGGGTTTGTCCATGCGTGCGCACAGCCTGCGAAAATACGCGCCCAGCGCCGATTGGCTGCTGCGCAGCCCGTAGGCTGGGTTGAGCAACGCGAAACCCAGCTTTCGATGGCGGCCAATACTGGGTTTCATTGCATTCAACCCAGCCTACCGGTATCACACGCTACTCCCAGGATTGTTCAACAATAGCTGGAGGTGCGGCCCAATCCGGCGAATAAATTCCGCGTTTTACACAACGATGGAAAGACGAATACGGCCAATCCGCAACTTTTGCCACATAACCGTGTTTTACCGGATTGTAATGAATGTAATCCCAAGCGGGACGGGGTTTGCAACCCCGTCCCTAACGTTTTTTTTGTGTTTGAGGTAAGTTACCCAACTTAAAACGTTTCGAACGGGGCAACATGCCCCGTCCGGCTCGTAAGCCTCCGTTTTTCCAAAATTATTTAAAAGATGGACATGTGAAAAATCGAGATCAGAAAACCTTACTCGCGCTACAATTCAAACTTATCGTTTGGAGGGTATGTAATGTCACCACAATTTGAGATTTTAGAGGCCTAGGTATTAAAACTTGTACCCGCCGAGCGTGCGCTATTAGCGGAGCACATTATCGCCAGCCTTGATGAAGATAACGAAATCGAATCAGCTTGGGCTGTTGAAGTTGAAAGGCGTGTTGCCGAGATCGAGAGTGGGACGGTTGTTGGCATGCCTTCGAAGAAGTGATCGCACAAGCTCGTGCAGCTTTGAAGTGAAAACTCCAAGCGGGACGGGGCAACATGCCCCGTCCCGCTGTGAAGCTGAATTTTTAGTTTCAATAACCGAGTCACGTGACCAGGACCGTAGGCTTGATGATATGTCTCGTTCCCACGCGTTGCATGGGAATGCAGTCAAGGCGCGCTGCGCCGCGAGTCGAGTTTAGCGCGCCGGAATGCAGAGTATATCAACATGAGGACGCAGCGCGTGGGAACGAGGAAAACTCGATTAAAGGCAAGCCTAGGGTCTTGCATAGAGCATTTTCCTGATCGAAACATCCACCTGCTAAAGTTGGTAGTTGTTCTGCTCTGAAGTTCTGTATGATATGGCCCAACACAACAGCATGGTGAGGTGGACACTATGCACCAAAAACAGTTATTTGATCAGGCGCTAAGCCTGCCGCTAGCGGATAGAGCGGCTTTAGCCGAGCAACTGCTCGCCAGTCTTGATCAACCTGATCCGCAAATGGATGAATTAATAGCCATTGAAGCCGAACGCCGAATTGATGCTTACGACAATGGCGAAATGCGTTCAATACCGGTTGACCAAGTTTTCAGCCGACTGGAATCAAATTGAAAGTCGGTTTTCTCGAAGCGGCGGAATGCGACCTGCAATGCGCAATGGATTACTACAATCAGCAAAAACAAGGCTTGGGGCATGAGTTTCTTACGAAGATAAAAGCCGCAGTAGGGCGCATAACCGACTTTCCTGAAGCATGGCAGCCGCTAAGTAAACGAACCCGGCGCTGCCTGACTCGCTGATTTCCGTATGGCGTGATCTATCAAATCCGCGACGAAGAGATTTTGATTATCGCCGTTAGCCATTTGCATCAAAGGCCGATGTACTGGACAGACAGGTTATAGGGCCGTCGGCTGGGTAGAGCAACGCGAAACCCAGCAAGTAGCTTGGATGGAGTCCAGGGCTACGTAGCTTTGATCATCCCGTATTTCGCTACGCTGCATACGGGCTACGCAACTGTGAAAAAAGGGGGTACTTTTCCTTTTGGAAATACGAGCCATAAATGACAACAGAATTTTCGCATCATGTAGCTCAAAGCATGATAACGTCAGTTCACGCACATTTTTACTCTTGCGGCCTTGTTATGTCCATGCAGCGCAAAACAATCACCGATCAAATGGAAAGTTGGGTTAAGTCGCAGGTTGATTCCGGTAAATATGAAAATGACAGTGAATATTTTCAGGATTTGCTACGCCAAGATCAGGAAAAGCGGGAAGCAGAAACTCAGCTTCGTTTTATCCTTGATGAAGCCGAATCCAGCGGCGTGAGTGATCGCACTCCACAAGAAATATGGAAAGAAGCTGAAGCCAGGTAGGGGGCGCATCGCGCGCCTTTCTCGGTGTCCAACAATGCCGAAAATACTGATGCTCGAAACGGATTGCTTGTTGTAATAGCTTGGCATTCGTAAATGGTGCGCGGTGCGCACCCTACGAACTACGGATATAGGTTCGCATGCAGCGGGCTGGTCGGGTTAGCGTAGCGTAACCCGACCTTGACTGTATTATCTATCGAACGCTAGATCGGGCACCAGCTTCGGTATCGACCGTGCCCGTCATGCGGTTTAGCAAGTTGGTCTGTTGTGATTTTCTATCGGCTTGAGTTAATTCGATCATACCTTTAAGATCTGAAAAACGGTTCTCAGCTTCTTTTAGGAGTTCTGTTGCTTTAACCGAATCACCCTCTTGTACAGCTGCTCGAGCTTTTTTCAAATAATCATTAGCTCGGTTACGATTACGATCAAGTTTGTCATTGGCATTGATTTCTTTACTTAATTTTAATGCCTCTTTGATATCGTTTATAACGACATCGACACCAGCATTGTCATTGATAGCTATCAATGCCTTGGTAACTTGGCCTACAGTAGCATCAATGCCTTCAGCTGGAGTCATTTTATTATACATACATGCCATACCTAAACAGATGTCAGCAGTAGCCGAAAAAGATCCTAAAGAAAGTGCCAATGTAGTCGCTACGACAGCGCTTTTTAATAATTTCATGTAATGGAATCCTCGTTGTAGTTGTAGTTATTTTTATTATTAGGCTTGCAACTGCTTAGATATTAAGGGTATTTAATTAGTTACATATTCAATGTGAACTTTATCAGAACACTTGTCAATGTAAACCTGAGGAGGGAGGTAGGTTTTTCATTGTGTATTCATCTAAAACAAAACTTGAGCATGCACAATTCAAGACCTTATATCTGGGCTATCGCACCATTTTAGAGCATGAAAATTTTAGAAATAGGCCGAAACAAGACCGCCCAAGCCTGTCCTGAGCTTGTCGAAGCGGCCTGTCCTGAGCCCTTCGGCTTCGCTTAGGAGTGCCTTGTCGAGAGCAGTTCCCGGCTTGCTGGATAGCGTGTTGCCGGAAACTCCAGTTCGTGCTGACGCCCCTCGACAAGCTCAGGACAGGCTCGAACTGGCTTATTCCTGCCTACTGGATTGAAATCGGCATGTTGTTTGCAATTGAATTGCAAACAACATGATTTGCTGGCATTCAATCATAAGGAACACACAATGAAACAACGCTTGGTCGTGATCGGCAACGGCATGGCGGGTATGCGTACCGTAGAGGAACTTTTGACCGCCGCGCCGGATAAATACGACATTACCGTGTTCGGCGCCGAGCCTTACGGCAACTATAACCGCATCATGCTGTCCTCGGTGCTGTGCGGAGAGAAAACCATTGAGGATATTGTGATCAATAACCGCCAGTGGTACATCGACAACGGCATAACGCTGCATGCGGGTGAAGGCAAAGCCGTGGTGTTCATAGACCGGATAAAAAAAGATGTCTATGCGCAAGACGGCACAGTTGCAGGCTATGATCGGTTATTAATTGCTACCGGCTCCAAAGCCGTCATACCGCAGATTCCCGGCAATGATCTGGATGGCGTGATCAGCTTTCGGGATATTTTCGATGTGAATAAAATGCTTAGCTACAGCCGCAGCCACAAAAAAGCGGTGGTATTGGGCGGCGGTTTGCTGGGGTTGGAGGCCGCCAACGGGCTGGTTTTAAGAGGCATGGACGTGACCGTAATCCATAACCATGAAATCTTGCTGAACCGGCAAATGGACAAGCCAGCAGCTAAAATGCTGCAAACGGAACTGGAACAACGCGGCCTGAAATTTAAAATGGCCGCCAAGCTCAAGCAATTATTGGGTGATGAAAACGGGCATATCACAGCGGTACGCTTTGACGATAACAGCCAACTGGAATGCGACCTGTTTATCACCGCAATCGGCGTACGTCCCAATATTGCACTGGCTCAGCAAGCGGGGATTTATTGCGAGCGCGGCATCGTGGTCAACGATACCCTGCAAAGTTACGATCCCAGCATTTACGCGGTCGGCGAATGCATCCAGCATCGCGGGGATACTTTCGGCCTGGTCGCTCCGCTGTTTGAACAGGCCAAAGTCTGCGCCAATCATCTCAGCGCGCATGGCGCGGCGGAATATATCACCTTGCCGACCGCGACCAAGCTTAAGGTAACGGGCATTAACCTGTTTTCGGTCGGCGATTTTCAAGGCGATGAAAACTGTTCAAGCATCTGTTTTACCGATCCCGCTGTCGGCATTTATAAGAAGCTGGTCATTAAAGCCAATAAGTTGATCGGCGCAGTGCTGTATGGTGACACGGCCGATGGCAGTTGGTATCAGCAATTGCTGGAGCGGGGGGAAGACATTGCCGAGATAAGGGATGCGCTGATTTTTGGTAAAGCTTATGCTACTTCGTAGGGTACGCTGTGCGTACCTTTTCAAACACAATAAATTTAAAAAAGGTACGCACAGCGTACCCTACAAGACCGACTATTTCCAATGCCAAAATCCATACTAACCACTTGTCCTTACTGCGGCGTAGGCTGCGGTATCAGCGCTAAGGTCGATGCGGCACAGCATCGCCTTAAAATCAGCGGCGACACCACGCATCCGGCTAATTTCGGTCGGCTGTGCTCCAAAGGTTCGGCGCTCGGCGAAACCGTTGAGCTTAAAGGCCGGCTGTTGCAGCCGAAAGTTTACGGGCGCGAAACCGGATGGACGGAGGCGCTGGATTTGGTCGCCGATTCCTTTATCAGCGTTATCGAAAAATACGGCGCGGATGCGGTAGCGATTTACGGCTCCGGGCAATTGTTGACCGAAGATTATTATGTCGCCAATAAGCTGATGAAAGGTTTTATCGGCAGCGGCAACATGGATACCAACAGCCGCTTGTGCATGTCATCGTCGGTCGCCGGGCATAAACGCGCGTTCGGCTCCGATACCGTGCCGGGCTGTTATGAGGATTTCGAACAGGCCGAGATGATCGTGCTGATCGGCTCCAATGCCGCATGGTGCCATCCGGTCAGTTTTCAGCGGATACGCGCAGCCAAGGAAGCCAATCCGGCGTTAAAAATCGTCGTGATCGACCCGCGCCGCACCGTCAGTTGCGACATCGCCGATTTGCATCTGCCGCTGGCAAGCGGCAGCGACGCGGTCTTGTTTAACGGCCTGCTGCATTTTTTGAGCGAACAAAACGCGCTGGATTCGGCTTATATCAAAGCCCATACCGAAGGCTTTGAGCAAGCCCTGGCTGCCGCCGGTATCGATGCTGAACTGGTGGCAGCTGTTTGCCGACTGAACAAAGACGACCTGCACCGCTTTTACGGCTGGTTTGCCGGGCATAAAAAAGTCATCAGCCTGTACAGCCAGGGCATCAATCAATCGTCATCCGGCACCGACAAGGTCAACGCGATTATCAACTGCCATTTGGCGACCGGCAGCATAGGCAAACAGGGCTGCGGGCCATTCTCGCTGACCGGACAACCCAATGCGATGGGCGGGCGCGAAGTCGGCGGATTGTCGCACCAGCTGGCCGCGCATATGGATTTTTCCAGCGCCGATGACATTGATCGGGTCGCACGCTTTTGGAACACCCGAAATATTGCCAAAAAGCCGGGTTATCCAGCTGTTGAACTGTTCGATGCCATTTACGCCGGCAAAGTCAAAGCCGTATGGATTATGGGTACCAACCCGGTAGTTAGTTTGCCCGATGCGAATAAAGTCAAACAGGCCTTGCAGGGCTGTGAGTTTGTGGTGGTGTCCGATTGCATCGCCGATACCGATACCACCGCCCTGGCGCATGTGCTGTTGCCTGCGCAAGGCTGGAGCGAAAAAGACGGCACGGTGACCAATTCCGAGCGGCGGATTTCACGTCAGAGGGCGTTATTCAAACCAACGGGCAGCGCCAAACCCGACTGGTGGATTATCACCCAAGTGGCGCGGCGCATGGGGTTTGAACAGGCATTCCATTATCAAAGTCCGGTAGAGATTTTTCGCGAACACGCCGCGCTTTCCGGCTTTGAAAATAACGGGTCACGCGATTTCGATATATCGGCGTTTGCGGACATCACTCAGCATGATTACGATTGTTTGCAGCCAACCCAATGGCCGGTAAATCAGGCCTATCCGCAAGGCAGGGCAAGGCTGTTTGATGACGGGCGGTTTTTTACCGAATCGGGCAAAGCCCAGTTTATTGCGATAACGCCGCGCACGCCTGTCAATCTGCCGGATCAGGATTATCCGCTGATTTTAAATACAGGCCGTTTGCGCGACCAGTGGCACACCATGACCCGCACCGCTATTGCGGCACAGTTGAATCAGCACAAGCCTGAGCCTTTTGTCGAAGTGCATCCGGTTGATGCCGAGCGCTATGGATTAATTGCAAACAGTCTGGCAGCCATAGAAAGCTTTTGGGGGACTATGCTTGCGCGGGTGCAGATTACCGACAGCCAGCTTCCGGGCAGCCTCTTCGTTCCGATGCATTGGACTGAACAATACGCCAGCCGGGGACGCATGGGTGCGTTAGTCAACCCGATAGTCGACCCGATTTCCAAGCAGCCGGAAAGCAAGCACACACCGGCGCGCATCAAGGCTTACCAGCCTGTCTGGCAAGGTTTTATCTTGTCCCGCCGCGAGTTGAGCATCAGCACACCGGACTATTGGGTAAAAATCAAAGGCGAACAGTTTTACCGCTACGAACTGGCCGGGCTAACGTTGCCTGAAAACTGGCAGGATTGGGCAAAAGATAACCTCTGCGACAGCAATGGCGGAACGCCCCAGTGGCAGGAATATCAAGATCCCGGCTTAGGTAATTACCGAGCCGCGCGTATCGTGAACAATCAGCCGGAAAGCGTGATTTTTATCGCCGCCGGATCTGCGTTACCGGAGCGTAACTGGCTGTGCAGCCTGTTTGCAAAATCAGAATTGGAACAAGCCGAACGTATGGCCTTATTGACAGGCAAGCCACCCATAGGTGTCGCCGATGTCGGCACTATCGTTTGCGCCTGCTTTAATGTCGGAGAAAAAACCATACTAGCCGCGATCAGGGAAAAAGGACTGAAAACCCATCAGGAAGTCGGCCGTTGCCTAAAAGCCGGAACCAACTGCGGTTCTTGTGTTCCTGAGATCAAGGCGTTGTTGTGAGGGAAATTTGGCTTGTTGGCTAATCGTGCCGGTGTTGAGTATATAATGGCTTTAAGTTAAAGCTGATTGGATCGCCGGGTTTTATGCAAGTTCCACACATACCATCAAAAATCAAAATAGCTGCTTTGATAGCGGGCGGCCTTCTCGGCATCTATACCATGCTGGGGTTTTTCGTGTTGCCGACGCTGATCAAGTCGAAACTGCCGCCTCTGATCCAGCAGCAAACCGGCAGGAAGGCATCTGTTGCAACGGTTCGGTTTAATCCCTTTTCACTACAGTTAAGCATGCAGGGATTTGAGCTTCAAGAGCCGGGCGGTCAGCCGTTTGCCCGCTTTGATGATTTTTTTATCGACATCAATGCACTGCACTCCATCACTCAGGCGGCGCTGGTTATTGATAACGTATCGCTGAATAAGCCGGTTGTCCGCATTGCCAAAGATAAAGGCGGATCATTCAATTTTAAAGACTTGCTTAAGGGTAACAACGAAGCCAAGCAGGAAAGCGGCAAAATTTTCCCGCTAAACGTCGCAAAGCTGTCGATAGTCGAAGGGAAGCTGGACTGGGAAGATGCGCATTTTAACAGTCCCGAAAAGGAGACTGTGTACCCGATCAATCTCGCTATTGAAAACTTCACGACTCAAACGGACAACCAATCCAACTTCGGCTTAACCCTGGAATTGAATTCAGGCGGCAAGCTCGATTGGCAAGGCGCTATCGGCCTCAAGCCTCTGTCTTCATCCGGGCATATCAAGCTGGAGAAAGTGCAACTGCCGAGAATCCAGGCTCTGGCTTTGCAAGATTTTGTGCAACTGGATTTACAAGGCTATGAACTGTTCGAGGCAGATTATAAGGTTCATTATGTTGATAATAAATTTAACGTAAACCTCAGCCAGGGCCAGTTTGAACTGCACGATCTTCAAGTTTCGGCATCTGCGCAGGATAAAGCGCTGGTTAAAATGATTAAGTTTGCTGTGCAAGGAATCGGTTTTAATCTTGAAAAGCATGAACTGACGGTCGAATCGGTTTCTGCAAATGATGCTGATTTTAAGGCATGGTTGAATCCAGACGGCGTGTTCAGTTATCAGCCCCTATTGCCGATTGAAAAAGCTGAAGCCCCTCCCAGCGAGTCAGTGGAAAAAACATCGTGGAGCATCAAGGTCAATAGTATCGCTCTCAACAATTGCGGTCTTACCTTTGAAGACCATACGCTAAAAAAGCCGATCACCATTACCGCCAAACCGATCAATTTTAAGCTGACAGATTTCAGCAATCTGGCCGGAGCGGGACTACCTTTTCAGCTCAGCGCCAAGGTTAACGAAACAGGTTCGATAACCCTGGACGGCAATGCCATAATCGAACCCTTATCCGCCCAGATAGCCGTTGCTGTCAAAGATATTGCGCTGGAACACTTCCAGGCTTATGTCGACAAATTTGCCCGGCTGGATGTCATTGATGGGTTGCTGGCTGTTGACGGCAAGGTCTTGGTCGCCAAACCGGCAGAGGGAAAACTGGAGCTTAAGTTTACCGGCAACACCCAAATAGCTGATTTGTTAACCCGCGATCAGTTGAAGAACAAGGACTTTATAAAATGGCAGAATTTAACGCTTAGCGGCATCGATGTCGATCTTCCTGCGAATCGATACAGCGCGGAAGCACTGCTGATTAACAAGCCTTATGCCCGAGTCATCATCAAAAAGGACACGACGGTTAATTTTGGCGACATTATGATTGCCGACAAAAGCACTGAAAAAAGCAAACCCGATGCGGCAGCGAAAAAAGCATCCACCGAAGCGCCTAAGCCCCAATTTAAGCTGGGCAAGATTAAAATCATCGACGGCTCTTCGGATTTTGCCGACCTTTCGCTGATTTTGCCGTTCGCCGCGCAAATCAAAAGTCTGGATGGCGGCGCCAGCGGCATTTCCTCGGAGCAAAAATCAACGATCAAGGTTGAATTAAAGGGTACGGCTTATGATCTGGCGCCGGTTGATGTCAAGGGCGAAATCAGTCCTTATCAGGGCAATTACGATGTGTCGGTGAATTTTACCGGCATGCCGATGCCGTTGATTTCATCGTATATGGTGCAGTTTGCCGGCTATAAGGTTGAAAAAGGCAAGATGTCACTGGAGCTCAATTACAAGGTTGCCGACAAGGAATTGACCGCATCCAATAATATCCTGATTGACCAGTTTGAACTGGGCGAGAAAGTTGAAAACCCCGATGCCGTGTCATTGCCGCTGGACTTGGCGATAGCGTTAATGAAGGATTCCGACGGCAAAATAAACATGCACGTGCCCATTACCGGTAGCCTGGAAGACCCTAAATTCAGCGTGAGTCATATCGTTGTCGATGCGTTGGCTAATGCAATCAGCAAAGTGATCACCTCGCCTTTTCGCGCACTGGCATCGCTGATAGGCAGTGAACTAGATTTAAGCACGATCAGCTTTGCTGCTGGCGATGCTGTATTAACTAAGCAACAAATCAGCAAGTTGGACGATTTGGCCAAGGCGCTAAAAACGCGCGAGGTTTTAAAGTTGGAAATTAAAGGCGCGGCTTTTCAGGAGCAGGATTGGCCTGCGGTCAGCGACGACGCGTTATATGACCAACTTAAAAGAATCAAAGCCGCCGAGATTAATAAGAAGGGCGGCAGAAAAACACGCGCGGAGTATGTTGAGATTTCCGACGATGATTACCGGCGTTTGATGGAGCAACTGTTTGTTGAAAAATTCCCGCTGCTGGTGGAAAAATCATTGCTGAGAAAGACGCGCTTGATCGATAGCCAAGCTGATACCAGCACCGACAAGTTTTATGCAGTCGCCAAGGAGAAGTTGTCAGCCATTATTCAGCCGGAACCCCAGCGGCTAAAAGATCTGGCAGCCCAAAGAGCGCAAGCGATTGCCAAGTATATCGTGCAAAAAGGCGGCATCGCCAACGACCGGGTATTTATACTGGATACGGTGATCGATCCGGAAAGGAAGAGCGCCGAGATTATCAGCACCTTGTCATTGAGGGTGGATTGACGCATTACCGTGGTGATTTAAGCTGAATCGCCCAGCGCTTATTAAAGCGTCTTTTATCGACTCTAAATCGATAGGTGTTTTGAATGTGACGATACAGTCCCTATTCGTACACGAATAGGTTTTACTCTGTCTAAACAATGAGAAAGCGGCAGCCTATTTTATCGCGTTCAGCCAAACGTAGAACCATTCCAGCCCCAGAATTCAGCCGGGCACACACTAAACTCTATATAAACACGCTCCGCTGAAAGTTGTAACTCGCTGGCTAACAATTGGGGAATTGAAGCCGAAAGCAACTTGGCTTGCTGGGCGCTAAGGCCGATGCTTTTGCATTCGACATAGGCTAAGGGTTCGCTGCTGCCGCCAAACAGCATGTCTTTGTCACCGACTAGCTCAACCATCACATAACGCTCTGGTTTGCCGGTTTCTTTGGCTAGCAGTTGCGAAAATTGGCTCAATAATTTTGGCGACTGCTCTTTACTGATTGCAATATTGGTTGTTAATTTTAAATACGGCATAAAATCCTCTCTTCTACGTGGCTAATTTAACAATGTGCTATTAGAGCGGTATCTGCTTTAAACTCCAGGGCATTTGGAGCCGCGACTTTAGTCGCGGTGATAGCTCATCATCACTGCTTACGCATGATCGCTCATGCGCGACTAAAGTCGCGTCTCCGTTCATGATTCTCCCTGCCTTCTGAAGTTGATACTGAACAAGTTTAGTGTATCGTCGGCCGCCCCCTTGTAGTTCCAACAAAAAGTAACCACTATAGGCTTATTCGTGAACAGTTTGTTGCATAAAAACAGGCAAATCATTTTAAGGCACTGTATTTAAAAAATATTCATTATAAATAACCACATAGCCGATAGTGATTAAAACACTTACCTTTTTAATCCGTTTTATAGCATTTTTACAGCCAAAATATCTTATGTTATGCTACCCGGCACACTTAAATACGCAACAGTCAGGAACTGCCGTTGTTTTAATCCGGATGGATTCCCCATATTGAGATGACCATGACAGAATCAGGCTCTACGCAAACAACCGTGCAAGAAATAATCGCCGCACTTAAAGACAAGCCCGGCGCTCTTTTACCTATTCTGCATGGCGTACAAGATGCTTTAGGTTATATTCCGGAGGGCAGCGTCCCGGACATCGCAACAGCGCTGAGCCTTTCTCGCGCCGAAGTGCATGGCGTCATCAGCTTTTACCATTATTTCAGGGATACGCCTCCGGGCAAACAAACCATTCATCTTTGCCGCGCGGAATCCTGTCAAGCGATGGGCGGAAGACAACTGGAAGAACATGTTAAAGCCAAGCTGGGCATTGATTTTCATGAAACGACTGCGGACGGCAAATTCTCCCTGGAACCTGTTTACTGTTTGGGCAACTGCGCCTGTTCACCGGCTATGCAAATCGGCAAGGAAATATACGGTCGTGTGACAGCGGACAGCTTTGATGCGACTATCGCCAATACGGAGGCATCAGCATGAGTATCACTGTTTATGTTCCATGCGATTCCAGCGCTATTTCATTGGGCGCCGGGCGCGTTGCCAAGGCAATTGGCCAGGAAGCGGCAAAACGAGGCATTGAAATTAACCTGGTTCGTAACGGCTCAAGGGGCATGTACTGGCTGGAACCCCTGGTTGAAGTGGCGACAGCTAAAGGACGTGTGGCTTACGGCCCTGTCCAGCCCGGGGACGTGTCCGGCTTATTCGATGCAGGTTTCACAGACGGTGGCGCACACGCGCTGGGTTTGGGCCTGACCGAAGAGATTGATTATTTCAAGAAACAGCAGCGCTTGACCTTTGCCCGTATCGGCAAAACCGATCCCGCAAGCTTGACTGACTACATTGAAAATGACGGCTACAGCGGCTTAAAAAATGCACTGGCTATGAGTCAGGAGCAAATCGTCCAAGCGGTAACCGATTCAGGTTTACGCGGCCGCGGCGGCGCAGCCTTCCCAACCGGCATTAAATGGAAGACGGTGCTCAACACCGCATCGCTGCAAAAATACATTATCTGTAATGCCGATGAAGGCGATTCCGGTACGTTTTCCGACCGCATGGTTATGGAAGGCGATCCGTTCGTATTGATCGAAGGCATGACGATTGCAGGCTTGGCCGTCGATGCGACACAAGGCTATATCTACCTGCGCGTTGAATATCCTCACGCTTTAGAAGTGCTCAATGCAGCGATTGCAAGCGCTTACAAGGAAGGTTACCTGGGCGACAATATCCAAGGCAGCGGCCTTACTTTTAACCTGGAAGTCAGATTGGGCGCTGGCGCTTATGTCTGCGGCGAAGAAACGTCACTCATGGAAAGCCTGGAAGGCAAACGCGGTTTGGTTCGCTTTAAACCGCCCTTGCCTGCCATTAGCGGTTTATTCGGTCAACCGACTGTCGTTAACAACGTTATTTCGCTGGCTTCAGTACCGGTTATCCTGGATAAAGGCGGCGATTATTACCGCGATTTCGGCATGGGACGCTCGCGCGGCACCTTGCCGGTGCAACTGGCGGGCAACATCAAGCGCCCCGGTTTGGTCGAGCTGGGCTTCGGTTTAACCTTGCGCGAATTGCTGTATGATTTCGGCGGCGGTTCCGCTTCCGGCCGACCGATTAAGGCAGTCCAGGTTGGCGGCCCGCTCGGCGCTTACCTGCCCGAATCGCAATTTGACACCCCCTTGGATTACGAAGCCTTTGCCGCAAACTGGACGGTACTGGGACATGGCGGCATTGTCGTTTTTGACGATACAGTCAATATGGCAAAAATGGCTCGCTATAGCATGGAATTTTGCAAAATCGAATCTTGCGGCAAATGCACACCTTGCCGCATCGGCTCCACCCGTGGCGTAGAAGTCATGGACGACATTATCAACGGTCGCAACCTCGATAAAAACATCCCCTTGTTACGTGATCTTTGCGACACCTTACTCAACGGCTCCCTCTGTGCATTAGGCGGTATGACGCCATACCCTGTACTGAGCGCTTTAAATCATTTTCCTGAAGATTTTGGAGTAAATGCGTAACATGGCATTGTCAAATGACAAAACATGATAAGTTGTTGCAGTCAGTTTTTAATGTCTCTGTTTCGATAAGATTTGAAGACGCTTGTAAAGTGGCCGAGCTGATTGGGTTTTCTCGAAAAAGCGGACAAGGTTCTCACATTGTTTATGGGAAGGATGATGAAATCAAGCTGCTTAATTTCCAAAATCGGAATGGCACTATCAAACCCTATCAACTTCGACAGCTGCGAGACATGGTAAAAAAATATGGCAACCAATAAATACTTGATTGAAGTTTTTTGGAGTGATGAAGACGATGGTTATATCGCTATCGCTCCTGATTTGCCGGGTTGCAGCGCCTTTGGGGATACTCCGATTGAGGCGATACAAGAAATGAACGACGCGATAAGTGCGTGGCTGCAAGCGTGGACAGCAATGGGGCGAGAGCCGCCGGAACCTGCATCGAAACCACGACCAGCAATGGCAGCATAAATTTTGTGTTCCGCTTCTTTAAGCGACAACAACGACCAGATATAAGCCTGTGACACGAGGAAACTACCATGAGCATAAGTAAAGAAAAAGATTTTGGCACACCAGCCGCTACCAGCGAAAACATGGTTACGCTGGAAATTGATGGTTTTAAGGTCACGGCTCCGGCAGGAACCTCGGTCATGCGTGCGGCGGCAAGCATCGGTATTGAAATCCCCAAATTATGCGCAACTGACAGCATCGAACCGTTCGGTTCCTGCCGGCTTTGCGTAGTGCAAATAGAAGGCGGCAGAGGCATGCCCGCGTCATGTACGACGCCAGTTGCGGAAGGCTTGAAAATCGTCACCCAGAATAAAAAACTGGCCGATGTGCGTCGCGGCATCATGGAACTGTACATTTCTGATCACCCGCTGGACTGCCTGACCTGTTCAGCCAACGGCGATTGCGAACTACAGGATATGGCAGGCGCCGTTGGTTTGCGCGAGGTACGTTACAACCCGATTGAAACGCATTTAAACGCCGAAAAAGATCACAGCAACCCCTACTTCAGTTTCGATCCCAGCAAATGCATCGTTTGTTCGCGTTGCGTACGGGCCTGCGAAGAAACCCAAGGCACATTTGCGTTAACCATCGACGGCCGCGGCTTCGATTCCAAAGTATCGCCCAGCCAGAACCAGCCGTTCATGGACTCGGAATGCGTATCCTGCGGCGCTTGCGTCCAAGCCTGCCCCACCGCGACGCTGATGGAAAAATCGGTAATCGACAACGGTCAGCCGGAACACGCGATCGTGACAACCTGCGCTTATTGCGGCGTCGGCTGCTCGTTCAGGGCGGAAATGAAGGGCGAACAAGTCATCCGCATGGTTCCCGCCAAAGACGGCAAGGCCAATCACGGCCATTCCTGCGTCAAAGGACGTTTCGCGTTCGGTTATGCCACGCACAAAGATCGCATCACCAAGCCGATGATCCGCGCCAGCATTAAAGATGCATGGCAAGAAGTCAGCTGGGAAGAAGCGATCAATCATGCCGCGTCGGAATTAAAACGCATCCAGGCTAAATACGGCAAAGACTCGATCGGCGGCATCACCTCTTCTCGTTGCACCAACGAAGAAGTCTACATCATGCAAAAACTGATACGCGCGGGCTTCGGCAATAACAATGTCGACACTTGTGCGCGGGTTTGCCATTCGCCGACCGGTTACGGATTGAAACAAACCTTTGGCGAGTCATCCGGCACCCAGGATTTCGACTCGGTCATGAAAGCCGATGTCATTTTAGTGATGGGCGCTAACCCTACCGACGGTCATCCCGTATTCGGTTCGCAAATGAAAAAACGCCTGCGTCAGGGCGCAAAGCTGATCGTCATTGATCCGCGCGAAATTGATTTGATCAAATCGCCGCATGTCAAAGCCAGCCATCATTTAAAGCTGCGTCCCAGCACCAATGTCGCCTTGATTAATGCCCTCGGACATGTCGTTGTGACCGAAAACTTGCTTGACGAAGCCTTCGTTAATGAGCGTTGCGAAGTAGCCTCTTTTGCCAAATGGAAAACCTTTGTTGCGCAGGAACATAATTCACCGGAAGCTTCCGAGTCAATTACCGGCGTTCCTGCCGCCGAGCTTAGGGCTGCCGCACGGCTTTATGCCACCGCCAAAAACGGCGCGATTTACTATGGACTCGGCGTAACCGAGCACAGCCAGGGCTCCACCACCGTAATCGGCATTGCCAATCTGGCCATGGCAACGGGCAATTTGGGCCACGACGGCGCGGGCGTTAATCCGTTACGCGGACAGAACAACGTACAGGGCTCTTGCGATATGGGCTCATTTCCGCATGAGTTCCCCGGTTATCGTCATGTCTCCGATCCAGTAACCCACCAACTGTTTGAACACGCCTGGCAGACCAAGCTCAGTGCAGAACCGGGCTTGCGTATTCCCAACATGTTCGAGGCGGCATTGGACGGCAGCTTTATGGGTCTTTACTGCGAAGGTGAGGACATTGCCCAATCCGACCCGGACATTAAACATGTTCACGCCGCGTTACGGGCTATGGAATGCGTGATCGTTCAGGACATATTCCTGAACGAAACCGCTAAATTTGCCCACGTTTTCCTCCCTGGATCGTCTTTCCTGGAAAAGAACGGCACATTTACCAATGCCGAACGCCGTATTTCACCGGTGCGTAAAGTCATGTCGCCGTTGGCAGGCTATCAGGATTGGGAAGTCACCCAAATGCTGGCCAATGCGCTGGGCTTCCCGATGAATTACAACCATCCGTCAGAAATCATGGCTGAAATAGCACGGCTTACACCCAGTTTTGCCGGCGTCAGTTATGAAAAGATTGACCGCCTCGGTAGCGTGCAATGGCCTTGCAATGACGAAGCGCCGGAAGGCACGCCGATTATGCACACAGAGCATTTCTTGCGTGACAACGGCAAAGGCTTGTTCATGCTGACTGAATATGTGCCGACTATCGAAAAAGTCACACCGATGTTCCCGTTGATCTTGACTACTGGGCGGATTTTGTCGCAATACAACGTCGGCGCGCAAACACGCCGCACCGAAAATGTCGCTTTTTACAGTGAAGACCGCCTGGAAATCCATCCGCACGATGCCGAAGACCGTGGCGTGAAAACCGGCGACTGGGTTGGCATTAAAAGCCGCGCCGGTGAGACCGTATTGCGCGCCTTGGTCAGTGATCGTGTGCAACCGGGCGTTGTTTACACCACGTTCCATTTCCCTGAGTCCGGTGCCAACGTAATTACCACCGACAATTCCGACTGGGCGACCAACTGTCCGGAATACAAAGTGACGGCCGTGCAAATCACCAAGGTCAGCCAGCCTTCCGAATGGCAGCAGGAATACAGCGCGTTTACAGAAAAGCAGCTCGATCTGTTGGAACAAGGCATAAGCCATGACTAACGACGCTGCCACCGCAGAGTCGTTACCCTTAGAATTAGGCTGGCCCAGCTATCAACAAATCACTGTTGATCGCTGGAGAGATGGACAGCACGAACAACGGCAAGACACTGTTGCCGAAGAAGTGCCTGTTTCCCTGGTTTACAACGGGGTGCCGCATGTCGTCATGCTGGCAACCCCGACCAATCTTGAAGAATTTGCGCTGGGTTTCAGCATTACCGAAGGCATCATTAAAAACCCGAAGGAATTATTATCGGCGCGGGTTTATAACCGGTCGAACGGCATTGAAGTCCAGATCAAAATCCCTGAACAGCGTTCTCAATGCATGACAGATAAAGGCCGCAATTTAACCGGCCGTACCGGTTGCGGTCTTTGCGGTGCCAGCACCTTAAAACAGGCCATCCGCCAGCCCGGCCCGGTTAACGGAGGCTTGATCCTGCCTGCGACCGAGTTGCGTTCAGCGTTAACCGACATCAAACAGCACCAGAAACTGAACCAGTTAACCGGTGCCGTTCATGCGGCCGCCTGGGCGGTTCCCGGACAGGGCATTTTGGACATCCGTGAAGATGTAGGACGGCATAACGCGCTGGATAAATTGATCGGCTTTTTGCTGCGTACCGGCAAGGATTTATCCGCAGGCTTTGTGATCGTCACCAGCCGCGCCAGTTATGAAATGGTGCAAAAAACCGCGTGGGTCGGCATTACGCTGCTTGCGGCCATTTCCGCACCTACCGGTTTAGCCATACGTTTGGCTGATGAGGCGGGCCTGACCTTAATCGGTTTTGCCCGCGATGACCAGCATGTGATTTACACCCATCCGCAACGCTTAACCCATAGCAACTATCTGTGTGATTAACGATGAAAATAGAAAGACTGATCAAAATGGCCAACGATATAGGCAATTTCTTTAACTCGGAATCCGACAAAGAAATCGCAGCGGAAGGCATAAAAAATCACATTTTAAGATCATGGGATCCAAGAATGCGCAAAGCGATTATCGCCTACTGCCAGGAAGACGGCTCTGAATTAAGCGGCTTGGTCAAAACGGCTATCACCAAGCTTGCTGCTTAAAAAATCTAAAAACCGAGCAATGCCGCTATGGACGTCGCGCACAACTAAACCGCTCACCCCAATAACGGTTTTTTAGGCTAGACATCATCACCTTTCCGGTACGCTGGCTGGGTGCGTGAATAAAATTATCATTATTGACATAAATGCCGACATGAGAAAACGGCTTGCCGTTGGTATTGAAGAAAACCAAGTCGCCGGAATGAAGATCATCTTTAGGAACTTGGCTCAGCGACTGGGCCATGCCCTGAACCGTGCGCGGTAACGCTATGCCTTGATGCTTATAGACATGTTGCACAAAACCGCTGCAATCGAAACCTTCCTCGGGTGAACTTTTACCGTAATGATAAGGCGCACCCTGCAAACTCATCGCATAGCTAACCATCGGCGGATAATTCGCAGCAGAGTCGGTTTCCGGAACGCTGGCGCAGCCGGAAAGCAAAACTATTGCAACCAGCAAAATAAAATAGCTGTAATTTTTAGCGGTGGGCATATTCACAAATTAAAAGCCGTTTCAAATTGGGCAGAGGTTTCCTAAAGCATAGGCTATTGCTCGTTAAATGACCATGGGGCATAAACGATATTTAACATCCAATTAGTTTACCCCACCCAATAAAACATAACGAGTATCCGAAGCCGTCCTTTAGTTATTCACTAAATTAAATGCTATTTACCACCACCATTGCCTAACTGCTCAGGGCTAAAATCATCCACGCTAATAACTGAAAACCGCGCCTTTTCGGCGTCCACTATCAGTTCGGCTTCTTTTTTGCTAATAATGGCCTTGCTTAACGCCGCATCAAGCACATCCAAGATCGCGCCTTTCGGCAGCTGTTTTTGCTTTTGTGCGGCCTGGATTTTGGCTTCCACGGGCGTCGCGGCAAGTACGGCCTGGAAGGCCACTTCAATCCTGCCGGTGACGTCATTGGGCTTATGGTTGATGTATATGCCGTGGGTCAAT
Source organism: Methylobacter sp. (assembly GCA_030679035.1). GTDB lineage: Bacteria > Pseudomonadota > Gammaproteobacteria > Methylococcales > Methylomonadaceae > Methylobacter_A. The sequence goes on along the minus strand of JAUXTH010000150.1, from coordinate 2,675 downwards.
CGGTCACGGGTCGGGGAGTTTTTCAGCAGCAGCGCCGCAGTTTCGTGAACCAAATGATCGGCGGGCGGCGAGTAGGGCTTGCCACTGGGGAACAGCACGGCTCTCAACAGATAAGCCGGGATGCGCATGGGCAAGGTATGAAAAATAGCCAGCAAAGATTGCTGGGCACGGTGCAGAGTTTGTTGGCAGGCCCAGTGCAGCAACGGCAAGTCGTCTTTGGGACTACCCTGATCCTGGTAATTTTTAAGCACGCAGGAACACAGATAAAGATTACTCAGCACATCGGCAAAACGCCCGGAAATGCGTTCCTTGCGTTTAAGCGAGCCGCCCAGCGTCAGCAGCGCAAAATCTGCAACCAACGCAAAGCTGACGCTGAGTCTGGCAATCTGCCGGAAATACCTTTGGGTGTTTTGATCGCCCGGCACCTCGACAAAACGGGCGTTGGTCAATCCCAACCAAAAACCTGCCGCCAGATTGTGCAGCACCGAACCGATATGTTCAAACAGGATTTGATCGAACTGCTGCAAAGCCAATTCCGGATTGTCCTGGCCTAAAGCTTCCATTTCTTTTTGGATGTAGGGATGGCACCGCACCGCGCCCTGACCGAAAATCATCATGGTGCGGGTCAGGATGTTTGCGCCTTCGACGGTAATGCTGACCGGAATCACTTGGTACATCCGTCCGAGATAATTTTTAGGCCCCATGCAAATGCCGGAACCGCCTTGAATGTCCATGCCGTCGTTAACGACACGGCGCATTCTTTCGGTAAGCTCGTATTTGATAATCGCGGAAATAACCGACGGCTTTTGCCCGTCGTCCAGCGCGGCGGCGGTCACCTTGCGCGCGGCATCGATGATATAGGTTTGCCCTGCTATGCGCGACAGCGGTTCTTCAATGCCTTCAAACTCGCCGATCGGCAGGTTGAATTGCTTGCGGATACGGGCATAAGCGCCGGAATTGCGGCTGACCATTTTTGACGCGCCGGTGCTGAGCGCAGGCAAGGACACCGCCCTGCCGGTAGCCAAGCATTGCATCAGCATTTTCCAGCCGTTGCCGACCTGCTCGATACCTCCGATGATCCAGTCCATCGGGATGAACACATCCTTACCCCAGTTCGGGCCGTTCTGGAACGCGGAATCCAGCGGGAAGTGGCGTCTGCCTATGGAGACGCCTTGGGTATCGGTGGGAATCAACGCGACGGTAATGCCGATGTTTTCCTTGTCGCCGATCAGGTGTTCCGGGTCGTAAAGCTTGAATGCCAGGCCCAGCACCGTGGCGACCGGGCCTAAGGTGATGTAACGCTTGTCCCAGTTAAGACGTATGCCCAGCACCTTGTCCTTGCCTTCAAACTTGCCGTAACAGACCACGCCGGTATCGGGCATGGCCCCTGCATCGCTGCCTGCATGAGGGCCGGTTAGCGCAAACGCGGGAATTTCCTGTCCGGCTGCCAGACGCGGCAGATAATGGTTTTTCTGTTGCTCGGTGCCGTAAGCCAGCAATAATTTGGCGGGGCCTAGGGAATTGGGTACCATGACCGTGACGGCTGCGGTACTGCTGCGGCTGGAAATTTTCATCACCGCTTCGGAATGCGCGTATTCGCTAAACTCCAGGCCGCCGTATTGCTTGGGTATAATCATGCCGCAAAACTTATGCACCTTGATATAGTCCCAGACTTCGACCGGCAGATCAAAGCGGTTGCGGGTAATGTCCCAGTCATCCAACATACTGCACAAGGTATCTACCGGGCCGTCAATGAAGGCCTGTTCCTCGGCGCTCAATTTCGCGGCGGGCAAATCAAGCAGCACTTTCCAGTCGGGGTTACCGGAAAACAGCTCGGCATCCCACCAGGTATTACCCGCTTCCAGCGCTTCGCGTTCGGTTTGCGACATCTGCGGCAGCATCTGCTTCATGATCTTGAAAACCACGCTGCTGAATAATTTTTTGCGGATAGCAGGGAAATTGAGTGCGATAAAAACAGCGTCGAAAATAAGCCAGAGCAGCAACACAAAAAAACCGCCCCCCGCCGCCAAGGAATAAAGCCCTAACCATCCGGCTAAAACCAATGTAGTCCAGCGTAAAGTCGCCCGGCCATAAGCCAGAACGCCAGCGATAATAACTAATGAGATTAACCAGATCATGAGATATTCCTTAAATTAAGGTAACAGGTTAAGTTAGGCGGATTGGCAAGCCCGGCTCAATAGCCATTTCTTAAAAGACGTTTGACTTTCACCCGATGGCTTGCCGAGTAATAAGCCCTCAATGCTAACGTCCTCGTCAATGTCTTCCCAATGGATACCATAACCTTTGCCAACGAGTCGCCAATTATCAAGCTCTGCCTTTGTTGCATTGATAAGTCGCGGATACCATGCAAGCGGAACCGTAATAGAACGACCATCACTCAAATCAACCGTTAAGGCGTCATAAGTAATGGTTACGTTTTCTGCTGTCGGTACTGTGAATTCAATCGTTGAAGTAAGCATACCAAGCCTCCAGTAAAAGTTGTTGATGTTCGATAACGATTTTTTGAATCTTAGTAACTGATGTTACGCACGGACGGTACTTCTCCCGTTTGCCGCGCCGAGCACCGGAGCTTTTGTCGAGAATAGCCCGCCAGGGGGGCGGCATGGATGCCGCACGTCAGCAGAGGGGCAGGAGCCCCTTCTGCTGACCCTCGA
>JAUXTH010000148.1 GCA_030679035.1 Methylobacter sp. | reverse complement strand
GTGGCAGGAACTTGAGCGCCGTATTTTACGTTTTGACATTTAAAGGATTGAGACATGACTATGACCTTTCAAGAAGCGATGGAAAAAATAAATAATGGAATCATTCTGGCTTGCCCTGTTTGTTTTGACGGGTTGGAATTTGACGAAAAAGACCAGCGTATGTATTGCCCGAAGCATGGAGAATATGTATCTCCTAACGTAAAGCTAACCGGGCGCGGCCCAGAAAGCTAAAAAAACAAAACCGGATTATAACCGCGCTCCGGTTGAGCGCCATGTTAGGCATTTAATTTTTACTATGGCCCCAAGTATTTCTTCTCCGCGCTACCACGTTAAATCATCTGGCGGAGATCTGGATGCGTCGCACGATGGAGTTGGTGAACAATTTCCAAAATTTGCGCCCTCCAGGCTCCAGTTTTTGGATAGATTGTCTCCAAATAATGAGCGTGCCAGATTAACTGCTTTTGGGGCAAGTGTTTCCCCTATTTTAGCTGTACTTGGATCAATTGGCTCGTGATGAATAAATCGCCCCAAAAAATCTAAACAAAACTTCTTATAGTCATGAGTAAACAAGATAAATTGATGCCAACCTTCGTCAATTGCTTTGGTTGGAGCTAACCCATCAGGATATTTTGCGCACAAATACAGAAATTGTTTTGTATCAAAAAAAAGTTGCTCAGCTTCATCTTGACTAATAGAACATTCACGTTGCAATCGTGCAACTAAATGCTGGTGTTTATAGTTTGAAACTGTCTCAAATGGTACTAATTGAGATTTCATGGTTCACCTCTATAAAGTTTGGTGCGTAGGAATGAAAAAAGCCGAATGAGCCACCCAGAGCCAGCCCATGCCTAACGTAGAGCTAACCGGGCGCGGCACGGGAAGCTGAAAAATAAAACCGCATTATAACCGCGCTCCGGTTGAGCGCCATGTTAGATGTTTTTTTTCAGCGTTTATTTAAGAGAGCAAAGATGGTGGCACCTGCCAACCTTACTTACACCTATTTACACTTTGGCAGCGGCGCTGGCTTTGAACGGGTATAGGCTCTAACCTTTACCGTTTTTGGGCCGGGCTTGCCGGTTATGCGCCTAGGTCTGCACTTGGTTTTAGTAGCCATGAGATTTCTCCTGTTGCCACTAGCAGAAACGAGTCTGCCACTCCGAAGACACTTATTGCCTCCGCCATCTATCAGAGGGTTGGTTATTCGAAGTGAAAAGGCAGATGCCACCATCTTTGCTCTTTTTTACATCTAACGTAAAGATGAGGGGCACCGCGCCTTTGCGGCGTCCCGCTCGAACGACAGGTTAGATTTTGGTTTTATATTTTCCAACATGAGAATCTACTTTTGAGGTTGCGATGTTTAATAGGAGCTTAATGTCATCCCACTCTAAAATGCGAGACTTGCATTGTGAGCATAAAAACTCTGGACATACATATGATCCATTTTCCATTCGTATCAGTTGCAAATCATGGTCTTTGCAGTAAGGAATTTCATCAATAGAAAATGTACCGTTACTATGTGTATTAACTTTCCACTTAAATTCGACCTCATCAAATAGGAAAGGCTTTTTAGGAGATTTAGATGAGTTACATATCATTATTTTTGTTAGAAGGAATACTGCTGCCAACAGAGTTATGGTTGCCCACAGTGGGGTAGCTAACTGCATTATTTCTAGGGTGGCAAGCCATAAATCTGCGACGGTTATATAACCGCCAACAAAGGTTAGTGCAAGAGTATAGAGTGCAAGAATGTGGTGCTCAACTATCACACCTTTTATTAGTAATAACATTCGTTTTAGGTATGGCATTGGCTTATCTTTGTGGTTAAGCGATTAGGGGACTACGATGAAAAATCTAACGTAAAGCTAACCGGGCGCGGCACGGAAAGCTGAAAAA
>JAUXTH010000003.1 GCA_030679035.1 Methylobacter sp. | reverse complement strand
TGCGTAAATTACTCCATGCTATACACGGTATGTTGAAGCATGATGTGCCTTTCGATAATACCCGTTTTTATGCAATTCCGGCATCTGTCGGATAGCTAAAAACCAATGAAATAAGTTTGACTTTAAACAGAGTATCTACGCGTTTTAATAATTACCATGTGTGAGATTTGAATTTAAATGAAATTAACCGTTCCCAAAGTAAATATACTAGAAGATGAAGGATTTAGTCCTGAGGCCGATATTTTCTTAAGAAAAGATTTTGGTGAAAGGCTTGCTAGCCTTGTAGAAAAATCAAATGGAAATATTGTAATCGCATTGGATGCTAAATGGGGCGAGGGAAAAAGTACATTTATTAAAATGTGGCAAGGTTATATAGAACATAAAAGAGATAATAAAATAAAAAGTATCTATTTTGACGCCTTTGCAAATGATTATCAGAAGGATCCTTTTTTAACATTAGCGGCTGAAATGTATGAATTAGTTAAAAATAAACCTCAAGAGAAAACAGATGAGTTTAAAACAAAAGCTGGAAATGCTGTTAAATCTCTAGCAAGAGGTGCTATAAAAATTACAGTTCGTGCTGTATCAGGAGGAATACTAGATGGTTCTATTGTAGATTCTGCCGAAAAAGATATTTCAGATCTTTTAGCCGACCAAGTTGACGAGATAATTGCTGATAAATTGCAAAATACTACAAAAGATAGGCTTGCAATTTCTCAATTCAGAGAATATTTAGAAAAACTTTCTGCCGAAGAAGGTAGGCCGATAGTCTTTATTGTTGATGAGTTAGATCGTTGTCGACCCGATTTTGCTTTAGAGCTTGTCGAGCAAATTAAGCATCTATTTTCTGTTCCGGGCATAACTTTTCTTTTGGTCATGAATAGAATGCAACTCCAAGAGTCTATAAAGGCTAGATATGGAAGTGGAGTGGAAGCCACTTTATATTTGCAGAAATTTGTAAACTTATGGTTAAGTTTGCCTAGAAAATCTGATCGTTACCACGATAATGGTGCTCAATATGTTAAACATGCATTAAATTTGATGCTTGATGATGGAGAGCAAGTTGCAAATAATGATGTAATAGAGCTATTATCTGAATTAGTGAAATATTTAAAACCATCATTTAGAGAAATTGAACAAATACTCTCTTATTTTGCTCTTATTCATAATATGGCTGGTAACTCTGCATATTACGCGCATTATCAAACAATGATAGCTTTTATATGCTACTTAAAGGCATCTAAACCAGAACTAATTTCTAAGATAGAGAATGAAAGTATTGATGGAAAAGAATTGATACAAATGGCTGGATTACCTATCTCATTTTCAGACGAAATAATATTTTATCATATTGAATATCTATATAATTTAATTATTTTTGATCTAGCCAATAAAGAAGAAAGGCAGAGAATGTTAGATGAAAAGGTAATATCATTTTCTGGAGCACAAGGTCTATCAAAAAATATTATAAAAAAAGTGTGTGGTTGGCTATCAGAAATGAGCATTAAATAAAGTTTCGAGGCGGATTGGCGGTAAGGCAAGGCATATACCGAAAATCTTATTCGCGTTACAATTAAAATCAGTCGTTTGGAGGGGTGTAATGTCAACACACTTTGAAATTCTACAGGCCGAGGTATTAAAACTTGTACCCGCCGACCGTGCGCTATTGGCGGAGCACATTATCGCCAGCCTTGATGAAGATAACGAAATAGAATCCGCTTGGGCTGTCGAAGTGGAAAGGTGTGTTGCCGAAATCGAGAACGGAACGGTTGTCGGCCTGCCATTCGAGGAAGTCATCGCACAAGCTCGCGCAACTCCGCATGAAGACTACCATTCGGCGTATTACGCTAATACGCCCTACATTTTACTAATTAGAGTGCCTAATAATTGACAGAATTAAAGAAAACGAAAACCCAATCCATATCAGTGAACTCAGCGGATAGGCCCGAAGAAGCATCTCTGATCGAGGTTATCATTGAGGTGCCACGCGGTAGTTTTTTGAAGCGGGGCTCCACCGGAAAATTGGATTTTATTTCTCCCGTACCCTGCCCGTTCAACTATGGTTCTGTTCCTGCATTCATCGGCTTGGATGGCGATCTGCTGGATGCGGTAGTGCTTGGCCCGCGACTTCCTTTGGGTGCAACCGTAAAAGTTTACGCTTGGGGAGCTATTGGATTGATCGACCATGGATTGCATGACGACAAACTGATATGCAGTCACTCGCCAATTCCCCCATGGAAACGACAGCTGATTCTTCTGTTTTTTGTGATCTACGCCAAGGCCAAGAGTCTGATCAATCTAGTAAAAGGCCACAAAGGACACAACAGTTGCGAAGGCTGGCGCGATGCCGCGAGCGCCTTGGACAGAGCAACACCACGCGCTGATGGTGATTGGCACGGACCAACCAGCTCCTAAAAAATCGGAAAGGCGTCGTATTACGCTACGCTAATACGCCCTACATTTTAATTTAAAAACCCTGCCATACCCCAGCACACCGAACAACAAAATAACCATTGCCGCGATAACCGGCTTGTCGCCAAATCTTGCATAAGGGGTCATGCCGCCCATCGGCGTTATCATGCCGGTCAGCGCCGTTTCCTGAAACAACGGAGCCTGGTTGATGATTGCACCCGTCGGCGAAACAACCGCTGTCGTCCCGGTATTTGTCGAGCGCAGTAAAAAGCGCCCGGTTTCCATCGCCCGCATCCTTGCCATTTGCATGTGCTGATGGGGTTCTATCGAATCGCCGAACCAGCCGTCATTGGTCACGTTAACCAGGAAGGCCGCGTCCGGCAAGCCTCGAATACTTAAATCGCCGAATGCGTCTTCATAACAGATCAAGGTTATGAACGGATAGCCGCCCGCTTTCAACAAGGGCTGATCGATTGCTCCCGGCGTGAAATTCCCCAGTCGGGTATGGATCATGTCCAACACAAAACCCGACAGGGGTTGCAGCGGCAGGTATTCCCCGAAAGGCAGCAAATGGGTTTTGCGATACATGCCCTCCTCCTTACCCAGGGTTATTACCGCATTGAAGTTTTTTATCGGGGATTGTTCCTGTACCGGGACGCTGATGATTAAATCGGTATTGTGCCGCTTGGCATCGTTAGCCAAAGGGGCTAAAAAGTTTTTTTCAACCTGATCCAGATAGGCGGGGATCGCAGTTTCCGGCCAGATAATCACATTGGAATCCCAATGCTCTTCGGTCATCCTTTTATATTTTAATAGCGTATTGATTTTATTTTCCGGCCGCCATTTTTGATCCTGCCCTATATTGCCCTGAATCATCGAAATGCGAATGGGTTGACCGATTTCATGCGTCCAGGTTTGATTCCGCAGCAAGCCGCCCGTTCCCCATAGGATTGCCAGCAGCACGATTAACTGTGGGGGCGACTTCAGTCGCCCAAGGCGACTGAAGTCGCCCCCACAATACGCTGCAACCACCTGAACAATCTCCACTACAACCGAAGCCGTTAACGCCACGATGAAACCGGTGCCGTAAACGCCCAATATCGGCACGTATCCGGCCAGCGGCGTCTCCATTTGGGAATAGGCAATCTGGAACCAGGGAAATCCATTCAATACCCAATAGCCCCTTAAATATTCAACCAGTATCCAGATAACCGGCACCAGTACAACCCTACCCGCCCCCTGAATTTTTACCGAAAAATAACCGGCCAGCGCAGGAAACACCGCCCAGAAGGCCGCGAACAAACCTGACAGCAAACCTGCACCGAACACTCCAGCTCCGCCAAAATCGTGCATGCTGATGTAAACCCAGGACACGCCCGAACCGAACGCGCCCAAGCCGAATAAATAGCCACGCAAGGCCGCGCGCCTAGTCGATACGTTCCGCCAACAGGCGAACAAAAACGCCAGTGCCAGCAGCGCCAGACCGGAATAATCGAAGGGGGCAAAAGATAAGGTGAGTAAAAGTCCGGCAATGGGCGCGCAAAAATCCCAATACTTACTGTCTGAATAGGGCATGTAATTAAATCGGCTTATGAGCGTTCCTTGTAAAGGGGCGCTCATTAAAATTAAGTGGCATAATACCAAAAACTAAAGTGTAGCCCACAATACATCGCGAGAAGCCCATTCGCGGCTCTATTTACCCTAAGGAGCATATTTTGAAAATTATTAAAATGCCCAGGCCGATGCGCATGGTATGGGGGAGTCTGGCGGCCTATTGGCTGGCCGGCATTATTAATCCCGCTTTTGTTGCGATTGCGGTCATGATTGCGCTGTTTATTCCGATCTTGGTCGTTGACCCTTTATTTCCCAGCCGACCTGAAAGCTAAAAGTCGACGCTCTTTTTTCAGTGAACAGCCATGAAAATATCACTGTTAATTCTTATCCTACCGCTGTGTTCGATTAATGCCACCGCCCAAAAACTCTATAAATACCAGGACGAGTAAGGCGCATGGCATTTTACCGACAAACCGACGATAGCAAACCGAGCTAAAACTTGAAGTCAGACAACTTAAAGTCGCGCCCAAGCAATTAGTCTGGCAGGTTGATGCCGATTCCATCCCATTGCCTACAGCTTTGAACATCGGATGTTTGTTTCAATAAGGATGCAAAAAAGTATTACGATAAAAACACAAAAATAAAAGCAATAGAAAAACTCAGCGTACCGAAAAACACGGGGTCTTTCAAAAATCTATTAAAGATTCCAGTCAATATAGCGCCTCCCAGGAGATAAAAAGGGAATACAAAAACAGTGGTTAAATGTCCCATATCTCCAGGTAAATAATAAAATATGAATGTATTAAGGAAAAAAAGGCTGGAAATATTTACGAATGCTTCAAGCAACAACGCATCTATAGCGAGCACAAAAGCAAAAATATACTCTTCATGCTTAAATTTAAAGGATTGGAGCTTTTTCTGGACATAATAAAGATGATAACCATAGAGTGACCACTGAAAAAACGCAAAAATCGAAGTATCACCATGGTGTATGGGTGTTACCTGATATGTCCAAAGAGACGTGTGGAAAGCTGCTCTACAGAAGCTATTGATAGCCACCTCGCTAATGCATCCTATCAGGGCGAGTGTTCCTGAATACATGTAGACCTCTTTGATCCTTATCTGCATTGAGCTACTGGTGAGAGCAAAGCCGGCGAAATAAATAACTGTAACCAAATACAAGAAAAAAATGATGAGGTTTGTAAGCATAAGGTAGTTCTCTGAACTGATTTAATCATCAAAGTTGGACGGGCATGTTGCCCTGTTCGAAACATAAGGCGTTGATTAAGACGTGTAGCAATTAGCCTGGATCAAGCTTGCGGAGTCCAGCTCGTAAGGTTTTCGCGACAGCAAACCGCCAAAAACGCGCAACATCAAAAAAATCAGCCATCCCCGAGCAAGGGTCAGATTAAATCATCCCTATCATGGCGGATTGCTACCGCAAACTAGCCTTTACAGCTTTCGAAAATGGACGCGCTGCCCCTACAAGACTTAAAACAGCAGTTGAGCATTCCAAATAGGACGAGCAAATAGCAGCTGTTTCAACTGGTTTGTAGGTTAAATGATGCTTAGGTTGGTTGCGCGTACTACTAAACAACCCGATCAGGCAGATGATCCCCAGCAAAGAATGCTGCCAAGTTGGCTAAAACTTTTTCACCCATTGCCGTACGCGTCCCTAATGTGGCGCTGCCCAAATGCGGCAGTAACGATACATTGTCCAGGGTCAGGAATCCTTCGTGTACATTAGGCTCGCCTTCATAGACATCAAGGCCTGCGCCGGCAATCCGTTTGTTTTTAAGCGCGACTATCAGTGCGGCGCTGTCAACCACATCGCCTCGGGCGGTATTGATTAAATGCGCGGACGGTTTCATCAGATTAAGCATGTCGGCATTGATTAAATGCCGGGTTGCTTCGCCGCCGGGACAGTGCAATGAAACATAATCGGCCACTTGCAGCAGGTCTTCTATCGATTCGCAACGGGTCGCATTAAGGTCGTCGGTGACATATTCGTCGGCAGGACTGGGTTTGAAGTAGACGATTTTCATGCCGAAGCCGTGATGGGCTTTTTTTGCCATGGCTTGTGCGATACGACCGAAACCGATCAAGCCTAAGGTTGCGCCGGTTACATCGCTGCTCAGCATATGTGTCGGGCACCAGCCTTGCCACTGTTTGCTGCGAACTAAGCGGTCGCCTTCCGCGCCGCGACGTGCGGTCATTAACAATAAGGTCATCGCAATATCGGCGGTGCTGTGCGTCAACACGCCGGGGGTGTTGCTCACGACTAAACCCTGTGCCTTGGCAGCGTTAATGTCGATATGGTTGTAGCCGACACCGAAGTTGCCTAGGATTTTGCAGCGTTTGTTGTCGACATTGATAACGTCGGCAGGGAATGAATCGCAAACGGTCGGACAAACGGCGTCGTAATTTTGCAGTGCGGATTTGAATTCGTCTGCGCTTAACGGCCGGTCATCTTCGTTTAAAGTAACGTCGTAGAGGACTTTGAGTTTGGCTTCAACTGAGGCAGGCCACTTGCGGGTAACAAAGACTTTGGGTTTGCTCATGGGGTATCCTCATAAAGGCAATGCCGTTAAATTAAGGATTCAGCATTTGTTGGATTTGTAATGGAACGCGGATGACGCAGATAAATATGATGAACACAGATAATCTTATTCAATCATAATTATCCGCGTCATCCGCGTTCTATTTTTTATTGTTGTGTTGCAGTTGAACGATAGTATTCAATTGCCGCAGCAACACCGGAACCCGGCTTGATGTCAAAGCCATTGTCCAGCATCGCCATTTCAACGCCTGCAATACAGCCCAGCATCGAAACGTCGTTCATATCGCCGACGTGGCCAATACGGAAAGCTTTACCTGCAAGTTCAGATAAACCGGCGCCTAAAGAAATATCGTATTTACTAAAAGCGGTGCTGATCACGTCTCTGGCGTCTTTGTCTGCGGGAACTACAATCGCAGTCACCGTGTCCGACTCAAAACCGGGTTGGGCGCAAATTGTTAATCCCCACGCGGCAACGGCTTTACGAACGCCTTCGGCCAAACGGTGATGACGTGCGTAAACGTTTTCCAGGCCTTCTTCCTGCAACAAGTCTAACGCTTTGCGCAAGCCGTATAAAATAGGCAGCGCAGGAGTGTAAGGCGTGTAGCCGTCTTTGTTGGCGTTCATCTGGTCTTTTAAGTCCAGGAAACAACGCGGGTAAGTTGATGTTTCAACGGCTGCTAAGGCTTTCTGGCTGAATGCCAAAAATGCACCGCCGGCAGGCATCATAAAGCCTTTTTGCGAACCGCTGATTGCACCGTCAACGCCCCATTCGTCCATGCGAAAATCGAGACTTGCAATAGAGCTGACGCCGTCTACGAATAAAAACGCAGGATGACTTGCCGCGTTCATGGCTTTGCGAACGCCGCCGATATCGCTGGTAACGCCGGTAGCGGTTTCGTTATGCGTTGCCAACACGGCTTTGATTTCGTGATTGGTGTCTTCTTTTAAACGGGCTTCCAATCTATCCAGCGGAATACCTTTGCCCCAGACTTCCTGATGAATTTCAACATCGAAACCCAGGCGTTTTGCCATTTCAGCCCACAAATGGCTGAATTGACCGAAGCGATAGATTAAAACTTTGTCGCCCGGATTTAAGGTGTTGGTCAACGCGACTTCCCAGCCTGCGGTGCCGGTAGCAGGAAAAATAAACGCTTGTCCGGTTTCTGTTTTAAAGATTTTTTTCAGATCTTGTAAAAGAGGTGTCAGCAGTTTTGGGAACACAGGAGAACGATGGTCTTCCATGTTGACATGCATAGCGTTCAGGATTTCGTTTGGCACATTGGTAGGGCCAGGAATATAAAGGTGGTTACGACCAGCCATTGCATTGCCTCTTTAAGTAGTTGAGTGATTAACACAGCTTGGATATTGAAAAAGCCAATGTCCAAAAACCGGCAATAATGACATAGCCGCTCAAAATCGGCAAGGGCCGATTAGGGCTTGGGCGGAAAAACAAGCGGTAAAAATTGACTTTGAGGCCTCTCGAAGTAAAATGTGCGGTTAATTTAAGATCGGCTTAAGCCACGCACAGTTCGGATTTACCTAGCGTACCTGACACTGGCAACGGCAGCCGTAAAATGCCGGGTTACGCCAGCCCGACCGGATTTACAACCATGAAATTAGGAAAGCACAAATGAGCCACACCTTATATGCAGCGTCAGTTCAACGCGTTCAACGCTGTGAATTAGCCGTTCCGGGTTCAAGCCCTGAAATGTTTGAAAAAGCGATGAGAAGTGGCGCTGATTTTATTTTTCTGGATCTTGAGGATGCGGTTGCTCCTGATGACAAGTTACAAGCCAGAAAGAACATTATTGAAGCGATTAACGACCTGGACTGGAAGGGACACGGCGTAACTATTTCGGTGCGTATCAACGGTCTGGACACGCAGTACATGGTGCGTGACGTGGTGGACTTAGTCGAGCAGTGCGGCGCAAAACTGGACACGGTTTTGATTCCTAAAGTGGGCGTTTATTCCGATGTTTATATGGTTGAAGCCATGCTGAACCAGCTGGAAATGCAGCAGGGGCTGAAAAACAAGATCGGTATTGAAGCCTTGATTGAAACCGCCTTGGGCATGGCTAATGTGGAAGATATTGCCCGCAACGGCGCATCGGGCCGTCTTGAAGCCCTGCATTTCGGCGTGGCCGATTACGCTGCCAGCAACCGCGCCAGAACAACCAACATCGGCGGCTTAAATCCTGATTATCCGGGCGATCAATGGCATTTTGCGATCAGCCGGATGACGGTTGCCTGTCGCGCCTATGGCTTGCGTCCGATTGACGGCCCTTTTGGCGATATTAAGGATCCCGAAGGTTACAAATTGGCAGGAAGACGGGCGGCGGCTTTAGGTTGCGAAGGTAAATGGGCGATACATCCATCACAAGTGGAATTAGCCAACGAAATATTTACTCCGCCTGCTGCCGAAGTTGAAAAGGCAAAACGTATATTGGTCGCTTTGAAAGAAGCGGCTGCACAAGGTAAAGGCGCGGCAGCATTGGATGGCCGATTAATCGATGCGGCATCGGAGAAAATGGCCAATAACGTGGTCAGGGCTGCCGAAGCTATCGCAGCAAAAAAATCATAGTCTTGTAGAAATCGGGCTGCGCTACGCTGCCCCGACCTACGCAACACATAAATAGGAGATGCTGTGGATATTCATGAATATCAGGCGAAAGAAATTTTAAGTGGTTATGGCGTTAAAATCGCTGAAGGCGGTATGGCCTACAGCCCTGAAGAAGCCGTACAACGCGCCAGAGATATTGGGGGGCATGTCTGGGCGGTTAAAGCGCAGATCCATTCCGGCGCACGCGGCAAAGCGGGCGGCATTAAAATCTGCAAGACCCACGATGAAGTTGAAGCGGCGGCTGAAGCGTTGCTGGGCAAAAGACTGGTCACTCATCAAACCGGCCCGGCTGGTAAGGTGTGCGGCAGATTGTATGTCGAAGCCGGAACCGACATCGTCAAGGAAATGTATTTCTGTTTCCTGGTTGACCGCAGTTCGGAGCGCATTGTGATGGTCGGTTCCGCTCAAGGCGGCATGGAAATCGAGGAATTGGCCGAAAACAATCCCGATGCGATCACCAAAATTTACATCGAGCCTGCTGTGGGCCTGCAAGATTATCAGGCGCGTGAAATGGCCTTTGCATTGGGCCTGGATCCTGAATTGTTGAGCCATGCGGTTAAAACCATTCGAGGCTGTTACCGCGCCCTGCGTGAACTTGATGTCAGCATGCTGGAAATCAATCCGCTGGTGGTTACCCGCAGCAACGAGTTGGTCGCGTTGGACGCCAAAATGGGCTTTGATGACAACGCCTTGTTCCGTCAGCAAAAAATTTCCGAACTGCGTGACAAAACCCAGGAAGACCCCCGCGAGATGGCGGCTGCCGATCGCGGCTTAAGCTATGTCGGCCTGGATGGAGACATCGGCTGCATGATTAACGGCGCCGGTTTAGCGATGGCGACCATGGACATGATTAAACTGGCCGGCGGCGAGCCTGCCAATTTCCTCGACGTAGGCGGCGGCGCATCGGCTGAACGCACCGAAAAAGCTTTTCGTTTGGTATTGGCCGACAAAGGCGTAAAAGCCATGCTGGTTAATATTTTTGCCGGTATCAATCGTTGCGACTGGATTGCCGAAGGTGTTGTCGAAGCAGTCAAAAAAATCGATATGAAAATCCCGTTGATCGTTAGATTGTCAGGCACCAACGTTGAAGAAGGCCGCCGGATTATCGCAGAAAGCGGCTTGCCTATTATTACCGCAGAAACCTTGGCCGAAGCGGCTGAAAAAGCGGTGCAAGCGCGCAATGAAGCGGTTGCAAAAGAAGCGGCACAGGGAGCATAAAGATGGCTATTTTAATTGACGAAACAACACGCATTATTGTCCAGGGCTTCACCGGAAAAATCGGCAGCTTTCATGCCCAGGACATGATCAACTACGGTTCAAACGTAGTCGGCGGCATCACTCCCGGTAAAGGCGGCCAAACCCACTTAGGTTTGCCGGTTTTCAATACCGTAAAAGAAGCGGTACGCCAGGTTGGAGCCGAAGCAAGTATTATCTTTGTCCCCCCCGCTTTTGCCGCCGATTCAATTATGGAAGCCGCCGATGCGGGCATTAAATATTGTGTGGCGATTACCGACGGTATTCCTACCCAGGACATGATGACGGTGAAAAATTTTCTGCGCCGTTTTCCGGTAGAGCAAAGAATGATCCTGACCGGCCCTAACTGCGCAGGTACTATCAGCCCAGGGCGCGCCATGTTGGGCATTATGCCGGGACATATTTACATGAAAGGCAATGTCGGCATCGTTGGTCGATCAGGCACATTGGGCTATGAAGCGGCTGATCAAATGAAGCGTTTGGGTATCGGCATTTCAACCTCCGTAGGTATCGGCGGCGACCCGATCAACGGCAGTTCGCACCGCGATATTCTGGAAAAGTTTGAAGCCGATCCGGAAACCAAAGTGGTCGTCATGATTGGCGAAATCGGCGGCCCGCAAGAAGTTGAGGCCGGAATTTTTGCCAAAGAACACATGACCAAGCCGGTAGTTGCTTATATCGCCGGATTAACGGCCCCGGAAGGTCGGCGCATGGGTCATGCCGGCGCGATTATTTCATCGGCGGGCGAGAGTGCGGCGGAAAAAGTAGCCATGCTGAAAGACTTGGGCGTCACCATCTGCCCGACACCGGCGGCGATGGGCGAAACGGTGGCGGCTGTGTTGGCTAGGATGTGACTATTTAGCTATTAAAGTAATAGAACGCAGATGACGCGGATAATATCAAAACGACGATTAATTAGTTTCTCTAAGATAATTCAAAAAATCTTATTTAATCATAATCATCTGCGCCATCAGCGTTCTATTTTTCTAGCGCCTGAATAGTTACCTTTGTTTTTTTAATATCCGCAGGGCGTAAATGAAAATACTTATTCTTGGAGCCGGTGTCACCGGTTCATCGGTTGCAGGAGCACTGGCAAGCGAAGAGAACGATATAGTGGTTGTTGATTTCAGGACGGAGTTGCTCGACGCATTAAAAGAGCGCTTCGATATTGCCACGGTTGCCGGTAACGCGGCGCATCCGATGGTGCTCGAACAGGCCGGCGCCCGGACTGCCGACATCATTATCGCCGTTACCGACAGCGACGAGACTAATATGCTGGCGTGCGTGGTCATTAATACACTGTACAGTCGGCCGAAAACGATTGCGCGGGTGCGCGCCGTCGATTACCTGAACAATCCACAATTGTTCGGCACGAACGGTATTCCGGTGGATATTGTGATCAGCCCCGAGCAAATCGTCATGGAGGCTATCCGTAATTTAATCGAATTTCCCGGCGTTCAGCATATTTCTGATTTCGCTGACGGCATGGTGCGGCTTTTTTCGGTCATGGTGGTGGCGGACGGTTCCTTAACGGGCAAAGAAATTAGAACCCTGAAAGAACGTCTGGCTGGCGGTAAAATTCGTGTAGTGGCTATTTTCCGGCAAGGTGTTCCGCTGACAGTGAGCGGTGAAGCCGTTATTGAAACGGGCGATGAAGTGTTTTTCGTGGCGCCTCGCGAGGAAGTCCGAGGGGTATTGAAGGAGTTGAACAAGCTGGAGGCTCCGATAAAGCGAATTATCATTGCCGGCGGAGGTCATGTCGGCAAGCGTTTGGCGCTGGCGCTGGAAAGCGATCATCAGGTGAAGATTATTGAAAAAGATCCCAGGCGCGCTCATAAGATAGCCAATGATCTTAATCATACCGTGGTGCTTTTAGGCGATTGTGCCGATGAAACACTGTTGCTTGATGAGTCTATCGACAGCACTGATTTGTTTTGTGCGATTACCGAAAATGACGGCGTCAACATTGTCTCCGCTTCTTTGGCAAAAAGTTTGGGTGCACGGAAAGCTATTTGCCTGCTGAACCATGTGTCATACAGCAAATTATTGCCGGGGACAGGCATTGATGTTGCCGTACTGCCCAATCAGGAAACACTCGGCAGTATACTAAAGCATGTACGTCGCGGTGATGTGGCGCAAGTCAGCTCACTTTGCGGCGGCACCGCCGAGGCTATCGAGGCTATTGCGCATCAAAGTAACGACCTGAATTCCGTTGTTGGCCGTAGGGTGGATGCTATCAGTTTCCCTGAAGGCATCGTGATGGGTGCGTTGATACGCGACAAGCAGGTCATTTCCATTCATGGTGACACGGTGTTTGAAGAAGGTGATCATGTGGTCATGTTTGTGATGGATAAGAAACTGGTTGTAAACATCGAGAATAAATTCCAGCCTCTTTAATAGAAGCGGACGAAAGGCTAAAGGCAAAAAGCCTTCACCTTTCGCCCTTTGTCTTTAGCCTTTCACCCTTTGCCTTGAACCCATGAATGTCATCTTTACGATCATCAATATTTTCGGTTTAGTCACCATAGGATTCAGCGGCTTGATGGCCACTTGTTTGCTGACTTCAGCGATAGCGGATGACGGTGCGACAACGGCTTTTTACCAGGGTTCTTTGATTACCTTGCTGCTGGGTGCGTTGATGTTTGTTCCCACGCTACGCATACCAAAAAAAGTGACGCGGCAGACAGGTTTTTTGTTGGTGGCTATTACCTGGTCAATAACACCGGTGTTTTGCACCTTACCGCTGATGATTTATCTGCCTGAGCTCAGTTTTATCGACGCTTATTTCGAGACAGTTTCCGGTCTTACTACGACCGGTGCGACCATATTTAGCGGGATTGACCAGTTGCCGATGTCGATCAACCTCTGGCGGCATGAATTGTGTTGGATAGCGGGCATGGGCATCATTATTTTTGCGGTCGCTATTTTACCCATTTTGGGCATCGGTGGGATGCAGTTGTATATTGCGGAGTCGCCGGGAACGGTCAAGGAATCTGATTTGCCTCCACGCATCGCGCAAACGGCTAAAGCCTTGTGGTTGGTTTATGCGGGCATCACGTTGGCCTGCATTGTCGCCTTGCGCTTGGCGGGTATGAATTGGTTTGATGCGATCTGCCATGCGTTTTCCGCAATGAGTTTAGGCGGATTTTCCACGCATGACAGCAGCGTTGGTTTTTTCAATTCACTATCCATCGAGATGGTGTTAACCATTTTCCAATTGCTGGCGGCGATCAATTTCGCCACCCATTTTGTAGCGCTTAAGAAATTGTCATTCAATTCTTATATCGATGACAGGGAGGCAAGGGCTTTTCTCGCTTTGGTGCTGGGGAGTTGTGTAATGACAGCAGCGGTGCTTTGGCATGCCGGCACTTATCCCGACTATTTGACCGCATTGCGCCATGCAACGTTTAATCTGGTTACTATTGCTACCGATTCCGGTTTTTCGACCCAGGACTTTAATCAGTGGCCTATTTTTGTGCCGATGTGGATGCTGTTTTTAAGTTGCGTTTCGGCGTCTTCCGGTTCCACCGGCGGCGGTATTCGGATGATTCGCACGATCATCCTGATGAAGCAGGCGCGTCTGGAACTATTCAAGTTTATTCACCCTTTTGCGGTTAAGTCCATGAAAATTGGCGACACTGTGGTGAGCAATAAAATTGTCGCCTCCGTAACCGGATTTATTTTCCTGTATTTTATCAGTATCGTTATTCTGGTGTTTATGCTGTTGTTGAGTGGCATGGATTTTATCAGTGCATTTTCGGCGATTATCGCCTGCTTCAATAATGCCGGCCCAGGCCTTAATCAGGTGGGGCCTGCAACCAATTATGCAAGCCTGAGCGATATCCAAACAGGAGTTTGTATTTTTGCAATGCTGTTGGGTCGGGTACAAATTTTTTCCATTGTTATTTTGTTTGTACCGGAATTCTGGAGAAAATAGGCGACATCTGAGTGAGCGCTGCAAAGGTTTTTTGTCTTACGAGTGGGTAGGTAAAAACTAAAAACCGTTTATGGCTGACCTTATCAAAAGCGGGTTATGAGTTAAGCAGGCCGATGAGGCAGGTGACTTGGCTTTTTTGCTTGTAGTTTGCAAGGAAATTTAAGATGGGTAAAAACAAAAAACCCAGCAAAAGCTGGGTTTTTTGGTACTGCTAAGAATTCGATTTACAGCTGAAAAGAGCTAGAAGCGCCTGGTCTTTGTTTAGAACCGTCTGGCTCATCCAAGCAGCCAGTTAAGCCGATAATCATCAATGCCATTGCTACAAGAGCTAAAATTTTATTCATAAGAATATCCTCCAAAGGGGTTTCAATTATTTTTATTAAGTTGCGCCATTAAATTAAAGCACGTGCATTTTATATCATGACTGGATTGATGATGCAATAATAAAAATTGAATAATTATTCGCGCAGTTAAAGCTCATTAATATTATCAGGCAAATCAAAAGCAATCCGGTTGTCGATCCATTTTGCCGTTCCGATTGTGACCCACTCAGCGGTAAAATTTTTGTGCAGTTGATCCTGAACCCAGTAAGAAGGCGCGTTGATTTTCTTAAGCTTGATGTTGAAAACGACATTCTTGAGGTTCAAGCCGATTTTCTGTCCCCAAAAAGCGGTGACTTTCATCATTAATTTATGCAAACGTTTGTTGTCAATGTTCGGCGTGACGGCAATATTGGCCCACATGGAATGAACGCGGCCCCAGTTCGGCGCAAGAAGGCGTCCTTGTTCATTGACAAACGGCAGCCAATGTTCGGCGCCATTTTGGTCGGTGTAGGTGATCGCCAAAATATGATCGTAGCCTGCAAAATGGTCGTGCAGATAAAGCGCATGTGGGGTAATACCTAAAAAGGACGAAGAGACCATTAACATGGCATTGCTGGCTTGCGATATAGAACTCTTAGGGGTGTCGACATTTAGCCGGTAAATAAGCCCGTAATGAATGGAGCTGTTTAATTGCAGGACGAGCAGCGCAATCAATATTTTTGCGAGTTTTCTGGAAAATGCATTCGGCTTTTGCGCGGCAGCCTCCTCAAAAAAATGATGGTAGAGGGTGGTATCCGGCAGGACTTGTGGTGCCAGACAGGCGGATGTGCATGGAATACGGCTGCGCGTATCGGCAATCGAGCGGTATTTTTTTAACGCTATGTGATGAATTCCCGGAAGGCCCAAAATAATGCCGACAGGGAACAAATAACGCATCTTTTTGAAGATCTGGACATAGGTGTCCACGCCGGAATAAATGTGCCCCGTGCGATCCAGCGCGTATAAGTCGGTTAACAAGGTTTCACTATTAACCGCAGCAAGCGCCGGGTATTGCGCGGCATGTTCCTGGGCATTTTTAAAGTCGATGCAGCCGAATAGATCGAAATGATTAAAGATCAGAACGGTACGATTACACAGCGGGCACAGCTGGTCGTAAAATACGGTAAGAGAGGGCTGTTTTGCGGCAACCAGTTGACCGATACATCTCCACCATTTAAAGGGGATCAGTAAGGTATAAAAGCTGACCATCCCCAGGCCAAAAGGGTAAATATTAAAAGACAAGGTAATGCCCAGATGCAGCCCGAGGCCAACCAATAAATAGACTATGCGTAACCGGCGCTGGGTAAAAAAGAAAATAAAGGTAAATTGGAAGATTAAAATCGTATAGCCGAGGATGTTTTGCAGCAGCTGATTGTTCAGCAAGGGCGACATGTCGATGGCCGAAACATAATACGGCTGCGTTGCCGGTAGCCAGGTGCCAAGGCCGTTGCGCCAGTGTTCGGCAAACATTTTGTGGATGGCTGAGTCAAAGTACAGAAAGCCGAGGCAGATGGCAACAGGCAGGATGTAGGCAAGAGCTGAAACAGTTGGCTTCGGATAAGTGCTGTAATGGGTAAAAGGCGTGCTCAGCTTACGGCGAAGGTTGTCTATTGAAAAAGCCCGATCCCCCGGCATGAAAAGCAGAAAAAAACCTGTCCCGATCATGAACAAATCAAAGCCGCCATCAAAGTCCCGCTGCATCGGCGTGAAATTAACAAAAACCAGCCAAATAATGTAATTGCTGATCATCGCAAATTGGTAGCGATAACCGACCACAATAAAAGCGGCAATCACGCTCCAAAGACACAGGAAAAAAGGAATCATCGGGAATTCGACATCTATATAGGGAATAGGGTCGAAAATTAAATGATTAAAATACAGCAGGAAAATAATTTCCTGTAGCGTGATCAGGCCGTAAAAAAGCCGGAATAAGCCTATACCTGTAGCGGGAGCTTGCTTGGAATGAAGTTCTAGGAGTTTAGCGGATATGAGTTTATACATTTCATGATTCGGGAAATCGAGAGGATGTATAAATTATATAAGAAATGTGTGGTTTATGTATTGAATTGTGCGGACAAAACAAAGGCCGCACCCAATTCAAAAAGAATTGAAGTGAGCGGCCTAAGTTAAGATTAAATCGGTTAAGACTTATTTTTCGTCATCTGGGTGTTCGGCGAATACCCACTTTACGAGGAAGTAGCCAGCAGCTATAACTACAACCGCGCCGACCATACCGGCTGGTTCTTTTAACATTTCGGTGATATCTAAGATCGCTCCCATGGGATGTCCTACCTATAATTTTGTGTTTTTAGAAATATTGCTAAGTACATAGCAAACGGAATGAGCATAATACTTTAGGAAAAGTTAAAGTCAAGGCTTATTGTTGCGTGGTTTTATTGGCAGATGTAAATATTGTTGCCGGTTGAAAATTTATTGCTCGATAGCCGGTGTGGTATAGTTTAGAATCTGCTTTTTGGGTGCTGATACATTTTAAAATAAGGAATTATGATGAATAGATGCGTTAAAATATTACCACTGGTCGCAATTTTCTTTACGTTATCAGCAAATGCTGACGTTCAACTGAAAGATAATACTGAGATTTTAGGAAAATGGATCCTTCATGATGAAGCGGTTTCGTTAACTAGCCCCAAAAAAGCTGTGACTCAGGAATGGGAATTTAAGGAAGATGGAACCCTTATCTCATCGGCATCGGATGTCGCAGGACGAATTAGTGCGCTGAAGATTGCGTTAAAGTATTCGATCGAAAATGGAGAAATCAAAAAACAGTCCGCTCCTGGACGAGAAAAATACGAATCCTGTAAAGTAATTGAAAAAGACGATTCAAATATGATATTAAAATGTACGTATTTCTTCTTTCTAACAAAAAAATAACTTAAAAAAGGATATAGCTATGATAGGTGGCATTGTAATGATTTTTGTAGCTCTCTGGATTTACCAGTCGGCTATGAGAGCAAAAACGAGTAATGTAATGATGTGGGTCGCGATTGGCGCGGTTGTCTTTTTTGTAGTGCAACTGGGATTTATTGACGTCAATCTTTATATCATGGAAGCCATAAGAGGCGGCGAAGGCGGTAGCGACTACGAGCGTGATTTAACCAGTATCGGCGATAGGAAAAATGAAGGCGGTTTTCAGGGCTTTGGCGGCATTTTGCTTTCTGTGTACATGGAGTTAATGCCGCAAATCGTCGGATTTTTAGCGGCAGCGCTGATTCGGATAAAATTTATTACCAAAGAGCCGATTACAGTTGGCAATTTATTTAGTGATCTTAAAGAAATGTTTCTGAGCATAAAACAAAGCTTTAAAACATCGGCTGAAAAGTAAGACATTAAGTCGGTTGTAAAAAAAGCCCAAGTGATGCTTGGGCTTTTTTTATGGTTGCGGGTTATCGGTGCTGATTTTTAAATGCTACTTGCCTAAAACGGTAGAAACAAGAAAGACAATACCGCAAATAAAAAGCACAGTAAAAACCACTCCCGCAATAATATAGGTCGAAAGAGAGCCCTGCTCGAAGTCTTTTTGTCGGTTATCGTTGCTTTGCACCCCAATGGCAGCAGCTAGTACGCTTTTAATGACTTGAGTAATCGTTGGTTTTGACATGCTCATCTCCGGCAAAAATAGTGAAAAATAATAGTGCTTGATTTCGTTTTAAGCAATGATTATATCTAAATTAAATACCCCCTTGGACCGTTCCTATGAGCAAAACAGAATTATTAAAGCAGTGCTTGTCCCAAAGAATCTTATTCCTAGATGGCGCGATGGGCACGATGATCCAAAGCTACAAATTGGAAGAAAAAGATTATCGCGGCGAGCGTTTTGCGCAGTGGGAGGTCGATCTTAAGGGGAATAATGACCTGTTATCGATAACCCAGCCGGACATCATTAAAGCCATTCATAGCGCGTATTTTGAAGTCGGCTCGGACATTGTCGAAACCAATACCTTCAACGCGACCAGCATCGCGATGGCCGATTACAAAATGGAATCGCTGGCCTATGAAATCAATGTCGCGTCGGCGCGTGTGGCTAGAGAGGCGGCTGACGAATACACCCAAAAGACCCCGGAAAAGCCGCGATTTGTTGCAGGCGTTTTAGGCCCGACCAACCGCACGGCTTCTATGTCGCCTGATGTCAACGATCCGGGCTTTCGCAATATTTTCTTTGACGACTTGGTTGTAGCTTACACAGAAGCTACCAAAGGCCTGATTGACGGCGGTGCGGATATTGTCCTGATTGAAACCGTTTTCGACACCCTGAATGCCAAAGCTGCCATTTTTGCAGTTGAACAATATTTTGAACAGATCGGTTATAAACTGCCGGTGATGATTTCCGGCACGATTACTGATGCGTCAGGCAGAACGCTTTCCGGACAAACCGTTGCCGCTTTCTGGAATTCACTGAAACATGTAGAGCCGATCTCGTTCGGTTTTAACTGCGCTTTAGGCGCGACCGAATTGCGCCAACATATTGATGAGTTGTCGGGTATTGCCGACACCCATATTTCCGCGCATCCCAACGCGGGCCTGCCTAACGAGTTCGGCGAATACGACGAAACGCCGGAAGCGATGGCTCTGGAGTTGGCCGATTGGGCGAAAATGGGCTTTTTGAATATTATCGGCGGTTGTTGCGGCACTTCGCCCGCGAATATCAAAGCGATAGTCGAAGCCGTACAAAAATACCCCCCCCGAAAAATCCCCGAGATACCCAAACAATGCCGGTTATCAGGACTCGAGCCGATGAACATCGGCCCGGATTCGTTATTTGTTAATGTCGGCGAGCGCACCAACGTGACCGGTTCGGCGGCGTTCAAGCGACTGGTTATCGAAGGCGATTTTGAAGCGGCATTGGATGTAGCCAAACAGCAGGTTGAAAACGGCGCACAAATTATCGACATCAATATGGATGAAGGCATGCTGGATTCCAAAGCAGCGATGGTGCGCTTTTTGATGCTGATCGCGTCCGAACCGGACATCGCCAAAGTGCCGATCATGCTGGATTCATCCAAATGGGAGATTCTGGAAGCCGGACTAAAATGCATCCAGGGCAAAGGCGTAGTCAATTCCATCTCGATTAAAGAAGGCGAAGCCGCGTTTATCCAACACGCCAAACTGGTGCGCCGTTATGGCGCGGCCGTTATCGTGATGGCCTTTGATGAAGACGGTCAGGCCGACACCAAAGCCCGGAAAATCGAAATATGCCAACGGGCGTATAAAATATTAACCGAACAAGTCGGCTTTCCGCCCGAAGACATTATTTTCGACCCCAACATATTCGCCGTCGCCACCGGCATCGACGAGCACAACAATTACGGCGTGGATTTCATCGAAGCCACCCGCGAGATCAAACGCACCCTGCCTTACGCGCTGGTTTCCGGCGGCGTTTCCAACGTATCGTTTTCATTTCGGGGCAATAACCCGGTGCGGGAAGCGATCCATGCGGTGTTTTTATACCATGCGATACAGGCGGGCATGGATATGGGCATCGTCAATGCAGGTCAGCTGGCGATTTACGAAGACATTCCTCGTGACTTACGCGATGCGGTTGAAGCAGTCATATTAAATACTCACGACGGCAGCGGCACCGATAAATTGCTGGAGCTGGCCGACAAGTATCGCGGCGACGGCAGCAGCAGCAGCGCAGGAAAAGAACAAGACCTGGAATGGCGCAGCTGGCCGGTCAGCAAGCGTCTGGAACATGCATTGGTCAAAGGCATCACCGATTACATCGATGAAGATACCGAGCAGGCAAGACTGGAAGCCGAACGGCCCTTGCACGTCATCGAAGGCGCGTTGATGGACGGCATGAATGTGGTCGGCGACTTGTTCGGTGCCGGTAAAATGTTCCTGCCGCAAGTGGTCAAATCGGCGCGGGTCATGAAAAAAGCCGTGGCTTATTTAATGCCGTTTATGGACGCCGACAAAGCGGCAGGTGAGCGGCAAACCAACGGCAAAATCCTGATGGCGACGGTCAAAGGCGATGTGCACGACATCGGCAAAAATATCGTCGCGGTGGTCTTGCAATGCAATAACTATGACGTGGTTGATTTAGGCGTGATGGTGCCTGCCGAAAAGATTTTGCAAACCGCGCGCTTGGAAAACGTCGACATTATCGGCTTAAGCGGCCTGATTACGCCGTCGCTGGATGAAATGGTGCATGTCGCCAAAGAAATGCAGCGCCAGGGCTTTACCATTCCGTTGATGATAGGCGGCGCGACAACTTCGCGTGCGCATACCGCCGTAAAAATCGCCCCGAATTACGACGGCCCGATAGTTTACGTGACCGATGCGTCACGCGGAGTCGGCGTTGCCAGCAACTTGCTGAGCGCCGAGTTAAAAGACGATTTCGTCAAAAGCATCAGTGAAGAATACGAGGAAGTCAGGGAACGACACAAAGGCCGCGAAGCCAAAACCAAGCAACATCCTTTAGAAGAAGCCCGGCGCAATAAATTCAACTGGGGCAGCTACGAGCCGGTTAAACCATCGTTCCTGGGCATAAAAGTCATCGACCATTTTCCATTGGATACGCTGGTCTGGTATATCGACTGGTCGCCATTTTTCCAAACCTGGGAAATGGCCGGAAGCTATCCCAAAATACTCGATGATAAGGTCATCGGCGTTGAAGCCAGAAAGCTGTTTCAAGACGCACAGGACATGCTGAAAAAAATCATCAATGAAGAATGGCTGAGCGCCCGCGCCGTGGTGGGGTTCTTTCCTGCCAACAGCGACGGCGATGATGTCGTGGTGTACACCGATGACACCCGCGCCCAGAAAAAGGAAACCCTGCATCATTTACGTCAGCAGAACGTTAAAGCGCCGGGCAGGCCAAATTATTGCCTGTCGGATTTTATCGCTCCGATTGATAGCGGCAAAGCCGACTATATCGGCGCTTTTGCGGTAACGACCGGCATCGGCATAGAACAAAAACTGCAAGAGTTTGAACTGGATAATGATGATTACAGCTCGATCATGCTCAAAGCTCTGGCCGACAGATTGGCCGAAGCGTTTGCGGAATACATGCATCAGGTGGTCAGAAAAGAGTATTGGGGCTATGCCAAAGATGAAACTCATGAGGCCGATCAGTTAATCAACGAAGCCTATCAAGGCATACGGCCAGCGCCAGGGTACCCTGCGTGTCCCGATCATACCGAGAAGGGCAAACTGTTTGAGCTGCTCAATGTGACCGAACATACCACCATAGAGCTGACCGAAAGTTACGCTATGTACCCCGCTTCAGCGGTAAGCGGCTGGTATTTTTCCCACCCCGAGTCGCAGTATTTTAATGTCGGCAAGATAGATAAAGACCAATTGCAAGATTACGCCAGACGCAAAGGCATCGCGGAAGAAGTGGCCGAGCGTTGGCTGGCGGCGCATTTGCACCATTGATATGCGCTTAATGCTGTTCGGCACCTCCGGCTGCCATCTTTGCGAACAGGCGGAGATTATTGTTAATGCCTGTGTGCCGGATGGCGTTGAGACTGTGGATATTGCCGAACAGGAACAGTGGCAGGAACAATACGCTGTGCGCATTCCGGTTTTGTATGACTCGGAGACCAAGCAGGAACTGGGTTGGCCGTTCGATCAAGTTGAGGCTGAAGAGTTTATTGGTCGCGTAGCCCGTATGTAGCGTAGCGGAATACGGGATGATCGGAGCGCCATGAAGTCCTGGATTCCGCAAGCTCCATCCAGGCTACTTGCTAGCGGCTTTTTTTGCCGGGGATCATCTGCCTGAAGGGATTCACAACCCAATATCGACTCACTGGCGTTTTGCGTATAACCAGCAACGCGGGGTATCTTCCTGAAAAAACGTATTTCAGGAACTCATAAGCCAAATAATAGCCAATCAAGGCTTCTCTATTACTTCATCCCTCAACACATCAAACGCGTTAAATGCAATATTCAGACTGAGCTTCAAGTTGATGATGCTGGCGATGGTGGTACTGGTAAAAATGCAGATCATGATGGCGATTTGATATTTAACCGCCAGCCACGGTTCGCTACCACCCAGAATTTGCCCCGTCATCATGCCGGGCAAAGATACCAGCCCCATTGTAGCCATGCCGGCAATGGTCGGATTGATCGCGGCTTTTATCGCATCCCGAAAATACGGGCGCACAGCTTCCCAACGTGTCGCCCCCAGCATTAGAAAAGTCGCGTATTCATGCTCGTTCTTGCGTAGTGCCGAATAGAAGCGTTCCAATGCGATGACGTTTCCTTGCAGACAGTTGCCGAGGATCATGCCGGCCAAAGGTACGATATAACGGGCATCGTAATAGTGAGTCGGCTGGATGACCAGAATCACCAGATAGGCAGTGGAAAACATTATGCTGGAGGCAATTGCCGTAAAAGTGGCTAACGCAAAATAGCGGACTTTAAGTCCTGCACGCTTCAGAATGCTTAAATCGGCGACTATCAGCATCATCAATATCCATAGACCGTTGAGCCAAGGATGGTTAAGATCGAACAGCATTTTCAGATAGATGCCAACCAGCGCCAACTGGATGCTCATGCGCAGGATGCTGATGCCAATATCCCGACTCAAGCGCAGGCCAATCAGCCAAAGCAGTAACCAGGGCAGCAAACAAAGGCCGTAGAGCAGCGCCATCCGCGGCAGCTCAATATCAAGTGTTTCCATCACGCCTTACCTGAGTCAATTGACCCGCTTCAAGTTCAAAAACAATGCCGCAACGTTCCAACCACTCGGGGTCATGAGCCACCGAAAGAACCGTCAGATGCGGATCGGAGAAGACATCGAACACGACTCGCTTGCTTTCCGCATCCAGCGCGCTGGTCACCTCGTCCAGCAGATACAGTTTTTTGCCCAATAACAGACCCCGAGCCAGCGCAACCCGCTGTTTTTCGCCGCCGGAAATGCGATTGCTTTCCTGGCTTAAAATGTTTGCAGGCAGTTGCAGTCGTTGCAGCACCTCGACAAGTTGGGCTTCCGTAGGCCGATGATCACGATGCGACTTGAATTGAAAAGGCAATAGCAGCGCTTCCCGCACGCTTTCAGCACCCAACATCGGTTCTTGTCCTATGTAAGCGGCGCAGCTTCGAATGACCTGGACAGAAACAGGAGTCAACGGTTGTTCCTGAAAGTACACCATGCCTGATTTTATCGGATGGAGACCCAGCAAAGTTCTCAGCACACTGCTCTTGCCAGAGCCGGATTTGCCGCATAACACGGCCTTTTCTCCAGGGAAGAGTGCAAAACTGATGTCGGATAGAATCGTTTTTTGGTGGGCAATGACCGATACGTGGTCGAACCGAATAATAGGGGGCATTGTGATGATTCTAAATTGAATTCTCCGCAGCAGAACCACGAACGACTGCATGATCTAGGAGGTAGAGCACCGAAAGTAGGCGCTTTAGGCGATGCAGGAGCAATTGCCGAGGCGAATTTGCTCCTGCAAGAGGAGCTTGAGTTAAACCGCCTGTTTATTTCAACAAATGCTTAACCGCATCCCTTTCTTCTTTTAATTCGGCCTCGGTCAGCCGCATTCTTTGCCTGCTAAAATCGTTAATGTCCAGGCCTCTTACGATATTAACTTCGCCGTCGACTACCGTTACCGGAAACGAGTAAACCAGCCCGGATTCAACGCCGTAGTTGCCGTCCGATAATACAGCCATGCTCACCCAATCACCCGGCTCGGTGCCCAAGGCCCAAGTTTTCATCTGGCCTATCGCCGCATTGGCAGCCGAGGCGGCGCTGGACTGCCCCCTGGCCTTGATGATTTCCGCGCCCCGCTGCTGAACGACCGGAATGAATTCATTGACGTACCAAGCATTGTCAACCAACGACAAGGCGTCCTGACCCTTGACCTTGGCATGATGGATGTCGGGATACTGGGTCGTCGAATGGTTGCCCCAGATAGTCATATTTTTCACATCAGCCGGCAACACACCGCATTTTTCCGCCAATTGGCTTAGCGCCCGATTATGATCCAGCCTTGTCATTGCGGAAAAATTCTCCGGCTTTAAATCCGGCGCATTGCTCAACGCAATCAGCGCATTGGTGTTGGCCGGATTGCCGGTCACCAAGACCTTTACCTTTCTGCTTGCAACGTCATTTAAAGCTCTGCCTTGAACCGCAAATATCGCTGCGTTCACCTCCAATAGATCTTTGCGCTCCATGCCGGGGCCTCTTGGCCGCGCGCCAACCAGGAATGCGTAATCAACATTTTTAAACGCCACCCTAGGATCGTCGGTGACTTCAATGCGATGCAACAACGGGAAAGCGCAGTCTTTTAACTCCATGACCACACCTTGCAAGGCGTTCAGTGCCGGGGTTATTTCAAGCAGATGCAATACGATCGGCTGGTCGTAGCCCAGCAACGCGCCGGCGGCCAATCGAAACAGCAAAGAATAACTAATTTGTCCGGCGGCGCCTGTTACAGCAATGTGAACGGGTGTTTTCATCGGTCTTTCCTTTAATTTTTATAATTTTTCCTAAGCTTAGTCGAAAGCTACCAAACTCATCGGAAAATATTGCAGCTAATTCCATTCCCGACGACTGCATGAATGCAGGGGGTAGAGCAATGCAGGAGCAATTGCCGATAATGCCTAACAACCACAGCATACTCCGTTTTTACAGATAATAACGAAGATAAGCCTCTACAGGCAAGCATATCAAAAAAACATGCCCAATATTCAAGCCGCGTCCAATCAGGACATAGGCTAAATAAGGCAGTGTTTTGTTTATCGCGTATAATATGTCGCTTTAATAATCGTATTCACGCATACCGGCCGAACCCATTACGAGTAACACATGAAAAAACTGCTATTCCAATTCGATACAGACTCTCACCCTTCAGTTTTCGATACCGTTGTAGCTTATGATGGCGGTGCGGATCATGTGATCGGACACGGCGGATTGACACCTGAAAACATCTCAGGTCTGGTAGAAGGCACGATATTTACCCGTGCACCCAAGGATAAAAAAAATACCGCCATTTTTGTCGGCGGCAGTGACATGATTGCAGGACAGGCATTGTTTATTGCGGTGCAAAAACACTTTTTCCCTGGCTTCCAGGTCTCGGTGATGCTCGACAGTAACGGCAGCAACACCACAGCCGCCGCCGCCGTTGCAAAATTGGCATCCAGCGGAACTTTGGCCGGTAAAAAAGCGGTGGTACTGGCCGGTACCGGCCCGGTAGGACAACGTGCGGCGGCCATGCTGGCTATGGAAGGCGCAGAAGTAACATTGACCGGCCGTAAAATGGAGCGCGCCATTCAAGCGTGCAACAACATGAAAGCCCGCTTTGGCGTAAACCTGACCCCTGTTGAAGCCCTTGACAATAATGCCAGAGCCAACGCCATTGAACACGCCAACATTGTTTTTGCAACCGGCGCGGCGGGCGTGGAGCTGCTTAGGCCCGATCAATGGCAGCATAACACCCATATTGAAATGATCGCCGATGCCAACGCTACGCCGCCGTTGGGAATTGGCGGCACCGATGTAATGGACAAAGGTAATCTGCGCGAAGGCAAAATAATTTGGGGCGCTATCGGTTTCGGCTCGTTAAAGCTGGCCTTGCACCGCGCCTGTATCGCAAAGTTATTTGAAGATAACAAACAGATTTTCGATGCCGAAAATATCTTTGCCTTGGCTAAGGAAATGGCCTAAACCGCGACCGAACCTGACATGAGCCATTTACCCGATCCGGCATTAATCAGACAAGATGCCCTCAGCATTTTTCAGGCAGGCATAGCGGCAGCCGATCCTTACCAGGCTGTTAAACGCCATCTTGTACCGGAACTCTTTAGCAATTATTCAAAGGTTCATCTTGTAGCGTTCGGCAAGGCCGCCTGCGCGATGGCACAGGCGGCGCAGGAAATTATCCCGACAGAAAAGCTGGCGGGCCGTGGCATAGCCGTCACCAATTATGAAAATGTTAGACATATCGACAATGTTGACGTGCTCGGCGCGGCGCATCCATTACCCGATGCAAACGGCCTTAAAGCGGCGCAAATCATTGCCGACCGGGTGCAAAATACCCAAGAACATGAACTGGTGCTGGTACTGGTCAGCGGCGGCGGTTCGGCGTTGATCCCCTACCCTGCGGGCCAGATTACCTTGCAGGAAAAGATTGCCACCACCGATCTGCTGTTGGCCTCTGGCGCTACCATCAACCAGATTAACTGTGTGCGCAAACATTTGTCGCAACTAAAAGGCGGCGGCCTGGCCCGAATGGCTATGCCCGCCCATTTGCATGCGCTTATTTTATCCGATGTGTTGGGCGAAGCTTCCGCTCCTGCTTACGCCCCTCGCCTACGTCCTGTAGGCGACGATTTAAGTTCCATTGCCAGCGGCCCGACCGTAGCTGACGACACCACTTACGCCGATGCGATCGAAATTCTTAAAGCCAAAGGCGTTTGGGAGCAAGTGCCAGGCAATATCAGACAGCATTTGGAACAAGGCAAGTTGGGCCATATTGCCGAAACGCCCAAACCGGGCGATGACGTGTTTAAAAATACCGCACATATTCTGGTCGGCAGCAACACCATCAGCGTCAATGCGATGCTGGAAGCCGCAAAAAACCTGGGCTACGAGACCGAACTTTACAGCGACCATTTATCCGGCGAAGCCAGGACTGTGGGGGCGACTTTAGTCGCCCAGTGCGTTGAAAGGCGACTTAAGTCGCCCCCACAAGACAAACCCATCGCCCTGTTGGCAGGCGGCGAAACCACAGTCACCTTAAAAGGCAAGGGCCGCGGCGGTCGCAACCAGGAAATGGCGCTGGCTTTTGCAATTGCCGCAGAACAACAAGGCCTAGCCGGCAACTGGACATTCCTTAGCGGCGGCACCGACGGCCGCGACGGCCCGACCGATGCAGCTGGCGGCATCGTTGACCCAAATACGATAAAACGCATGATTCATGCAGGCATCAACCCGATCGAACTGCTTGAGAATAACGATTCATACACCGCTTTAAAAACGTCTGATGACTTAGTGATTACCGGCGCGACAGGCACCAATGTCGCCGATCTGCAAATATTGCTGGTTCGGCCATAACCTTAAGATACAACAAATAAAAAATGGAACACGGATGACGCGGATTTATCTGATATGCACAGATAAAACGGATTATTTTGAAATTTCGGTAAAATCCGTTACTCAAAAAAAATCCGTGTAAATCTGTCTAATCCGTGTTCTATCATATCTACCGAATTATTAATCCAGGAGAACGCCATGTTTAAAAAATCAATGACCATCAAAGGCTTCGATGACGAATTGTTCCAAGCCCTCGAAGAAGAACGTCAACGCCAGGAAGATCACATCGAACTGATCGCCTCTGAAAACTATTGCAGCCCACGGGTCATGGAAGCGCAAGGCTCGCAGCTGACCAATAAATACGCCGAAGGCTATCCCGGCAAACGTTACTACGGCGGCTGTGAGTTCGTCGACAAGGCAGAGCAATTGGCCATCGACCGCGCCAAAGAATTGTTCGGCGCAGATTACGCCAACGTGCAACCGCATTCAGGTTCACAAGCCAACATGGCGGTGTTCATGGCCCTGATCCAACCCGGCGATACCATTCTGGGCTTGAGCCTTGCCGATGGAGGCCATTTAACCCACGGAGCAAAACCCAACTTCTCGGGCAAAATCTACAACGCGGTGCAATACGGTTTGCACCCTGAAACCGGCGAAATCGATTATGCGCAAGTTGAAGCTTTGGCGCTGGAACACAAACCTAAAGTGATCGTTGCCGGTTTTTCCGCCTACTCGCGCATCTGGGATTGGCAACGCTTCCGCGACATCGCCGATAAAGTGGGCGCTTACCTGTTTGTCGACATGGCGCACGTTGCCGGTTTAGTTGCCGCAGGTTTATACCCCAACCCCGTGCCAATTGCGGACGTAGTCACCAGCACCACGCACAAATCTTTGCGCGGCCCGCGCGGCGGCTTGATTTTGTGCAAAAGCAACCCGGAACTGGAGAAGAAATTCGACTCCAACATCTTCCCCGGCATTCAGGGCGGCCCGTTAATGCATGTGATCGCGGCCAAAGCCGTGGCCTTTAAAGAAGCCATGCAGCCTGAATTCCGCGTTTATCAGCAACAGGTTATTAAAAACGCCCAGGCCATGGCCGCCGTGTTTATGAAACGCGGCTTCGACGTGGTTTCCGGCGGCACGGACGATCATTTAATGCTGGTTTCGCTGATTGCCAAAGGCATCACCGGCAAAGCGGCCGATGCGGCATTGAGCAAAGCGCACATCACCGTCAACAAAAACGCCGTGCCTAATGACCCGCAATCGCCATTCGTGACCAGCGGCATCCGTGTCGGTACGCCGGCGCCGACCACCCGCGGCTTTAAGGAAGCGGAAGTGATTGAGGTCGCCCACATGATGTGCGATGTGATGGAAAACATAGAAGACGAATCTGTGCTTGCAGCGGTACGCGAGAAAGTCAGCAATCTTTGCGCACGGTTCCCGGTTTATAGTTAATAGGTAGGTCGGGCAACGTCTTTTTGTTGCCCGACGTTTTGATTATTAAAAAAATGATTGTTGATCTTGAACAAAGTTTGAGCCAAAAAGAAATTAGGGTATTCCAACGCCCATGGGCGATGCTTTGCAAAAAACAAGAATATTTTTTACCTAAAACTATTGAAGATCTTAGAAGCTTGCCTTCTGCTGAGATCAAAATTAATGGTGTTACTTATTTCTTCACTAACAAACTCAATCAAAACTTCCGTAAAATTATTGACACAATTTACGCCCACTCAGCAATCAGTGAATATTTTTGCTACGAAACTATATACCTATCAGTTCTTTCTGAACTAGAAAGAACAATTAGTAATAACGATAAAAATACAATCAACACCCATCTAACGACGATTTCAAGTTCTCTAAATGAAAAATTGGCTACACGAGAATTTTATTTCCTATTGACCGGCCTAAAATTTAAAGGAATTAATCATCTTACACTGAGCGATACCCTTATATTTAACTTTGAAGCATCAGACTTAGCTCAGATTATCGAAAATAGAACTCCAACTTCCGAAAATGATGATTTTAATAAAAATATTTCTGAGTTTGTGACAGCTAATTTTCTGGGTGAAACGTGTATAAAAGTTTCATGCTTTGGTGACTGTGAAAAGTCAGAACAAATAGCACGGTCTAAAGCCCGATTAATTTTAAACTACTTTAGATTTCTATTTTGTATCGTCGCGTACGAAAGAGTTCATGAGAATTTAATTAAAATATCCATGAAATCAGAGGTTTTTCTACATAATGAGTTATTCTTTTATCAATCTGAACCCGAAGGCAACCTTACTTACTCGACCGGAAAAGGAAGAAGAAATTTGCAAGATTTTGAACTTGATGAAAAATTCCTTACCAAATGTAAAGAAAATGTTTTTCTCAATGATTTTTTTGATTTTGCCTTTAAAAAGGATAAGACGGAATTAGAGAACAGCATTACAACCGCAATATATTGGATTGGCGAAGCTCAAGCTGATTTTGATAGCGAATCCTCCTTTTTAAAATATTGGATATCCCTAGAAAGTATATTCACTTCAAAAGATGAAAAAATAACAGAAGCCCTATGTAAAGGGGTATCAACCATTCTAGCCCATAGCCCTTATCGCTTTATTGAAACTGATAAGGTTACGGAAATATATAACAAAGTAAATAAATTATATAAACTCAGATGCAAAATAGTTCATAGAGGAAATTATGAGAAAGTTAAGGAAATCGAGCTAATTGAAATGTGTAAATTATCATGGCAGACCGTCTTAAGTCTGTTTTGTCTTCGTAATATTAATTACACATGCATTGCCCAAGTAGAAGAACAAATAAACCATTTATTTAAGAGCACTCCAAAGGCATCTAATTGCAGCAATATAAAACAATCAAACCAAGAGATAACCGCAAAAATTAGCGCGCTCCCTGAGCCTATGCAGCAAGAAGTATTAGATTTTATTGAGCTCATGCAAGCCAAAGTTGCTCGCCAAACATTGCCGTCCAAATATGAATCCGCCTTGTTAAGCAGGCAAGTATTAGCCGCCGACTGGGATCGACCTGAAGAAGACGAAGCATGGGCGAGTTATCAGTAGTAGCCCATGCCTACAAATACTAAAAACCAAATTTTAACCAACTCCTTTTTTTAAAAATTAAACATGTCAGACATAGAAATCGCCCAACAAGCCAACATGAAGCCGATCATCGGCTTGGTTAAAGAACAATACGGCATCGACGCCGAACACCTTGACCCTTACGGTCATTACAAAGCCAAAATGTCGCTGGAATACGTCAACAGCCTGTCCGATAAAGAAGACGGCAAGCTGATTCTGGTTACCGCGATCAGCCCGACCCCGGCCGGCGAAGGCAAGACTACCACTACCGTGGGCCTCGGCGATGCGATGAACCGCATCGGCAAAAAAACCATGATGTGCCTGCGCGAACCGTCATTAGGCCCGTGTTTTGGCGTAAAAGGCGGCGCGGCGGGCGGCGGTTACTCGCAAGTGGTGCCGATGGAAGACATCAACCTGCATTTTACCGGCGATTTTCACGCAATCGGCGTTGCGCATAACCTGCTGTCGGCCTTGATCGACAACCACATCAATCACGGCAACGATCTGGACATCGACCCAAGACGCATCCAATGGAAACGCGTTGTCGATATGAATGACCGGGCCCTGCGGCACATCGTGGTCGGCATGGGCGGCCCTGCCAACGGCTATTTGCGTGAAGACGGCTACGACATTGTGGTCGCGTCCGAAGTCATGGCGATTTTATGCTTGGCAACCAGCCGTGCAGATCTTAAGGAGCGCTTGGGACGCATCGTGATCGGTTATAAATCCGACAGGGTGACGCCGGTTTACGCCAGAGACCTGAATGCTCAAGGCTCGATGGCGGCCTTGTTAAAAGATGCGATCAAACCGAACCTGGTGCAAACGCTGGAAAACAATATAGCGATTATTCACGGCGGGCCGTTCGCCAATATCGCCCACGGCTGCAACACCGTAACCGCCACCAAAACCGCGCTGAAACTGGCCGATTATGTAGTGACCGAAGCGGGTTTCGGGGCTGATTTGGGTGCTGAAAAATTTATCGACATTAAATGCCGCATAGCCGGGCTCAAACCCTCCGCAGTGGTGCTGGTTGCTACGGTCAGGGCGCTTAAATTCCACGGCGGCGTGGTTAAAGAGGAATTAAACCAGGAAAATCTGGCGGCATTGGAACAGGGTTTTGCAAATCTTGAACGCCATTACCACAACATTACCCACCATTACGGCCTGCCTTGTGTAGTGTGTGTTAATCACTTCACCTTCGATACCGATGCGGAAATCGCCTTGCTGAAGCAAAAATGCGAAGCCCTGGGCGCAAAATGCGTGGTTTCCAAGCATTGGGCGAACGGCGGCGCGGGTGCTGAGGAATTGGCCCACGCAGTCAGCGACATCGTTGACAATCGCGAACCCGGATTTAACTACGTCTACGATGAAAACCTGAGTCTCTGGGAAAAGATCGAGGCTATTGCCACCAAGCTGTATGGGGCCGGTAGCGTCACCGCAAACGCCAAAGTGAAGGCGCAACTGGCCGCATGGAATGCGGATTACGGCAAGTTCCCGATTTGCATGGCAAAAACCCAAATGTCGTTTTCAACCAACCCGAACGCCAAAGGCGCGCCTTCCGGGCATGTCATTGAAATCAGGGACGTTCGTCTGGCAAACGGCGCAGGCTTTATTGTAGCGATTGCCGGTGATATGATGACCATGCCCGGCTTACCTAAAGTGCCTGCTGCGGAAAGAATTGATATCGATAATAACGGCAAAATCACCGGATTATTTTAACCACAAGTAAGGGGTTCAAGATATTGAACCCCTTACTTTATTCCCCTTTCATCCAAGGTTACATCATGACAGACCAAAAATTTCGACTCGTTACACGCAGTGATTTTGACGGCTTAATCTGCGCGGTTTTATTAAAAGAACTGGACTTGATTGACGACATCAAATTCGTTCACCCAAAGGACATGCAAGACGGCATCATCGATATTAGCGACCGCGACATCACCACCAACCTGCCCTATGTCAAAGGTGTGCACCTTGCGTTTGATCATCATTTAAGCGAAACCATCCGCAATGAAAAAGCCGAAAATCACATCATAGATCCTGACGCCCCTTCAGCCGCGCGAGTCGTTTATGACTATTACGGCGGCGCAACCCGCTTTCCTGCCGCCTGGAACGAAATGATGGCGGCTGTCGATAAAGGCGATGCGGCGCAATTCAGCCGAGAAGAAATCTTGAATCCGGAAGGCTGGGTGTTAATGAATTTCCTGATGGATGCGCGCACCGGTTTAGGTCGTTTCAGGGACTTTACCGTGTCGAATTATCAATTAATGATGAACCTGATTGATTACTGCAAAAATCATACTATTGATGACATTTTACAACTGGGCGACGTTCAGGAACGGATCAAACTGTTTAAAGAACATGAAGCGGCAGCCAAAGAACAAATTCAACGTTGCTCGACCGTATACAATAATCTGGTTGTTTTGGATTTGCGCGATGAAGAAACTATCTACGCCGTCAATCGTTTCATGATTTATGCGCTGTATCCCGAGTGCAATATCTCCATCCATGTCATGTGGGGAGTTAAGCAACAAAACACCGTATTTGCGATAGGAAAATCTATCTTGAATCGCTCCTCCAACACCAATGTCGGCGAACTGTGCCTTAGCTATAATGGCGGCGGACATTTGAATGCAGGAACTTGTCAGGTCGATAATCAGGACTGCGAGCAACATTTAAAAGCTATTATTGCAAAAATCAATCAGGATGGTTGATTAGAGCACACGGCGGCGGAACACTCCTAAAAGGGTCTCCGCCGAGCCGCATCTGTTCCGCTCGCCCCCCAAAAAAATCTCGGCCCAACGTTTCAGCGAACAAATCAAGCTATTTTTCTTTCCATTCCGCTACATTCGCTGAGTCACCCGCAGTAACCTAATCAACACACAAATTAAACCTTATTCTCCGGTATAATGTTTAGCCAATCGTTTAAGAACTCCCCGCGTTTATGTATAGATATGAAGGCCGCGTCATCCACGAAAGCCACGATGATGACGGCATTTTAGAAGTTGTCGACTGTGACGGCGTAAGGTCGCTGCACTTTGGCTCGTCTCCCCGGCAGAGCAGCATGCTGCTGGCCGAGCCGGATAAGCTGCACCTTAATTATGTGCAGGCCATGACCAGCTGGATGTTATTTAAGCCCACGCTTGATGACGAGGCCTTGATTATCGGCTTGGGCGGCGGCTCATTAACCAAGCATTTGCTGCATCATTTCCCGGAATGCCGTTTGAAAGTCGTGGAATACCGGGCCGGCGTGGTCAAAATCGCACGCAGTCATTTTGGCCTGCCCCTGGACCCGCGCCTGAAAGTCATCATCGGCGACGGCGCGAAGTACGTCCGCGAACGTACCGACAGCCAAGCCGAGCAATACAGCCTGATGTTCGTCGATGCGTTCGACCACGAAGGCATGGCGTCATCGATCTGCAACCATGCGTTTTTCGATGCCTGCAAGGTCTTGCTGAAAAAAGACGGCATGCTGGTCATCAATCTTTGGGGCGGCGTCGACAGGCCCTTATTCAGGCAGGTTGCCCTATGGCTGGGACAGACTTTTAACTGGAAAATCCTGTTTCTGCCCGTCAAAGACCGGGGCAATATTATCGGCCTCGCCTTTAATGAAGAGGCGCCCATCCATTCCTTAAAAGATTTGCGAACCCGAGCCATCATTCTTGAGCAACTTTACCAGATCGAATTTATCTCTTTTTTAAAAGAAATCGTCAAACACAATTCCAGCGTCATCAACAACTCGATACAAAAATAATGTCTACTGCTTTGCCAACCGAACCTAACCTATTCAGCTACCGTAAATACTGGGCGCAACGCTTCGGCACTGCGCCGGTTTTACCGATGAGCAAGGCTGAAATGGACGAACTCGGCTGGGATGCCTGCGACGTAATTCTGGTGACCGGCGATGCCTATATCGATCACCCCAGCTTCGGCATGGCGCTGATTGGACGACTGCTTGAAGCGCAGGGATTCAGGGTCGGCATCATCGCCCAACCGGACTGGACCAGCGCCAAGGATTTCGTGAAGCTGGGTCGCCCCAAGCTGTTTTTCGGCGTGACCGGCGGCAACATGGACTCGATGGTCAACCGCTATACCTCGGACAAAAAAATCCGCTCCAACGATGCCTACACGCCGAACGGCGCGGCAGGCAAGCGCCCCGACCGCGCAGTCAACGTCTACTCGCACCGCTGCCGCGAAGCTTACAAGGATGTGCCGATCATCATCGGCGGCATCGAAGCCAGCTTGCGGCGTATCGCGCATTACGACTACTGGTCGGATAAGGTCAGGAAATCCGTGCTGCTGGACTCCAAGGCCGACCTGTTGGTTTACGGCAATGCCGAACGCCAGATCGTCGAAATCGCCCATAGACTGGCAAACGGCGAGGCCATATCGGAGCTGAAAGGCATTCGCGGCACGGTGCATTTCGTCAAACAAATACCGGAAGGCTGGGCGGTTAAAGATTCCACCGATGTCGATAAACCCGGTGCGGCGATGATGCCTGTCGATCCGTATCAGGAACAGCCTGCGTGCGATAAAAAACCGGAACCGAGCAATACCGACGAAAAAGTCATTCATTTTGATAAATCGCTGCTCAGAAACCAGCGCTCACAAACCGTCATCCGCCTGCCCGCCTACGAAGCGGTAAAAGACGACCCGGTTCTGTATGCCCACGCCTCGCGGGTCATGCACGGCGAAACCAACCCCGGCAATGCGCGCCCGTTGATTCAGCTGCACGGAACGCGGCAAGTGTGGATCAATCCGCCTCCTATTCCGCTGACCACCAAGGAAATGGACGGCGTGTTCGACCTGCCCTACTCCCGCGTCCCGCACAAAGAATACGGCAACGCCAACGTGCCAGCCTTTGAGATGATCCAGCATTCGGTCAACATCATGCGCGGCTGTTTCGGCGGCTGCACGTTCTGCTCGATCACCGAGCATGAAGGCCGCATCATCCAAAGCCGCTCGGAAGATTCGATCATCAGGGAAATCGAAGCGATCCGCGACACATCGCCCGCGTTTACCGGCCATATTTCCGACCTGGGGGGACCTACCGCCAACATGTACAGGCTGGCCTGCAAAGACCCGAAGATCGAGGCCGCCTGCCGCAAGCCGTCCTGCGTTTATCCCGGCATTTGCCCCAACCTGAATACCGACCACACCCCGCTGATAAAACTCTACCGCAGAGCCCGCGCCCTGCCCGGCATCAAGAAAATCTTCATCGCCTCAGGCTTGCGTTACGATCTGGCCGTGGAATCGCCGGAATACGTCAAGGAACTGGTCACCCATCACGTCGGCGGCTACCTCAAAATAGCCCCGGAACACACCGAGCAAAGCGTGTTATCCAAAATGATGAAGCCGGGCATGGGCACTTACGACCGCTTCAAGGAAATGTTCGACAGATTTTCCAAGGAAGCCGGTAAAGAGCAATATTTGATCCCGTACTTTATCGCAGCCCATCCCGGCACCACCGATAAAGACATGCTCAACCTGGCGTTATGGCTAAAGCGCAACGGTTTCAGGGCCGACCAGGTGCAGGCATTCCTGCCGTCGCCGATGTCCATCGCCACCGCCATGTACCACTCCGGCAAAGACACCCTGCATAAAGTCAGCCGTAGCGTAGCCGACATTCCGATACCCAAAAGCGTCAAACAGCGCCGCCTGCACAAAGCCTTCCTGCGTTATCACGACCCCAAGAACTGGCCGTTATTGCGCGAAGCCTTAAAAGACATGGGTCGCAGCGATCTGATCGGCAACGGCAAACAACATTTGATCCCCAGCTTCCAGCCCAAAGGCACGGTTGAAACACCCGACAAGATCCAGCGTTTTAAAACCAAATATACCGGCCCGGACAAATCGCATGCCGATAAAGCCAAACCGCGTCAGGGCAACAAAAACAAAGCAAGGAAAAGGCCGAAATAAACCATGAAAAAACTAGCCAAGAAAAAAATCTTGTGTATAATACGCGCTTCTTCGCTGGTGTAGCTCAGTCGGTAGAGCAGCTGATTTGTAATCAGCCGGTCGCGGGTTCGATTCCCATCGCCAGCTCCAAATAAATAGAAAGGCTTGTAGCGGTTTCGTTACGGGCCTTTTTTATTGTGAAAAATAAATGTAGACGCTATGTAGGCATGAAAAAGTAAACTTATTATTTTTCAATTTTAAAGAAAAATATGCGAATGTCTTAAAAGGCAGGGCTACTGCTCCTGAATATTATAAGCAGTTACACCGACAATTCCTTAAGTCCACTACAAATCTCTCAGCAGTACTGATCCTTTTAGCGGAGATGCTAGTCGTGCGGGATCAATATCCCTCTATTTCACTACCATAACCATTCCTTTCGTAGCTCAACAACAGAACCGAGCCAGAAAAACGTAAATCCCCCTTATTTCTTATCTAAACCGATAAAGCCTAATGCTTGAAGCCATTTTTTATCCCTTTGTATCGTATCAAGCCTGATCTTACGGGCATAATACTCAGCCTTGGTCTGCGCATAAAGAACCAGCAAGCGGAAAAGATTTTCTTTTATAAACCCGGCATTTGTCGATATTGGTCTCGCAGCTGCCCGCGTAATTAAAGGCGCATATCTAACAAATAACTCATCTTCGAAACTGACAATTGCTTCGACAGTCCCAGGATCGCCTTGTCGGGCTGCACGGCCGAATAATTGCCTGTCTACCCGCGCGCTTTCATGGAACTCGGTCAATATGACGTGCAGCCCCCCTGTTTGTTCCACTTCATCCGATAGCTTGATGTCGGTGCCCCGCCCCGCCATGTTGGTGGCGACCGTTACCTGCCCCGGTAAACCTGCCTGCGCAACCGCTTCCGCCTCAATATCATCCTGACGCGCATTCAGCACTGTATGCGCCTGCCCCAGCTCGGCAAGAAGCTGTCCCAGATATTCGGAACCCTCTACCGAGCGCGTACCCACCAACACGGCTCTCCCCATGGCCGCCAATTCGGCTGTGCGGACGGCTACATGCTGCCATCGCGCTTCTGAGGTCAAAAAAAACCGATCCGGCAATCGTTGTCGGCGGCTGGCTTTGTGCGTCGGCACCTTTGCCACGGTAATATCGTAAACCCGTTTCAACTCCGGCTCGACTTCCTTAGCCGTCCCGGTCATGCCGCAAAGCAGCAAATAGCGGCCAAAAAAGCGCTGATAGGTGATTTGCGACAAGGTTTTTCGTTGCCCGCTGATTTCGCAACTTTCTTTAACCTCAATCATCTGATGCAGCCCCCGCTCCCAAGTCCGATCCGGCATGGCGCGGCCGGTGAACTCATCGACAATCTGCACTTTGTTTTCGGCAACGATGTAGTGTTGGTCGCGTTGAAACAAATATAAGGCTGAAAGGGCTTTTTGGATCAGCTCATGACGCCATAAAGTTGATTTCCATAAGCCGCCCAAATCCCCGGCAAGGTTCTTGATGGTTTGATTACCCGCTGCCGTTAGCCAGATGTCCCTGTCTTTGCTCTGCACAAAATCGACATTAACTTTTAGTGCCTGCGCCAACTCGATGGCTTGGGTGTAGACGGCGTCATCAATATCATCCGGCACCGTTTCCGAGATTATCAGCGGTGTGCGCGCCTCGTCAATCAGGACGCTGTCGGCCTCATCGACGATGGCCAGATGCAACCCGCTTAAAATTAATGCGGGCGCAGAACGGTTATTCTCCAGTCGGCGAAGCTTGAGATGCGTATGCAACACGCCGCCTGCCGAG
This sequence comes from Methylobacter sp., assembly GCA_030679035.1. Classification (GTDB taxonomy): domain Bacteria; phylum Pseudomonadota; class Gammaproteobacteria; order Methylococcales; family Methylomonadaceae; genus Methylobacter_A. Next base: position 8,346 of record JAUXTH010000003.1, on the reverse strand, counting down.
ATCCGGTCCTTTAAATAATCAAAGGTCAGGTCTTTATTGGAAACGTAAACAATGTTGTTGGCGTATTGGACGTGGCGCTCATCAAGCGGGGTGTCCTCAATGACCACGCCCAAGGAGAAGTCGAAAAAAGCAAACAGCGGCGCATTTTTTTCGGCATCGCGTTCCGCCAGATAGTCGTTAACGGTAACAACATGCACTAAAGCGCCTGTCGCGGCGGCAGTGCATATCGCCAGGGTAGCGGCTAGGGTTTTGCCCTCCCCGGTGGACATTTCGGCAATTTTTCCTTGCAGCAGGAAACGCCCGGCCATCAGTTGGACATCATGATGGCGCATGCCTAGTATGCGTCTTGATGCTTCCCGTATTACGGCAAAAGCCGTCACCATCAAGTCGTCGCGAAAGCCTTTTTTTTGTAGCTCCCGGGCGACCTTTGCCAACTCGGTGCGCAGTTCATCGTCTTGATGCGCCAGGACGATAAGCTCCAGCGCATTAACTTTTTGTACAAAACGCTTGGCTTTAGCGGAGCCGCTTAAGGCAAAATGCGCCATAAAGCCGCGCATGCGCTCCTCAAGCTCGAGCTCATGCATGTCGAGCCGTTCGACATAACAGCCATCGCTAACCTCTAGGGCGCGCCCGGCAATGAGCGCCCGAATATCAGACACCGAAGCGGCTCAGGAATAATTGCCGCAACCGGCGTAAACCCTGCCAAGCTAAAGGCTCGTTACCATGATCGAAGCGGACATGCACGCGCTCGCCAAAAGTCACTGTTGAGACTGTCGTCGGCAGGGCAAGATCGACGATAAAAATCCGCTCGACCGTCTTCAGTCCGTCCGGGTCGTTGGGTGCCGTCACGATACTTCCGCCGCCGCTTAGCGACAAGGCCGCAGACGGCAGTTCGTTTATGCCGCCTGCGGATTCCCTGGCTAAATTAACGCGATGGCTTTGGGCGATCCAATTCGATAAGCGCAGCTCTATCGATACCAGCCGCGACCGCACCAAATCTATATCATCCTGGGCAACAACCGCGCGCGCCAATAAAGCATCGCGCTCCAAGACATGGCCGATCAGGTCGCCTTTTTTGAAATATTTGCCGGGCATATCTTGCGGCTGCGCGGCGACAAACACGCCTTCGGTATTGGCATAGCCAATCAGGTTCGCAACGCGTTTTTCCAATTGGATCTGCTTCTCTTGCTCGCCTTGCAATTGACGGTACAACACCACCGCTTTGGTCGTATCGGAAAATTGTTCGCCGTCATATTTTGCTTGGGTTTCTTTAACTTTGGCTGTTGCAACGCTAAGCTCGGTGAATAACAAATCGTCTTCTAATTCATACAGGGGCGTCGATTTTTTAACCCTCACCCCAGGAGCAACCAACCAGCGGCGGAAAAAACCATTCCCTCCCGCGCGTAAAATGGCTTGATCCGGCAACCATACCACCCCTTCAGCCTTGGTATAAAGCGGCAAAGGCAGGACAAAGCCCAACAGCCATAGGCACGCCAGCATAGCAAGCGAGATCAGTGATGCTGCCTTACGTCGCCGTCTCAAGTTAGGCGAACCTGTCACATGTTTGTAAGCCGCCCATAACGGCATTGCAACCAGTTTGAAGCCGCCCCATAATGCCAACAGGGCACCGAAAATAAAAAATTTTCCGCCGATAACCAAAATGATCGATACCGTCACGAAGGTACGGTACATCCATGCCAGCGGCGTATAACAAAAAAGCCACCAACGCTCCGATTGGGTCTCATGAACAGGAGCTGCATCATAGGCGCCAAAAACATACCGGTCCCAAAAGTAAGTCAGGTACTTTTGCCCGCGCTGGGCGAGATTGGGAATTTCAATCAAATCGCTAAGAATGTAATAGCCGTCGTAGCGCAGCAACGGATTGCCGTTTACCGCAAGTGTAGAAATCCCCGCAACCACCATCACATTAAAAGCCATCGCACGGACAATGCCCTGCTCAATCAACAACCAAACATACAGCGCCAGCGCAGCAAGGAACAGTTCAACCAACATGCCTGCCGCCGCAACTATGGCGCGTTTGTATTTGCAAAGGAACGCCGCCGATGACGAAGCGTCCACATAGGGCGCCGGTGCAAATACCAGAAACATCAAGCCCATCTCATGAACGGCCCCGCCCCATACTTTAGTCGCAAAACCATGCCCTAGCTCATGCAGCAATTTAACAATAGGAAAAACCAGCACCATGACCATCAGGTTGCTTGACGACAGCACATTATCCGATAAGTTGTTGGTTAACTCCGACCAATGCTGCCCTGCCAGGAACATGGCAGGGAACACCACAGCCAGCCACAGTAAAATGCCCTTCAGGCTAAAAAGCCAAGCCAAACTTGGCGCCCAGCGCGACAGGAAATTATTGGGATCGACCAATGGCAGCTTAAGGCTCATCGGGTTAAGAAACCACTGCTTCAGGGTAGCGATGCGTTTTTTGTTATAGCGTTGAAACAGCGCTACCGAATCCGGCGCAGAGTCGACTTGCAACAGATCAGCCGCATGCATTTGCACCAACAAATCGACCACCTCGTTTTGGGTGCAGGCATCCCCTTCCCCCGAAGTATTGGCAAGTTCCCACAACAGTTGCACAGACTTAGCGCCATCCATGCCCTTTATCAGCGCATAGGCTTCGGGAGAAAGCCGATGATAGCGGCCGCCGGTCTGGTCTTGCACCACATACCAAACCTGGCCGCGATACACATGGCGATGTACGCGCGCTTGCGAAATCAAGCGCGGTTTTAACTCGGCAACGCTATGCCATGAGGAACTAAAAATACTGCGGGTCATGGGCGATGTACTTCATTATAAAAAAACAGCGATTTGTCCACGAAAAGCACGAAAGACACAAACATATTTACAGCGATGCCAAGCTGTAGATCATCACCTTTTTTGCGGAAGCGGCTAAATAAATTCGACACAATGGTAACCACTCAGCCTAGTAGACACTGGAATTCGAACACCATAAAAAATGCAGTTTAGCGTCATAAGTTTCAAAGCCAGCTTTGAACTCCGACAACCACGCTTTCTGGAGTCCAAAGCTGGCTTTGCCTACATGGATGTAGGTAAGGGGCGTGAGCAGGAGCGGAAGCTTTGGACATTTCAAAGTCGGCTTTGCGATTTAATAAGGTATGGGTAGTTACAGGCAACAAATTATTTAGTGTTTTTCGTGGAAAAAACGATTTCATGGTATCCAAGTCCATAGCGTCAACGTTAGCCAATCGGTAAAGCTGTGAATCAACACCCACCACAAGGAATGACGATCAGTGACAACTTTCCCTATGCCTTCCATGCCCGGACGAAGTCGTGTAGACGCTTCAGAAAGACTCGCCTCGACTCTAAAAAAATTTTTCCCACCTTCCGCCGTTGCAACCGGCGTCACTTTTTGCACGGTTAACGCCTGCGGATCACCGGCTATGCCGGTAATAACCAGCATTCCCGGCTGCCCTACCTTGATATGGCGTATTTCCCGCTCGTCTATTTGCAAAATCACCCGATAACTTTGCAACGGCGCAATCTCAAACAACTTCTTGCCAACCTCAACCGGCGCTCCCACTTGCTGGCTTAAATCGCCGGACACGACCAATCCGTCAAAAGGGGCAACCAAGTGAGCAGAATCAATCTTTTTAGTCACCAGATTTAATTCCGCCTGAGCCTGGCTTAACTGCGCGCCCAGCACCTGTACTTCTGTCAAATCATGGGTCGCCCAAGCCTCGCGCAAACGGTTGTCGTACTGATCGCGCTCACTTGACCAGCGCGCTTTCTCGATCATCAGCTCGTGATCGTCCAGACTGGCCAGCAATTGCCCCTGCTTGACCGTATCGCCTGCACGGACATAGGCCGAGCCGACAAAGCCATCGAATGGAGCCGATACGACGCGTTGTATCTCGCCTTCAATGACCGTTTTCGCGGTCACCCGATAATCGATATGCACCAACACTAAAATTGCCAAGCATATAAATAATGAGGCTGCCGCCGCCTTCCATATCAGATAGCGCGGCCCGAAAAGCTTTGCCAGTACCGATTTAACATCATCCGCCAAGCGCATCCAGCCATTTTGTTCCGCCTTCTTGCGCTGCGAAATAATCGGCGCGGCCATCGCAGTAAAAGCATCCAGCCAAACCAAGTCCATTTCATCAAAAGCCTTGCCGGAGGACTCCAGCACCAGCACCCCGATACTGCGCCCAGCTTCAAAAAGAGGGCAGGAAATAACCGACCTGGAGCCTGATATTTGCATCAACTCGTGATGCACCGGGAACCGTGTCTTCTTGGAAGGCGCATCGTACAGCACCGCCTTGCCGTAATCATAAGCCTCTTCCATGGCGCGCATATAGGCTTTGGCAAGCGAGGTGTTTTTCTCAAAGGTCGCCGCTTCCGAAAGTGCAATCAACTTGACGCTATCGTTATTTACCATGCCTATGGCAACCCTTGAGCAATCAAGGCGCTGCCGTAGTTCGTTGACCATTTCAAACAAGACTTGCTGTAATTTTCCATGGCGCAAAACGACAGCAATCACTTCCAATACCGAACCGACCCGCGTCTTGGCGGTTAGCGCCTCGTCCAGCTCCCGTCCGGAAAGCATGCTCGACAGCCAGGCACTGGCCCAATGAATCTCACGAAAAATCTTATTGACATCAACGACACTGCAATCCGCTTCGACGGCAACAACCGCAATCACCCGCTGCTCTAAAATGATCGGATAAGAAATCTGGGTCAAATGGCCCAAATCAGGCTGGTCTAAGCCATCTTCAGCCGGTTGCGATAAAGCGGCCGATTGGAAAACCCCGCGCCGATCCCGCAAACAAGTCTCCACTATTTTTGCCAGCCTGCCCATGCTTAGGCTTGCTTTCGGCCAAACGGCCATCGGCACATAGGTTTGCGCCGCCTGATTTTCAACTAACACCGCTGCCGCAGTTGCGCCTTGAATCTGTTCGCATATCAGGGCGAGCCAAGCCTGACAGAACTCATTTGATGTATTAGCACTAACAAAAGCATCCCAAGGCGACGCTCCCGCTAAGGTTTGATCTTCATGACTCAAATCATTATCTTGTGCCTCTTGAATCACTCGCCTAGCCCCGTAAAAACTTTACCCGTTTCCGACACGCCGACTCCACCTGCCTTATCCACAAAAAGAGCATCTAAAGCAGCAATATCCTCATTTAGCAAAACACCCATAATCGCTTTTAACTTCACAAAATTAACAACCTGATCGTAGCGGCTTTTACTGTAATCGCGTTGCGCTTCGGATAGCTTCTGCTGCGCTTCCAGAACCGCCGTTTCAAACTTCAATCCATTGTGACTTGCAACTGTCGCCGCAAGTAATGCTGAGTTTGCCGCCTTGATTGCCTGTTCGGCGGCTCGGCTTTTTGAGTAGGCTGAATACCAGCCATACCACGCCTGCTTGGCGGATAATGTCGATAAATTTCTTGCCGCATCAATATCGAAACGGGCTTTTTCTTTTTGCGCAACGGCCTCATCGACCTTGGCCGACTGGGTGCCTCCTGAATAAATGGGCATATTGAATTGCAACCCAACCGTTCCGAGCAGGATGTCATAGCCAGCTTGCCCAGGAAAACCGCCCACTGACTGGCTATTATTGCCATAGCTGGCGACCAAGTCGAGAGTGGGTTGGTGTCCTGCTTGCTGCTTGCGAACTTCATGCGACGCCGCTTCATGCGCATGCATCGCAGCCAGTATACTGTGATTTCCAGCCTCTACACTTTCTAACACAGCCTTGAGTTTTTCCGTGCTCAAGTCGGCCAGTTCAGCATCCTCGCGCATGAACGTAGGGGTCAATTGATCTACATTACCGACAATTTGCTCCAATGCCGCACGCTTAAGATTTAAATCCGTCTCGGCGGACACTTGTTCAGCCATCGCTTGATCTTGCTTTGCCTTGGCCTCCTCAAGCTCGGGTCGACCAATATAATTTAGTTCAAAGCCTCGTTTGGCCTCCTCCCAGCGATGTTGGGCAACGGCAACCTGCCGCTGCGTAAACAGCACCTGATCCCGAGCGGCCAACAAATCAAACCAAACAGAAACGACTTTTGCCAAAAGCTCCTGCTCGGTGTTTGCCAATTGTTGCTCAGCCTGAAAGGCCGCAGTTTCTGCTTGCTGCAAGCCAATATAACTTGGACGTTTCCAGATAGGCTGAGTCAAGCTTATTTGTTCAGAGTTACTGTCATACTGATCCTGCGCAGGCGGCACCTCTGAGCTACGGGTCTGATAATTTCGCTTGTGAACATTAACGCTGGCAGTGACATTAATTTGCGGCAACAAACCGCCAAATGCCTGGTCTGTGCGCGCTTTGGCAGCCTGTACGGCGGCCTGGGCGCTCAGATAAGCGGGTTCATTAATTCTCGCCATTTCCAATAGGGAAGATAAGGTCTCGGCATGAGCTATGCTGCATAAAAACAGGCTAACCAGTAGCATTATTCGCCCATAGCGAAACTTATTTAAAAAAGCGTTTGGCTTTATTATTAAAATTGCTTTCTGAAGGCTTAATACACTGCTTATGGACATGCAAAACTCTTAATTATTATTTTGTAGCCAGCACCACTGTTGTCTGCGTGAGTGACCCATTCATTGAGATTGCTGGTGGGAGGGAATTGCTAATGTCATCCGATGTGTTGTCTACGAACCAGCTATAGCCTGCGGCCTCAGTGTCCAAGATAATAATGGCAGCACCTTCGGCTTTCCTCTCGCCAACGGCTACGCCGGTGAGGTTGGTGAAGGTGATGAGGAAGCCGGCGTAATCGTAACCTGCAAAGACGACGGGAGGTGGTTGACCGTCTATATGCCCCTACACTTCCCTATTTTACAAGGCTACATTACAACGCTTTCAACTTGCTTAAAAGAGTTTCTCCATCATTGCAATCGATAATCCAATCGCCAATTTGTTCCAGAGTATCCGTATTTATTATGGGCTTTAGGATAATTTTAGCTGTTTCGGAAGTCGCGTAACCAAAGCGACGTTGTATTAACCGAACAAGCAATATTTTCTCTGATTCAATACCCTTTTCCATACCCTTTTCCATGCCCTTTTCCATGCCCTCAATCCAACCCTGCTGTTTCCATTCACTCGTCCACTCAGATACACGTTGTGCTAGCATTGTTTTTATCTCCGCTAAATCGTTAATGTTGGCTATTGATTGCTCAAGACCTTCTGCGGGCAGTAATACCCGCTTGATCCATACTGTAAAACTGCGCCTTAATCGGGTTTGTTCGGGTGTTGCCAGCCATTCTATCAAATTACTGATGACTTCGATAATGTCTTCACGCGAAGTGGAATTTTCCAGTCGAAAGATGGCTGCAACCAGGTTTTTTAAGGGTGTCAGTTCTTTGAGTTCGAAAGCGCCTTCATCAAGTAGCAAGTAGTTTAATGAGGGCAGGTATTTTTCCAGCCCGCCGGGAACTTTGACAATCAGATCTTTTAATTCGGTGGCGGCGTCCCAGCGTTTTTCTCCGTTGTATAAAACGACGGGAAAGATAGGTGGTAATAGTTTTTTGGCGGTCAGCTGTTTGGTTTTTATTAAATCCTGGTAAAGCAGTCCCATATAGCTCATCAGTCTGACTGCCATGTAGTTGTCTATGGTCGATTGGAATTCAATCAGCAAATAGACGTAAATCCAGCTTTGTTGGTATTTGACTCGCCAGATCACGTCGTCTTCCCGGCTGCGCAAGTCATCGGAAATATAGCTGCCGGATACTTTTTCCAGGGTGCTGAAGTCCAGCTCTTTAATCCACGGCTCGTGAACAAAGCCTTGCAGCAGATCAATGATTATTTCAGGTTCTGAAAACAGTAATTTATAGGAGGAATCGTGGGCTTTATTCATGGCTTAATGCTAACACATTTGTTTCGCTGAAAATAAATGTTAATGGGCCATTAAACTAAGCGTTGTTGTCGGACATAAACAGCATGCCCGAGACCTCCCGCCCGCATCTTTGTCACTTGATTTTCACCACCAACCCCGTCAGCTCTGCCAAGCTTTGCTCCTTGGGCCGCTCTGTCAGCTGCTCCGCAATCCAATCATCTTTTTTTAGCTTGCCCAAAACTGGCGCTTGGCCTGTCCAATCAATTTTATCGGCCGTTCGGCGGCTGTGCTGATTAACGATGATAGTGTCTTGCCGGCCTTCGCTCCTCTGTTCGTGAGCGGGGTGGGCGGATTGCACGATAATCTTGGCGCACCGTTCTTCGTAGCCGTTGTGCTCACTGTGCTCGAAGCCGTGATGCTGGCCGTTGTCGTGATGGTCTTGGTCATGGTCTTTTTTAGGCAATACGGCCAAGGTGATAATTGCCGTGGTGGTGAGTTTGCCGTCGGAAACGGTGTAAGTGAA
>JAUXTH010000140.1 GCA_030679035.1 Methylobacter sp. | reverse complement strand
CGCTAAAAATGTTTTTAACCACTTCTCTTTACTGATGCCATATAATTCTATCTCTTCCCAATCATTACAGCCACTTAAAACACCACATATAGTAAGGGCTAATATGTCTTTTAATGAGTGAAGTTTGGTGCGCTCTACTCTTGGATCCTTTAAATCATCGAAGAAAGGAAGTATCCCGTTCATATGCTTTTATCCCTATAAACGTATTTTCTTCAATTATCGCATCCCTTCCCTAAAATTTAGATGCGTTTGCCCTGAGGGAAAGGTGAAAAAACTCCTAACTCCTAACTATTTTCCGTACATTCATATTCCCTCTCTTATTATTTTAAGTACAAAAGACTATGTATCCGGGCATTGCTGTGGATGGGTGTGAGTGTATGTTTTGAAAGTAGCATTCTTTTGCTGATTTCGTTTTTCGGGTTGATGGATTTCGTTTTATAAGTTGCTTACGTTAGCAAGTCAAAAAAACGAAATAAAACGACATTGATAATCAATAAGTTTAAATAATAATTTTCGTATATTTATTGTTAGCGGTAATTTTGTTGCCACCCCAAATACATAAAGAAGCTTATCTTTGACCATATTACTGAAATGACAACGAAAGAAAACATATTAGCTATTTTAAGAGCTCATAAGCCTGATTTTTCAAAATATGGGGTGTCAAATATTGGGCTATTTGGTTCTTATTTGCGCAACGAACAATCCGCTAAAAGTGACATTGATTTACTCATAGACTTTGAACCTGAAAAAGAGAGCTTTGATAACTACATGGCCGTATATGATATGTTCGAAAATCTTTTTAAGAATGAAAAAGTTGAAATTGTAACTAAAAATGGTTTGAGCAAGTATATTGGTCCTAAAATCTTAAATGATGTAATGTATGTCTAAGGAACCAATTGAGTTTTTATTCTCCGCATAGTCTCTCGGAGAGGACTTTGCGTTTAAGAATTGACAAATATCCATGATGCAGAAAATTTGATGAGAATTTCTGGTTTTGAAATCATTCCTTTGCTATTTGCGTGAAATTCCGTGAAACCAATCT
>JAUXTH010000130.1 GCA_030679035.1 Methylobacter sp. | reverse complement strand
GAGGGTCAGCAGAAGGGGCTCCTGCCCCTCTGCTGACGTGCGGCATCCATGCCGCACCCCTGACGGGCTATTCTCGACAAAAGCTCCGGTGCTCGGAGCGGCAAACGGGAGAAGTACCGTCCGTGCGTAACATCAGTTATTCAATCATATGCAATCTGCGTCATCTGCGTTCCATTGCATTTGATTTATTGAATAGTTACGCAGCCGATATTTTGCCTTATAATATTCGCTTATACGAATATATAAATATAAGGAGTAAGCCATGTTAAACGTTCTGATCTTGTGCACCGGGAATTCTTGCCGAAGCATTTTGGGTGAGGCGCTGATTAATCATCTGGGCGGAGGCCGGTTTCAGGCTTTCTCAGCCGGCAGTCATCCGACCGGCAAGGTCAACCCCAATGCGCTGGCGACCTTAGCCCGCCACGGCATCCCGACCGAAGGATTTACCAGCCAATCCTGGGATGAATTTGACGACAAAGGCATCGATATTGCGATTACCGTTTGCGATAACGCTGCCGGGGAAGTGTGTCCTGTTTATCTTACGGGCGCGATCCGGGCGCATTGGGGCTTGCCCGATCCGGCCCATGTCACCGGCAGCCCGGAAGTTATTGAAGCGGCTTTTGAGGCAACCTACGCGGCCCTGGAAAAACGGATACAGCAGATGTTGGCGTTGCCGGTTGACACAATGTCCGGAACGGAATTGGCTGAGGCGCTGAACAAGATCGGCGCAAAAACTCTTTGAGACATCGGGAAACGACAACCATGAATAAACAAGTTGATCACGCACCAAAGCGCTTGGGTTTTGTAGAGCGGTTCCTGACGTTATGGATATTTACAGCGATGGCAGCCGGGGTCGCTCTGGGCTATTTTGTCCCCAGTTTCACCCAGTGGCTAAACCGCTTCCAGGTAGGCACCACGTCTATGCCTATCGCCATCGGCCTGATCCTGATGATGTACCCGCCGCTGGCCAAGGTGCGTTACGAAGAACTGCCCAAGGTCTTCAAGAACACCAAGATCCTGCTGCTGTCCCTAATCCAGAACTGGGTGATCGGCCCGGTGCTGATGTTCGCGCTGGCTGTGATCTTTCTTCGGGATTACCCTGAATATATGGTGGGCCTGATTATCATCGGACTGGCGCGTTGTATAGCGATGGTTCTGGTCTGGAACGAGTTGGCCGACGGCGATAGCGAATATTGCGCTGGCCTAGTAGCGTTCAATTCCATCTTCCAGATGCTGTTCTTTTCCGTTTATGCCTATGTTTTCGTCACCGTCCTGCCCGACTGGTTAGGTGTGGCTTCCGGCCTTGAAGTTCAGGTTACCATGCTTCAAGTCGCCAAGAGTGTGATGATTTACCTAGGCATTCCGTTTTTCGGCGGCATGTTCACGCGCTTTTTTCTGGTGCGGCGCAAGGGCTTGCAGTGGTATGACGAAACCTTCATTCCTAAAATCAGCCCCATCACTCTGATTGCGCTGCTGTTCACGATCCTGGTCATGTTTTCGCTCAAGGGCGAAACCATTGTGCAGCTGCCGCTGGATGTGGCACGCATCGCCGTACCGCTGGTCATCTACTTTCTGGTTATGTTCCTGGTCACGTTTTATATGTCGGCCAAGGCCGGGGCCGGGTATCGCATCAGCGCCACACTGTCGTTTACCGCTGCCGGCAATAATTTTGAGCTGGCCATAGCAGTGGCCGTAGCGGTTTTCGGTCTGCAATCCGGGCAAGCGTTTGCCGCCGTCATCGGCCCGTTGGTAGAAGTTCCGGTACTGATCGGCTTGGTCAAGGCGGCGCTTTATTTCAGGCAGCGCTTCCCTCCCCTTGCCTAAATTTAGGTAGACAAAGCTCACGCCCCTTGCCTACATCTGACCTCCATGGACAGATATTTGCTCCTGCAATATCTGCATTCCCCACATCCCTGTGGGTTATGGAGGGAATGCAGAAATGATTGCCGGGAGCAATCACTGCCCTGTAGGCAAAGCTTCCGCTCCTGCTCACGCCCCTTGCCTACATCCCTGTAGGCAAAAAAAATGCGGCTGATTAGGCCGCATTAGAGAAGGATATAAAACTCTGAATTCCAAGGAGGAAATTTGCATCTCAAGAGTTGCATATATCTTAGTAAAAATACCTAGATGATGGAATGTGGCAAATTGCCGCGTGTCAGAATGTCGCAGAGTTATGGTTGTTTAACCTAACGAATCAAGCGCCTTATTCGAGCTAAAAATCATCTCGGCACCATTGGCGACATAGAAATAATTTTTGCAATATTTCAGGGTTTTACCCGATTTTTAATTGTCTTCCGAAGTTGTATTGTCGATTCCTATCCTAAAAATACATTTTTTCATAATGCTAAGCGGGAACATTTAAGCAACGCATGATCCAAGCAAGAAGCCGCCGTAACTTGCTTAAACCGATCAGGAGGGGAAACCATGAACTCACAACCCAACATTCAAAGCGGATCAATAGCCAAGTCGTGTTTTCTACTACTGACGTTCGCGGCAAGCCATCCGGCTCAGGCATGCATAAGCGCCGATGTAGTGGCTCTAGACCAAGTTCTCTATTACAACCGCCTCGGCGCGATGAATCCTTCGGGAATGATTTATGCGTTAAAACGCGATGTGGTTGCGATAAAGGGTTCGTCTCCCTCCCCTGGCAATGCGATGTTGCGACCCGACAAGCGGCCCAGACCCCTGGTGCTGCGTGTTAACGAAGGCGATTGTTTGACCGTCAACTTCACCAACTGGCTAAGTCCGAACCTTGCTGGCTCGTTGCTAAGCCCTGTCGCCCCCAGCAGCCCCAATCCCAACGCGACTGCGACTAAAAATGGCGATGGCCCAGGCACACGCACCGCATCATTCCATGTGATCGGCATGCAGGCGAAAGGCATCGAATCGGATGGCTCTAACGTAGCTAATAATACCAACAGCCTGGCAAGCCCGGGTGATACCAAAAGCTACACTTTTTACGCGCAAAAAGAAGGCACCTATTTTGCCTACAGTACAGCAGCGTCGACAGGCGGTGAAGGCAATGGCGGATCGTTGGCGCATGGTTTGTTCGGTGCGGTCAATGTTGAAGACAAGAGATCCCAATGGTATCGCAGCCAGGTGACCGAACAGGATTTAGCTTTAGCCGCAACGGATACTACCCTGTCGGATGGGAAATATTACCCAGTCATCAATTACGACGCCGTGTATCCCGCTGTTGAAACCCGCAAACCGCCCGAGCAACTCAGCTTATCCACATATCAGGACGGCAGCATTAAGGCAACCATGACCACTCTGACCAGCAATGTCGGCTTTATTGCTGACGATGTCGGTAAAACCTTAGCCGGCGTAACAGGCAAGGCACATATTGACAACGTTTTTACCGATGGCTCGGCCAAGGTGACGATAACGGAAGCCTTTAACAGTGACCTACCACCCTACACCTGGAAGATCGAAGGCACTGTCCCACACCCTCTTGCCGGAACGCCGATACTGAATATGCTGGATAACGGCAAAATCGCCCATTCCGACATTAATGCGATCATCACCGGAAACGGCTTAGGGGCATTTGACAGCCAACAGGAACCCAATAATGCAACCTATCCCGACCGAACCGACCCGTTCCGCGAATTTACCGTGATTTTCCATGACGAGATCAAAGCGGTGCAGGCATTCCCCGCTTGGTATAACGACCCGGCCTTCATCCACACCTTGCACGGCGTCAGGGACGGTTTCGCGATCAATTACGGTTCCGGCGGCATCGGTTCGGAAATTATCGCCAACCGGCTAAAGCTCGGCCCGATGAAAGACTGCGTCGAGTGCAAATATGAAGAATTCTTTTTAACCTCCTGGGTGCTGGGCGATCCGGCGATGGTGGTCGATATACCGGCAGGCGTTAATGCCAATGGGCTGGGCGTAGTTGAAAAACCCAAGTTCGCGACCAAAGCCTACTTTCCTGACGATCCGTCCAATGTTCACCACAGCTATATCAATGACCGGGTGAAGTTCAGGAATCTGCACGCAGGCCCCAAGGAGCATCACATCTTCCACCTGCACGCCCACCAATGGCTGCATAGCCCGGATAATGACAGTTCCGCCTATTTGGACAGCCAGAGCATCGGCCCTGGCAGCGGCTATACCTATGAAATCGCCCATCACGGCAGCGGCAACCGTAACCGGACGGTCGGCGATTCGATATTCCATTGCCATTTTTACACTCATTTTGCCCAGGGCATGTGGGAATTGTGGCGGGTTCATGACGTGCTGGAGATTGGCACCGTATTGGCCAAAGACGGCAGACCGGCGCAAGGCTCCAGGGCATTGCCGGATTATGAAATCAAGGCAGGAACGCCGATACCGGCATTGGTGCCCATGCCGACGATGGCGATGGCACCGCTGCCCGGTGCCAAGGCGGAGATTGAATACAAAGCGGGTGCGCCGACCGGACAGGTCAAATTGCCCGAAGTGGCAACGGGCAACCCCGGCTATCCGTTTTTTATTCCGGGCATTGCCGGACACCGTCCGCCGCATCCGCCGCTGGACATCGTAGTCGATGGCGGATTGCCCCGGCATGTGGTCACCGGCGGCAGCGCAACCAGCTATCAGGAACGGGATAATTTCAACAAAATACTCGACACCCTGGCCGCAAAGGAGCTACCGGAGACCGGGACGCCGTGGGAAAGACAGGCGATGCTTTTTCATGGCGGCGACGGCATGACAGCTGGGGCGAATCATTACATCACGCCTAAACCGGATGGCGGCACCGGTTCATTTAAGGTCAACGGCCTGCCTGCCGTTGCCGGTGCGCCCTATGCCGACCCGTGCATTAACGATGCCCAGCAGCCCGTTACCGGCAACAATCGCTTTTACCATGCTGCGGCTATCCAGCTGGATGTCAAAATGAACAAGGCAGGCTGGCATTTCCCCCAGCAGCGCATTCTGACCTTGTGGGACGATGTGGCTAATACGATAGATGGCATCAGGCCTCCTGAACCGATGTTTTTTAGAGCCAACAGCGGCGAGTGCATTACCTTCGAGCACACCAATCTGGTGCCCAATGTTTACAAAAAGGATGATTTCCAGGTTACCACGCCGACCGACATTATCGGCCAGCATATCCATCTGGTTAAGTTCGATGTGACCTCGTCCGACGGTTCCGGCAACGGCTGGAATTATGAAGACGGCACCTTCAGCCCCGAGGAAATCCACGAACGTCAGGTTGCGCTGAACACCACCGCAGGCCAATGGTTGGATTCCGATAACGCCAATGTCGCTAAACCGAGCGTATGTACCTTGTCCGGATTTGAAAAAGGCAATGGAACCTGTGTACAAACCACGGTGCAGCGCTGGTTTGCCGACGATGTAGTCAACAACGTCGGCGAAGACCGGACGCTACGCACGGTGTTCACCCACGATCACTTCGGGCCGTCAACCCATCAACATCCGGGGCTTTATGCCGGTTTGGTTGTCGAGCCGGTAGGCTCAATCTGGAAGCATAATGAAACCGGCGCAGTTCTGGGCGGTAGAAGCGACGGCGGCCCGACCAGCTGGCAGGCCATCATCGAACCCGGCAATGGTGAAAAACCTTACCGCGAGTTTATGCTGGAAATGGGCGATTTCTCGCTTGCCTACCGGCCTGACGGCACGCCGGTGAACCCGCCGGGGAAAATGGAAGACGGCCTGCATAATTTGCTGGCTGTCGCGCCGACCTGTCCGGGCGGTGGAGCAAGGCCTTGTCCTGAAGCGATTTCCGCCGAAGATCCCGGCACCATGACCGTCAACTATCGGAACGAACCGATAGCCCAGCGGATATATAACGGAATAAACGGGCAGACAACCGGCAAGCCGGGCGATCTTTCGTTCGCCTTCGAATCGCGGACAGACCGCGCCATCACCTCGCTGAATAGCCAACCCAGTTTTTTTTCCTGGCCGCTGACCAAAAACGTGATGCCCGGCGATCCGTTTACCCCATTATTGAAAGCGTATTCCGGTGATAAGGTTCAGATCAGGATTCTGATGGGGGCTCATGAAGAGGGTCATAACTTCAGCGCACACGGTGCTAAATGGCTGTTCGAGCCGTCCCTGAAAGACTCCGGCTACAAGAACTCGCAGATGCTGGGCATTTCCGAGCACTTCGAGTTCGAGATTCCGGCAGTAGACGCGGTCAAGCCGGGAACGCCGTGGGCCGATCTGGCCTATTTCCCCGGTACAGCGACAGACGACGTTTGGAACGGCCTGTGGGGAATCATGCGGACTTATAACGGCAAAGGAAACTTCTCCAATCAATACCCGGCACCGACCTTGGCGAAATTATCGAGCAATCCGAATGGGACGGCGTTGCCCCCGATGACCTGTGCCGGAGGTAAATCAGCCAATCCGAATTGCGCAGGCATGAACGGCGTCTGCCCGACCAATGCGCCCAAGGTTAGCTTCACGGTTCATGCTTTCATGGCTCAGGATGTGCTGGGCGGGCCGCTGGTTTATAACTACAGTGCCGGTCTCGAAGACCCAGGCGCTATGCTGTATGTCCGCGACCAGGATTTAAATCCGGCAACAAACCGGCTGAAACCGGGGGTTCCGATTGAGCCTTTGATTCTTCGCGCCAAAGCCGGGGACTGTATCAAGCTGGATTTGGTCAATCACCTTCCGGCAGATCTAAACGGCACCCAAGCTGACGGCTATAACACGCTGCCGATGATTATCGAAAGCTTCAACAATAATGACATACTGCCTTCCAGCTATGTAGGCCTGACCCCGCAACTGCTGGAGTTTGATGCGCTGACCGGCGGCGGCCTGAGTGTGGGTTCAAATTGGACTTTATGGAAAGGCGATTCAATAATCGCAGCTCCCGGCAAAACGGTCAGCTATAAATGGTATGCAGGCAGGATGACGGTTAAAACAGATCCTACCGCCAAGTCGAACCCAGAGCGCCTTTTTGCCGAACCGGTGGAATACGGCGCAATCAACCTGATGCCGTCTGATCGCATCAAGCAAACCGGCAAAGGAGCCATCGCCGCAATGATCATCGAACCATTGGGGTCGAGCTGGGTCGAAGACTTCGATTCGCGCGCCTCGGCAACGGTTACGCTGGCTGATGGGTCGAGCAAGTTCAGGGAGCATGTGCTGATATTCCAGGACGACCTGAATTTACAGCAGCATGGAATGCCTGTGCCAAACACTGCCCAGTCTGAAGACCCCGAAGATTCGGGACAAAAAGCCTTCAACTACAAGACTGAGCCGCTGTGGACGCGAATGGGCTTTGCTCCGGCAACAGCACTGGAGCTAACCCGCAGCCAAGACTTCAGCAATGCACTTAAAGGCGATGCGGAAACCCCGATATTCAAATCCAGAGTCGGCGATAGCGTCCGTCTGCGTGTTTTGCAGCCTGGCGGTCATGCACGCAATCATGTATTCCAGCTACATGGTCACGGTTGGCAAGAAGAACCTTACATTAAAGGATCAACGGTGATGGCTAAGAATAACTGGTCTGAATGGAAGGGTTCCGAAGCGGGCATCGGCCCAGGCAGCCATCTTAATCTGCTGCTGACCAACGGAGCGGGCGGCTATTACGGCACGCCGGGCGATTATCTGTACCGGGATCAGGCATCGTTCCAGTTCGACAATGGCCTGTGGGGGATATTCCGGGTGGGACAATAAAAGCCGGTCAATAATGCATTATTTTTTAATCAGGGGTTCATGATATGAAGTTCCGGGCTTCACTAAGTCTGCTGATACTCGGAAACCCTGCTTGTTCCAGTGAACGATTACCCCCTTTCCTGACTTAAGCCATGGTTTCTGACCAAGAAGTTGCTGGAAGTATCAACAACAAAGGTCTTGCAAAGCCGGCAGGGATTAACGCTTGCCTGTTTCGCAACCGACAACAATGTAGCCACATTATGTGCATTAAATTTTTTCATTAACGTGGCACGATGGGTCTCTACAGTCTTGACGCTGATGCAAAGGCTATCGGCGATTTCTTTATTCTTGTAGCCTGCGGCAATCAGTTTCAGCAGCTGCGACTCCCTGCCGGTCAAATTCCAGTTTGAATTATTCTCTTGGGGCGTGTTTTCAAGCTTAAGATAGCTATTGATAATCTGGGGCAAGATGTCGGGACAAACATAATACTGACCTGCCAAAATATTTTTCATCGCCTCAATTAATTGAGGCAGTGTCGTGCCTTTGAGTATATAACCATCGGCACCGGCACGGAATGCATCGCAAATATTCTCTTCGGTATCCTTAAGGGTAAAAATCAGTATCTTGGTCGCTTGCCATCGCCTTTTTATTTCTTTTATGACGTCTATGCCATAGTTTTTTGGCATCATCATGTCCAATAAGATCAGGTTGGGCGGGCTAATCCAAGCCTGACGAAAAAGCGCCGCGGGGGCTGAAGCTTGAAAATCGACAGTAAAATCGGACTCTTTAGATAATAAGGCACACAGCCCTTCCCTGATAATGGATTCGCTCTCGATTATCGCAATTTTGTACATAATTAATCCCCCACATAGCCTCGCTGAATGTTTTCTTAAACAGCCTGAGAGCTCTTCACGCTTTTTTCGACACAAGTTCTGGTCGATCAAAACTACCTCAGGCAGATGACCCGTTTTTATAATTAAGGGTTATTTAAGGCGTGCACACTATAATATGCCTACATCAAAATACAATCAGGTTCCGACTGCGCAACCCATGACTACACTTGCCTTTCGCGTCTGATGGTAGCTTTAATAGATTGATAAATATATAAGTATCAATACTAGTTCTCGCAAAAATGAGGGTACGATAACTGGACTATTTGCCGGCTTTGTTCAGACAAAAAAAAGACTGGCCCGGAAGTATTCCAGGCCAGTCCAAATAGCGCCCTACCCATCAGATATTGCACTTACAGCTGTCTATTTACCGACATCAATAGTTTAATCAGCGTGGAGGGAATGCACCGACTTCCATATAGTTAAGCAGGGCTTCTACATCAACGTCGGTCAGTCTGAGGTTCGGCATCGGCAGTTTCCTGTATCGGTTAAAAAGCCCGGTAGCGACGGGATCTTTTTCCGCCAACATTTGATCCGGCGCTTTATCCATGGCGCTAAGCCGACGTCTTCTCTGTTATTGCGGATTTCAGCCCATCATTTCAGACAACTTCGGTCTCTGCCCACTAGGTTCCATCCAGTAAATATATTCGGCGATGTATTTGGGATTGCCCAAGGCGGGACATGTTCCCCACCGCTCCAAGGGCTCGATGCCGTATTTGACGACGCCGATATGCTGCGTCTTGTCCTGATCCAGCACCGGATCCGAGAAAGTAAAACCCAGTTGCCTGCGCAGCAGCTCAATGTCACTTTTTTTGCCTGTCAGAAACCTCCAGCCCGGCCTGACTCTAAAGAGATCGGCATAAGCTTTCAGCGCCGCCGGCGTGTCGTATTCCGGCTCAAGCGTGATCGAATACATAAATATGTCGCGCCCCATCCGCTCACCCAGCTCTTTCTGCACCAGCTTCAGATTCGCCGTCATGCCGGGGCAAATATCGGCGCAACGCGCATACATAAAATTGATGAGCACGGTCTTGTCTTTGATCAGGTCATCATAGAACCGCACTGTCTCGCCCTCATGCGTTATCAACGGGACATTCGGGAAGGATTTTTTGCGGCGCTCGTCCCGGCTGCTCGACTTGATTGATTGGGAACGCTCCCCGGCAGTTGATATGGAGGGCATTGCACCCAATACCACTGCTCCAAGAGAAGCAGCGGTTGCACTTTTGATAAACTCTCTTTTGTTCATGTCTGTATCCTCGTTCGATTGATTACTTGCCGGCTTTCGAGTCATCGGGCGGCACGATGCGAAAGCGGATCATCATGGCGTGGTCTTCATGCACGACATTGTGGCAGTGCAATGGATAGTCCCCATACCAGTCGCGGTATTGCATGTAGTAGCTGACCGACCCCGTTCCCGACGTCCCAACGGCCCCATCGCCAATCCGCACCACGTCCTTTCGGGACTTATCATCAATCGCCAGGTTCTCGGCTTTGCCGTTGCGGGTGAGCAGTTGAAATTCCTCGTGATGAGTATGCACCGGATGCGACCAGCCGCCCCCCGACTCCAGCGTCCATTGTTCCGCCGACCCCTCTGCCGGATAGGCACTGATTCTGGAGGGGTCGAATAACTGACCATTGACCGTCCAGGCACCATTGCTGGAATCAAATTTGAACCGGCGCTGAACCTTGACCGGATTGGTCCGAGCAGGCATGGGCACCATGACCTGGGACTGGAGCGTGCTCAACGATGCACTGTCATCTGCAACCGGATCGCCGGATACGACGAACTTGAGCAATTGGGTCTTGCTGCTGGAAGGCAGAATCTTGCCCGTGGTGCCCTTGCCGGTGAGCTGCTCCAGCCGGTTTTCCAGGTAAATTACCGTGCCTGGCGCGTATTGGCTGAAATCGATGATCACATCCGCCCTTTCGGCCACCCCCAACCGTACACTGGAGACGACTTGCGCCTTAGGCAGCAGATTGCCGCAATTGGCGATGCGCGTGAACTTGGCGCCGTTACTCATAGACAATTCGATAAACCGCGAAGGCCCGGCATCCAGGAAGCGGAAACGGTATTTACGCCGCTTGACATCCATAACGGGCTTGATCTTGAAATTGACCGTTTGCTGATCGCCGACGATGCCTTCCAGGTTGAAGGTGTCGAAGAACATCTGTCCGCTTTGGTCGAACACCTTGTCGGTGAATAGCAGCGGGACATCGTATTCACCGCTGGGCAACCTGAGGCCGGTCGTTTCATCACCGGTATCGAGGTTAATATCGTTGCTGAACAGCGTATAGAACGAGGCCATGCCTTTATAGACATTGGCCGCGGTGAAGTCGAAACGGTGGTCGTGGAACCACAGCGTGCTTTGGGTTTCCTGCCAGTCGCCCGGACACCATGATCCGTTGTACCAAGTTCCGTTCTTGTGCGTGCTGGCAAAGCCTGCCCGAACATTGGGATACCAGTAGTCCCACCACTTGCCGGAGTCGTAGAACCGGGTCGGCCCGCCATCGGATTCCGGCGGGTTATGGGCGTTATGCAGGTGCGGAGTGCATTGGTTGATGCCAAACCCTTGGTTGTCCTTACTATCCTTGGGCAAGCCGTTATACATGCGCATGAGGACCGGCGCACCGTACTGGGCATTGATACGCAGCACGCCGACGGCATCCGAGTTCATATCGACATAGGTCCAGACCTTGGAGTTAAAGGCGGGATATTCCTCGGCCGAATAAAAATTCCAGTCAATTTCCCTGACCATCAGCTCATATTTCGTGCAGGCATCCAAGCCGCCCAGCTCGCTCCAACGCTGATGTTTCTCGTCGCGCGCTTCCACGAAATCGTCGAAAGCATTTGCGCCCGGATTCCAAAGCGTCTGTTTTTCGCCGCATTTGCCTTCTTCCGGCGTAGGACCGACATTCGATCCGACAGACTGGCACGACTTCGGAATCGGCAGCGGCTCCGTCCAGGGCTTGTTGCAGGGCGGGCTGATCAAACCAGTATTCGCCGCTTCAGCAAGATTGGGCAGAAAGTTACGACCGCCAATCGCGGTCAAGCCGCCAACACCGGCGGTCAAACCCATTTTGAACAATTCGCGCCGGGTGATGCCGGCCTTTTGAATGTCGTTAACTTCCTGCATATAACGGGTTATGGTTTTCTCGCGTTGGCTGAAATTAGTCACCTTGATTATTTTCTTAAACATGGCACACCTCTGTTTTTAGAGGGTTTAGAGAAGCACCGGTTCCTTGCGGAACCGGTGTGTTGTTTTCCAACGCTTTCTCTGCGTTTACTTTATGGTAATGGCGATATTTGCCCTAGTGGCGCCCGTCGCTGATGACCGCAAGCTGATCGGCGTCTTGCAGGCAGGTCCTGGTTTTGCCCTGAAGTCCCACGCACCGGCGACGACTGGAGCTGCCGCGCCCAGTTTATTGGTATTCAGGTCGGCCGGCACAGAGGCTGTCAGGTACAACTGGATATTGTTGTTGGTTTGCACTGTGCTGGTTCCAGCGACCCGCCATTCGCCCGAAGTGGCATTGATGGGTTTGCACTGCGTACTGGTTATCTGGATAACTTCAGCATTAACGACCGTTACCGTGGCATGCGCAAGCGGCGAAATCTGACCATTGTCATTGGCTACGGTGTAGTCGAAGCCGAAAGTGCCCGCCGTGGCGCCAGCCGCGAAAGTCACCTTGCCGGTCGCATCAGGCGTTGCCGTGCCGCCGGTGACGTTGGATACCAATACCGACGCCGGATTCAGCGCAGCTCCGTTGCCAGAGTCGTTGGCCAGCACATCGATCACTACCGACTGGCTGACGGCCACATTGACCGGCCCATCGGGGTTAACAATCGGTGCAGCCCCTGCTGCGGACGGCGCGACCGTGACGATCACTGTCGCCACATTGGACTGTCCGACGCTGTTGGATGCCGTATATTGGAAAGTCACATCGCCGTTCACAGAACCCGGCGTGTACGTGATGGCAACGCCATTAACGGATGCCGAGCCGGAACCCGCCGGAATCGCCTGTCCGACCAATTGCACAGAGGTGATCAGAGCCGCCGGGTTAGCGACATCGTTAGCGGTAACCGGAATATCGACGGCCAAACCTCCCGCTTCTGCGACTGCGCCGTCATCCAGGGCAAGCGGTACGCCAGCTCCGGGCGCACCGGCCCCTGTTACCTGATTGCGTGCCACGGTGAATGTCCCGCTGCCGCCGGCAGTCGATTTCACGGTAACGGTATCCGGCGGAGTGACGACACCGGCCACCTTTAGGGTCACTTCAGCCGGATCGTTGGCGTTATTGGTTGACACGGCTGTGTCGCCGTAGCCCTCCAGCGTCAATATAGGCGGTAGTTGGTCGACCCCGAAGCCCCCCTTATCGCTGCTTGTCGCAACGACGGTCAGCGTCTGGTTGGCGTAATTCGCCGAAGCCGCGGTCACGATATCGACCACGTGCTTGGTGAACAGGCTGGGCGGGGTGTCGGCGCTGTTGATGACCGATATGGGGCCTGGCAAATCGCCGCTGGGATCCACCATGCCCTGGGTATAGTACTGCCCGAGCGCGGCGGGGCCGAACGGGATCATCTTGACAGGCGCTATGTTTGTTGCAGCCGCCGTCAACGAAGGATTAGGCTGTGAGGCCAGCACCTTAATGTCTCTGGCATACACATCAACCTGCGTGCCGGCAGCATCGCGTTTGTAGAAGCCGTTGTAGATCTCCAGCGGACTGGGGATCGGGCTTGCCACAAAATTGTGCAGACGCCCCATCAGGCTGAATTGCTCGGAGCGAATACAGGTACCGTTGGCCCCTTGGGTTCCGAGTAAAATGGGAGCGCCGGCGGCTGTTTCGCCGCAGATCTCAAGGTAGTTGGTACCGAAGGGACTGCCGGTAACGAATTCCGTAGCAACTCCGTCCGACAGGAATTGAGCGCCATTAAGGGTGACCGGTGCGAGTGGAGCCCCGCCGCTGCTGGCGGAACGTTGCAGGAAGGGGCCGACACGGCTATGGAGCGCGCCGTCAAACACGCCGCGCGCCACGCCGACGTCTTCGCTGAACACGATATCGCGGTTGCCGGTGGCAGAAACCGCATCAACCGGAAATGTCTCGACGCCGTAAGGGTGCGTCACGGTGTAAGTGCCCGGTTCCGGCACGCCCGCAAATAAGCGGATGCGCGTAAATGTTATTTGATCGCCTACAGCCACAGCCCCTACAGAGAAAGCCGCTTCCAGCGCCAGAACCAGGGTCGCGCGCTTGCCGCCGGGCATATCTATCAAGGATGAAGCATTAAAGTAAAAAGCCTCGTCGGGGAAGTTGGTTGGGAAGCTGTAAGGCGGATCGGGCAAGCCGGGCCCGACCAGCAAACAAGCATTCTGTTGCGCGGCGCCGGTATCGCTGGCATTAGGCAAGCATAAATCGAGGACGGTTCCGTTCAAATCCTGATACCAGTTCGGAAAACCGTGCCCCGCCGGTGAAGGTAAGTTAGTCGGCCCGACCCGTGCCAGGTCGGCATGTACGGATAGACTCAACGCTGTAAGTGCTATCGCAGCTAATGTATGTTTGGTTTTCATTTGAAGTACCTCATTTTTTCAAAGAACCAAAGACCGATGTGTGTTGATATCGACAACAACATCAAGACACATCGGGCTAGTACTTGAGTCCATTCCCCGACTGGAAATACATCTGGATTTTTGGCATGAGTGCCAGCCATTTAACATCCCTTTGACGAGAGACGAACTACATCGACAACCAGTCTAAGGGTTTACTCCGTTGCGACTAAATGTATCGAAAAGGTAAAGCAAATAAAATCGGGTGAAACCCTGATTCGGACTCAGGTTAATACCTGATTTAGGGAGAACTAGCGGGCAGACTCTGGCATCAAACCCTATAGGCAAAGCTTCCGCTCCCGGCTCACGCCCCTTGCCTACATCTGATCTCCATGGACAGATATTTGCTCCTGCAATATCTGCATTCCCCACATCCCTGTGGGTTATGGAGTGAATGCAGAATGATTGCCGGGAGCAATCACTGCCCTGTAGGCAAAAAAAATGCGGCTGATTAGGCCGCATTAGAGAAGGATATAAAACTCTGAATTCCTAGGAGGAAGTTTGCATCTCAAGAGTTGCATATATATTAGTAAAAATACCTAGATGATGGAATGTGGCAAATTGCCGCGTGTCAGAATGTCGCAGATTGTAATTATTCAGCCGCTCAAACAACAGGCAGCTGCCATTAATGGCTCTGCGAGTTAAATCCTTTTTCTGAAAGACACCGAATCCTTTATGACGTCTATGTTTAGCCCTTGGCTATTTGCATCATTGTTTTGTGAATCTGTTTTTACCGGCATCAATACCGCCCTTTATGATTTACAATATGCTTGACGTGAATTAACAAATAAACAGCCTGTTTGCCTGAGTTGGCGCAGAGATCCTCGCGCACACAAAAGCGCTATGTGCTTATTGACAGTATTTTTTGAAACAACCCACCATCGGAGCGATAAAGAATGAGCAACCATGTTACTTTGACCCAGTTTATCATTGAGCAACAGCGCGAATTACCGGGGGTATCGGGAACATTTACTTCATTGCTCAACGATGTGGTTACCGCGTGTAAGAAAATCTCACATCTGGTTAATCAAGGCAATCTGATTGGTGTGCTGGGCAGCGCCGATTCCGAGAATGTACAAGGTGAGGTGCAAAAGAAACTGGACATCATCACCAATGACATTATGGTGGATGCGCTGAACTGGACCGGTCATTTGGCCGGCATGGCGTCGGAAGAAATCGACGACATTATTCTTATCCCCTCGCAGTATCCAAAAGGCAAATACCTGGCCTTGTTCGATCCGCTGGACGGTTCTTCAAATATTGATGTCAACTTGGCGGTAGGCACTATTTTTTCGATACTGCGTTGCCGCGAAGGTGTGGATCCGGCCCTGGAGGATTTTTTACGTAAGGGTACCGAGCAGGTTTGCGCCGGTTTTGTGCTTTACGGCCCTTCTACGATGATGGTTTTAACCACCGGGCATGGTGTTAACGGCTTCACGCTGGATCAGGATATAGGCGAATTTATCCTGACTCACCCCAACATGATGATTCCCAATGACACCAATGAGTTCGCCATCAATATGTCGAACCAGCGTTTTTGGGAGCCGCCAGTACAGCGTTATATTGATGAATGTCTGCAGGGCACGGAAGGCGTACGCAAAAAAGACTTTAATATGCGCTGGATTGCGTCGATGGTGGCCGAGGTTTACCGGATACTGACGCGCGGCGGAGTTTTTATGTATCCGTATGATTTGCGCGACCCGTCAAGAGCCGGAAAGTTGCGCATCATGTACGAGGCCAATCCGATGGGCTTTATTATTGAGCAAGCGGGCGGCGCCTGTTCCACCGGACGCGAACGCATCCTCGACATCAAGCCCAAAGGCTTGCATCAGCGGGTTCCGGTTATTTTGGGGTCGAAAAACGAGGTTGAGCGGATTGTTGGCTATCATTCGGAGGGATGATATTACCGGCACCAATCCAATACGCAACATTACTTTTTTAACCATTATGCGCCTCCCCCCAAAACACCAGCGTGATGTTCTGAAGATCGGCGAATTGGCCGAAGAGCTCGGCACCACGCCGCGAACCATTCGCCTGTATGAGGAACTCGGTCTGATCGCTCCCGACCGCACCGAGGGCGGCACCCGGCTCTATGCCAAGAAAGACTTGAAACGCATGGCTATCGCTTTGCAGCTTGGGCGGGTCGGAATCGAACTGGAATCGGTGCAAAAGCTTGCCCAGACCAGGGAGCAATGTGGTTCGGGCAAAGAAGCCTCAGCCGCGATGCGGCCGTTGCTGGACAATTTACGCAAAAGAGTTCGCGGCTTGCTGGACGATTTGGAAGAACTGGATCGTGATCTGGAACGGGCCGACATGTTGATCCGCCAATGCGGAAATTGCCCCAATCGGCCCAATCGCAAAGATTGCCCGGATTGCCCGGTCGACAAGAATGTCGATTTGACCAATATTGCCCGCCTTGTTTGGGATCCAAACTGCCCCTGACCAGACATAGACTGAAATTAGCTATACTCCGGAATAACTGGAAATCATCATTAGCGTACTAAATTAAATGGCGTCAAATTGGCGACAATGATATGCTTGGCGATCAATACAACGTAGGAAGTGATGATGGAAACCACCATTAAACAAGACCGTATTGGCGCTCGCGTACCTCACGAGGTCTATGAAACATTGTGCCGCGCCGCCGAACTGACCGGTGCCACAGTCAATCAATTTCTAGTGCAATCGGCACTGAAAGAAGCACAAGCCGTTATCGAGCGGGAGGAACTCATCCGCTTATCTTCGCGGGACTGGAATTGGCTGCTTGATCTGCTGGAAAATCCGTCGGAACCCAATGCCAATCTAAAAGCGGCCATGACGCGCTACCAAAACGCCAAGTTAAATGATGCAGATAGTTCCTTTAACTGGGAGCCATAACCGGCAAGAGTTCGACTCTGGCCGCCCGGAACTTAACGACTGGTTGCAACGAGTTGCCCGGCAACACCAGGAAAAGGGCTTGTCGAAGACTTTCGTAGCAACCCACGAGGACATGCCGGATCGCATCTACGGCTATTATGCGCTAACGCTTGCCGAACTCGAAAACCCCCATCTACCCGAAGCTAGGCGCAACAAGCTGCCGCGCAGGATTCCGGGTGTGCGTTTGGGGCGTCTGGCCGTCCATAAACACTATCATGGCAAGGGTCTCGGCGAATTGCTGTTAGTCGATGCCCTAACCCGTGCGCGGCGAATCTACGCTGAAGCAGGCGGAATCGGTTTGTTCGTCGATGCTATCGATGAGCAGGCGGCTGGCTACTACAAGCGCTTCGGTTTCGAGGCGGCTCCTGACAATCCGTTGTTGCTGTTTCTGCCGGTGAACTGAGTCGGCAAGTTATTCGGTTTAGTGCTGTCTACGCAAAATTCGGGGCACTTCGCCTACGGGTTATATTAGCCAGAGACAGGCACGAAAAGGAGCGTAAGTTTAGTAGGGTGCGCACCGCGCACCATTTGCGGAGTTCAGGATATTAGCGGCATCGAAAAGGGGCGCGATGCGCCTACCAAGCGGGACGGGGTTTGCAACCCCGTCCCTAACGTTTCTGCGATGCCCGAGCTAAGTGGTTAAATTATCAGGCGTAAAACGTTTCGAACGGGGCAACATGCCCCGTCCGGCTATCAATAGTTCCGTAGACTGGGTTGAATGCAATGAAACCCAGCCCGACGGTCATAAACCTAGTTTTCGCGTTACTCTATTCAGCTTAAGGCACTTGTCAGCAATTCAACGCCTTAGCAGCAAGCCCCGTACCGATAACTCGCGCCTTAATCTTGGCAAACGCCGTATCCCGCCCGGTCGACGTATCATCTTCGAAAGGCGAGAAGCCGCAGTCGTCGGTGCTGCCGAGCTGATCCGCCGGGATGTATTCGGCGGCGCGCAATATACGATCCCGTACCAATTCCGGCTCTTCCACTTCGGGATTCAGCACGTCGATAACGCCGACAAAGACCCGTTGGTTGGGACGAATATGTTCCTTGATGACGGCCAACACATGCTCAGGATTCTTTTCGCTGGCCATCTGCATATAGATGTTGCCTGCCTTCAGCTGGAACAGGCTGGGCAGAAGATCGGCGTAATCCACCTCGGCGCTGTGGGTGGAATCGTGGTCGCCGCCGGGGCAAGTATGTACGCCAATGCGCTGGCGTTGTTCCGGGGTGAAATGTTCCAGTACCCGGTTATTCAGGTCGATAAACTGCCGGAGCAGTTGCTTGGACGGGTCGAGCTTGACCGACAAGCGCCCTTCGGTGAAATCAATCTGCACATGGTGAGCGCCCTGCTCCAAACAGCCGCGAATATCCGCTACGGTTTCCATCACCAAGTCATCCAGAAAAGTCTCCCGCGAGTATCCGGCTATGCCCTGTTGCGGATATATCAGGCTTAGCGCGGAAGCTGAAATCACGGCCTGCTTTAATGGCAGCGTGGTGTAGCGTTTGGCGGCCTGAACGTAAGCGTCCGCATGGACACCGTATTTAAACGGCCCTGCGGTAAGCTTTGGCAACTGGCGGGTATGGCCGTCGGCAAAGGTGATAACGACGCCATCCTGATCGATGTTGCTTAAACCGTGTAACGGGTAGGTCGCGAAACTTGACTTGGTCTGTTCGCCATCGGAAATCACCGGCGAACCGGTGGCCTCGAAACGCTGGATAGTGTCGCGTATGGCTTCGTCGTAACAGGCGTCGAGCCGCTCCCGAGATAGACGGCCCGAACGGAATTCCCTGAGCGCATCGAGCAATTGCGGAGGACGGGGAATGCTGCCAATGGATTCGGTAGGTATGGACATGTTGCGCTCCTGTGTGGGATTAAGGTTTGGTGCATACATCTCATCAGTCCCCCTCTTTGAAAAAGAGGGGCTAGGGGAGATTTGATTAGATAAATCCCCCTCGATCCCCCTTTTTCAAAGGGGGAAGTAAACACTTATGGTTAAGTGGCTCGCGAGGCTAACATCAAACTTTACGAGTCGGTTGGCCTTGGATTCTGCCTTAAATCGAGCGCCGTTAATGCGACGTATGATGCCACGAGGAAAGGGACGACATAAGTTAGGAGCATCTTGATAATATTGAGGCGCTCCACTGCCGGAAAATCCAAAAACAAAAACCTGAACATGGCTTGCGGCTGATTAATCAAATTCAGAATGGTTCCGACTATAAAGGCCACTTTGAACGAACGGCGGTATATACCCCGTTGGATAGCCATTCGATGAATGTGGAACAAGCTCAGCAAACAGTTTCTATCAATACAATCAAAACCAAAAAATTTAGACATCAGGGACAAGCCTCTTGCTAAGAAATAAGTTTTTTACGTTATATTTTGTAATACGATAATAATGGATAACTCTTATTTTTCAGGAAAAAAAAGCCCCTCAATTTTTAATAATCTACCGTTAAGGTAATATTTTGTCAATACCTATACATATCTTTAAAAACCATCTGGCGACATTTGAATCTCGATATTAAGCCGGCAATATTTTAAAGTTGCTTTGTATCCAGTGTATTGAGACAAGGTGAAGGGGAAAAAGGCGGCAGAGCAAACTTATATTGATATGACTTGCTGGTTTTTCAAAACACATGAAAGACTAAAAAACCGCCGCCCTTGTATGATAAAATTTCCGTTTTTTAATTTCACCCTTTGAGTTTCCCCATGAACAAACCTAAAAAAGTCGCGATTCTCACGGCGGGCGGCTTGGCCCCCTGCTTAAACTCAGCCATCGGCAGCCTTATCGAGCGTTACACTGAAATCGATCCAACGATTGAAATCATCTGCTACCGTAGCGGTTATAAAGGTCTGTTGTTGGGTGATTACTACACGGTCACTCCGGCTATCCGCGAGAAAGCAGGCCTTTTGCATCGTTTCGGCGGTTCGGTAATCGGCAACAGCCGCGTCAAGCTGACCAACGTTAAAGACTGCATTAAGCGTGGACTGGTTCAGGAAGGTCAGGATCCGCAAAAAGTGGCTGCCGACCAATTGGTTAAAGACGGCGTGGATATTCTGCACACAATCGGCGGTGACGATACCAATACCGCTGCGGCCGATCTTGCCGCGTTCCTGGCGAAAAACGACTACGGGCTGACCGTTATCGGTCTGCCTAAAACCGTCGATAACGACGTGTTCCCGATCAAACAATCGCTGGGCGCCTGGACGGCTGCCGAGCAAGGCGCGCGTTACTTCTGGAACGTGGTTGCCGAAAACAATTCCAACCCGCGCATGCTGATTGTCCATGAAGTGATGGGACGCAGCTGCGGCTGGCTGACTGCTGCGACCGCTGTGGAATACCGCAAGCTGCTGGATCGCGCCGAATGGTTGCCTGAGCTGGGTCTGGATCGTGCCACTTATGAAGTGCATGGCGTATTTATCCCTGAAATGACTGTCGACCTTGCTGCCGAAGCGAAGCGTCTTCGTGCGGTGATGGACAAAGTCGATTGCGTCAACATCTTCGTTTCGGAAGGCGCGGGCGTTGAGTCTATCGTTGCTGAAATGCAAGCCAAGGGACAGGAAGTGCCGCGCGATGCGTTCGGCCACGTCAAGCTGGATGCGGTTAATCCCGGAAAATGGTTCGGCGACCAGTTCGCGGAAATGATCGGCGCTGAAAAAACCCTGGTGCAAAAATCAGGTTATTTTGCCCGCGCTTCTGCGGCCAATGTCGAAGACATTCGCCTGATCAAGTCTTGCGCCGATCTTGCGGTAGAATGCGCTTTCCGCCGTGAGTCTGGCGTTATCGGCCACGATGACGACCAAAACTTTGTGCTGCGTGCGATTGAGTTTCCACGCATCAAAGGCGGCAAGCCTTTTGACCTGGATACAGCTTGGTTTAATCAAACTTTGACTGAAATCGGTCAAGCCAAGGGCTCTAAGGTAGCGGTTGGGCACTAAAATATCTCCAACATC
Organism: Methylobacter sp.; assembly: GCA_030679035.1. GTDB lineage: Bacteria > Pseudomonadota > Gammaproteobacteria > Methylococcales > Methylomonadaceae > Methylobacter_A. Next base: position 11,229 of record JAUXTH010000130.1, on the reverse strand, counting down.
GTCCCCACGCTCCGGCGCTTTATTGCTATCACAAGTGCCTGCAATATACCGACAGCTCGTCATCCCGGCAGGGATTGCCGGGATCCACGACTTGTATGGATGCAGGAGGTAGAGCAACGCAGGAGCAGTTGCCGAGAAGCCATGGATGGCAACACAACATCAGGAATAAACTTTGTTACAGGGGATTCTCTGTTAACTCAATCGTTCACATCCCTGTGATCTGGATTCCGGCAATCCCTGCCGGAATGACGGCTCTGAGGCAAGCATGTATATAACGAATAAGCGTTCCATGCATGGAAATGAATCCTGCGCACACTCCATCGGTACGAGACTCCGAGTATCATGAACCCCGACACTATTTTTGTTTACGGAACGCTCAGACGCGATGCGAACAGCGAGACGCATCAGCTTTTGGCAAAACACGCCGAATTTGTCAATGATGCTACCTATCAAGGTAAGCTTTATAAGATCGACTACTATCCAGGTGCAGTTCCTTCTGATGATCCCAATGATGCAGTTCAGGGTGAAGTCTATCGGCTTCATCAAGCCGACGTTATGCTACGTCAGTTCGATCAATATGAAGAGTTCGGCCCGGAGTTTCCCGAACCTAATGAATATTTACGTTTGAAGCAAACGGTAGCGCTTAAAAACGGACGCACGGTTACGGCATGGGTTTATGTCTATAATCATCCCATTGAAGGGCTTGAGTTGATCGAGTCGGCAAATTTTATTCAAAAACCATCATGATCACCATTATCCAACGCGTAACGACCGCTAAAGTCACCGTCAACAATCTGGACATCGGCAAAATCGACACCGGCATTATGGCGCTGGTTGCGGTAGAAAAAGAGGACAGCGAAAAAGATGCCCAACGTCTGCTGGAACGTATCCTCAATTATCGGATTTTTGCCGATAGCGATGACCGGATGAATTTGAGTTTAAGGGATATTAACGGCGGCTTGTTGCTGGTTCCGCAATTCACGCTGGCGGCGGATACTCAAAAAGGCAACCGGCCCAGTTTTATTTCTGCTGCGCCACCGGAAAAAGGCAAAGAGCTGTTCGACTATCTACAACAATTGGCAAAACAAACCTATGCAAAAGTTGAATTCGGCCAGTTTGGTGCCGACATGCAGGTTGCGCTGGTCAATAACGGGCCGGTTACTTTTACGCTGAGGACTCGCTAATATCGTTTTCCTACCAATCATCTTCGTAACCACTCAGCAACAAAAAATAGAACGCTGATGACGCGGATTGCTTATGATTTAATAAGATTTTTTGGTGACTTTTTAGCCCATATTTAAAATAGAACACCCGTGATACGGATTAAACTGATAAACACTGATTTAAAAATCCGCGTAAATCCGTCTAATCTGCGTCATCCGCGTTCTATTAATCACGCTGAGAGTTACTCATCATCTTCTTCATAAGGCTGCGCTTTCACATTATCAGGAATTTTCGGCATTTTAGCCGACCGCAACAAAATTAACGCACTGCCCAAAACAAACAGCAACGCGACTATAAACAATACTATCCACATTTCATTTGCCCCCCGTTTTTGGCTTGCCTAAGCCGGTTACGGTAGAATACCTCCACACAGATTATTTACATACTTCAATATGAAACAAGTCGAATTACTTTCTCCCGCCGGAACCCTTAAAAACATGCGCTATGCGTTTGCATACGGCGCGGATGCCGTTTACGCAGGACTGCCGCGTTACAGCCTTAGGGTGCGCAACAATGATTTTCTTGAAGACAATCTGGCTAAAGGCATCGCTGAAGCCCATCAGTTGGGCAAAAAGTTCTTCCTGGCAACCAACGTGATTCCGCATAACGCCAAGGTTAAAACCTTTATTAAAGATATTACCCCGGTTATCGCGATGCAGCCGGATGCATTGATTATGGCCGACCCAGGCCTGATTATGATGACGCGGGAAGCTTGGCCGGACATGCCGATCCATCTGTCGGTGCAGGCCAATACCGTCAATTATGCGTCGGTCAATTTCTGGAAAAGCATGGGCGTTGAGCGGGTCATTTTATCCCGCGAACTGTCATTGGATGAGATCGAAGAAATCCGCCAACGTTGCCCCGATACGGAATTGGAGGTGTTTGTCCACGGCGCGTTATGCATTGCTTATTCCGGGCGCTGTTTGTTATCCGGCTACTTCAACCATCGCGATCCAAACCAGGGAACCTGCACCAACTCCTGCCGTTGGAAATACGACACGTTGCCCGCCCATGAAAATGCCGAAGGAGATTATGTGCTGGATGGTGCTGCACTGTCGATGTCCGACATCAGCAACGCCAGCTGCGGCGGTGCGGAACGACACCCGTTGGCCGACAAGGTTTATTTTCTTGAAGAAGAAGGCCGCAAAGGCGAATTACTGCCGGTGATGGAAGACGAAAACGGCACTTATATCATGAACTCAAAAGACTTAAGAGCCATCGAGCATGTGCAGCGCTTGGTCGAAATCGGCGTAGACAGCCTTAAAATCGAGGGCCGCACCAAGTCGCATTATTACGTGGCACGTACCGCACAAACTTATCGCCAGGCTATTGATGATGCGTTGGCGGGGCGCGCATTCCAGCCTGAATTGATCGGCGTGTTGGAAAACCTTGCCAACCGGGGTTATACCGACGGTTTTTATCAACGCCACCACACCCACGAACAGCAAAATTATATGACCGGTTATTCCAAAAGCCATCAGCAGCAGTTTTGCGGCGAAATCAGGAGTTATGACCAGGAAACCGGCCTTGCAACCATTGATGTGAAAAACAAGTTTTCGGTTGGCGACAAGCTGGAATTAATACTGCCGCAGGGCAATCAGGACATTATCGTCGAGCGTATGGAAGGCATGTACGGGCAAGCCATGGAAGAAGCTTCGGGCGGCGGCTATGAAGTGAAAATACCGCTACCGGAAATATGCGGCGATAATGGTTTGTTGGCGCGGTATACTTAAATCAGAGTTCGAAAAATAGCACACGGATGACACGGATTTGACTGATAAACGCGGATAAAAATTCGTTTGAATCCGTCTAATCTGTGTCATCCGTGTTCCATTACAATTGCTGAGAAGACACTCATCAAGCAACGTCTTTAACTTTATGGGATTTGAATCATGACTTTTACTACCGCCAATCTTTGCGATGCCCATTCAGCGGAAGACCACTTCCAGATTGCCGAACCGTTGCTCAAATCTTATGGCGGTCATCCAAGCTTTTGCGGCCAAATCACCACGATCAAGGTTTTTGAAGACAATATCTTGATCAAAACGGTTCTGGAAGAAAAAGTTGAAAACCGGGTGTTGGTTGTCGATGGCGGAGGCTCTCACCGTTGTGCTCTATTCGGCGCTGATCTGGCAAAGCTTGCCATCGCCAACGGCTGGCAAGGCATTGTGATTCATGGCTGCATCCGCGATTCTGCAACCCTCAATCAGCTTCCGATCGGTATACGCGCATTGCACACTCATCCCTTAAAAAGCCACAAGAAAGACCACGGCGACCGCGACTTATTGGTCACTTTCGCCGGTGTCAATTTTAAGCAAAATCATTTTTTATATGCTGATTCCGATGGAATTATCGTCTCAGAAACAATGTTGAGTTAGAATAACTCAAATTAACCTAGCAAAGAAGTCAAGATATGCAAATTGTACTCGCCAACCCCCGTGGATTCTGTGCCGGCGTCGACCGGGCTATTGAAATTGTTGACCAAGCCATCCAGGCTTTCGGCGCACCCATTTACGTCCGTCACGAGGTTGTTCACAACCGTACTGTTGTTGACGGACTTAAAGAAAAGGGCGCTATTTTCATTGAAGACTTAACCGACGTGCCGGTCGGCTCTTATCTGATTTTCAGCGCCCACGGCGTTTCCAAGCAAGTGCAGCAAGAAGCCAAGGAACGTGATTTAACGGTTTTCGACGCCACCTGCCCGCTGGTTACCAAAGTTCATTTACAGGTCGCCAAACATGCCAAAGAGAATCGTGAAGTCATTCTGATCGGTCATGCCGGGCACCCGGAAGTTGAAGGCACGATGGGACAATATGAAAGAGGCACGAACAATGGCGGCATCTATCTGGTAGAAACCCCGGAAGACGTTAAAAAACTGGTAGTAAAAAATCCCGATAATCTGGCTTATGTCACACAAACCACCTTGTCGATGACCGATACCAAGATCATGGTCGATGCTTTGAGAGCACGCTTTAAAGCCATACAGGAACAGAAAAAAGACGACATCTGCTACGCCACGCAAAATCGCCAGGATGCGGTTTTTGAACTGGCCAAAACGGCCGATCTTATCCTGGTAGTCGGCTCACCCAACAGCTCCAACTCCAACCGATTGCGCGAAATTGCAGAGCAGCTCGGCAAACAGGCCTACCTGATCGATACCGCGAGCGATATGCAGCAAAACTGGTTTGACGGCATTGCCGTGGTCGGTGTCACTGCGGGGGCCTCCGCGCCGGAAGTCCTGGTTCAGGAAGTTATCGACCAGTTAAAGCAATGGGGCGGTCAATCGACTATTGAGATTCAGGGCATAGAAGAAAAAGTGGTGTTTTCTTTGCCCAGAGAATTAAAGAAGCACATCAACTAACAATTCCCGCTACGGGGCGGTCAACTCCAGTGACCGCCCCTGCCCTTCCTTTCTGCTACCTATCCAACGAGCTTTTGACTTAATGCCCCTTCAGGAAACTGCATAGTCATGCAATGCAGGCTGCCGTACTGATGCACCAAGGGTTGACACGGGGTGGCGATAATCTTGCGATCCGGGAAACAACCAGCCAAACGTTCCAGCGCAACCGCGTCCATCGGGTCACCGTAAACAGGCACCATGACGGCGCGATTGATGATCAAAAAGTTGGAATAATTGGCCGGTAGTTGCTGCCCGTCTTCATCATAAATCGGTTTCGGCAGCGGCAACGGCACCAGGTGATAAACATCTCCGTCCTGAGTTCTAAGCCCTTGGAGTTGCGTCTCCATGAATTTCAGGCTGTTGTAGTGCGGGTCTTCCGGGTCGTCGCAGCTGGTGTAGGCGATAGTGTCCGCAGAGCAAAAGCGCGCCAGGGTATCGATGTGGGCGTCGGTATCGTCGCCGGTCAGATTTTCCTGATCCAGCCAGAATATCCGTTTTGCGCCCAGATGCTGGAACAATTGCTGTTCTATTTCCTGCTGACTCAGGCCTTTGTTCCTGTTCGGGTTTAACAGGCATTGTTTGGTGGTCAGGATGGTATCTATGCCGTCGCTTTCGACGCTGCCGCCTTCCAATATAAAGTCTACATCGGTGTGACTGGCGCCTTTAAAGGGTTTGACGTTTAGCAGTTTGTGGTTAAGCGCGTTGTCGCTTTGGTGCGAGTATTTTTCGCCCCAGCCATTAAAATGAAAGTTCATGTGCATATTTGCACTGTCTTTCTCGACGGTAAGAAAAACGGTATCCCTGACCCAGATGTCATTCACCGGGGCGTGGATGAAGTCGATATTGTCGGTCTTGTTGATCAGGGCCTGGATATGCTGTTGATGGCTGTCATCACGGCAAACGATAAGCAGTTTTTGATATTGGCTGATGGTTTCGGCAATCACGCTGTAGGATTGCTCTACGGCGTCAAGATTGCGAAAATCGCCGGTTTTATGCGGCCATGCGATTAATACGGCGGATTGTTTTTCCCATTCTGCTGGAAATCTGTTCATAGTTTTTGGTTCCCTATAGTTGTATTTCCCGGCTAGTTGCCGGGAGTAGATTGAAACAACATTTCTTTGGCGTGTGCCAGCGTGTTGGCGGTGATATTGACACCGCCCAGCATTCTGGCAATTTCTTCAACACGCTCTTCCGTTTCCAGTAAGCGGACATTGGAAGAAGTAATATCGGTTTGGTTGTTTTTTTCAACGTAGAGATGGTGATGCGCTTGTGCAGCGACTTGTGGAAGGTGAGTGACGCACATGACTTGCCGGTTACGGCTTAAGCTGCGCAGTTTTTGTCCGACGATTTCGGCAATGCCTCCGCCTATGCCTGAGTCGACCTCATCAAAAATCATGGTCGGGGTGGTTTTATCACTGGAAGTGGTGACTTGGATCGCCAGGCTGATGCGCGACAATTCGCCGCCGGAAGCCACTTTGGCCAGTGGTTTTGCTGGCAGGCCGGGATTGGCGCTGACCAGGAATTCGATTTTATCTTTGCCATTCAGTTTGGGCGTATCGCTATCCAGCGCGCCTATGTCGACCAGAAACTCGCCTTGCGGCATGCCCAGTTCCTTGATCATCTCTGAAATCAGCTGTTGCAGTTTTTTACCGCTCAGGCTGCGTTGCGCGGACAACTGCGCAGCCAGCTGGTGGTATTCGGCCAACAGTTTTGCAGTGTCGGCGGTCAGGGCTTCGATGCGTTCGCTGCTATGGGTTAGGCTGTCTAGCTCATGCTCCAGCTTGCCGACCAGTTCCGGCAGTTCATCCGGGGTAATGTGGTGTTTGCGGCTCAGGCTTTGGATGATGCCGATCCGGTTTTCGACTTCTTCCAGGCGTTGCGGATCGGCCTCTTGCGATTCAAGAAAACGGCGCAGTTGCAGGGATGCCTCTTCAACTTGAATCTGCGCTTCGGAGAGCATGGTGCAGATTTCGTTTAACTCGGGCGCAAATTGGGCAATGTGGCTTAACTCGACGACGGAGTGATTCAGCATTTGATTGACCGATTGCCGGTCGTTCTCGTACAGCAGATCGACCTGGGCTTGGCCGGCACTTAAAATCTGCCCCAGGTTAGCCAGCTTGCCATGCTCTTCCGAAAGCTCGGCATAGCTGAAATGTGCCAAATCCAATTGCTGCAATTCTTCAATTTGGTAGCGCAGCAATTCTTCGCGCTCGGTTTGATCGACGCTGGATTTAATCAGGTTTGCCAGCTCCTTGCTGGCTTGCTGCCATTGCCGGTAACAGGCATTGACGCTGTCCAGCAGCGGCTGGTTTTTTGCGTAGGAATCCAGCAAGCGGCGTTGCTCGTCAGGGTTGAGCAAGGTCAAATGCGCGTGTTGGCCGTGGATTTCGACCAACTTTTCGCTAAGCTCCTGCAAAGCCTGCAAGGTGACCGGGCGGTTGTTGATATACGCTTTGGAACGGCCGTCGCTATTAACTATGCGGCGGATTAGGCATTGCTGTTCGCTATCCAATTCATTTTCTTTCAGCCATTGTTGCGCTAAAGGCGCATCGGCCAAATCGAATTCCAGGTTAATTTCGGCGCGCTTGCTATCGGGGCGCACATAGCCGGAGTCAGCCCGGTCGCCCAGAGCAAGTCCCAACGCAGTCAATAAAATAGACTTACCGGCTCCGGTTTCGCCGGTCAGCACCGACATGCCTTTTTCCAGGTCGAGGTCTAATGATTTAACGACGGCGAGGTCGATGATATTAAGGTTCAATAGCATGATTTTCGGTGTGGTAACCACTGCTCCAGTTTAATTTATTCCTGAGTATATAGAAAAAATCATGGCCTTCAGGATGTAAAATTCTAATCGGTTTGGGTTCTTTTTTGATCAAAATTTTATCGCTGATTAATACCTCAGGGATTTCAATATGATCGCAAGTTACCAGGGCGTTAATTTGTTTGGTCTGGCAAAAGCTTATTTCAATTTCGGCCGAATCGTTGATCACGATAGGCCTATTCGAGAGAGTATGGGGATTAAGCGGCACCAAGACCAGCGCATTTAACGCAGGATGCAAAATCGGCCCGCCCGCAGACAAGGAATATGCTGTCGATCCGGTCGGCGTGGAAACAATCAGGCCGTCGGAGCGTTGCGAATTTAAAAACACATTGTCGATTTTGGTGATGATTTCTATCATGCTGGGCGTTACCCAACGGTGGATGACCACTTCATTGACGGCGGTTTCTTCGTGAATAACCTGCCCGTCGCGGATGATCTTTGTGCGCAACAAATAGCGCTTTTCTTCCGTGTAATGGCCTTGAAGGATGTTAATCAGTTTATCGGATAATTCGTCGGGCGATATATCCACCAGAAAACCGAGACGCCCCAGATTGATGCCGATCAATGGAATATCATCTTCGACGATGGCACGGGCGGCGGCCAGAAAAGTACCGTCGCCGCCGACGGCAATAACCAGATCGCAATGCTGCCCCATCGTGTCTATGGGACAGGATTTAACGGCCGGATTATCAATAAAATGAGCGCTGTCTTTAGCGACAATGACCGTGTAGTGGTGTTGCTTTAAAAAAGCATGTAGGGACGTTAAGGTCTCGGCAATGCTTGGATCGCTGGGTTTGCCTATGATGCCGATGGTCTTAAAAGGAGTCTGCATTATTGGATAATAATCGGGAAATGATTTTGATTATACAAAAAAACACAGGCTAGACTACGAGTATTACTGATTCGGCGGATATTTTGCTGGAAATTAAGACTTGCCCTCGCCTATTAACTATTTGTTTAGCCATAGATCACAAAAAGTAGGCACCTCTAGGCGACACAGATTAAACTGATTTATCTCGCTCCCACGCGTCGCGTCACTGCCATTAAGTGTCTGCTAGACACCGTCATCCCGGCAATCCCTGCCGGGATGACGAAATATGCCATCCGTGTTCCGTTTTAAAACTGCCCCAAAACCATCACGGCAAATAAACATCCCATCTCATGCCTCCCAGCGTATCGCCCTTTCTGCCTTCCAGCACACCGCCCAACAGTCCAACCAATTCATAGACAACGGCCATGCCGATGCCATGCCCGTGGATGTTTTCATCAGCTCGTACGCCTCTTTTTAAAATCTCGGCCAATTTTCCAGTCGGGATTCCAGGGCCGTCGTCTTCGATCTGCAACAAAACTGAAAAATTCCGCCTGCCTTTGCGTTGATTCAGGGTAATGCTGACTTTGACCGTGTTCCGGCACCACTTACAGGCGTTATCCATTAAGTTTCCGGCTATTTCATACAGATCGCCTTCTTCGTAATAAATCAGGCTGGCTTCCGGCACCGCCATATCGAAACGGATGTTTTTATCAAAATATACTTTACCCAGCGACGTCGTTATTTTTTTGATAATCAGCGACAAATCCACGGTACCGGCGGTTTTGTGCTCACCCTTGACCGCCGCCCGCTGCAATTGATACTCGACGATTTCATCCATGCGGAAAATTTGTTCTTTTACCGTTTCCTTATCGACACTGAAAGACTCGGTGCAGCCGCGCAATATCGACAGCGGCGTTTTCAGGCTGTGCGCCAAGTCCGCCAAGGCATTGCGGTAACGTTCCAGATGCGCCCGCTCGCTGTTGATGAAGGCGTTAAGATTACCGGCAAGCCCCTCCAATTCCGTCGCATAATCCCCATCTAAATGGGTTTTGCGCCCTTTTTCTATCGCCTCAAGGTCTTTTACGATAATCCGCAGCGGCTTCAACCCCCAGCGCAACAAGACCAGCTGCATGAATATCAAAACCAAGCCCAGGGCCAGCAGCCATTCCCTTAAGGTTTTTCTAAAACGCTCCACCTGACTGCTGACAAACTGGGCATCTTCGGTCACGGTAAAAATATATTCGCGTTCTACGCCGACAACGTTTTTCCAACTCACGGCATAATGCAGCGCGTAACGATTATGTTCGGTTAATAAAAATTCGAAGTTACCTGCGCTTAATTCCGGCGGAGGCTTTACATCAAGACCGATGGCCGATGGCGAGTGCCAGACCAGGTTTTTTTTGTTCATGTGTATAAAGCCGTAAAGGCCGGAGCCGGGAGTTGCGAATCGGGGCTCAGGCAAACTCGGCGGCATGTTTAAGTCGCCGGAGTTCTTAACTTCGGCAGCCGACAACAGCGAATACACTTGCACCTCAAGCTTTTCCTTTAAGGCCAGTTCGGCGCTGTCGCGAAACCCCTGCTCAAGCACCACCGAAGCCAAGGCAAAGAATGCGGCCAGCACAAGGCCAGCCGAAACCAGCAATCGAAAGCTTAAGGATTTAACTTGCATTCAGGGCCTTTTTTGGAGGAATGTAACGGGAAATAAAAATACAGGACATGGATGTGCTGGTTCTCAGCTATTTATAAACGCCCTTACGATGTCCGATTTTTATAATTATGAACAATTTAATCACCCCAAGATTCTAACCTAAATAACTACGCCGATGCTGGGTATTTCGCGCTGGTTAGCTTGGAAATGCAGTCTTGGAAGCTCCAGCTTCCTGAGTTGCGAAGCTGGAGCTTGGGAACCAGCACATCCACCCCATAACCGCCACAAGCGATACTGAATAATGTCCAAAGCCAGCTTTGGACTCCAATATCCTTTTGACAAACCGCCCATGCATTCATAATATGCCAGCAAACCGCATTCACTTACAATAAGGCATCACCATGAGCAATCTATCCATACGCGGCATCGATCCTGACTTGGCGGCAATGCTCAAACAGCAAGCGCAAGCTAGCGGGAAAAGTGTCAATCAATTAGCGCTTGATGCCTTAAAAGAACATACCGGGCTGCATAAGAAAAAGCTTTTCACCCAGGAATACCACGACTTGGATTTTCTTTTCGGGCAGTGGTCTGACAGCGAATTTCAAAAAATTCAGGGCAAAATCGATAGTGAAGCGCAAATCGATGACGAGCTTTGGAAATGAACGCTGTTTTGATTGATACCAATATCTACTCCCACGCCATGCGGGGCGATGCTGAAGTCATTCAGACCTTGCAACAAGTTGCCGCTATTGGCATTACTGCCATCTCAATCGGTGAGCTGTTTTCCGGCTTTAAGGCGGGAAATAAAGAAAAAACCAATCGCCAGGAACTCAACCAGTTTCTTGATTCGCCCAGAGTCACGCTCTACAGTATTGATGAACAATCGGCGGAATATTACTGTTTGATTCTCGATCAATTGAGAAGTAATGGAACGCCTATTCTTACCAACGATATATGGATTGCCGCTGTGGCCTTTCAACACGGCATGCCGGTTTATACAAAAGACAGGCACTTTAATAAGATTAAGGGGTTGCTGCTTTGGTGATGTACTGTTCACGCTTCAACATTCGGTTTTTAAATCTCCTCACCCCAACCCTCTCGGCAACCTCTCCTGCGTTGCTCTACCTCCTGCATCCGTGCAGTCGTCCAACAGGAGAGGGAGTATAGGTGCCGAATTTGCGCTGATTTATTAGTCCGTAGTAAGGTTAAAACCACCGCCTTTTAGGCGGTCAGATTTATCTATGATTTTTTGACGTATGATATTGCCCTGAACTGAAAAGTAGGGGGCCTTATGGATTACCGTTATGGAAGTCATACTGTTTTTA
>JAUXTH010000124.1 GCA_030679035.1 Methylobacter sp. | reverse complement strand
GAGGGTGTAAGAATTTTTGTGTAAACGGTCATTTGGTAGGAAACTGCCACCACTTTTAACGAGGAGTTAGAAATGACCGTAAGCAATGAACTGATCGACAGCCTGCTGGCTAATTACAAGAAACCCGAAGACCTAATTGGTGAACACGGGATTTTAAAGCAATTGACCAAGAGGTTGGTGGAGCGTGCCCTTGAAGTCGAGCTGTCCGAACACCTCGGCCACGGCAGACATGAACCGGTTGCCAACCCAACTGGCAATACCCGTAACGGTAAATCTAAGAAAACCCTCAAGGGGGAATTCGGTGAGCTGCCGCTTGAAATCCCCCGAGATCGCCACGGCAGCTTCGAGCCGCAGATCATCGCCAAACACCAAACCCGCTGGAACGGTTTCGACGACAAGATCCTGTCGTTGTATGCCCGTGGCATGACGGTACGAGAGATTCAGGCGCATCTCGCTGAAATGTACGGCACTGAGGTTTCGCCTACGCTGATTTCATCGGTCACCGATGCCGTTATCGAAGACGCCAGGGCGTGGCAATCGCGTCCGCTCGATACGGTGTACCCCGTCGTCTATCTGGACTGCATCCATGTCAAAGTGCGTGATGCCGGAACGGTACGGACCAAGGCCGTCTATCTGGCGTTGGGACTTAACCTGTCCGGCGAGAAGGAGCTGCTCGGACTCTGGATGGCCCAGACTGAGGGCGCTAAATTCTGGCTGCAAGTGGTCACAGAACTGAAGAATCGTGGCGTACAGGACATCTTCATCGCTTGCGTGGATGGTTTGAAAGGCTTCCCGGAAGCTATCGAAACAGTTTACCCCAAGACTGCGGTTCAGCTTTGCATCGTGCACCTGGTCAGATACAGCCTGAACTACGTCAGCTGGAAACTGCGCAAGGCGGTAGCGGCTGATCTACGCACAATCTATACAGCGGCTACCGTCGACGAAGCCGAAACCAGGCTGGACGAGTTCGAAGCTAAATGGGGAGCCGACTTCCCCACCATTGTCCAATCGTGGCGGCGCAACTGGGCGCGCATCATCCCATTCTTTGATTATCCACCGGAAATCCGGCGCATCATTTACACCACCAATGCCATCGAGTCGGTGAATATGAGTCTGCGCAAGATCACCAAAAACCGGGCGGCGTTCCCCAGCGATGAGGCGGTGCTTAAATTGTTTTACTTGGCGTTGCTGAATATCAGCCAAAAATGGACGATGCCACTCCAAAACTGGAAAGCCGCTCTTAACCGGTTTAGTATTATGTTCGAGGATCGGATGCCTATCCGATAATTGAAAAAATCCGTTTACACAAAATTCGGGACACCCTC
>JAUXTH010000120.1 GCA_030679035.1 Methylobacter sp. | reverse complement strand
ATGGCTGATCAGCCACAATGCCATGCCGGTTTGCTGCTGGATGTTTTTCAGCAACGCCAGGATTTGCGCCTGGATGGTCACGTCCAGCGATGTGGTCGGCTCATCGGCAATCAATAAATCCGGCTTACCCGCCAACGCGATGGCGATCATCACCCGCTGCCGCTGGCCGCCGGAAAGTTGATGCGGATAGTCCTTGATGCGCTGCTGCGCTTCGGGCAGTTCGACTTGTTTTCATAGTTCCAGCGCCCGTTGTTGTAACGCGTCTCTGGACAGGTCGAAATGCAGCTTGATGACTTCCTCGATCTGGCTGCCGATGGTCATCACCGGGTTCAGCGAGGACATCGGGTCCTGGAAAATAAAGCCGATGCGTCGACCGCGAATTTTGCACAGCTCAAATTCCGAACGCTTTAGTACATCATCGCCGTGCAGGTTGATCGCCTCGGCATTCAGGCTTGCATTGTTGGGCAATAATCTGAGCACCGATAATGCGGTGATCGATTTGCCGGAACCGGATTCCCCGACCAACGCAAAGGTTTCGCCTGCATGGATTTCAAAACTGATGTCATCGACCACTGTCTGCCGGTGGTTGAAGGTTACGCTAAGATGCTCGACGGTAAGGATAGGATTATTCATTGCCGCTCCGTCTTGGATCAAACGCATCCTGCACCACGTCGGCAAACAGATTGGCTGCCAACACCAGCGCGAACATAAACACAAAGGCAGCGGTCAGCGACCACCACACGATAGGCTCACGAGCCATTTCCAGCCTCGCTCCGTTAATCATATTGCCCCAGCTGTAGCTGGTAGGATCGACGCCGATGTTGATGTACGACAGCACCGCCTCGGCCAGCACCAGGGAGCTAAAATCCAGCACCACGGAAATCAACACGATGTGCATCACATTGGGCAGGATGTGGCGCAGCAATATCGCGCCTTGCTTGACGCCCAAAGCCTGCGCGGCCTGGACGTATTCCATTTCCCGAAGCTTGAGGGTTTCCGCCCTGAGCAAGCGGCATAAGCCTGTCCAACTGGTCACGCCGAGGATCATGCACAGGAACAATAAGCGCATATCGGCCCTGACGATGACACTGGTAAAGGCAGCTTCGTGATTGGCCATGTACACCTGCACCATCAGGATCGAGGCCGCTATCAGCAACACGCCGGGGATGGAATTGAGCGTGGTATAGATATATTGGATGATGTCATCGACCCAGCCGCGAAAAAACCCGGCCAGGATGCCGAAGATGATCGCCATCGGCAGCATGATTAACGTGGTTAAGGTGCCGATGACCAAGCCGGTGCGGATGCTTTTTACGGCTTGATAAAACACGTCCTCGCCGACTTTGTCGGTGCCGAACACGTGGTAGTAGCCGGACAGGTAAATTAAAGCGTAACTACACGATACGATAACAAACACGACCGCAAGAACCGCTTTCGCCGTTGAATTGCCTGTGAGTCGTTGATACCGTTCGGCAGATAAGGTCCACATGAGGAATATGAAAAAAACAATCAGGCTGGCGCCTTGAACCAGGCCATAAAGCGCTTTATGTAAGATATCGGGGACTTTTTCCGTCTCAGGATTATTCAAATGCCTGCCGCCGAACTCCAGGCGCGGATACCCCCACTGCATGAAGCCGTCCGCCAGCGTCATCATTTCCTTGCTGTACA
>JAUXTH010000108.1 GCA_030679035.1 Methylobacter sp. | reverse complement strand
GGACAGGTTGATTCTCACGGTGAGTACCTAATCCAGTCACAGGATGTATAGCCACATAACATGGCGCTCAACCGGAGCGCGGTTATAATGCGGTTTTGTTTATTCAGCTTTCCGGGCCGCGCCCGGTTAGCTCTACGTTATGTTTTTTACCCCGATTTTAGAGAAGACGGATAACCGATGTCGAAATCAACGTATATTGTTGTTGTAATTCAAGAGGGACGTGAAAGGGATTATTCCGATTTTGAGAAGCGTGGCATAAACATCAATGCATTTGGTGAACAGTTACATTCCGGTCTTTTATCTTTCAATGTAGAGGTTGAGGCAAAGAATAAGCAAGAGGCTGTGTCATTGGTCAGAAAAATGCATCCAGGGTTGTCAATCGACACAGATGCAACTCAACGTCTTGGTTAAAAAGGAGGTAAGTCTTGAGTTACTGGTTTGCATACAGAGTCTTCGACAAACGAATAGACATTAAACCGGGGAACGCTGTGCTTGAGGGGCCCTTTCCAACATACGAAGAAGCGAAATCAAGGAAACTAAGTTGTCGTGGAGCTGATTTGCAGAAGACGTCAATATTCCCTGCTGCGTTAAGAGAGGATGCGGAAAAACAAATAGAAAAAGAAACATGGATGGTATAGCTCCCGAAAACATAACCCTGCGCTCAACCGGACTTGCGCGAAAAGCCGCGCAAGTCCGGTTAGCTTCACGTTAGGTATTCCCATGACATTTGATCTTCGCGCCGCTTTGCCAGTGCTCGCACCCAAAGCAATTTCGTGGGCAGAGGCTCAGTACTCGACCATTGCACAGGTAGGCCAGCCGCTGAACGAGGTTCTGCTTGCTGTAGCAAGAAGCGTTGGCGTATTGCATCCCGAGCTTATTCGGGTCTCTGAAGTCCCATCTCTGCCACTACCCGAAGATATTGAACTGAAGCAGGCTGCCCTAGCCACGGGACTACTCGGCCCTGGTATGGTTGGTTTAACGCTTGGTTACGGCGTCTATATTTGCCACGGTCACGGAAATGTCAGGCTGTTATCCCATGAGTTTCGGCACGTTCATCAATACGAACAAGCTGGTTCCATCGCGGCCTTTCTTCCCGTTTATCTTCAGCAAATCGTTACTGTTGGGTACGACAATGCGCCGTTTGAAATCGACGCAAGGGCATACGAGCGACACCATGCCTAACATGGCGCTCAACCGGAGCGCGGTTATAATGCGGTTTTATTTTTCAGCTTTCCGTGCCGCGCCCGGTTAGCTCTACGTTAGGTGTCACAATGGACAACGCCATGCCTTCTAACCAAAGCAATAGGATCGTAGGTACGTGGAAACACTGCGATGGATTCTCCGATGTCGAGTTTTCGTTCTTGGTAATTGATGGCTCTGTCACTGTTTCTGTTGTGGACACTTCTGACGGCGAGAGCCCGGAAATTTATGACATTGCGTGGAACGACCGTGAATTGATCTTGCGCTTCGCGATTCACTGGAATACTGGCCGCTTCGTGAAATATCGCGTCGCTGTCGGCCCAAACGAGAATCGCGTAGAGGCAACTATTACCTACACGGTTCAAGAACTGTGGGAGCGTCTGTGATACCTAACATGGCGCTCAACCGGAGCGCGGCTATAATGCGGTTTTGTTTTTTCAGCTTTCCGGGCCGCGCCCGGTTAGCTCTACGTTAGGCGTTTTTAGTTTGATGTTTTGTAATGGTTGCTTATTTGAAGATCACAGGTGTTTGCAGTGGCGTTCGTGTGAGCGGTTCGGGCTGCGTAGTTTCATGCGTTTGCGTCATGCGCGGCCCGTGGCTGTTATGCTTTTATCCCGGTTGGTTTACCGCGCATGATGCAAGCCGCAAAGTCGGTGTTTTTATCGGTTATCGGCGTAATTTTTAAGCTTTTGGGTTGGTCTCTGTTGGGGCTGCGGTAGTTCTGCTTGTCGGCCTAACCCGGCGCTCAACCGGAGCGCGGTTATACTACGGTTTTATTTTTCAGCTTCCCGTGCCGCGCCCGGTTAGCTTTACGTTAGGCATTCTGGAATGAATGTGTTGGCTTTGGCTTGCCTTCGTCAGCCTCAGCGGGTTACGGTCAGGTTTCGTTTGTGAGCGGTTCTGCTTATTGTCAGCCATGCGTTTGCGTCATGCGCGGGAGCAGCACTACTGTTTTGGTTGGGCTTGGGTGCGCCGCGCACGACGCAAGCCGCGAGTCCTGTGTTGGTTTAGCGTCCAGTCCGTTATTTAGGCTTTTTGTCCAAGGTAGTTTGGCTTTCATCGCGCTTCTTGGCCTAACATGGCGCTCAACCGGAGCGCGGTTATAATGCGGTTTTATTTTTCAGCTTTCCGGGCCGCGCCCGGGTAGCTCTACGTTAGGCTTTTGGAAAAACACATGCTTGAAGTTGCTGTTCTTAATATTATTCCAGGCAAAGAAGCTGAGTTTGAGGCTGCATTCCGTGCTGCATCAGTCATTATTTCCAGCATGGATGGTTATGTCTCGCATCAGCTTCAACACTGCGTGGAAAATGAAAGTCGTTATATTCTGCTAGTTAATTGGCAAACCCTTGAAGCACATACAATTGGCTTTCGTACATCACCTCAGTATCAGGAATGGAAAAAGTTGCTTCATCATTTTTATAGTCCGTTTCCCACAGTAGAGCATTATGAGTTGGTTCTTGAGCAAAAAGCCTAACATGGCGCTCAACCGGAGCGCGGTTACAATGCGGTTTTATTTTTTCAGCTTTCCGTGCCGCGCCCGGTTAGCTCTACGTTGTACGTCAAATTCGGCGTCCTCTGGTTCCCCGAGCTTCGTTCAACTCCATCTTGGCGGCGATCATAGCGGATAGGTCAATGCCTTGCCAGTGCGCAAGGTCTGCAACGCGCAGGATGATGTCGGCGAGTTCAGTTCCGAATTCTTGCGTTGGCGCTTCTCCACGGCACTCGTTCACGGCCTCGCCGACTTCCGAAGCAACCAGCGCTAGCGCCTCAAGTACCGTTTTGTTGTGCCAGCCCATGCGCTCAACCCAGTCAAACTGTTTTTCTGCAATTTCGTTAATCTGCATTCTATTTCTCTATCCGGTTTTGTTGACGTACAACCCAACGCTCAAGCAGAGCGCAGCCATAGTGCCGTAGTATTTATTTTCTTTCATCTGTGCGCCTGCTTAGCTTTGCGTTAGGCGTTCTGGAATGAATGTGTTGGCTTTGGCTTGCTTTCATCAGCCTCGGTGGTTACGGTAAGGTTTCGTTTGTGAGCAGTTCTGCTATCATCAGCCATGCGTTTGCGTCATGCGCGGGGCAGCGCTACTGTTTTGGTTGGGCTTAGGTGTGCCGTGCACGACGCAAGCCGCGAGTCCTGTGTTGGTTTAGCGTCCAGTGCGTTGTTTAGGATTTTTGTCCAAGGTGGTTTGGCTTTCATCGTGCTTCTTGGCCTAACATGGCGCTCAACCGGAGCGCGGTTATAATGCGGTATTGTTTATTCAGCTTTCCGTGCCGCGCCCGGTTAGCTCTACGTTATGAGTTAGTGAAGGCATGAAAGAATTTCAGTTAATAAATGGTAAAACGTTTGATAGAGAATGGCTTTACAATCTCTACCAAAACGCGATGAAACCATGTATTGAAGCCACTTGGGGTTGGAATGAGGAATTTCAAAGCAATGGCTTTGATAATAACTTGAAGCCTACTGACTGGAAAATAATTAACGATGGCATCGAAAGAATTGGCGGATTTATTTTAAAGGAAGGTAACGACCATCTTTGGTTAGAAATGATTATTATCAGACCAGAGTACCGACAAAAAGGCATAGGGCGGAGGGTTCTGAGATACATCCAGAGTATCGCAAAAGAAAAGTCTTTACCCTTGAGGCTTAGTGTTATCAAAGCCAATCCGGTCAGACCATTCTATTTAAAATTGGGTTTTTGCCAGTATGATGAAGATGATTCATTTTATAAGATGCAGTGGCACTCATAACACTGCGCTCAAAGGGACGGTCGCTATCGCTCCCGCCCCTTAGCTCCACGTTATGCCTATAGGAGCCAACACAAATGAAACCACGAATCACAGTCATCACCATCGGTGTTGATGACCTCGATGTATCATTGCGTTTCTACCGTGATGGCCTGGGCTTCCCTACTGAAGGCATCATCAGCAAAGAGTTTGAGTATGGGGCTGTTGTATTCATCCAGCTTCAGCCAGGACGTTTGGCCTTGTGGCCTCGCAAGAGCATCAGTCATGACACAGGACTTGCCGTTGGCCTTACCAGTCCCACCGAAATGACATTGGGCCACAATGTTTCGTCAAAAGCAGAAGTTGACGCGGTTATGGCAAAGGCTGTTGTGGCGGGCGCTGTCATTGTTAAACCCGCACATGACACCTTCTGGGGCGGTTATTCGGGCTACTTCCAAGACCTCGATGGTCACCTCTGGGAAATTGTCTGGAATCCGCAATGGTCGGAATGAACACTAGGCATAACATGGCGCTCAACCGGAGCGCGGTTATAATGCGGTTTTGTTTTTTCAGCTTTCCGGGCCGCGCCCGGTTAGCTCTACGTTAGGTTCCAATCAAAACAAGCAGAATATATGAATCATGTTGGACAACCGAAAACTGCTCCGAGCTGGTATCGAGATCGTGGACAATCATATATTGAAGCTGAATTCAGTAAAGAACTTGGTGATTTGGCTAGTGCAATTGAAAGCGAGCAATGGTTTGGCGATAAAGAAAAACACGGACGTTATAGAGTTGATTTTATATTGAGAGATGCACGGCTAATTATTGAATTAGATGGACATGCCTACCATTCAAGCCCAGCACAATTAGAGAAGGATGCAATCAGGCAAAGATATTTAACTCGTGCAGGATATACAGTAATAAGGTTTACTGGGAGAGAGATAAATAAAAATCCTGCATCGTGTGTAGATGAAGTTCGAACTATTTACAAAGAGCGAATACAACGGGAACCAGCTAAATATAGAGTGATGTATGTTGACTATCCGTTTGTTTGTCAGGAATTAAGCAAATCATTACTCTTTTACAAAGAGTTATACCCAGAACGCGACTTTAGTAGACCAGCCTTAGATAAAATTATATTCTCGGCTATAGAGTGGTTGCATGAAAAATCTTTTGTAACTGTTTTTGTATTTCATTTGCCTGAAAATGGTCATGAAATCGAATATTTGAATGGTACAGTAAAAGAGTACGATAAAGGTGAAATCAGAATAAATACTATTGCTGAGGAATGGTATAGCCTTGAGTTAGCTGAACACATGGTTAATTATTCGCATTTATTCGATGAATTTTTAGTGGTAGCTGATGATCCTGTTTATATAAAACCGTTACTTTCGGTATTACCGAGTGAAATGAGTGTGCTCAAAATGGGGGAGTTCGAACTAAGTTATATTGGCAATGGTAAGTTACTTCGTAGAGGAAACTACGAAACTACTTATATTGGAACTGAGCTTGAAAGCGTAAGATGGCAAAAGCTTTGGTACGCTTTAGCAAGTTCAATGGGGCTCAGTCTGTATGAAATGTAGATCCAATAAATGGCTATAGTCATAATTTTTAAACAAAGACCTAACAAGCCCGGTAGGGGGCGCATCGCGCCTCATTTATGCAAAATAAACCTAACATAACAATCAACGGGAACGCGGATTCAATCTATGTTTAATCTTCATTCTTCGCGCCGCGTCCCGTTATTTCTACGTTAGGGTGCAACTACTCAACATAAACGATCTAAGCGAGAGCGAGATGAGAAAAACATTAAGCCTGATTTTTTTTGCAACAGTATTTTGGACGCCCCCTGTATTCGCTAGAGCAATTGATGAAGTATGTACCAAAGAAACATATGATGCTGTTGGGCAATATTTGAGAATAGAGAATTTAGGCCCTAGGAGTCAAGGAGGTGTTATTGTTTCTGAGTCATGCAAATCATGGCCTTATGGAGGTAATTTTTTATTAGTTGCATTTGTTTTTGACGAAGGTATTGAGTATGAAAAATCGCTTACCTTAGCGCTGATGAATAAAAAAACAAAGCGTATTGTTAGTAATTATAAGGGTGTTATAACTGAAGACGCAGTTACAGAAGTTGGTGAAACTAGCTTGCGACTTGATACAGCAAGGTATCAACTGTCTAAGGATGTACGAGCTTTCGGTTTGCGGTTTAATAGCACGGCCAGGGGGCCAAGTTGTGCTGATGGTGCATCTTGGGACGAACTAACATTATTTGTACCCGAGAAAAATAATTTGCGTCCAATCTTGAAGATGGACATGCAATTTCAAAATGCGCTGAGCGGATGTATTGGTAGTGCAACCGATCATGATGTATGGGAATATGGATCGAGAACTATATCGGTAGCAGACACAGTCACTAATGGCCTTTCAGATTTACGAATTGTTGAGACTATTACTGTTGACACCGACATGGATAATCTTCCCCGTGGTGTAAGTGATAAAAAAAGAGTTAATAGCTATTTTCTTAAATTTGATGGCAAAGAGTATAAAAAATAATATCCGCCTTCTACTGATATTAATTCCTATAAGAAGACTCGGTTGTTTGCATCCTAACCCTGCGCTCAACCGGAGCGCGGTTATAATGCGGTTTTGTTTATTCAGTTTTCCGAGCCGCGCCCGGTTAGCTCTACGTTAGACTTCATCATGGGAATTTGAAAAGATGAACCAAGACTTAATACTTCTACCATTATTTGCAATGTTCCTGCTTACATTTGGCATTGGGCTTTGGATGTTGAAGCTCCGCTTCAAAGCAGTGAAAGAAGATAGCCTCAACCCAGGGTATTTCCAATTGAATAGAGGAGCAAAGCTACCCGACTATCTAGCAAAAGTCACCAACCACTACACAAATCTATTTGAATTACCCGTTTTGTTTTATGTTGTATGCCTCGTTCTATATGCTGGTCATAAAGTCGATGGCTTATACATTGGCTTAACATGGGCTTTTGTTGGCGTTCGCTACATTCACGCTTATATTCATACAACCAGCAATATCTTAAAGCAAAGAAGGCTGGCTTTTTTGGTGGGTTCGTTAATTCTTTCTTGTATCTGGGCACGGCTTTTAGTGCAAGTCGTAAGCGCATGAGTCTAACATGGCACTCAACCGGAGCGCGGTTATAATACGGTTTTGTTTTTTCAGCTTCCCGGGCCGCGCCCGGTTAGCTCTACGTTAGGTGCTCTTTGAATCGGAATTTTCTCATTATTGCCTTATCCCTTACGCTGTCATTTTTGATAGGCAGCGTAATGGGAGGCATTGTTGCACTTGCTGTTGTCGTTTATCTTTTAGTTAAAGACTCCTCAAATCGGAATCTTCTCGCCATCGCCTTTGCCCTTACACTGTCATTTTTGGCGGTAGGCGTTGTTGCGTTCGGTATTGTCGTTAGCATTTGGCATTACCCAGCGTCTCCGCCACAGTGGCTTGCCCTTGGTTCTTACTTTTCATTCATGTGGCCATTTGTTTTACTAATGAAATTACTACCCCGCCCTGAATGTAACGGTAACTATGACTACGATTCGTGTGGTGCAAATGGATGGGCTTACATACTCTTTATTCCTATTCTGTTTATTTCACACACAGCATTTTTTTATGGCCTACTGTCATATATTAAAAACCGTCGCCGCCCCTAACATGGCGCTCAACCGGAGCGCGGTTATAATGCGGTTTTATTTGTCAGCTTTCCGTGCCGCGCCCGGTTAGCTTTACGTTATGCACACTCACGCGCCCGGTAATTCATCACCTCCACAAAATGTCCGGGAAGGCGACTGCTCAAAAGCCTGTCTCTTGCCTCATCTCCGAAGGGGAAAAGAGCGCTCCCCAAATTATTACTGCTCTGTCCGCCAACAAAGTTAATCTTTTTACCCATCACCATGTAAGCGCCAGCAGCCATTGCCAGTGGTCCAAACCAAGGCGCAGAACCTCGTTCCGGCAAAATCAAAATTCCATTGCCGTGTTTAATCATCAGTTGCGCCCACTTTTCTTTTTGTGAAAACGGTGGGTTACAGTACACAAATCCAAACCATTCGCGCTCTAGTCCATTTTCTCCGCGCTCAATTGCCCAATTTGTTGCAGCAATTCGGGTATCGATCCCAGCGCACGGATCAAGGTCAATACAGCCAAGTTCCGTGTAAACCCATTTTGGTGTTTGCAAGGTGTCGTTATTTTTAAGATTCATAGCTCCTCAAAAATGTGCCTAACCCTGCGCTCAACAGGAGCGCGGATTCAATCTATGTTCAAATTATGGGCGCTTTACCGCGCCCTGTTAGCTCTGCGTTATATTTCACAGGAGTAAGTTTGTGGATTTTAAACGAGCCATCAAGGAATTGACTGAGAATTCAAGCTCGTTGTTTGCAATTCACTATTCCTGCCAAAATCTCAGCGATTCAAATGAGGGATATTCCCCTCGTATTACTTCAGTCGCAGTATTGCACATCGAACATTCGGTGATGCACAGCTTTTCTATACACCTCATCGCGGAAGAAAAGCACGTTGCAAGAGATAATATAGAAGCAGAGTACGATTCTTTGGAAGGAGAAATGCTCTCTCGGAAATTGTCAATGTAGTTGTCGCCTCGAGGGTTAAAACTTACGCTACTTTTTTGGCATGGATAATCACCTCCTTTGTATCGCCTTCTTTTGCTTTGGCCTTATCAGGATTAAGATGAACCGCTTGGATTCTTTGCCA
>JAUXTH010000107.1 GCA_030679035.1 Methylobacter sp. | reverse complement strand
TGGCAAAGAATCCAAGCGGTTCATCTTAATCCTGATAAGGCCAAAGCAAAAGAAGGCGATACAAAGGAGGTGATTATCCATGCCAAAAAAGTAGCGTAAGTTTTAACCCTCGAGGCGACAACTACATTGACAATTTCCGAGTGCCGTCCTACTCCCGCAGTTTCTCTTTTTACCTCGATTACTTGGGTGCTGATAACCAGCGCATTCTGAATGATTTCAATGGCGCGGGATGATTTATCCAGATCTTGTGACTCGGCATAGACAAACAGGTTGGTGTCGGCAAACACCCTAGCGGTCATAGCATTCTTCGCGGTTAAATTTGCCTGCTTTGAAACGACCGCGATATTTCGCCAAAGTAGTTAGTGCATTTTCTCTGCGTATCCGTTCATCATCGGCTTGTTTGGCTTTTAAACTTTCTGCAAAATTCAACACCTCGGAAGCGGTGTGTTCGGGCAGGGTTTTAACGGCTTCATAAATGCGTTCTGCAATGTTCATTAGTATAGCCCGTAGGTTTGGTTGAGTTATCATGAAGGAGTCCATTTGCGTGGGCACAAAACAGTGTGCTTTATCTGACATATTCCTACTATATCAGATTCGCAAATTGTACCCGCCTGGATTTGTGCGGAAAATGTGGAGGGCTTGTTTTATGCATTTCACATATACATTGATTTAAAAAGCCGGGATAATTCCCAGCCTTAATCAAAGCACTCAAGTTTTTATGGACTTCAAATTAATCAATACGGACGGCCATGCTCGGCGCGGTCAGCTTACGTTTGCCCGTGGCATCGTGGAAACGCCCATTTTTATGCCGGTCGGCACGTATGGGACGGTTAAATCGCTGACGCCCGATGAATTGACCGGCATCGGCGCACAGATTATTCTGGGCAATACCTTTCATTTAATGCTGCGTCCCGGCATGGATGTGATCAAGGCGCACGGCGACTTGCATGATTTTATGCATTGGGACAAGCCGATCTTGACCGATTCCGGCGGCTTTCAGGTATTCAGTCTGGGTGCGTTAAGAAAAATCACTGAAAAAGGCGTCACTTTCAAATCGCCGATCAACGGCAGCTCCATTTTCATGGGGCCGGAAGAATCGATGCAGGTGCAGCGAGACCTGGGCTCGGACATCGTGATGATTTTCGATGAATGTACGCCGTATCCGGCGACGGTTCATGAGGCGGCCGATTCGATGCGTTTATCGTTGCGTTGGGCGGCGCGCAGCAAGGCGGCTCATGAAGGTAATGCATCGGCTTTGTTCGGCATCGTGCAGGGCGGGATGTATGAACATCTGCGCCAGGAGTCGATAGCCGGTTTGGTGGATATTGGTTTTGACGGTTACGCGATCGGCGGATTGTCGGTTGGCGAACCCAAGGAAGAGATGATGGCGACGCTGGATGTGGTGCACGGTAAAATGCCGGTCGACAAGCCGCGTTATTTAATGGGCGTGGGGACGCCGGAAGATTTGGTGGAGGCGGTCAGGCGCGGTATTGATATGTTCGATTGTGTGATGCCGACCCGCAATGCCCGTAACGGTCATCTTTTTACTACTTTTGGCGTGGTCAAGATCAGAAACAGCCAGTATGAGTTTGATACCGGCCCTTTGGATGAGTCCTGCGGCTGTTATACTTGCCGGAATTTTTCCAGGGCCTATTTGCGGCACCTGGATAAATGCAAGGAAATGCTGGGTTCACGACTCAATACCATTCATAACCTTTATTATTACCTGAGTCTGATGCAGGGCTTGCGCGATGCGATTGAAAGGCAAGAGCTGGATATTTTTGTCAAGCAATTTTACCAACAACGAGGAAAAGCCGTGCCGACTGTGGCATAATGGCGAACTTTTTTAATTACAACGCTTAATTTTAATAACAATAACCCCCGAGGATAACCATGAGTTTTTTTATTTCTGATGCTGTAGCCGCAGCTGCTCCCGCCGCCCAATCACCCGGCATTGAAGGCATGCTGTTCCCATTGGGTATACTGGTGTTTTTTTACTTTTTGTTTCTGCGTCCGCAATCAAAACGCACCAAAGAGAAGAAGGAAATGATTGCCGCAATCACTAAAGGCTCTGAAGTGGTTACTTCGGGCGGGATTTTGGGCAAGATCGTCGATCTGGATGACAATTTCGTCAAGATTGAAATTTGCGACAATACCTTTATTCAGGTACAGCGTCATAACATTGAAAGCATGATGCCGAAAGGAACTTATAAAGCGATCACTAAAAAAGTCGCAAAAGTTTAATGTCATAGCGCGTAGGATGGGGTTCACTTCGTGCTCTAACGGGTCGCGATACTCTAACCCATCCTACGACATAGTTGAATTGTTGGAATAACACATGCAAAACCATTACCCCCTTTGGAAAAACCTATTGGTCCTGATTGTTTTTGCGGTCGGGATTATTTATGCGTTGCCGAATTTGTACGGCGACGATCCTTCTGTTCAGGTGTCATCGACACACCCGGCTAAGCTGGTGCAGGAACAGGCAAATAAGATCGAGTCTGCGATCAAGACAGCCGGATTTAATGTCAAGGCGTTTGAGTTTAAAGACGGCCGCATTTTAGCCCGGTTTAACAGCGCCGACGATCAGCTTAAAGCAGCGGATTTGCTCAGGGATCAAATGAGCGACGATTATAACGTTGCGTTAAATCTGGCGCCTACCACTCCCGCTTGGCTAAGAGCTTTGGGTGCGGACGCCATGTATCTGGGTCTGGATTTGCGTGGCGGTGTACATTTTCTGCTCGAAGTGGACATGGATGCTGCCGCCAAGCAGGCTGAAGAGCGTTACAACGATGATGTACGGTTGGCGTTAAGAAACGAAAAAATACGTTACCAATCTGTTTTGAAGGACAATGGATTCATCAAGGTTAAGTTGACTTCAGCGGATGACAAGCCTGCGTTGTTGAAGTTGCTGGCTAAGGATTTTCGCACGCTGGAGGTCACCGAACCCAAGGAGCAGGATCAGGTTTGGTTGACGCTTTCTGAAAAAGAAGTGCGCGATATTAAGAAGTTTGCCGTCGCGCAAAACATGACTACCCTGCGTAATCGTGTCAACGAATTGGGCGTTGCAGAACCCGTGATCCAGCAGCAAGGCGAAAACCGCATCATGGTTCAGTTGCCCGGCGTACAGGATACGACCCGCGCCAAGGAAATTTTGGGCACCACGGCGACCCTGGAATACCGTCTGGTTGATGTGGAACACGATGTGCAAAAAGCGGTCGAAGGGCATGTTCCGGTCGGCAGTCGTTTGTACACTGAGCGTAACGGCAACCCTATCCTGTTGGATCGCCGGGTTATTGTGACCGGCGATCAAATCGTCGATTCCTCTTCCGGCGTCGATCAGGACGGTAGGCCTTCGGTAAATATTTCTCTGAACGGTGTAGGCGCGGCCAAAATGGGCAAATTGACCCAGGCTAATATTGGCAAGCCAATGGCGGTGGTATTCATCGAATATAAAGTTGAAACCAAAGTGGTGAACGGCCAAAAAGTCCGCCATAAAGAAAAGGTTGAAAAAGTCATCAACGTGGCGACGATTCAAGGCGTTTTCAGCCATCGGTTCCAAACCACCGGATTAGACAGTCCCCAGGAAGCGCGCAACCTGTCGTTGTTGTTAAGGGCCGGCGCGTTGGCAGCTCCCGTTGATATTGTCGAAGAACGCACCGTGGGCCCCAGTTTAGGCCAGGACAATATCGATAAAGGCATGTTGTCTTTTGTGGTGGGCTTTGCTTTGGTTGTGCTGTTTATGGCGGTTTATTACCGGTTGTTCGGCATGATCGCCAACTTTGCGCTGGCGTTTAACGTGGTCATTGTTGTGGCGATTTTGTCGATGTTGCAGGCAACCCTGACCTTGCCGGGTATTGCCGGGATCATCCTGACCGTGGGTATGTCGGTTGACGCCAACGTGTTGATCTTCGAGCGGATTAAGGAAGAACTCAAAAATGGCAACACGCCGCAATCCGCCATATTTATCGGTTATGAAAAAGCCTTTGCTACCATTCTGGACTCCCACTTTACCAATCTTGTGGTCGCTGTGGTGTTGTTTGCTTACGGCACCGGTTCGGTTAAAGGTTTTGCGGTGACGCTGATTATCGGGATTTTGTCATCCATGTTTACCGCAATTACCGGTACGCGGATGGTTATTAACTGGATATACGGTAACCGCAGGGTTGAGAAATTATCTATCTAGACAAATTTGTGTAGGGGCAATCCCTTGTGGTTGCCCTGGTTCAGACAACAATAAAAGGGCAACCACAAGGGATTGCCCCTACATAGAGGATTAAATATGTTTAAAAAAGATATAAATTTTATAGGCAACCGAAATAAAGCGCTGATATTTTCCGGCATATTGACGATTATCTCGATAGGATCGCTGGCTATACACGGTTTGAAAATGGGTATCGATTTTACCGGCGGTACCTTGATCGAAGTGGGCTATCAAAAAACTGCCGATTTAACCGTGTTGCGTAACACGTTGGATGCTGAAGGTTTTAGCGATGCTACGGTGCAGAATTTCGGTACCGCAAAAGACGTCCTGATTCGCCTGAAACCGCAAGAAGGGGTTAGCAATGTCGAATTAAGCGCTAAAGTGCTTGAGGCCATTAACAAAAATACCGCAGAACCGGCCAGTGTGCGTCGCGTTGAATTTGTCGGCCCCCAAGTCGGCGACGATTTGGCTGAGGACGGCTTTTTAGCGTTACTGTATTCAACGATATGCATTTTGATTTATGTGGCTTGGCGTTTTGAATGGAAGTTCTCGGTCGGTGCGATCATAGCCACTTTACATGATGTCATTGTGACGCTGGGCTTATTTTCTGTCTTAGGGCTGGAGTTTGACCTGACGGTATTGGCGGCGGTTCTGGCGCTGATCGGTTATTCGTTGAACGATACCATCGTGGTTTATGACCGTATCCGCGAAAATTTCCGGGCATTAAGAAATAAATCGACCGAAGAAATCATGAATATTTCGGTCAATGTCACCTTAAGCCGCACCATTATGACTTCATTGACGGTGCTGCTGGTGCTGGTTTCCTTGTTCTTCCTGGGCGGCGAAGTGATTCATAATTTTTCCATCGTGCTGCTGTTCGGCGTATTTTTTGGCACGTATTCCTCTATTTTTATCGCGAGTCCTGCGGCTTTACTGTTGGGTCTCAGTGCTGAAGATTTGATGATCCCGGTAAAAGAAGGCGCGGAACTCGATACCCGGCCTTAACCGTCAGGTATTTTCAAAATACAGCGGCTGATCAGGTATAATTAGCGGCTTATTAATATTGCTCGATAAGAAATAGAACGCAGATGACGCTGATAAATATGATGAACGCAGATAATTAAAAATCTTATTCAATCATAATTATCAGCGTCATCAGCGTTCCATTTGTATTTTAACGTTACTTATAAACATTTATTCACACTTGGAGTTTTAAAAAAATGGCGATAGAACGCACTTTTTCAATCATTAAACCTGATGCCGTAGCAAAAAACGTAATCGGTGAAATTTACAGCCGTTTTGAAAAAAACGACTTAAAAATCGTTGCCGCAAAAATGCTGCACCTGACTAAAGAACAAGCCGAAGGTTTTTACGCAGAACACAGCGAGCGCGGTTTCTTTAATGATTTGGTTGCATTTATGATTTCAGGTCCTGTGATCATGCAAGTGCTGGAAGGCGAAAATGCGGTTCTTAAACATCGCGACATCATGGGCGCCACCAACCCTAAAGAAGCCGCTGCAGGAACTATCCGCGCCGACTTCGCCAGCAGCATCGATGAAAATGCCGTACACGGTTCAGATGCTGTCGAAACTGCTCAAAGAGAAATTGCTTATTTTTTCTCAGCGAATGAAATCTGTGCAAGAACCCGTTAAAACCAAAACCATCAATTTGCTCGATTTCGACAGAAAAGGCCTTGCGGCCTTTTTTGTCGAGTTAGGCGAGAAGCCTTTTCGGGCGACGCAGTTGCTTAAATGGATCTATCAGGAAGGTGTCGAAGACTTCGACCTGATGACCAATTTGAGCAAGTCATTGCGTGCTTATTTAACTGAAAACTGTTACATAGCAACGCCGGAAATTGTGCTTGAAAAAGTCGCAACGGACGGTACCTGTAAATGGGTGATGCAAACCAGTTGCGGCAACCGGATAGAAACGGTTTTTATTCCTGAAGAGGGGCGCGGCACCTTATGTGTCTCCTCGCAAGTCGGCTGCGCGTTGGCCTGCACCTTTTGCTCCACCGCCCAGCAAGGCTTTAACCGTAACTTGACCACGGCTGAAATTATCGGCCAGTTATTTGTTGCGCAAAAACGCTTGGGAGCGGAAAACAGAATTACCAATGTAGTCATGATGGGCATGGGCGAACCGCTGCTTAATTTCGACAATGCGGTCGCTGCCATGAACCTGATGATGGACGATTTCACTTTTGGGCTGTCCAAGCGCCGGGTGACCGTCAGCACTTCGGGTGTAGTACCGGCTATGTATCGGTTAACCCAGGTTTGCGATGTAAGCCTTGCGGTGTCGTTACACGCAGTGACCGATGAACTGAGGGACGAACTGGTTCCGATCAATAAAAAATATCCATTAAAGGAGTTAATGGAAGCGTGCCGTGATAATGCAAAGATTGCACCGCGGCGAACCGTCACTTTTGAATATGTGATGCTGGATGGTATTAATGACTCGGTGCAGGATGCGCGGGGACTTATCAAGCTGTTAAAAACGGTGCCGTCAAAAATCAATTTAATACCGTTTAACCCGTTTCCTAACTCTGCTTATCGCTGTTCCAGTAAAGAAGCGATTAATCGCTTTAAGACGCTGTTAAACGACGCAGGCATAGTCACCACGGTCAGAAAAACGCGCGGCGAAGACATTGATGCGGCCTGCGGCCAGCTGGTAGGGCAAGTCAAAGATAAAAGCCGCAGACACTTAAAAATCCAACCGGAAGGTTCCGAACGTGCAGCTTGAGCTATTAAAAACGGTTAATCGATTTGCGCTAGTTCTGCTTGCTGCTGCCGTATCAGCCTGCGGTTTGTTGGACGGCAGTCAAAGTGATAATCTTGACGATGTACATTTTCAGCTGGGAGTGCGCTATTTGGGCATGAACAAGCTGGAACTGGCTCGGGAGAACTTGCTGCTGGCATTAAAAGAAAACTCAGGTAATGCACAGGCGCATAATGCGCTGGCTTTTTTGTACGAAAAACTGAATCAACCCGATCAGGCCAAAGATCAGTATGAGACCGCGCTGAATCTGGCGCCCGATGATTTGGGTGTGAAAAATAATTTCGGTCGCTTCCTCTGTGAACATGGCGAGCCTGAAACAGGCATGGAGTTATTGTCGGAAACGAGTTCAAGCCCGTTAAACGACAAACAGTGGATGGCCTTAACGAATGCCGGACGATGCCAGTTGACTGTCGGGCAACCGCAAATGGCCGAGAATTATTTCAAGCAAGCGCTGCAACTTAATAACGCTTATGCGCCGGCATTATCGGAAATGCAAAAAATTGCTTATCAAAACGGCGATTTCTGGGCGGCAAAAGGCTATTTGCAGCGATATCTGGGCGTTGCAGCTCATACAGCTGAAACCTTATGGCTTGCTGCGCAAACTGAGCGGGTGATGGGTAATAAGGAACTTGCCAAGGAGTATAAACACTTGTTGCTGGAAAAATTTCCGCTTTCAAATGAAGCAAAAAAAATCGCCGGGCTTAAAGATTTTTAACTCCAGCAGAACCCTTATTAAATATGGCAAATAATATTCAAGCAATTCGCGGGATGCACGATGTGCTTCCTGAACAGACTCCGCTCTGGCAATACGCGGAACAATGCATCAGGGATGTACTCGGCGCCTACGGTTACAGCGAGATCCGGCTGCCGGTCGTGGAAAAAACCGAACTGTTCAAGCGCTCCATCGGCGAAGTGACCGATATTGTCGAAAAGGAGATGTATACGTTTGATGACCGGAACGGCGACTCCTTGACCTTGCGCCCCGAAGGCACGGCCGGTTGTCTCAGGGCTTGTTTGGAACACGGCTTATTGCACAATCAGGTGCACCGGTTATGGTATTACGGGCCGATGTATCGACATGAGCGTCCGCAAAAAGGCCGCTATCGCCAGTTTTTCCAGCTGGGCGTTGAAACCTACGGCATGGCAGGACCCGATATTGATGCGGAATTGATCCTGATCATGGACCGGTTGTGGAAAAAATTGGGTATCCGCGATAAGGTTCGCCTACAACTCAATTCTTTAGGCACTATGCCTGAGCGTATCGTTTACCGGGAAAGTCTGGTCAGCTATTTTCAGAGCCGTCTGGATCAGTTGGATGAAGACAGCTTGCGTCGGCTGGAAACCAATCCGCTACGGATTCTGGATACCAAGAACCCGGCGATGCGGGATGTTGTCGCTAACGCGCCGGAATTGATGGATTTCCTGGGCGATGAGAGCCGTCAGCATTTTAACGCAATCACCGCGATATTGGATGATCTGGGCATCGGCTACGAGATCAACTCCCGATTGGTGCGCGGCCTGGATTATTACAGCAAGACCGTTTTCGAGTGGGTCACCGACGAGCTGGGCTCGCAAGGCACTGTCTGTGCGGGGGGGCGTTATGACGGGCTGATCGAACAGCTGGGCGGCAAACCCAATTATGCGGTCGGTTTTGCGATGGGCATGGAGCGTTTGCTGGCCCTGATGGAAACGCTGGATAATGTGCAACTGGCAAGCCCCGTTGATGTGTATATGATCCGGGTCGGCGAAACGGCGGAACAAGAAGGCATGCGCTTTGCCGAAACCATCAGGAATGAAATTCCCGGCCTGAAATTGCAGGTCAATTGCGGCGGCGGCAGTTTTAAAAGTCAGTTCAAAAAAGCCGACAAAAGCGGTGCCGAATTTGCGATCATTCTGGGAGACGATGAAGTCAGTCGCGGCGAGGTCAGCGTCAAGCCGCTACGCAATAGTGAACAAGAACAGCAGAATATGACTCAGCAGCAGGCGATTACGTTTTTGATAGAACACGGATGACATGGGTTTAAAGGGTGAAAGGCAAAGAACGAAGGGCAAAAAATGCGCCTTTCGCCTTTCGCCTTTCGTCCTTCGCCTTTTTTTAAACATCAAACAAGAGAAAAAACAAGTGGAAATGTACGATACAGAAGAAGAACAGGTTGAAGCCTTAAAAAGATGGTGGAAAGAAAACTCAACCTCCACCATCGTCGGTTTAGTCATGGGCATAGTCTTTATTCTGGGCTGGAATTACTGGCAGGATCATAAGAAAGCGCAGGCAGCGCAAGCTTCCGCAACTTATGCTCAATTGCTGAAAGCACTGGATGACGATAAAAAGGACAGCGTAGAAAAATTGGCCGAACGCATGCAGGAGCAATTTAAGGGCAGCGAATATGCGGCATACAGCGGTTTATTAGAGGCCAAATTAAAGGCCCAGCAAGGCGATTTAGCCGCAGCAAAGCAGATTTTGAAGACGGTTGCCGCAGAGTCGAACAAACATCTGAGCAATATCGCCAAGATAAGACTGGTGCGCTTGATGCTGGCTACCGGCGAATATGAGCAGGGCTTGCAAGTCATCAACGAGGTGGATGCCAAAGAAGCGGCCAGCTATTCGGCCAATTATGACGAATTGGTGGGGGATTTGTATGTGGCCCTGGACCGTTTGGATGAGGCGCGCACATCGTATCAAAATGCCTTGAGAAATGGACAGCCGTCGCCGTTGTTACAGTTCAAAATTGATGATTTGACCGCTCAAGAAAAGCTAGAAACTCAAAAATAATGAGTAACTATTCAACCGATATGAGTCAGGCGAAAGGCGAAAGGCGAAAGGCGAAAAAGCCTTTTGCCCTTTGCCTTTTGCCCTTTGCCTTTACCTTATTAACAGGCTGTTCGGCTATTGAGGCTGTTACCGAAGGCGTTTCCGGCATTACAGATTACTTTCTTGGTGGAGAAGACAACGCTGGTCCACCCAGCGTCTTGGTTGAATATACACCTGAAATCAAGCTTGAAGTTGTTTGGAAGGAGTCGGTTGGAGTAGGCGCTGACGAGCAATCCTTAAAATTGATCCCGGCCATCGGCAGCGGAAAAGTACTGGCGGCAGATCGGGAAGGCGTGGTGCAGGCCAGAAGCCTGACGGCCGGCAATTTAATCTGGGAGACTGAAACCGAGGTGCCTTTTTCCGGCGGGCCCGGACTTGGCGTGAACAGCTTAATCTTGGGCTCCAGCAATGCCGAAGTCGTCGCCTTAAACATTGAAACCGGCGAGGTGCTGTGGAAAACCACAGTATCCAGCGAAGTGCTTTCCGTGCCTGTGGTCGGCAATGGCATTGTTATCGTTCGCACCACCGATGGCGCCGTGTTCGCGCTTGATGAAAAGACCGGCGGCAAGCGCTGGAATTATGAGCGTGCCGTACCGGCTTTAAGCCTGCGCGGAACCGGGTCGCCGCTGATTGTCGAGGATAACGTGATCGGCGGCTACGATAACGGCAAACTCATGGCCTTGCGCCTGACTGACGGCAAATATTCGTGGGAAACCAGTATTTCCATTCCCAAAGGGCGCTCTGAAATTGAACGGTTGGTCGATCTGGATGTCGATCCTATCGAGATTAACGGCGTTATTTACGTTGCCAGCTACCAGGGCGGCGTAGCCGCTGTTTCGGAATTGGACGGCGATGTGTTGTGGCGCAATGAAACCATTTCATCGCATTCAGGCTTGAGCCACGATAGCCGGTATTTATACCTGACGGATTCCCAAAGCCATGTCATGCAACTGGATCAGCGTAGCGGCGCGGCCCTGTGGAATCAAAAGGATTTGCATCAAAGAAGATTAACCGCTCCCGTTGCCTATGGAAGTTATGTGGTGGCCGGGGATCTGGAAGGCTGGGTGCATTGGCTGTCCAGTACTGACGGCAGGCAGATGGGCCGCGTGCAAGTGACAGACGGCCCGATCGATGCCCAGCCTATCGTGGTAGATGATACCGTTTATGTTTATGCAAAAGACGGTACGCTTGCCGCTATAAAAGTCCGATAAAAAGATACTGATTTTATAATGGAACGCGGATGACGCAGATGAATATGATTAACACAGGTAACTCAAAAAAATCTTATTTGATCATAACTATCAGCGTCACCTGCGTTCTCGGCAACTGCTCCTGCGTTGCCCTACCTTCTGCATCCATGCAGTCGCATTCTCCTAACTGCTGAGCAAATATGTTACCTGTAATAGCCCTAGTAGGGCGACCCAATGTGGGCAAGTCCACATTATTCAATTATTTAACCCGCAGCCGCGACGCCCTGGTTGCGGATTTCTCGGGCTTGACCCGGGACAGACAATATGGCCGGGTGAAACTGGGCAATCGTCCCTGTCTGGTCGTCGATACCGGCGGCATAGCCGATGACGCCGAAGGCATAGAAAGCTTTGCCCGAAAACAGGTGCAGATTGCGCTGGAAGAGGCGGACATCGTGTTCTTCATGGTTGACGCACGCGAAGGCTTAAGCGTTTCCGACAAGGTGATAGCCGATACCCTGAGAAAGCTGCAAAAGCCGGTCATATTGGTCACCAACAAGGTTGACGGCCTGGACGCCAACATGGCGGCATCGGACTTCTATTCGCTGGCGTTAGGCGAGCCGGTGCAGATAGCCGCCTCCCACGGTCGTGGCATACCCGAATTACTGGAAAAAGTTAACCAGCTGTTACCGCCGGATAAGGGCGAAGTCGAAGAGGCACCTGGCGGAATCGGCATCGCCGTGGTCGGACGGCCCAATGTCGGCAAATCGACGCTGGTCAACCGGCTGTTGGGTGAAGAACGGGTTATCGTATTCGATGAGCCTGGCACCACGCGCGACAGCATCTACATCCCTTTTGAACGCAACGGCAAGAAGTTCACCCTGATCGATACCGCCGGAATGCGCAGAAGATCAAAAATAGCCGAAACCATCGAGAAATTCAGCGTCATTAAATCGTTGCAGGCGATAGAAAAAGCCAATGTCGTCATTTACCTGATAGACGCACGGGAAGGGATCACCGACCAGGATGCGCATTTATTAGGCTTGGTATTGGAAGCCGGGCGGGCCCTGATTATCGGCCTGAACAAATGGGACGGCATCAGCGACGACCAAAAGGCAACCATTCATCGGCAACTCGATGTCAAACTGTCCTTTCTTGAGTTTGCGGAAAAGCACCCGATTTCCGCGCTACATGGCAGCGGCGTCGGCAAAATGTTCGATGTCGTCCAGCAACTGTATGCAGCGGCCATGCTCGATATGTCCACGCCGGTGTTGACCCGTATCCTGAAAGAAGCCACCACCGCGCATCAACCGCCGATAGTGAATAGCCGACGCATTAAGCTGAAATACGCGCATCAAGGCGGCAGAAATCCTCCGATTGTAGTGATCCACGGCGTGCAAACCGACGCATTGCCTGAGTCTTACAAACGTTACTTGATCAACTATTACCGCGACAAAATGGGCTTGGTCGGAACGCCGATACGCTTGGTGTTCAAGTCGCCAGCCAATCCGTTCCACGGGCAAAAGACCAAAGTAACCGAATGGCAGGTAAAGAAAAAGGAACGCTTGCTGAAGCGGGCAAAAACTAAGAAGAAGGATTGATAAGGTTCAAGGTTCAAGGCGAAAGGTTGCTGCCTATAGGAACGTAGGCCTGAAATTGCTCGTCATCCCGGCAGGGATTGCCGGGATCCAGAAGCCATGGATGGCAATGCCAAAATAGGCAATAAGTCTCAGCTCAGGGAATTGCTCCGTTTAATCAAGCATTCACATCCCTGTGCTCTGGATTCCGGCAATCCCTGCCGGAATGACGGTGTACCGCAGTTACTTGTGTATAACAATGAGAGCTGGAACTTGGGAACCACCTCATGTGTTTTAGGATGCTCTCCCATTGCGCAACCGTTTGTCATTAAACCAACACTATAGGAAACAATCATGGCTACAATCACATTTCAAGGCAAACCACTCAATACGTCCGGCGAATTACCCGCAGTAGGCAGCGATGCACCGGCATTCACGCTGACCAGCCGCGAGTTAGTCGATGTCACCCTGGCAACCTATGCAGGTAAACGGAAAGTACTGAATATCGTACCCAGCCTGGATACCCCAACCTGCGCCGCCTCAACGCGTAAATTCAACCAGAAAGCCTCGCATCTGGACAACACCGTCGTGTTAGCCGTTTCCGCCGACCTGCCTTTTGCCCAAAGCCGGTTTTGCGAATCGGAAGACTTAACAGACGTTATTCCCCTGTCAACCTTTCGTTCCAGTTTTGCCAATGATTACGGCGTAACTATCGTCGATACCTTTCTTCGTGGCTTGACCGCTCGTGCCGTCGTCATTATCGATGAGCATGACAAAGTGATCTACACGCAATTGGTCGGTGAGCTAGTTAACGAGCCGGATTATGAAAGCGCCTTGGCGGTGTTGTAAAACGGCGTCACAGTTCGCCCACGCTGACTTAAACCGCCCCCGCTAACCCCTCAACCAGCAACCGGGAATACTGCTCAGGATCATAGTGATGGTTATTGCAATCACTGTTGAGCAGTTCAGTCTTGACGATGCCGCCATCGCCGAGCGATACGCTATCCAGCATGATGTAACGGATGTCGTTTTGCAGGCAAAACTCCTGCATGATCCGGTTGAATTCAAGGGTTAGCGCGGTTCTTTCCACTTGTGAGGCGGTGACTTCTCGCCGGGCGTTGGCAATATCGCCCCAGTCGTTGCCGTCCTGAATGGTGGGTAGCGGGGCGCTGATGCACAGGACTTCAAAATGCAAGTTCAATTCAGTCAAAAATCGGGAATAATTGGCGATGGCTTTGTCCATCATCGCTGCAACAGGCTCCTGGTATTTTTGCGCCCGGTACCAAATGACGAAGCCGGTATCGACTTCGCCCAGCATCACAATGATTTGCTTGGCGGTGGTTTGCCTGACGGCTTTCCTGAACACGGGATAGGCCTGGGTAGTTGAATTGGGGTTTTCCAGTCCCGATGCCGTCGCGCCAATGACGGTGAGGACATTGAAAAACAGGTTAGGAAATTTTTCCTTGAACAACGGGTGATTGAAGACTGGGGTATGCGAATCACCCAGAACTAATATTTCCTGCATTGGAGCCTCATCCAGCCTTTGTTTTGCTTTGTTCAGCATAAGTGGGGTAGGGCGCGCCTTGACAGCTAAGGCGCGCACGGTACACCCTACTGCTTGTTTTTTTACCCATAATGCGTGGTCATAATGCGCATTAACGTCCCGTCGACAAACAGCTTTTTTAGTTCCACCACAACCGCCGGATCAAACATGATGTTGGTATGTGATTCGATATGCGTTATGGCAGTTTCCATTGTCCATGGTTTTTTATAGGGGCGGTTCGTCGTCAGTGCGTCAAGGACATCCGCAAGTTTTACGATACGTGCCGATAGCGGAATATTGTCACCCTTTAAGCCGTACGGATAACCGGTGCCGTCATAATTTTCATGATGCCCGGCAGAAATTTCCCGCGCGGTTTCATAGAACGGGTTGTTGCCTAAAATGCGCACTCCATTGAGCGGATGTTCCCTCATAATTACCCATTCCTCTTCGGTCAATTTATCCGGCTTCTTCAAAATGGCATCGGGCGTGGCAAGTTTGCCAATATCGTGCAACATGCTCATTAAGCCCATGTGTGCGGCTGCCCCGCTGTCGACACCCATGGAGCTGGCTAGGGCTTCGGTGTAATGCTGTACGCGGTATAAATGACTGGCCGTATCTTGATCTTTGCCTTCAGCGGCCAAACACAACATGATTACCGCGTCTTTGTAAGCGGTTTCTAACTGATCGCGTGCCGTATCCAAATCACGTTTTAAAACCAGCGATTCCAACGCCCGCACCACGGTTAAATTGAGCTCGGCCGGATCCCAGGGCTTGGTGACGTATTTGTAGATGTGCGCGTCGTTGACGCAGGTCATCAGCGATTCAACATCGGCATAACCCGTGAGTAAAATACGAATGGCAGCGGGCTGGACTTGCAATGCATGGCTTAACACCTGGTCGCCGCTGATATTGGGCATGCGTTGATCGCAAATAATCAAATCGACCGGGTGTTCATTCAAAAGCGCAATCCCTTCCTCGCCGCCGGTGCCCGACAGCGTTTTGTAGCCTTTGCGAAAGCTGCGCGTTAGCGTCGCCAATACATCGGGATCATCATCAACAAGTAACAGCGTATGCATATTTAAGCGTCCTTATTTAAACGAAGGGGAATGGTAATGATAAAGCGCGTACCGCGATTCAATTCGGATTCGACCGTCAGCGTACCCTGGTGTTTTTCAATAATGCCGTAAGAAATCGACAGACCTAGCCCGGTGCCGTCGCCGACGTCTTTAGTGGTAAAGAACGGGTCGAAGATTTTCTGTTTGACCTCATCAGGCATTCCTGTGCCGGTGTCGGCGATACTGACGACTGCTTGATCACTCACTTTGGCGGTGGTGATGATAATGCGCCCCTTGTCGGGAATGGCCTGAATCGCATTGGCGAGTATGTTCATGAAGACCTGGTTGAGTTCGCCGGCATAACATTCGACCGATTCATTGAGCGTATAATCTTTCTCGACGGTAATGCGATCCTTGTAATTGTGATGCAGCATTTGCAAGGTCGAATCCAGGCCTTCTTCAAGCCGCACCGTTTTAACTTCGCCTTGATCGAGGCGGGAGAAATTGCGCAGCGACAACACGATATTGCGAATGCGATCCGCGGCCTGCTTTTGGCTGTTCAGTAATTTAGCCAAGTCTTCGGTGACAAACGCGTAGTCGATTTGTTCCATCTGAGCGTTCAATTTTTGTATGCCTGTCTCATCCATACAGCTTTGGGCAAATTCGACCGTGCCTTTAATATCGTCAATGTATTCTTCCAGTGGCGGCATATTGGCATAAATCGCGCCGATCGGATTGTTGATCTCATGGGCGATACCGGCAACCAATTGCCCTAACGAGGCCATTTTTTCGGATTGCACCAATTGCGTTTGCGCGGATTGCAGTTTTTGCAACGTATCCTGCAATTGCTGGGTGCGGTCGATAACTTGACGTTCCAGACTAAGGTTCAAGTCTTCCAGTTCTTTCTCGACCACAACGAATTTATTAAATAACTCGCCCAGACGCGCGGTCATGCGGTTAAACGCATTGCCTAAATCGGCCACTTCATCGCGCCCCGAAACCGGCACCTTGATTGACAAATCGTTGGAATCTTCAATCGTGCGGATGGTGTCGGTCAATTTTTTGATCGGCGTGACCAGAAGACGGCTGAGCAAGCTGACCAGCACAAGCATCGGTACGCCGACCAAAGCGGCGGCAAGCAACAAATTCTTGGTCAGCTCAAGTAGCGGCTCCAGCGCGAGTTTTTTAGGCATGAACGCGGCAATTTGGAAGCTGAAGTCGCCGACTGATACGGATTTTGAAATCGAACCTAAATAGCTGATACCGTCGAAAAGCCATAAGGGCCGTTCCGAAAAGTCATCATTTATCTCGATTGTTTTTACACCGTTAGCGGTAAAAAGATCTGCGCTTCCGTGGTTTCCTTCATGTGCTTTATGCAGCGCAAAGCTGCTGTCTGTTGGCGCGAGTAGCCGACTAATGTCCTCCCAGGAATGGGTCATGACCAAATAGCCCTGGGGTTTTAATTGCGGCGGTTTTAATGCCGTCACATGGGCGATGACACTGCCGTTAATAAAAGGCACCTCATGCTTGAATACCAGCGCGTAGTCCTGTTGCGTTTGCCACGCTTGAGGCAGTTGGGTTTTTAAGACATCCTGCTGCGTCGAAGCGATCAGCACACCGGCCGCATTGAACACATAGAGATCGCCTTGTAACTGATAATATTGTTTAAGGTTGATCAGTTCGGTGGTGATGCGTTTATCCAAATCATCCACGACCACATCCAGCATCACCGACGAGGCCCGCCAGGACAGTAAATTGGTGCGTTCAAACAGCAATACGTTACTGATTTCAGCAGCTTTATGGTCGGCAATGCCGGTGAGGTTATGCTCAATCTGCTGGTTGATTTTTTCGCCGAATTGGTAGAACACCACAGCGCTTAAGGTTGTGGTCACCAATAACACGATAAAACTGAAAAACAGCGTCAAACGGACTGAAAGCGAAAAGCGCGACATGAACTTCCCCGATTACTTGCTTGAAAATTGGTGCAGGATTTTGATTTGCGGACTTTGCGGCTTGGTTTCGACATAACCGATCGCCCCTTTAATCCGCTCCACAAATAAAATAACGGCTTGCTCGGAGTTCTGGGTTACCGGCGGAGTCTCGCCTTTGAACAGCATTTTGTCCCAGTAACTGCCCAATTTCTCCGGCGTGCTGTCAAAAATTTCCGCGGTGAAGCGATTACGGGCATCGGCTTGTGCGGGCAGGTTAATCGGCATGATGTCTTCGCCGTTTTCCCAATGTTTTTTCTTGAGCAAATAAATCGCCGCAATTTCATCTTTCTCCAGTTGAGCGGCAGGCAAATCTTTATTGGCAATGATGTATAAATCCGCCCAAGCGCTTGAAAACGGCATTAACGCGGCGGCAAGTCCCAAAACAATCAAGCGCTTCATTAAAACAACACCGCAATCGAACTGTAAAGTCCGGTTTGATTGTGAGAAATACTGCCTTCGGTTTGTTGCCATTCAAGCTTAAGCGACAAGCGCGGCACAGGGCGATACACAATGCCGCCTAACGCGGTATCGGTCGCGGCCAGTTTGTTGGCAAACTCAAAATGTTCGTAGCGGCCGATCAGGTTGAAATGGTCGACCAACGGCACCGCCATTTGCACATAAC
Source organism: Methylobacter sp. (assembly GCA_030679035.1). Lineage (GTDB taxonomy): Bacteria > Pseudomonadota > Gammaproteobacteria > Methylococcales > Methylomonadaceae > Methylobacter_A. Next base: position 4,596 of record JAUXTH010000107.1, on the reverse strand, counting down.
CGCCCCAGTCATGATTGCGATAATGGAGTTGATCGGTATCAACCTGAGTGAACAGTAATTCGCTTTCCAGTTCAAACCACTTGTGTTGCCAATTGCCGTCCATGCTAATGGAATTACGAATTTCATTGCTTTTTGCAACGTTGGCATGTTGAAAAGAAACGCCCAGGTAATAATCCAAATCTTCATGAGCAATCCATCGTGCGCCAGCGACGGTTTGATAATGGCGTTCATGTTCGCTTAACGGTTTAGGATTAAATTCTTCCACCGGTTGCCAATAAACTTCGAGCGCATGACCTGTTAACGCATCGAAATCGTGGCGCACGTTAATGCCTGTGATGTAGTTGGCGCGGGAATAGGTTGACGTGACCGGGCGATTGGTCGTCCATACTAACGGTGCGGCATGGACAATATTCCAATGATTGATAGGTGCTAAAAACTTACCCCCGCGTAAGGTGTCGTTTTCTGTGATGTGAATATCGTTATACAACCGTTCAATGACCAGTTGTGCGCTATTGAATTGTGCGCCCTTGCCAGCTTCCCAAAGCGGCATTTTGTAGGCTTCGGCCTCCAAAAAAGGATTGAGCCAGCGATTAAATTTGCCAGAGACAAACAAACTTAAATCATCTAATTCAACGGCAGTGGGCGCGCGATTAGGTGATTTGGCCACCAGTTTGGCATACCCAGAAACGGTGACGGCGTCCAGCCATGATGTTGTTTGCTCGGCATATAACGGCGGCGTGAAGCAAAGCATCGCTAAACTCAATGCACAGACAAGTGTGTGTCGATTAGGATGTGGAAAAAATGACATGACATTAGACTTTAGTAGATAAGTATAATTACCTATTATACTCATCGTTAGCCCAAAATTATCCATAGTTTGTAGGGTTGCGACAAAGTATCGCAGTGCCGTGATGGCAAAAATCCAACGGGTTGACGGCATGCCGCTGTTATTGGAACAGCATGATAAGCTAAGGCGATGTTTATTATCCCCTACACAACCTCCAAACGAATAGCAGAGGCTTTATAATCATGATCATGCATACCCTGCTTTTTGTTGACGATGAAGTTGACATCGTTGAAAGCTTACAGCGCTCCTTCCGCAAAGGATACCGCACCTTAAAGGCCACATCGGGGGCCGAAGCCATAAAGATCATCAGTGAACAAGCGGTGGATTTGATTATTTGCGACCAGCGCATGCCCGATATCAGTGGTGACCAAGTGCTTAAATATGCCTTGGAACAGCAGCCAAAGGCTATCCGTATTCTGCTCACCGGTTATGCGGACACCGAGTCGTTGGTGCGTTGCATCAATGAAGCGCAAATCTACAAATACATTTCCAAACCCTGGGAACCTGAAATGCTGCGTTTGACCGTCGTGCGCGCGCTGGAAAGTCAACAATTGTCCAAGGAAAAACAATTGGTCACCACGGCCTTGAGCCAATATGTGAGCAGCAAGGTCGTGGAGCAGATCATGGCCGATCCTGCCCGTCTGCAATTGGGTGGAGAGCGCAAAACGCTCAGCATCTTTTTTTCCGACCTGGAAGGTTTCTCGCGCTTGGCCGAACGCATGGAACCTGAGCCGCTCACTGCCTTGCTCAACGATTATTTGACGGAGATGAGCAATATCATCCTGGATGAAGGCGGCACGCTGGACAAATATCAAGGTGACGGCATAGTCGCTTTCTGGAATGCGCCGCTGGATCAACCCGATCATGCTGCTTGCGCCTGTCGGGCTGCCTTGCGCTGCCAACAGCGCTTGGCGGAACGCGCCGGGGATTTTACCTCCAGGGCGGGCGGGGCGTTGAAGGCGCGTATCGGACTGCATACCGGCGAGGTGGTGGTGGGCAATATCGGCAGCAAGGTTCGTTTCGATTATTCCATCTTGGGTGATGCGGCCAATTTGGCATCGCGATTGGAAAACGCCAACAAATTATTTGGCACATCGATCATGGTCTCGGAAGCTACGTGGCTGCAAGCGGGCGGCGATGATGATTTCATCGGCCGGGAAATCGGCATGATAAAAGTGACGGGGCGCAATACTCCGATAAAGGTGTTCGAACTGCAAAACCAAGCCGATAAAATATCACCTCCCGATTTGACGGCTTACCGTGAAGCCCTGAGTTTGTGTCACGCCGGCCTCTGGGCAGAAGCCGAAGCGATTTTTAGTGTCATGCCTGATGATCCGGTATGCCAAGCTTATGCCGAACAATGTCGCAAAGCCCAAGCGCTCGGTGAATGGGATGGCGTGTGGCTGATGAATAATAAATAAACATCTAAAATGTCCCACTAAATGTTAGCTGTAATATTTATTCGGCGGCCTTATTCGTAAATTCAAAACGTATCAGAAAAAAGGAAAACTAATGAGAATTCTACTGCTGCTAGCTTTATTCATGGTATCCGTACAAGCTCAAGCTGCCAACACTTTGCCGGTTAAAGAAATTACCACTGGCGTGTATGTGCATTTTGGCAAACATCAATTCCCGGATAGCAAAAATCATGGCGAAATCGCCAATCTTGGTTTTATTGTCGGACAAAAATGCGTGGCGGTCATCGATAGCGGCGGCAATCCTGAGCAGGGTTTAGCCTTAAAACAAGCCGTTACCGAAACCACGCAGACACCGATTTGTTATGTGATTAACACCCATGTTCATCCCGACCATATCAACGGCAATAGCGCTTTCAAAGCGGCCGGGGTTAAGTTTGTCGGTCATCATAAACTAGCCGGAGCCATGGCGGCACGCGGCTCATACTATTTGGGCAAAGCCGCAGATCAATTAGGCGTCAAAATGAGCGCTGCCGATTTAATTCCCCCCGATATCGAAGTCAAAGACAGCTTGAAACTGGATTTAGGCGGGCGGACTTTAATCTTAACAGCCCATCCTACCGCGCATACCGATAATGACTTGAGCGTGTATGACGAAAAAACCAATACAATATGGCTGTCGGATTTATTGTTTACCGAGCACGTGCCAACGCTGGACGGCAGTTTAAAAGGCTGGCTTGCAGAAATCGAGAAACTGGAAAAGCAGTATTTTCGTTATGTGGTTCCGGGACATGGCGAATTAGTCACGGATTGGCCGCAAAGTATGCAGGCGCAAAAGCATTATTTAACCTTGTTGCTAACTGAAATTCGCGCTGCAATTAAAAAAGGCCGGCATTTGGAAGATGCAGTGCAAACCATTGGTTATTCCGAGAAAAATAATTGGGCCTTGTTCGATGAATATCACCGCAAAAACGTCACTACCGCTTTTGCCCAATTAGAATGGGAAGATTAACCGGCTGCTAAAAAATAACGTAACTTTTGGCATCCGTGTTCTATTAAGCATTGTTAGCATACGTTGATATAGTTACAAAATAACATGCATTAATTGCGCAAAGCTAAAACAAAATAGGAAAAGAAAATGAAATACTCAAAACTCTTATCGGCAATCTTCATCACGGCATTATTACCGTTTGCCGCTATCGCCGCTGAAGATGAAAAAATTTGGAATAACGTTTTGAAGCCTGAATACTTTGCCCAGCAAGCGATTGAAGAATCCGATAACCTTATCGAACTGGAAACGCCGGTACGCGCGGAAGACCCTGCTTTAGTGCCGTTTAAAATCGTCAGCAAAATCAAGCAAACCAAAGAACACTACATCAAAAAAATCCTGGTATTAGTCGATAACAATCCTTTTCCGTTCGTCGGCGACTTTGAGTTTACCCCGGAAAGCGGCAAGGCCGACATTGCGATGCGGATACGGGTTAATAGCAACAGCAATATTCGCGCGATTGCCCAAACGAATGACGGCAAATTGACCATGACTAAAAAATTCGTCAAAGCCAGCGGCGGCTGTTCCGCTCCTATCGGCGCCAATTTAGATGAAGCGATGAAACGTTTAGGCAAAATGAAATTCAGATTGGAAGGCGATGTCAAAGTCGGCGAGCCAACCTCAGTGCAGTTAATGATTAGCCATCCTAATATTACCGGCATGCAAATGGATCAAGTGACGCGCTTTGTTAAAAAAGCGCATTTTGTTAAGGACGTTAAAGTGTCGTTTAACGGAAAACCGGTTTTAACCGCAAAAACCGATATTGCCATTAGCACCGATCCTAATTTCAGGTTCTATTTTGTGCCGGAAAAAGCAGGTGATTTAAAAGCCGAAGCGACCGATACAACTTGCGAAACGCCAACCAAGAGAGACGTTTGCACTAAAGGCGATACTTATACTGAAACGTTTAAAGTTCAGCCGTAGTTTTAAAAGTTAAGCCGGGGCGGGCAAAAAAGTCGCATTGGGTAACAGCTTTTCGTTGCCCAACGCTTTAGCTGTAAAACTCTGGACTTGATCTGACAGATAAAAAACTTTGAAAAGTTTGAGTTTAAGCCACTTGAAAAAAAATCATTGCCATCCCAAAATAGGCACCGGGAAAAATTAGTTTTTCCTAAACAAGAAACTGTATTAGATAATTTGATTATTAACTGATGTTACGCACGGACGGTACTTCTCCCGTTTGCCGCGCCGAGCACCGGAGCTTTTGTCGAGAATAGCCCGTCAGGGGTGCGGCATGGATGCCGCACGTCAGCAGAGGGGCAGGAGCCCCTTCTGCTGACCCTCGA